>NZ_KZ859504.1:17264-159785 GCF_003382685.1 Halorussus litoreus | reverse complement strand
GGCGGCGCAGCGGCCGCTGCGCCGCCGACCCCGGCCGCGACCAGCAGTGCGCCCAGCAGTACGGCTATCGTCTTCGTGTTGTCTGGTAGCATTCCCCTTGTCCCCCACGGACGCACGGTGGCGTTCGGGAAAAGGTCACCGCCAAACCGGAACCGGGACAATCTCATCGTCACCGATGTCCTCCACTTTTTCCCGCGGGGCATCGAACGCTGGCGCATGGCCCGAATCGCCGTCGTCAGCGACACGCACGTACCATCTCGCGCGGACAGACTCCCGGAGTGGGTCGCCGACCGCGTCCGTGACGCCGACCACACCATCCACGCGGGCGACTTCGACGACGCCGACGCCTACGAGACGGTGGCCGACCTCGCGGGGGAGCAGTTCACCGCGGTCGCGGGCAACATGGACCCCGCGGAACTCGACCTGCCGGAGGTCGCCACCGTGACGGTCGAGGGCGTCACCATCGTCGTGATCCACGGCACCGCCACCTCGGGCGAGGAGTACGTGGCGACCATCACGGAGGCCATCGAGGCAGAACTCGACGGCGGGGAACGTAAGGACGGCGGAACTGCAATCGCGGTCGCCGGACACACCCACGAACTCGTCGACGACGAGATAGCCGGCGTGCGCTTCCTGAATCCGGGGAGCGCGACCGGCGCGTCGCCGGCCGAGACGGCGACGATGCTGGAGGTCGAGGTCGCGGCTGGCGATGGCGCAGGCGGGGAGGTCGCGGGCGGTGAGGTCACGGACGGCGACGTAACCGTCACGGCGTTCGAGGACGGCGAAGAGATCGAGATTGACGGGTAAATCGCGGAGAGACGCGCGCTTCGGACCCAGACGACTCCGCGACGTTGTAGTCGACGAAGCGAACCCGGAGCGCGGGGTTCTGACCGGTTTCGGCGGCGACGCGTCGCTGGAGCCGGTTCGCCAGCTCCGGATACTCCCGGTCGGAGGTCCGACTGATGGTGACGGTGATTGTTTCGGGCTCGAACAGGTCGGCCGTGAAGCCGTACTGGATGGACGTCTGGACGAACGTGAGATTCGCGTACGCCTGATCGTCGAGGACGGAGGCGACCTCCTGATTGACAGTCTGCTCGTAGGTGATCTGCTGGTAGGTGGCGGCCGCCGCACCGCCGACGACGAGCAGTAGCGCCAGCACAGACGCCGCGAACAGCGCGGTACTCGTGGACTCGCGAGGGTTCCACAGCTTCCGGTCGAACCCGCCCGGCCGGTAGTCGAGGTACCACAGCGTCCCGAACGCCGCGACGTTGATCCCGATGATGGAGGTCAGAAGGAGCAACAGCGAGCCGACGGCGATGATGGGGAACCCCCAGACCACGGCGATGCCGGTGGCCGACGCGGCCGGGATGAGCGCCGCGGCGATCATCACGCCGATGAGCGAGGTCGGTCCCTTCGTCGACAGGCCGAACGCCGAGGCGCTCCCCGCGGCGAGGCCGACCACCACCGTGAGCAGACTCGGCGCGACTCTGGAGCTGATCTGGCCGAGTGCGGTGATTTCCAGTTCCGGAGGAACGAGCGACAGCGTCCTGAGCAGGTAGCCGAACGCGACCGCGCTCGCGATAGCGACGACGATGCCGACCGCCTGCAGCCAGATGCTGTCTCTGAGCATCTCCCGGTCACCCGTGACCGCGCCGACCGCCGCGGTGAGCACCGGGCCGACGAACGGCGCGATGACCATCGACCCGACCACGACCGCCGGCGAGTCGACGAGCAGGCCCGCGGTGGCGATGATGGCGCTCAGGAAGATCATCCAGACGAACGAGGTCTTGTCCCGCGCCATGTCCTGGGCCTTCGACCGGAGTTCCCGCACCGTGAGCGGGTCGAAGTCGTCGGCGTAGCGGTTCTCCAGCGCCTCCATGTTCGGCGTGGAGGCGGTTTCGGCGTTGCCGATGACGGTGTAGCGCTCCTCGTCGACGCCCGCCTCGCGGAGCGCGTCCATCGCGTCGCCGACGCCGTCGGTCGGCAACGGGAACTCGACGAGCAGGTCGCCGTCCGTTCGATCCTCGGCGTCGAGGACGGCGTAGTCGATGTCCTTGGCGTCGAGTGCGCCGAGGACCGGGTCGCGCTGCTCGGCCGGTATCACGACGTGGATGAGTCGCACACGGGAGCCACGTCACACCGACGCAAAAGCGTTCAGGCCGCGGTTCCCGCCGGATCCGACCGGAACGCGGCCCGAACGCCGCCGCCGAACCGCGGTCGAGACGGCGGTCGAGTTCGGTCCTCGTGGGACCAGTGCGGTTCGAGGGCGCGAAATCAGTTCCGTTCGGGTTCGCGCGTTCGACCGAGTCGGTCGGTCGACCGTCGGGACGAGTCGAGCGCCGCGTCGAGGCCGAGCAGATCGTCGAGCCTCCGCTCGAACTCGTCCTTCGAGATCTCCCCCGACGCGTACCGGCGCTTCAACACGGCCACGGCGTCGTCCGAATCGCCGGCGCTGTCGGCGTCGCGGGCGAAGTCTCTCGCTCGTGACGTGCGGCCCTCGGGGTACGCGCTCGGTGACTCGACGTTCCCGATGAGCGAGAGATACACCGGCCAGAGCGCGACCAACGAGAGTCCCACGGCCGCGAGACCGCCGCCAGCCATGGCGAGCGCGAGGATCGGCCAGAAGGGGAGCGCTACCGCGACGACCCAGATGGTCAGCGTCAGCGCCGTGCCGCCGACCGACCCGGCGACCGCAGCGAGAAGGAGGCGACCGAGCGTGCCGTCGGGCGTGTAGTGCTCGACGAGTTCGTGCCACGGGTGGAGACCCGATCCGGAGAGTCGAGGACCGTCCATGTGATGACGTGTTGCCCGACCCGTAAAATCAATTCTGGTAGGTTTCTACCTCGTCGCGTTGTACGTCACGTCGACCTGCGCGGTGACGGTCACCGGGCCGGACTCGATGTTCGTCGGAGCCCGGCCGCCGGCGGCGTCGGCCTGAAGCGTCTCGGCCCTGACCGGGCTGAAGCTCAGGTCGCCGGTCGAGGCCGAGCGGACGCCAGAGACGGTGAGGTCCGCGCTCTCGGCGATGACCTCGGCGTTCCCGCGGGCGTTCTCCATCGCGTCGCGGAGCGCGTCGGCCCGGACCTCGCGGCGGCGCTCCTCCGAGAGGGTGAGTTCGACGCGCTCGACCCTGTCGGCCCCGTTCGCCACCGCGGCGTCGACGACCGACCCGACCTCGCTCACGTTCGACAGCGTCACCTCGAACGCGTGGACCCCCTGGAACCCGTCGGGGACGCGCTCGCCGTTCCGCTCGCGGTAGTCCTGGTCGATGGCGTAGTTGACCGTCCGGATGCTGTCGTCGTCGATCCCGATCTCCGCGAGCGCCTCGCGCATCTGCGAGGCGTTCTCGGCCAGCGACTCTCGAACCACGTTGGCGTCGTCGGCTCGGGCGAGGACCGAGACCTGTACGAGCGCCTGATCCGGCTCGGCCGCGGCCTGCCCGGTCGCCACCACGCCGATGGTCGAGCCGCCCCCGTCGTTCGACCCCGGTGCCTGCGTCGTCTCCTCCTGTGCGCCCGCCGCGTCGGTCGGTGCGAAGCCCCCCACGCAGCCCGCCGTCGCCAGCAGGAGCGCGACCCCAATCACTGGTAGTATCCTGTTTGACATCGCGAAATCGGTACGACGCGGGTCGACAAAAAGGTCTCTGTGGGTGAAATCGCGATTTGAGTCACGCGTCGCGTTCAGCTTTCGCCCCGGCCCGTTCAGATTCCGCCCCGGCCCGTTCAGCTTTCGCCTTCGACCGTCTCGTACTCCACGAACCGGACCTGCACCGAGACCGCCCCGTCCGCGTTGCGGTTGACGCGCTCGCTCACCCGGTCCGCGAGCCCGGAGTACTCCGCACCGGGCGGGCGTCCCACCGTGACGACGACGCGGTCAGACTGGTCGAACGGGAGGGTTCCGCGCTGCTCGAACGCCATGTCGAACAGCACCGCGTTCTCGTACTCACCGGTCCCGAGCAGGCTCTTTACGTCCTGCTCGGCCTGATTCTGGAACGTCGCGTTCTGGACCGTGGTGTAGGTGACGCCGCCGAGAAACACCGAGAGGACGGCGATTGCGAGGAGGAGGACGCCCGCGCGCTTGATGAGGGTCGATCGAGTTTCGTTCAACTGGAACCAGCTCTTCGGCTGGTAGCCGAGATACCAGAGGACGGCCAGTCCCGAGAGGTTGATCGAGAGGAGGTTCACGAGGACGAGCACGAGCGAACTGACCGCCGCCATCGGCTCGCCCCACGCGACCGCGACGCCCACCGCGGCGGCGGGCGGCACCAGCGCCGCGGCGATCATCACGCCGACCAGCGCGACCGAGACGCCCGACGCGAGGCTCAACACGCCCGCCGCGCCCGCGCCGAGCGCGACGACCAGCGAGAGGAAGTCGGGCGTGAGTCGCCCGCTCACCTGCGAGATGGCCGTCACGTCGGTCCACGGCGGAACGAGGTAGCCGTACCGCACCGCGAGCGCGAACAGGGTCGCAGCCCCGATGGCGGTGGCTCCGCCGACGAACTGGAGCTTCACGCCCTCGCGGAACAGTTCGCGGTCGCTGAGCACGGTGCCGACGCTCGCGCTCATCGCGGGGCCGATGAGCGGCGCGATGACCATCGACCCGACCACGACCGCCGGCGAGTCGAGCAACAGCCCTGCGGTGGCGACCACGGCGCTGATGATCGTCATCGCCAGATACGTCCGCAACTCCGGCACCATCTCGCGCGCTTTCGTGGTGATCTCCTCGCGGGCGATCTGCTCGGACGTGCTGTCGTCCTCGGCGTAGCGCTTCTCCAGCTCCTCGAACCGGCGGGAGGTGTCGGTCTCGGCGTCGATGATGACCGCGTGGGAGTCGTCGCCGAGGCCGGCCTCCCGTAGCTGGTCCAGTATCGGCTGGACCGCGCTGGTCGGCAGCGGGAAGTACGCGATGGCGGTGAACTCCCGGCCGCTGGTCTCGTCGGTCAGCATGTAGTCGATCCCCTCCGATTCGAGCACCTCGCTGACCGCCTGCTGCTTGCCCGCTGGGATGGAGATCTGCACGAGCCGCATGTCTCCGGGGTGGGACGGGAAGGATAAATAAGCCGTGCCACGCCGCGGCGAGAGCGCGGACGAGGGAACTGTCCGCAAGAGCGAGGATAGGAGGGCTCGGTGGAAGCGAGAGGATAGAAGGCCTCGGTTGGAGCGAGAGGATAGAAGGCCTCGGTCGGAGTGAGAGGATACACGGTCGTGGCGAAAGCGGTGCTCACTCCGGCTCGCCCAAGCCCCGCTGGAGGACGTACACCGCGAGTCCGGCGACGACGAGCAGCCCGGAGAACAGCGCCCACGCCACCGGCCAGCGCTCGCCGCGCCGCTTCGCGTCCCAGTAGACGTAGACGGCTATCGGCACCCCGAACACGGCCACGATGAGCGCGATGCGGGCGAACGCGATGTTGAACTCCATAGTCGGCAGTTACGAGCTTCGGCGCAAATTTCTTGCTTCCGAACACGTTCGGACGCCGGGGGTCTCGGAGACGGTGACGGCTCGACATCGGGTGCGCTCAGTCTGAGATTCCAGACCGGCGCGCGCGAGCAACGCGTGTGAGGGCTGAGCACCGCAGCGAAGCGAGGAGCGCAAGCGGTTGGGGAGGACGAGGTTGCGGTGCCGGGCGGTGCTGTGCGGTTACTCCCATGCTCAAGCAGTAGCTAGCTTCGTGAGTCACGCTACGTCCGTCAGAGCGACGGAGAGGCTAGCTACTGCCGAGGCACATGAATCGCCGCAACCTCACACCTCACCAGCCTCCTCGGTCACTCGCGCGTGTTGGTCGCGCGCCGGGGATTAGAAGCTCGGAGTCTACGAAAAACTGAAAATCGCTGTTTCAATTATTCAAGGATTGGGTGAAACCGTCACACCGATGCCAACCGGGCGATGTACACCAGACTCGTGACGTGGTCGTCCACGTCGAGGTCGGCCGGGCCGGGCTTGTCGGGGTCGAAGCTCTCGACCTCCGAGAATCCGCGCATATACTCGCGGAGGTCCTCCCGGACCGGGCCCGCGATCCAGTCGACCTCGACGTAGTAGTCCAGCGCGTTGCCCGTGTTCTCGAACCCGGACTTATTGATGAGCAGGTCGAGCCACTCGAAGACGACGACCTCCGCGGCGTAGCGGTCGGGCAGGCTGGCGAGATACGGCCGCTCCGGCAGCGCGCCCACCGAGGCCAGCTGGCTCTGGAGCCGGACGAGTTCGTCGCGCTGTTCGTGGCGCAGGACCTCGTCGGGGTCGGCGGGCAGGTCGGCCTCGTCGAACGTCTCGGGCGTCTCGCGGTTCGGGTCCGCGAGGCGGCGCAACTCGCTCAGGTCGTAGTCTCCGGGCGTCGGCGGCATGGTCGAGTACGTGGGGCTAACTCGCACGCACCATTTAAGTTTTCTTGCCTCCGGGGCAGCGGTGAAACCCCGCCGATCCGGCGGGCGACGCGGCCCCTCGCGGGGCAAATCGCCCGGCTTCGACGGTGACGCCGCCAACCCGCAAGCTTCAAACTTCCGACCTTCGTTCCGAAGTAGTATGGGTGGCGTCGAGGACTCTATCACAGAAGGTGGGCTGGTTCGTCCGATGTTCCGGCTAGCGTGGCCCATCGTCGTCATCCAGCTGCTGCAGGTCACGTACAACATCGCCGACACTTTCTGGCTCGGGCGGCTGTCGGCCGACGCGGTGGGCGCGATCAGCCTCGCCTTCCCGCTCATCTTCCTGCTCATCTCCATCGCGGGCGGGTTCACCACGGCGGGGTCGATCCTCGTCGCGCAGTACACCGGCGCGGACAGCGAGGGGTCGGCCGGGACGGTCGCGGGCCAGATCCTGTCGTTCGTCTCGCTGCTCGCGGTGATGCTGGGCGCTGTCGGCTACGTCGCCACCGAGCCGATGCTCGCCGCGCTGCCGAGTCAGGGCCAGACCGCCGCGCAGGTCGTCCCGCTGGCGGCCGACTACATGGAGGTGTTCTTCCTCGGACTGCCGTTCCTGTTCGGCTTCTTCGTGTTCAGTTCGCTGATGCGGGGGTACGGCGACACCCGGACCCCGATGCGCGTGATGGTTGTCAGCGTCGCGCTCAACGTGGTGCTCGACCCGCTGCTCATCTTCGGCGTCGGTCCCGTGCCCGCGCTGGGAATCGGCAGCGAACTCGTCCCCGCGATGGGCATCGAGGGCGCGGCGCTGGCGACCATCATCTCGCGAGGCGTCGCGAGCCTACTGGGCTTCTACGTCCTGTTCGTGAGCCGCTTCGGGCCGAACGTGCGCCCGTCGGACCTCCGGCCCGATCTGGGACACATCCGGAAGATCGTCCGCATCGGCGTCCCGTCGACGCTCGAACAGTCGATGAGCGCGCTGGCGATGATCACCCTGACCGCGCTGGTTGTCCAGTTCGCGCCGCCGGTGGTGTCGGCGTACGGCCTCGGCAACCGGCTCGCCTCGCTCGTCTTCCTCCCGGCGATGGGGCTCGGCCGCGCGACCAACACGATGGTCGGCCAGAACCTCGGCGCGAACAACGCCGACCGCGCGGAGCGGGCGGCGTGGATCGCCGCGAAAGTCGGCGCGGGTGTGATGTTCGCGGTCGCAGTCGTCGCGGCGCTGTTCCCCGAACCCATCGTCTCGGTGTTCATGGCGACCGGGACGGACGCGGCCGCCCAGACGGTCGAACACGGCGCGGAGTACCTCCGCATCCGGTCGGTCGAGTTCACCTTCATGGCTATCCTGCAGGTGATGCTCGGCGCGTATCGCGGCGCTGGCAACACCAAGACCGCGATGGGATTCTCCATCGTCGCGCTCTGGCTCGGCCGCGTGCCCACCGTCTACGGCCTCGCGTTCGTCGCCGGCTGGGGCCCGACCGGCATCTGGGTCGGGATGGCGCTGGGCAACGTCCTCGGAGCCATCGCGGCCGCGCTGTGGTTCACCCGCGGCACGTGGAAGGAGACGGTTATCGAGGAGGAGCAGGAGTCCCCGATTCCTAAGACGGCCGACGTTTCGGACGCGTCCGGCACCTCCGACGAAAAGTGAGAAGTTACAGTTCTCGGCTTGCTGTGATGGACAGCGAGAGTATTGATCCTCGCGTTACGAGTTCATAGGGCGTGTTGTTCTCGTCCGGGTCTTGATTGACCCAGAACGCCTCCGGAACAGGATGGTCTCCCATACCGTCTCTCTTTTCAGGCATCAAAAGGTACCTTCCACCTTGAGACCCTTCGGCGTACACCCGATAGTAACCGTCTTCTATCGCTGTCTCGACGACTTTGTGCGAACCTTCTCGGCCCGTGCTGGTTTCGTACTCTATCTGATCTCCCGGGTGAAGTCTTCGAAGGAGCCGCTTGAGCTGTTCCGTATCAGAGTCTATCGCAGAGGTCGTCGAATCGACTGAGCCACTCGACATATCAGATTTACCGGACCCACGGTACAAAAATGTATTTTCGAGGGAATAGCTACAGCCCCACGTCAATCCCGATTCCTCGCGACTCGGCTTGCTCGTACACGTGCTCGGCACTCGCGGCGTCCAGCACCGCAGTCCCGACGCTCTCCACGACGATAATCTCGTCCGCCGATTCTCTGCCCGCGCGGCCCTCCAGCACCTCCGAGAATGGAGTCAGGTCCTGTTGCTCGACTCCCGACTCCAGCACGTCGCCGATTTCGGCGACCTCCGCGGGCACGTCCGCGAACGTGCGCGCCGCGCGGGCGAACGTCTTCGAGTCCACCTCGCGCAGCTCCGCGGAGTAGGCCCCGACCGCGACGACCAGCGTTCCGGGGTCGAGCGCCGCGCCGGGGAACACCGGCTCCGTGGCGGTCGTCGCGGTGACGACCACGTTCGCGCCTGAGACGGCCTCCTCGGGGGAATCGGCCGGCTCGACCGCGTCGGCTGGCAGACCCAGTTCCTCGCGAAGGTCCGTGGCGCAGGCCGCCTTCGAGTCGCTCGGCGAGAAGACCCGCACCGATTCGAGGTCCGTCGCGGCCGCGATGGCGCGGGCCTGCCAGCGGGCCTGCGTGCCCGCGCCGAGAATTCCGAGCGCGACCGGCGACTCGTCGGCGAGTTCGGTCGCCGCGAGGCCGCCGATGCAGCCCGTGCGAGCGTTGGTGATCCGCGTCCCGGCCATGTAGCTAGCTGGAAGCCCCGTCTCGGCCTTCATCAGCGCGATCTGGGCGTTGACGGTCGGCAGGCCGCGCTCGGCGTTGCCCTCGTGGACCCCGACGAGCTTCGTCGCGTAGTGGTCGGCCCCGTGGACGTACGCCGGCATCACGAGCCCGGTGCCGTGGGGTCCGTCGGCCGAGTTGCCCGTCCCGTCGAGGCCAGCGCCGACCGGGAAGTGCGGGCGGTCGGGACGCTCGACTTCGCCCCGGCCCTGCTTGACGAACGCCTCGCGGACCACCGCCAGCAGGTCGGCGAGGTCGAGGCAGTCGGCCACCGCGTCGTCCGAGAGTACGCGAACCATGCCCGAGAGTTCGGCTATCCGGACGTAAGCGTTTTCCCGCGGAGAGAGCCGGACGATTTGTGCCGGGCTTCCGCTTGCCACTGATTGTCCCGCCCTCTGGGAGCGAGCGCGACCGAGACGCGGCGCGCCGCGTCTCGGTCGCGCTCGCTCGCAGAAAGAAGCTGGACTGAAAAGCACCGAAAAGCGCTCTCTTCCCCTTAGAATCCGACTTCCCACCGGAACGTCCCGTCGCGCTGGACGACCTGCGCCCACCTTTTATCTCGTTCGCGCGGCCGAGATGCGGAGCATCTCGGCCGCACTCACTCCTAAAAGCTGGACCAAAAGGCGCTCGATTCCCCTTAGAATCCGTCTTCCCACCGGAACGTCCCGTTGCGCTGGACGATTTCGCCGTCGATCTCCAGTCGTGAGTCCTCGCTCACGTCCGTGATCATGTCGACGTGGACCGCGCTCTGGTTGCCCTCCTCGCCCTCGGGCAGACAGGAGTCGTACGCTCGACCCACGGCGAGATGGATCGTGTCGCCCATCTTCTCGTCGAACAGGATGGAGTCGGTAAAGCGGTCGATTCCGCGGTTCATCCCGATGCCGAGTTCGCCGAGGCGGCGCGCGCCCTCGTCGGTCGCGAAGACGTCGTCGAGCGCGTCCTCACCGACTTCCGCCGACCAGTCCACGACCGCGCCGTCCTCGAAGGTGAGGTGAACGTCCCGGATGCGCGCGCCCTCGTGGGTCATCGGCACGTCGAAGTACACCTCGCCCTCCGGGTTCTCGGGCGCGGTGAACACCTCGCCGCTCGGCAGATTGTGCGAGTCGTAGGCGACCGACGCCGCGCTGTTGACCGCGGTCCTGTTCTCGATGGACATCGTGAGATCGGTGTCCGCCTTGACGAGCCGGACCTCGCTGCCCTCGTCGAGCAGGTCCTTCATCCGGGCCATCTCGTCGGCGAGGCGCTCCCAGTCGCGCAGGACCGCGTCGTACACGAAGTCCCGGTACTCCGCGATGCCCATGCCCGCCTGCTGGGCCTGCGCCCGCGTGGGGTGGATCGTCGACACCCAGTCGGTGTCCATCCGAAGCTCCCGGATGCCGGTGCGGGACTTCCGGTATGCGGCGCGCTTGTCGCCCGGCACCGCGCCGCGCTCGGCGACGTTGCGCGTGCCCCCGAGCGACAGCACCACGTCGGCGCGTTCGAGCATCTCGGCCTCGAAGTCGGGGTCCCGATCGAACTCCCCGTCGTGGGCTCGGACGAACGCCGACTCGATCTCGTCGGCGACGTACGTCGCGAGCATGTTCGCGCCGCGCTCGCCGAGCGCTTCGGCGACCGCGACCGCGAGGTCGTGGGCACCCTCGTCGACCCTGACCACCACGTCGTCGCCCGCGTCGACGCGGGCGCTCCAGTCGACCAGCACCTCGGCGTGGTCGCGGACTCGCGGGTCCATGGTTAGAAGATGCCCTCGGTCGTGACCTCGCAACCGTCCTCGGTCACGATGAGCGTGTGCTCGGCCTGACTCACGAGCACGCCGTCGTCCTCCTTGAGCACCGGGTGACCCTCGACGACGCCCTGGCGTTCGAGCCGCCGGAGCAGCATCTCCGCCCGGTCGTCGTCCAGCCACCGCACCGCGAATGGGAGCTGGCCGAAGTCCGCCTCGATATCCTCCAGCAGCTGACGGGCCTGCCGGTTCCGGACCGACCGGCCGCCGCTTCCCGAGAGTTCGTAGATCTGGGCGTCGTTGCCCTCGCCGACCTTCCCCTGGCCGGTGGTAGCGAACGGCTCGACCGCGAGCACGTCGCCGACCTCCAGTTCGATGCCGGTGTCGACCCCGCGGTTCGGCACGCTCGGCCCGGTGTGGGCGTCGTACTGGTCGACGCCGTGGCCCGAGAGGTTGAGGATGGGGGTGTACCCCCGGCCGCGGACCGCGTCCTCGATGGCCCGGCCGACCTCGCCGGTGTGGACGCCCGCCGCGATGGTATCTACTGCGGCGTCGAGCGCCTCCTCGGCGGCCGCCACGAGGTCCGGGGTGTCCGTGAGGTCGATGGTCGTCGCCGCGTCGGCGATCCAGCCGTCGACGTGGACGCCGACGTCGAGACACACCATCTCCTCGCCGAACTCGGTGTCGTCGTCACGCGCGGGCGTGGCGTGGGAGGCCTCCTCGTCGACGCTGATGTTGACCGGGAAGGCGCACTCGCCGCCCAGCTCGCGGATGCGCTCCTCGGCGAACTCGGCGACTTCGAGCTGGCTCGCGCCGACCTCGACGCGCTCGCTCGCCTCGTTCATCACCGTCGAGAGGATGTCGCCGGCCTCTCGGTACTTCTCGTATCGGGGGTCGTCCAGCGTCTCGTCCGTCATGGTTCCTACTACGGAGCGGGAGGGGTTTATGTATTGTCAGTCCGCGACGGCGACACCGTCTCCGGGATGCGCTTGGTGACATCTCCTTCCGGGTGGGACTGAAAGGGGCCGGTCGCTACGCGAACCCCGGCGACGCAAGCAACGCAGGTGAGGGAACGTCGTGACCGAGCCGAGGAGCACCGCGAGTCGCGGGAGCGTAGCGACCGTGGCTTTCGAAGAAGACGTTGACCCGGTTACAATCACGACGAGGACCGCGAACGGGCACCCCATATCGTCGAAGAGGGGACGCCGTAAACGCGAGAAAGCCGTTATGTCAGGGGAACACCAGCACTGTCGCGTCGTCGGTCTCGATGACCTCGACCTCCTCGCCGCTCTCGGCGCGGTACTCCTCCTCGATCTCGACGGCCTCACCCTCGATGGTGACCTCCTCGCCGCCGACCTCCAGCGTGATCTCGCCCTCGATCTCCTTCTGGTTCTTTAACTGATTGAAGTCCGCCGACTCCAGCGCCCCCACGACCTGCCCGGCTTTGTCGCGGAACTGCGGGCCGATGACGCTGTGGTCGGGGTCGACGCCGACCGGCACGAGTTCGACGTTCGGGCGGCCCTCCTCGGGGTACACCGGCGCGTTGACGGCCTCGCTCAGGTCGTAGGTGTCCCAGCCGCGGCCCAGCTCCGAGTACACCTCGACGCGGTCGAGGTCGGCGTTGAGCGCCATCCCGGCGTCGGACTTCCACGCGCGGATCTCGCTGGCGACCTCGGCGATGAGGTCGCCCTTCTGCTCGGCCGTTGCTCCTTCGGCGTCGCGAACGTCGGCGGCGTCGGCCCCGAACTCGACCTCGGGCCACGACGCCACGTGGACGCTGCCTTCGGTGCCGGGCAGATGGTCGTACACCTCCTCGGTGAAGTGGGGCGAGAACGGCGCGAGCATCCGGATGGACGCCGAGACCGCGGTGTAGAGCGCGTGGCGCGCAGCGTTGCGCTCGCCGGGCCGACCCTCGTAGAGGCGGCCCTTCACGAGTTCGAGGTAGTCGTCCGCGAGGTCGTTCCAGACGAACTCCCGGAGGCGGCGGAGCGCCGAGTCGAAGCGGTAGGCCTCCATGTCGGCCTCGACCGCCTCGGCCGTCCGGGAGAGCTTCGTGAGGATCCACTCGTCGGCGTCCCGATACGCGGGCGCACCCATCTCCGGGGTGTCCTCGTCGAAGTGCTCGGCCGAGAACTGGAAGATGTTCCAGAACTTGGTGACGAAGCGCGACGAGGACTTGACCTCCTTCCACTGGAACTGGATGTCGCTACCGGGCTGGCCGCCGAGCGCGAGGGCTTGGCGGACCGCGTCGGCGCTGTACTCCTCGATGGCCTCCTCCGGCCCGACCGCGTTGCCCCGCGACTTGCTCATCTTGTTGCCGTCCTCGCCGAACACCATGCCGTTGACCAGCGACTCCTCCCACGGAATCTCGTCTTCGAGCGCGGTGACCCGGAGCAGGGTGTAGAACGCCCACGTCCGGATGATGTCGTGGCCCTGCTCACGGAGCGTGGTCGGCGTGAACTCCCCGTCGGGCCAGCCCTGAACGTGCATGGGGGAGATCGACGAGTCCATCCACGTGTCCATCACGTCGGTCTCGCCCTCCCAGTCGCTCGCCCCGCACTCGGGACAGTCGCCGATTGCGGGGTCCTGCTCGGTCGGGTCGAGCGGGAGCTCGTCGATGCTGGCGACGTGGACGTGCTCGCAGTCGTCGTTCCCACAGAACCACGCCGGGATGGGCGTGGCGAACACGCGTTGGCGGGAGATGACCCAGTCCCACTCCATCCCCTCGGTCCAGTCGACGAGCCGGTCGTACATGTGGTCGGGGATCCAGTCGACCTGCTCGGCCTTCTCGAGGATCTCGTCCTGGCGAACCTCCACGAACCACTGCTCCTTGCTGAGGATCTCGATGGGCGTGTCGCAGCGCCAGCACGCGCCGACCGACTGATCGGTGGGCTCGGTGTCGCCGAGGTAGCCCGCCTCGTCGAGGTCGTCGGCGATGGTCTTCTTGGCCTCCTCGATGGTCAGGCCCGCGTACTCGCCCGCGAGATCGCCGAGGTGGCCGTCCTCGGTGAAGACGGGCCGCAGATCGAGGTCGTGCTCGGCCCACCAGTCGACGTCCTGCTTGTCGCCGAACGTGCAGATCATCACCGCACCGGTGCCGAAGTCGCCGTCCACGTCGTCGTCGGCGAGGAGTTCGATCTCCTGGCCGAACAGCGGGACCTCGAAGGTGTCGCCGATGCGCTCGGCGTAGCGCTCGTCGTCGGGGTCGACCGCCATGCCGACGCACGCCGCGAGCAGTTCGGGCCGGGTCGTGGCGATCTCGATGTCGTCGTTGCCGACGCCCGGGAACGTGACGTAGTGGAGCGTCCCCTCGCGGTCGACGTTCTCGACCTCCGCGTCGGCGATGGCGGTCTCGCAGCGCGGACACCAGTTGACGGGGTGCTCGTCGCGGTAGACGTAGCTCTCGTCCTCGTCGCCCGCTGCCATCTCGACGAACGAGCGCTGGGTCTTGGCCCAGTAGTCGGCGTCCATCGTCCGGTACTCCGCGCTCCAGTCCTGCGAGAACCCCAGCGACTGCATCGTCTCCTTCATCCCGTCGATGCGGTCCTCGGTGTACTCGACGCAGAGCTCTCGGAACTCCTCGCGGGGCACGTCGGTCCGGTGGATATCCTCCTCCTCCTCGACCTTCACCTCGGTCGGGAGGCCGTGGCAGTCCCAGCCCTGCGGGAACAGCACGTCGTCACCGACCAGTCGGTGGAATCGCGCGGCGAAGTCCATGTAGCTCCAGCCCAGCGCGTGGCCGAGGTGGAGCTGGCCGGTGGGGTACGGCGGCGGGGTGTCGATCACGTAGTCGGTGTTGCTGTCGGTGTCGCCGTCAGCGCCGGTGCCGGAGTCACCGTCGTGCTGGTACACGCCGGACTGTCGCCACTCGTCTTGCCACTTCGGTTCGGCCGTCTCGGGGTCGTAGCTATCAGGAACGTCGGTCATGGTGTAGCGATGGCTGACGCTGTCGGTCGGGAGAGAGTCCGATCAGAAAGACGCGTCGCTGCGCTGGGCAGTTCAACGTACTACCGACGCAGTCAGCCTCATACCTCATCGAAACAGACGGGTACTGATAAAGGTTCTCGTCTGTGTGAACGCTTCGGGGCTAGAAATGGAGGTGTTTCTCGGATGACGCGCCACTTTTCGGTAGGTACGGTAGTTGTACAACTTCTCGCGGCGCGCGCGTTACTCGCGCAAGGGACGAGCATCGCAGGCCGTAGGCCGAGAAGCGCAGGAGGCTGGGGAGGACGAGGCGCGGTCGCGGTCACGCCTAGGCTCAAGCAGTAGCTAGCCCGAATACTCTCGAAACAGCAGAGAACGACACTGTGAAGCGGACTATAGCTTGAGCCTAGGCGTCACCGCAACCGTACAGCACCGCAACCCCAACAGCACAGCACGGGCCTCAGACCTCCCTAGCCTCCTGCGGTCCTCACTCTGCTTCGCTCCGTTGCGGTCCTCGTCCACCGGAAGACGGTCCTGCTCGTCGCTGCGCTCCTGCGCGGGCTGCGTCTTCCGAGCCTGCGCTCGGTTCACTCGCGCAGACCTCGCGCGATTTGGCGCGACACGAGGTCGCGCCTGCACGCGCCGGGTCAGTCGACGATCCAGTCCGAGCGAAGTTGGAAGAACAGACTGACGCAGGACGGGGAAGGGCACAACCCAACACACAACATCCAAAACCGAATCGACGCCAACCCTTTTGGTCCCGCTCGGACTACGTAGTTCCATGCGATTTGTTATCGTGGGTGCAGGCCGGGTCGGCCTGCGCACCGCCCGCATCCTGCAGGAGGAGGGCCACGAGGTTACCCTCGTGGAGAACCAGTCCGAGAAGGCCAAGAGAGCGCGGTCCGAGGGATTCGTGGTGATCGAAGGCGACGGAGCCAGCGAGGAGGTGCTGGAACAGGCCGACCCCGGGACCGCCGACGCGGTCGGCGGGCTGACCGGCGACCTCAACGTCAACTTCGCGGCGTGCATGCTCGGCAAGCACCACGGCGCGCGCACCGTCCTGCGCATCGACGAGGACTATCGCGAAGACATCTACCACAAGTTCGCCGACGACGTGGACGAGGTGGTCTACCCCGAGCGCCTCGGCGCGGCGGGCGCGAAGACCGCGCTGCTCGGCGGCGACTTCAACGTGATCGCCGACCTGACCGAGGAGCTCCAGCTCACCACCGTGGTCGTCTCCGAGGACTCGCCGGTCATCGGCCAACAGGTCCGAAGCGTCGACCTCACCGAGGACGCCCGCATCTACGCCCACGGCCACGGCCGCGAGCGCATGACCATCCCGCTCCCGAACGCGACCGTCGAGGGCGGCGACCGACTCGCCGTGATCGCCGAGCGCGACGCGGTCGCGGGCGTCCGCGAGCAGTTGCAGGGCGAAAAAGCGTCCGCGGAGTAGCACCGAGACTGCGAGAGCAAAACGCGTCGAGTACGAAAACGGGAGGGCAGGGGCAGCGCGGGGTATGGTTGGCGTCACGGAGACGAGAACTTTCGTGGGAGGGTTGGTGACACAGTGGCGAGAGGCCAGCTCGCCGCCAGAGCCTCCGGCACCGTCGAGACGCCGACCGGGAGACTGCTGCACGCTTGCGCCCGAGCCGCCGGACGCGTCAACTCCTATGGCGGATTCGGACTTTGTTATGTGTGGACTGTAGTCCCGTACGAACGGGCTCGCGACCGCACGGTGTCGCTCAAGCGTCGCCTGTCGACCGAGTAATCGGGACCTACTGCGAGGGTTTGTGCAAGAATCCGGGACGAACAGGGGAGAGGCGGAACGGGAGGGCTGACGGGCGAAATGCCCGAGGCGGGGACCGCCGGGCGGTCGGACGGACGAGGAACGCGAACCCGAACGCGGGAGTCCAGCCACCGGGAGCCGACCGGGAGTTCGGCCCCGGAAGGGTGGGAGTGGGGAGAGGGTGGTGTGCCGGGCGCGCGGTGTGGGAGGATGGGGAGAGAGCCCGTGGATGCGCGCCCAGTCGGCGATGTGAACGGGAGCGACTTAAAAGTACGTCAGACGAAAGTCGGCCACTGCGTGCTGACGGACCTGCCGCCACCGCACGCGGATTCCCCGCGAACTCCCGCTTGCCGGGTCGCCTACATTGAAGGCCGAGCGAACCGACGAGGTGGACATGAACGGAACCGGCGTGCCGCTGATCACGCCCTTCGACGAGGACGGGGATCTCGACGCCGACTCGCTCCGCGAACTGGTCGCGTGGATCGAGGACGGCGGCGTCGACTTCATCGTCCCCTGCGGGTCGAACAGCGAGGCCGAGCTCATGGGCGTCGAGGAGCGCGCCCGAGTCGTCGAGATCGTGGCCGACGAGGCCGACGTCCCCGTGATGGCCGGCACCGGACATCCGGGACTCCGGGAGACGCTCCGCCAGACCGACCTCGCGGCCGAGGCGGGCGCGGACGCCGCGCTGGTGGTGACGCCGTTCTACTACGGCCACGACGACGACGCGCTCGAAGCCTACTACCGCGAGGTGGCCGACGAGAGCCCGATTCCGATATACCTCTACAGCGTGCCCGCCTACACCCACGTGACGCTCTCGCCCGAGGTCGTCGGTCGGCTCGCGAGCCACGACAACGTCGCCGGGATGAAGGATTCGAGCGGCGACCTCGAAGCGTTCCAGCGCGAGCGCGCCCGCACAGCCGACGCGGACTTCGACCTGCTCGTCGGCAGCGGGAGCGTCTACGCCCACGCGCTGGCTGCGGGCGCGGACGGCGGGATTCTGGGACTGGCGAACGTCGCGCCCGAGCGCGCCAGCGAAATCCTCGCGCTCCACCGGGCGGGCAAGGACGAGCAGGCGCGACGGCTGAACGCCGAACTGGTGGAGCTGAACCGCGCGGTGACCGCGCGGTACGGCGTGCCGGGAGCGAAGGCCGCGATGCGCGAGCGCGGCGTGCCGGCGGGCTACGCCCGGAAACCGCACCGACCAGTGAACGAGGACGTTCGAGCCGAAATCGCGGAGCTGGTCGCCGAGGCCGCGCCGTAGCGCGGTCGCTGACGTTTTTTCGAGCTACGTGCGCGGGTGAGTTGGCGCGCAGAACTGCGCGCCAACTCACCCGCGCAGGAATTATCAGACGAGTCGGCGATTCGATGGTTGGTGTCTCGGATTCAAGTGTTGTATCTCCGATTCGAAAGTTGTGATGACACGGATGGCTCGTCACAACATCTATGGTCGTAGAGAACGAATCTGGCAACAAGATGACGACCAACAACGACAAGATCCAGTTCCGGGGGAAGGTCGAAAAGGAGGCGACACAGGTCGTCGATCAGTTGCGTCTCGGAGGTATCAACACCAGTGAACTCGCCCGGCGAGGCCTACAGGAGAAGCTCAGAGAAACCCTCTCGGAGGAAGAAAAGATCACCCTACACCGGCAGTACGAGCAGGGAGAGCTCTCCGAAGAGGTCGCGGAGATCCTGATCGGCGATGCCTTGGAGGAGATCGCCCGCGAGCGGGAGGCCTTCGAAGAGGCTGCGGAACTCGATAGGAGCGGGGTCTTCCAGCAGTAGAGATGGTGGACGACGACGTACGTCACCCGGTTATCGTCGACACAGACGCGTTGATCAGCGTCGCGAACACCGAACTCTGGCCTCGAATTACTGATAAGCTACAGTTGACGACGACCAACGTCTGTTATCACGAACTCGAACGACACATTCGAGAGAACTCGGAGTACGCGCCAGATGGGACGAGGGAGAGATGGCTTCAACATGGGAGCAAAATCGCACTCGAACCGTTCGAAGATGACGAGAACGAATCGTTCACGACGGTTCCCTGCGTTCCTCGACCACACGGGGAGGACGCTGGCGAGAAGTCGGTTCGGACCGAGATCGAACAGGACACCGAACTGTACCGGTTCGCGATTCTGATGGACAAACACGGCCGTCGTTCCATCAATCGAGTGTTCGACAGGGCAGACGGTACACCCGGGAAGGCCGTCGCCCCCACGTTTTTGCTGTATCTGCTACTGGATGAAGGAGAGTGTACTGTCGCGGAGTTCTGTCGGGCTTGCGGCGACCTACTCCATGGCGAAGGCTGGACTGGGCACCAAGCTGTTCAGGCGGCGTGGGAAGCGATACCCGTCGACTGCTCAGAATACCTCTCGGACGATCTGCTTCCGTAAGCTAATCAGTCGTCGCGAAAACCGCAGCTCAGCGACCGATGGGGAGCGTCCGGAGCACGCCGTGGACGAACGGCCGCGGGTCGTCGAGCCGGAGGAAGTCGAACCGTGGCTGTCGACACACCGACTCGCAGATCTCCAACGCGGTCCAGGCGAGGCTCGGGCGCTCGACGAACGGCGACTCGTCGCTGAGCACGCTCGCGAGGTAGCCGAGTTCGCCGTACAGCAGGTGGCTCCCGACGCCGAGGTCGAAGTCGGGGTCGATCTCGTCGGTCCGACCCTGCGACTGGAGCCAGTAGTAGTGGGGGAAGTCCGCGCCCGCCCACACCGTCGAGGGCAGGGACTGCCACATCCGGGGGTTGATCTCGGTCAGGACGTACTCGCCGGTGTCGGCGTGCTCCATGTACTCGATGCAGGCCAGCCCGTGCCAGTCGAGTTCGTCGAGCAGGTCGGTGGCGACCCGTTCGAGCTCCGGGTCGTACATCGATTCGCGGTAGACGCCGCCCCCGCCGGTGTAGGAGTTGCCGCGGATCTGGTGGTGTTGGAACGTCGCGACCGCCTCGCCGCGGTCGTACAGCGCGGCGAACATGTACTCCTCGTCGTAGGGCACGAACTCCTGGACGATGGGGACGTGGCGCATCTCGGCGACGAGTTGGTCGCGGTCGGGGATCTCGCCCGGCCGGTTGTGGGTCACGTCGTTGACCTCCTCGGCCTGACTCGGCGAGTGGGTGTCGACGTACTCGTCGGCCAGCAGGTTGTATCGGGACTTGACGATGTACTCGCCGTCCCAGTCCGCGATTTCGTCGAGCGTTCGCGTCTCGGGCACCGGCACGCCTGCCGCCTCGGCGGCTTCCGCCAGCTTCACCCGGTCGTGGACCCGCGCCAACGTGTCGATCTCGGGCACCTCGACCGCGAGGCGGTCGGCGAACTCCTCGCGGTACCGCGACAGCACGTAGGCGTCGTACTCCCGGATCGGGATCACTGTCCCGACGTCCCGGCGCTCGGCGAGCCGCAGGAGCGCGTCCTTGTAGGCCAGCAAGTTCTCCTCGGGGTCGGGGAGCGAGACGGTCTCGTCGCAGAACCGCGAGGCGAACGCGGGGACGTGGTCGTGCTCGGACGCCGCGACGGTGTGGATGCCGCGCCGGCTCAGCGACCGCAGACAGGGGTAGCTGTACGGCGCGACGCCCGTCGGGATCACGACGGACGGTGTGTCTTCTGTGGCCGTGGACATGTCGGTGCGTCCGCCCCCGACTCGCTTTAGTATGGGCCGGCAAACCCGAGGTGGAAGAGCGATAGGGCGCTCGTTCCGTCGCATAGGGACGGTTTACGGGAGCCGGATTCAGGCCGTACCGACACGTCTCCAATCGCGGGACGGCCTCCGATTCCGCAGGACGCCTTCGAATGTTGCGATTCCAAACGTTCAAACCCGATGGCGGGCTAAGTTCGGGCCAGTGACGGAACGCGAATCGTGGCGCGAGGTGTTCGGCCACGCCGACCCCTACGACGAGCAGGTCGACGGCATCGAGAGCGCCATCGACACCGCCGAGGACGGCGGGTTCGCGGTCGTGGAGGGGGCCTGCGGGACCGGCAAGACCATGCTCGCGCTGACCGCGGGCATCCACCTCGTCCGGGACCCCGACAGCCACTTCGAGCGCGTGGTCGTCCTCACCAGCGTCAAGCAGCAGCTCAAGCAGTTCGAGGCGGACCTGCGGACTATAAACGCCAACCTGCCCGACGACTGGAGCCCCGTGACCGGCCTCACGCTGGTCGGGAAGGCCGACGTCTGCCCGTACAACCGCGAGAACGCGGGCGCGATTAACGACGACAACGTGTACGAGCGCTGCGAGTCCCTGCGGGAGGACACCCGGGCCATCACGGGGGAAGCCGGCTCGACCACCGCGCAGAACCTCGTCTCGCGCGCCCGGAGCCAGCAAACCGGGCTCGCCGATTCGGGCGCGGGAGCCAGCGCTGCGAACTACCTCGAAACCGCGGGCGAGCCGACCCCGTACTCGCCCGACATGCCCGAGTACGACGACGTGGAGTACTGCCCGTTCTACGCCCAGTTCCTCGAAGATATGCCGGAAGACGGCGAGGCCGTCGAGGCGGTCCCGTTCGACTTCGACGACATGGGCCTCATCGACCCCGAGGAACTCGTCGCGCTGTCGGTCCAGCACGGCACCTGCCCGCACTCGATGATGGGTGCGATGCTGGGCCACGCCGAGGTCGTCGTCGGAAATTACTACCACGCGTTCGACCCCGTGACGACCGGCGGGTTCACCGGCGCGCTGCTCGACCGCTCGACCTTCGTGGTCTGCGACGAGGCCCACATGCTCGAACCCCGCGTGCGGGGCCTCGTGAGCGACGCGGTGGGCGACAAGACGCTCCAGGACGCCGAGTCGGAACTCACGCGGGTCATCCAGCCCGTCAAGTTCGACGACCGGGGGACGCGGGACGACCGGACCCACACCACCACGGACGCCGACCTCGTCCGCGGGGAACTCTCGGACAGCGACGTGAGCCTCTCGGAGATCGAGGAGGTCCGGGACTTCGTCCGAGACCTGCGCGAGGAACTGGACCGCAGAGTCACCGCGCACCTCGAACGCGAGCACCGCGGCTGGAAGTCGAACCTCCACGACCTACCCGACGACGAGATCCCGCTCCGGCCGCCGACCGAACCCCAGCGCGACGAGATCAGCGAGTGGGCCGAGGAGGCGGACTACCACGACGGCGTGTGGGCCCGCGCCGAGGCGGTGGGCTCGCTCGTCGCGCGCATCCTGAACGAGGCCGAGGACGAGGAGAAAGAGCGGGCAGCCCCCGCCGCAGGGAGAGTACTCGGCGCGTGGTACCGCAACGACCACGAGCACTACTTCAGGGAGATCGAACTCGAGCGCACGTGGAACGACCGCGAGCCCGACTCCTCGTGGCGGCGCGCGTACAACGCCAGCCTCGCGATGCAGAACTGCGTGCCCAGCGACGCCATCGGCGAGCGCCTCGACGACTTCGGCGGCGGCGTACTGATGAGCGCGACCCTCGAACCCATCGACGTGTTCGAGGAGGTGACCGGGCTGGAACACCTCCACGAGGAGAAGGGCCGCCCGGTCGTCGAGCGAACCTACGGCCTCAACTTCCCCGAGGCCAACCGCGAGAGCTTCGCGGTCGACGCGCCGAAGTTCACCTACGACAACCGGGGTAGCCCCGGAGACGACACCCAGACCCGCCGGATGCACGGCGACGCGCTCGCGGACGTGGCCTCGGAGACGCCCGGGAACGTGCTCGTGGGGATGCCAAACTACGCCGAGGCCGAGTGGGCGGCCGGGAGCCTGCGCGAGGACTCGCGAGTCGACAAGCCCGTGCTGCTCGACGAGAGCAGCGCCGACGACGTGACCGAGGACCTGAAAGCCGAGTTCTTCGGCGGCGAGGGGAAGGTGCTCGTCACGAGCCTCCGGGGCACCCTCACGGAGGGCGTCGACTACGAGGGCGACAAGCTCAGCGCCGCGGTGGTGTGTGGCGTCCCGATCATCAACACCGCCAGCCCGCGGACGAAGGCGGTCCGGACCGCCTACGACCGCGCGTTCGGCGACGGCTTCCAGTACGCGCTCACCGTCCCCGCTGTCAGGAAGGCACGACAGGCGCTCGGCCGGGTCATCCGCGGGCCGGAGGAGGTCGGCGTGCGCGTGCTGGTCGACTCGCGGTACGCCCGCAACTCGTGGGACAGCGTCCGCAAGTACTTCCCCGAGACCGAGCGCGAGGAGTTCCAGCCAGTGAGCCCGGACATGCTCTCGCTGGGGCTGGAGCGGTTCTGGCGCGGTCGGGAGTAGACGGCCCGCCGCCCCTGATTTCATTTTCACTTTCGCCCCGCCCTTGGCTCGCGTTTAACTCCGCGAGACGCCTACCGTCTCTCGCCCACGGGAGGCACCCGACATGAACACACCAGCCACCCCGACCGCAGACGACGCCCGGAATCGGGTCGAGACGTACCAGCGCACCGACAGCGACGGCCGGCCACAGCTGATCCTCTACGACCGCGACGAACCGCAGGCGTGGCTCCTCGCCGCGCAGTCGAGCGCCGTCGAGCCGGAGAACCAGCGATGACCGTCGAACTGGAGGGCCAGCGATGAGCACGAAACGCATCGCATCCGAGAACGGCGAGGAGTACTACCTCGTCAGCCCGACGCCGACGACGAAGAAGCGCCACCGGCCGGACGAGACGGGCGAGGAGCCCGCGTGCCGCGCCTTCCTCCAGCGCGAGGACGCCGGGTGGCGCAAACTCTCGAATCGGCAGACCGTCCTCTACGACGACTGCAAGAACTGCTTCCCGAGCGAGTAGGAACGTCTCACGGCTCCTCGACGGCTTCTGGCTCCCGCGCTCGGTCACCGACCGAGACCACGTGCGCGTCCTCGGGAGCGAATCCGACCCGGAGGCGGTCGTCCTCGGGGCGCTCGGAGAGGCGGACGACAAGCTCGCGGCCTTCCCAGTCCAGATGCGCTCGAAACGACTCGCCGAGGAACTCGACCGCTTCGACCGCGGCCTCGACGGCGTTCTCCCGGCCGCCAGCGACCAGCTTCTCCGGGCGGACGCAGAAGGTGACGTGGCTCCCGCGAGCAGCGTCAGCCGCGTCGAAATCAGCGACGCGGAACGACTGTCCGCCGACGCGGACCGTCCGTCCCGCGCCGCCGCCGCGCTCCGCTACCTCGCCCGCGAAGACGTTGTTCTCGCCGAGGAACTCCGCGACGAAGCGCGTCTCGGGCCGGCGGTAGACGGCCTCGGGCCTGCCGACCTGCTCGACGCCGCCGTCGTTCATCACCGCGACGCGGTCCGAGACGGCGAGCGCCTCCTCCTGATCGTGAGTGACGTAGACGGTCGTGATTCCCAACTCGGACTGAATGCGCTTGACCTGCTTCCGGAGCGTCTTGCGGAGTCGGGCGTCCAGCGCACTCATGGGCTCGTCGAGCAGGAGTACGTCCGGCCCGGGCGCGAGCGCGCGGGCCAGTGCGACCCGCTGGCGCTGGCCGCCCGACAGCGCGTCGGGGTCACGGTCCTCGAACCCCGCGAGGTCCACGAGATCGAGGAGTTCGGCCACGCGCGCGTCTTTCGACTGACCGCCGGGCGTGTCGCGGAATCGGAGGCCGTAGGCGACGTTCTCGCCCACGGTCATGTGCGCGAACAGCGCGTAGTTCTGAAAGACGACGCCCACGTCGCGGTCCTCCGGGGCCACGCCGGCCATCTCGCGCTCGCCGAACCACACCTCGCCAGAGTCCAGCGACTCGAAGCCCGCGATTGCCCGCAGGGTGGTCGTCTTGCCGCAGCCCGACGGGCCGACCAGCGTGAAGAACTCGCCGTCCGCCACGTCGAGGCTCACGCCACGGAGCGCGGTCACCTCGCCGAAGGACTTGGAAACGTCCTTCAGTCGAAGCCCCGTCACACCTCCCACCTCCCGCCGAGTCGGTCGATGACCACGAAGCTGAGGCTGGTCACCGCCAGCAGGACCGTCCCCATCGCGGTGGCCGGGCCGAGGGTGCGGTTGCCGATGTAGCGCTCGACGGCGACTGGCATCGTGTAGCTACTGCTGCCGGTGGCCAAAATCACCGTCGAATCGAACTCGCCGATGCTGATGGCGAACGCGAACGCGGCCCCGGCGGCGACCCCTGCGGCGACCAGCGGGAGTTCCACGTCGAGCAGCGCGCGGACCCGGGTCGCGCCGAGCGCGCGCGCCGACTCGACGACCGAGCGGTCCACGCCGCCGAGCAGCGGCGAGACGTTCCGGACCACGAACGGGTAGGCCGCGACCGCGTGGGCGGCCACGATGGCGACCGGGCCGTCGACCTGCACGCGGTGACCGAACAGCTCCACGCCGAACACCAGCCCCCGCAACATCCCGAGGCCGACGACCACGCCGCTCACCGCGAGCGGTGCCATCGCGGCGGTGTCGGCGAGGCGCTCCCAGCGGCCGCCCCGCGCGGTGAGCACCGAGACGGTGACGCCCATCGGGAGCGCGACGAGCAGGGTGGCCGCGCCGAACAGCAGCGAGTTGCGGACCGCGACGCCGGGCAGGGTCTGGAAGGAGGCACCCTCGACCTGCCGCTGGACGAGGAATCGGTAGTACTGGAGAGTGAGTCCGTTGGGACCGGTCACGCTCTCGACCACCATGCTGGCGATGGGGCCGACGAACACCACGGCGGCCACCGTCGCGTAGGCGAGGATGGCGGCGCGTTCGAGCCCGGCGATCAGGGAACCGGCGTCGGCGGAGACTGACGGGAAGAACCGCTTTCGCGGCGGCGGGTTCGCGGCGCGGCTGTTGGCCGACTGGCGGGACTCGTACGTGAGGTAGGCGTAGGTCAGCGCGAGCGAGACCACCGTCTCGACCACCGCGAGGGTGGCGGCCTCGGCGTAGTCGAGCTGCTGGACCAGCGAGAACACCCACACCTCGACCGTTGCGAGCTGGAATCCCCCGAGCGCGAGCACGATGGGGAACGACATGAACGTGAAGACGAAGGTGAGCAGCGCGCCCGTCAGGACCGCCGGGAGGAGCTGTGGCACCAGCACGTCGCGGAACGCCCGCCACGGGTTCGCGCCGAGCGAGCGCGCGGTCTCGACCATCCGGGCGTCGACGCTCTCCCACGCCGCGGTCGTGACCCGCGTGACCAGCGGCGCGTTGTAGAACGCGTGGGCGACCACGATGGCTTCGAGCGTGCCGAGCATGGAGAGCCGGCCCACGCCGAGCGCGGCGAGCAGGTCGTTCACCGGGCCGTTCGCGCCGAAGAAGGCGTAGAAGCCGATGGCGACCATGATGGAGGGCAGGACGAACGGCAGGATGGTCAGCGAGCGGATCGTCCGCCGACCCGGGAACTCGTAGCGAGCGAGGACGTACGCGCCGGGGAGCCCGAGCGCGACGCTGGCGATAGTCGAGAGCAGCGCCTGATACGCCGTGAAGCCGACGAGCCCGAGCGGCTGGTCGGCCGCGATTTCGGAGACGGCGGTCAGATCGCCGTCGAACAGCGGCGCGAACACGCCGAAGTAGAACGGGTCGGTCAGCACCTCGCGGGCGACCTCGAAGTTCCACGCGCCGCCGAGTCGCACTGCGTCGGCGAACACCGTCAGCACCGGGTAGTAGAACAGGACCGCGAGGACGAGCGCAGTCGCGACTCCGAGGACCGCGATGGCCCGGCGTTCGAACCACCGAGCGAGCCCCTCGCCTCGGGTCACGCGTCGGTTAGCTGCCGCCGACTATCTGTCGCGCCCACTGGTCGACCCACTCGTCCACGTTGCCCTTCAACTCTTCGTACGTGAACGTCACGGGCTGGTCGGGGACCTGGGCGTACTCCTCGAACTCCGCGGGCAGGTCGGCCCAGTCGGTCGCGGGGAATTGGACGTTCCGCACTGCGATCTCGCCCTGCGCCTCCGCCGAGAGCACGAAGTCCATGAACGCCGCCACGAGGTCGTCGTTGTCGCTGTCCGCGAACTTCGCCATCCCCTCGGGGTTGGCGTACCCCTCGCCGTCGAGGAAGCCGACCTGATGCTTGCTCAGGTCCTGGTCGTAGCGGTTGGCGTACACCTGGTCGGTCGAGTACGACACGACCATCGGGGCCTCGCCGTTCTCCCACGCGGTGTAGGCGTCGTCCCACGAGCCGAGTATCGTGACGTCGTTGTCGACGAGCTGCTCCCAGTAGTCGAGATAGTTCTCTTCGCCCTGGTTGTGGATGGTCCACAGCAGGAACGCCCGGCCGGTCGCGGCGGTCCGAGCGTTCTGGACGATGAGGTCGCCCGCGTACTCGTCGGTCGTCAGCGCGTCGAACGTCTCGGGGTCGTCGGCCTCGTTGCCGTCGTAGACGAGGCTGATGTACCCCGTGTCGTACGGGATCGCGCGCTGCTGGGGGTCGAACTTCAGATCTTCCTTGACGTGGCCGTAGTTGTCGAGCGGCGACGCGCCCGGCTCGAACAGCTGGCGGTCGCCCAGCTCGTCGTCGATGCGGATGAGGTGGTCGACGTTCACGCCGACGAACATGTCGGCCTCGATGTCCACGCCCTGCTGGGCGCGCTGGAGGTAGTAGTTCATCTCGTTGTCGGGCGTCGCCCACTCGACGGTCACGTCGGGGTGACGCTCCTCGAACGCCTCCTTGAGCCACGGGCCGGGCGAGGAGCTCGGCGCGTCCACGAACGAGCTGTACGTCGCGACCGTCAGAGTTCCGCTGAGGTCCTGCTCGGTCGTCGTCTCGTCGGTCGTCGTCTCGTCGGTCGCTTCCGTGGTCGTTTCGCTCCCCTCTGTCGTGGTTTCGTCCGCCGTCGTGGTGTCGCTCCCGGTCGTCGTCCCCTGTTCGTCGCCGCCGGTACAGCCGGCGAGTCCGACGAGCGTCGCCGCCGTGCCGTGTTTCAGGAAGGTGCGTCGTTCCATTACCCGGTGGTTACATGCAGTGGTACTTAGTTTTCGTGATGTTGGCTGGCCGTGATTCGCGGGCAGGTCGCGCGGTGGACAACTTCCAGCCGCCGACAGCCGAAAGGCTTTGACGGGGGGCTTCGATAGGCCGGGCATGGCCGCGTCGCGCCAATGGGTGCTGGCAGGGCTGCTGGCAGTCGTCGGTGTGCTCACGACTGCGGTACTGTTCAACGTGCTCAGCACGGTCTTCTTCGCCATCACGGTGGCGTACGTGCTGGTCCCGCTCCACAAGCGACTCGTCGAGCGCGGCCTCCCGCCGTGGTGGGCCAGCGCCGTCGCGTCGACGGTGGCGTTCTCGGGCGTCGTCGCGGTGTTCGGGTCGCTCGGATTCCTGCTCTACCGGCGGCGCACCGCGCTGTTGGGCAACCTCTCGGCGCTGCCCGACAGCGTGTCGGTCGAACTGTTCGGCGTCGTCTACGCGGTCGACGCGAGTACCGTCGTCGGGGTCGCGCGCGAGTACCTCACCGACGTGGCGATCTCGATGGCCAGCGTCCTCCCGATACTCGCGATCAAGGGGACGCTGTTCGCGCTGTTGGTGTTCGCACTGCTGATCCAGCGCCGCCGGGTCCGGACCGCCCTGCTCGCGCCGGTGCCGCCCGCGTACCGCGACGTGGTCGCAGCGTTCCACGAGCGTACGCGGTCGACGCTCTCGGCCATCTACGTGCTGCAGGCCGCGACCGCCGCGGCGACCTTCCTCGTCGCGCTCCCGGTGTTCTACGCGCTGGGCTACGACCTGTTCGTCACGTTCGCGCTCGTCGCGGGCTTCCTCCAGTTCATCCCGGTCGTCGGTCCCTCGTTTCTGCTCGCGCTGCTCGCCGTCGGCCGCGCGACCGCGGGCGAGATGGTGCCCGCAGTGGTGCTGCTCGTCGTCGGTGGGGTGCTCATCGGCTGGCTCCCCGACGCGGTCGTCCGGCCGCGACTCGCCCGGAAGACGGCCGACCTGCCGGGCAGCCTCTACTTCATCGGGTTCACGGGCGGCCTGCTGAGCATCGGTCCCGTGGGGTTCATCGCCGGGCCGCTGGTGGTCGCGCTGCTCGCCGAGGCCACGACGCTGCTCGCCGCGGAGGTCAACAGACCCGATCCGCCCAGTCCCGAATCGCCGCCGAAGATCCGGTAGGCGTTCGTCGGACGCCGACAGGACACACCGGACCTCCTCGACCGCTCGGAAATCAACAACTATTTCTCGAATTCGGCCCCTACACGTTTCGGGATGCTACTACAGGGAACGGTCGTCGCCGACGCCGAGACTGTCGTCGAGGACGGAGCGGTCGTCGTGGAGGGCGACGCCATAGTTGCGGTCGGCGAGCGCGAGGAGGTGACCGACGCGTACCCCGACCACGAGGTCCGCGAGTTCGACCTGCTTGCGCCGGGCGTTGTCGGCGGGCACGTCCACTCGGTCCAGTCGCTGGGCCGGGGCATCGCCGACGACACCGCGCTGCTCGACTGGCTGTTCGACTACGTGCTACCGATGGAGGCCGAACTCGACGCCGAGGGGATGCGCGTCGCCGCGGAACTGGGCTACCTCGAACTGCTGGAGTCCGGCGTCACGACCGCCATCGACCATCTATCGGTCCGCCACGCCGACGAGGCGTTCGAGGCCGCGGGCGAACTCGGCATCAGAGCACGGATGGGGAAGGTGCTGATGGACACCGACTCGCCCGACGGGCTGCTGGAGGACACCGACGCCGCGCTGGACGAGACCGAGCGTCTGATTCGGAAGTATCACGACACCCATGGCGGGCGCATCCAGTACGCGGTCACGCCCCGGTTCGCAGTGAGCTGTACCGAGGCGTGTCTTCGCGGCGCGCGCGACCTCGCAGACGCGTACGAGGGCGTCCGCATCCACACCCACGCGAGCGAGAACCGCGACGAGGTCTCGACCGTCGAGGAACGGACTGGTCGTCGGAACATCCACTGGCTCGACGAGGTGGGGCTGACCGGTGAGGACGTGGTGCTGGCCCACTGCATCTGGACCGACGACTCCGAGCGCGAGGTGCTGGCCGAGACGGGAACTCACGTCACCTACTGCCCCTCCTCGAACATGAAGCTCGCCTCGGGCATCGCGCCGATCGTCGACTACCTCGACCGGGGCATCAACGTCGCGCTGGGCAACGACGGCCCGCCCTGCAACAACACGCTCGACCCCTTCACCGAGATGCGACAGGCCAGCCTGCTCCAGAAGGTCGAGCACCTCGACCCGACCACGACGCCAGCCCGACTCGTCTTCGAGATGGCGACCCGGAACGGCGCGAAGGCGGCGGGCTTCGAGAAGGTCGGGAAACTCCACCCCGGCTGGAAGGCCGACGTCGTGGGGCTGACGACCGACATCACCCGCGCGACGCCGCTCCACGACGTGTTCTCGCATCTCGTGTTCTCGGCCCACGGTGACGACGTGACGTTCACGATGGTCGACGGCGAGGTGGCGTACGACGACGGCGAACTGCGGACCGGCGACGCCGACGAGATCCGCCGGCGGGCCAGCGAGTACGAACTTCCGGTCGCGGTCGAGTGAGCGCCGCGGAACCACCCAAAATCGGACTGACCCGCTCCTGCGACCACTTGTAACCGCTATCCGTCACCGTCAGTTAGGCGAAGGATTAAGTCACGCCTTGACAATCCATCGCGTAGTTACAAGCGTTTCGTAGACGCAAGAGCCCACCCATGCAGGAAACCCCAGACGTCGTCGTCCTCCGAGAGGGGACCGAAGGACTGTCGATGGAAACGTACGCCGAGCGACTGCGCGAGCGCCTCCCCGACCGGACGGTCGCGCATGCCCGGACTCCGAAACAGGAGCGCGAACTCGTCGCCGACGCCCGCGCGGTCACGGGAATAAATCTCGACGAGGAGTTGCTCGCCGCGGCCGACCGGCTCGAACTGTTCGCCTGTACGTTCGCCGGCACCGACCACGTGCCGATGGACGCGTTCGCCGAGCTCGGGGTCGCGGTGACGAACGCCGGCGGCATCCACGCGCCGGGCATCGCCGAGCAGGCCATCGGCAATATGCTGACGTTCGCCCGGCGCCTCCACGAGGGGTGGCGACGCAAGTCGAACCGCGAGTGGCGTCACTTCCAGTCGAGCGAACTGACCGACAGCACGGTCACCGTGATCGGCCTCGGCTCCATCGGACAGGCGGTCGTCCAGCGCCTCCAGGGGTTCGAGGTCGACACCGTCGGCGTCCGGTACACGCCGTCGAAGGGCGGGCCGACCGACGAGGTCGTCGGGTTCGACGACGACGCCATCCACGACGCACTCGCCCGGAGCGAGTACGTCGTGATCGCGTGCCCGCTCAACGACACGACTCGCGGGCTCGTCAGCGAGGCCGAACTGGCGACGATGCCGCCGGACGCGGTGGTCGTCAACACTGCCCGCGGCCCCATCGTGGACACCGACGCGCTGGTGTCGGCGCTCCGGTCGAACAAGATCCGGGGCGCGGCACTCGACGTGACCGACCCCGAGCCGCTGCCCGAGGACCACCCGCTCTGGAATCTGGAGAACTGCCTCGTCACGCCACACACCGGCGGTCACACCCCGCGCCACTGGGACCGACTCGCCGACATCGTCGCGGAAAACGTCGACCGACTCGACTCGGGCGAGGCGTTCGAGAATCAAGTACTTGCCCCCGAGGCACAATAACTCGCACAGATGGCTACACACGACACGCCGGCCGACTCTCCCGGGTCGGATGGGGCCGACGACCCCGCCGCGGACCCCCGTGCGGACTACGACTACGTCGGCGGCGAGGAGCACCTCGGCGGCGAGGAAGCACGCGCCGACTTCGTGGCCAACCTCGTCGCACGCGTCGACGGCGACGTCCGCTTCGACGAGTACACGCGCGAACTGTACGCGACCGACGCCAGCGCCTACGAGGTGACGCCGGTCGGGGTCGTCCTGCCGACCTCGACCGACGACGTGGCCGCGGTCGTCGAGTACTGCGCGGAACGCGAGATTCCAGTCCTCCCCCGCGGCGGCGGGACCAGCCTCGCCGGGCAGACCGTCAACGAGGCGGTCGTCCTCGACCTGACGAACTACATGAGCGACCTGCTCGACGTGCGGCCCGACGACCGACTCGCCCGAATGGAGGCCGGGGCCGTGCTCGCCGACCTGAACGCCGAACTCGAACCCCACGGGCTGAAGTTCGCGCCCGACCCCGCGGCCGGCGACCGCAGCACCGTCGGCGGCGCTATCGGCAACAACTCCACCGGAGCCCACTCGCTGAAGTACGGCAAGACCGACGCCTACGTCGAGGAGTGCGAGGTCGTCCTCGCGGACGGCACGGTCACGACCTTCGGCGAGGTGGGCCTCGACGAACTCCGCGAGCGCGCCGACGCGGCCGACGGCGAGGACGACGCGGACGCCGACCTCGAATCCCGAATCTACGCTGCGGTCGCCCGCATCGTCGACGAGGAGGCCGAGACGGTCCGCGACGTGTACCCGCAGCTCAAGCGGAACGTCTCGGGGTACAACCTCGACAGGCTGGTATCGGAAGCAAAGTCCGGCACTGTCAACCTCGCGCGCCTGCTCGCGGGGAGCGAGGGCACCCTCGGTGTCGTCACCGAGGCGACCGTCTCGCTCGAACCCGTGCCCGAGACGAAGTCGGTCGCGCTGCTGACGTATCCCGACCTGCTCGACGCGATGGCAGACGTGGACGACATCGTCCGGAACCACGACCCCGCGGCCGTCGAGGCCATCGACGACGTGCTCATCGACCTCGCGCGGGACACCGAGGAGTTCTCGGACGTGGTCGCACGGCTCCCCGAGGGGACCGGGACCGCTCTGCTCGTGGAGTTCTACGCCGACGACGAGGCTCACGGCCGCGAGCAGGTCGCCGATCTGCTCGCCGACCGGGTCGGCGGGACCGGCGAGCGGTCCGAAAGCGACGAACCGCGCGAGGGAAAGCGCGCGTTCGACGCGCTGGAGGCGTACGACGCCGACGAGCGCGCCCAGCTCTGGAAGCTCCGGAAGTCGGGACTGCCGATTCTGCTCTCGCGGACCTCCGACGCGAAGCACATCTCGTTCATCGAGGACACCGCGGTGCCGACCGAGAACCTCGCCGACTACGTGGCCGACTTCCAGCAGGTGCTCGAAGACAACGACACGTTCGCGAGCTTCTACGCCCACGCGGGTCCCGGCTGCATGCACATGCGCCCGCTCGTCGACACCAAGAGTCCGGCGGGCGTCGACCAGATGGAGTCGGTCTCCGACGCCGTCACCGACCTGGTGGTCGAGTACGGCGGGTCGGTGTCGGGCGAGCACGGCGACGGCCGGGCTCGGACTCAGTGGAACCGGAAGCTGTACGGCGAGCACGTCTGGACCCTCTTCTGCGACCTCAAGACCGCGTTCGACCCCGACTGGCTGCTCAACCCCGGCAACGTCTGCGGCGACGTGGACATGACCGAGAACCTGCGGTTCAGCCCCGACTACGAGTTCGACGCGGGGTTGGACCCCGCGCTGAACTGGGAGAACGAGAACGGCTTCCAGGGGATGGTCGAACTCTGTCACGGCTGCGCGGGCTGTCGCGGCCAGCAGGACACCACCGGCGGCGTGATGTGTCCGACCTATCGGGCCGCCGACGAGGAGAGCACCGCCACGCGGGGTCGCGCGAACCTGCTCCGGCAGGCGATGAGCGGGGATTTGGAGGCGGCGAACGCCGCCGCTTCGGAGCGAGCCTCACCCGCGGAGACGACGGCGGCGACCGATACGGAGTTCATGGCCGAGGTGATGGACCTCTGCATCGGCTGCAAGGGCTGCAAGCGCGACTGCCCGAGCGAGGTCGACATGGCCAAGCTCAAGGCCGAGGTCGAGCACGCCCACCACGACGAGCACGGCGCGAGCCTCCGCGAACGCCTCTTCTCGGAGATCGGCCGGCTCAACGCGGTCGGGTCGGCCCTCGCGCCGCTCTCGAACTGGGCGAGCGAACTGCCGGGAGCCCGCACCGTGCTGGAGAAGACGGTCGGCATCGCCAGCGAGCGGAGCCTCCCGACGTTCCACCGCGAGAGCTTCACCGACTGGTTCGAGGCGCGCGGCGGGCCGCGAGTCTCGGAGGCCGACGCGGCCCGGAAGGTCGCGCTGTTCCCCGACGCCTACACCAACTACAACCATCCGGAAGCGGGCAAGGCCGCGGTCCGGGTCCTCGAAGCCGCGGGCGTCCGGGTCCGGATTCCCGCGGGCGTCACCTCGACGGGACGTCCCGCTCACTCGAAGGGCTTTCTCGACAAGTCCCGCGAGCGCGCCGCGCAGAACGTCGACGCCCTCACGCCGAAGGTCCGGGACGGCTGGGACGTGGTGCTGGTCGAACCCTCCGACGCGGTGATGTTCCAGTCGGACTACCTCGATCTGCTGTCCGGTCCCGAGGTCGAGCGCGTGGCGGCCAACACCTACGGCGTACTGGAATATCTCGACCGCTTCGAGCTCACCGCCGACCTCGACTTCGACGCGCCCGACGAGTCGCTGACCTACCACGGCCACTGCCACCAGAAGGCGACCAAGAAGGACCACCACGCCGCGGCGGTCCTCGACGCGGCGGGCTACGACGTGGACCCGCTCGACTCGGGCTGTTGCGGGATGGCCGGCAGCTTCGGCTACGAGGCCGAGCACTTCTCGATGAGCCGGGCCATCGGCGAGATCCTGTTCGAGCAGGTCGACGACAGCGACGGGGACCTCGTGGTCGCGCCCGGCGCGTCCTGCCGGACGCAGCTGGGTGACCGCGAGGGGGCCAGCGACGAGCCGCCCCATCCAATCGAGAAGGTCGCAGGGGCCGTCGGTCGGTAGCACGTCGTCCCGAGTCGCTTCGACCGAACTGGTTCCGATCCAACCGAGGAACCCGTCCGCGAAGAACGGCCGCCAGCACAACCTTGATTGCTCGCTCGCCCGTCCATCGGACGATGACTGTCGCACGCACGGTCGAACTCGAGGGCCACATCATCGACTCGGGGATGATGCAGCGGTGCTTCGGCGTGGTGATGGATCTGGGCGGCAACTTCGACGTCGAGGAGTTCGATGTGGGCGAGCACAAGGACGCCGAGTCGTACTGCCGGATGACGGTGACGGCCGACGACGAGGAGTCGCTTCGGGAGATCCTCCACGAACTCCACCAGAGCGGCGCGCACCTCTCGGACCCGCCGGACGCGACGCTGAAGCCCGCGCCCGCGGACATGGTGGTCCCGCAGGGGTTCTACTCGACGACCAATCACCCGACGAAGGTCCGCTACGAGGGCGAGTGGCTCCCCGTCGAGCGCATCGAGATGGACTGTGCTATCGTGGTCGAAGCGGACGGTGAAACCGGGCCGCGCGCGTACACGAAGGTCCTGAACGCCATCGAGGAGGGCGACCTCGTGGTGACCGACGAGGCCGGCGTCCGCGTGGACCCGCCCGAGCGCCCGCGGGGGTCCTCGGGGCCGTTCGGGTTCATGCAGGGCGGCGTCTCGCCCGAGCGCCCCTCGGAATCACTCATCCGACAGATCGCCGAGGCCATCGCCGAGACGAAGGCCGACGGCGGGTCGGTGCTGGCGGTCGCGGGTCCCGCGGTCGTCCACTCGGGCGCGGGCGACGCGCTGGCCCGCCTCGTGCGCGAGGGGTACGTCGACGCGCTGTCGGCGGGCAACGGCTTCGCGGTCCACGACCTCGAACGCGGTCAGTACGGCACCTCGCTCGGCATGGACGTCGAGACCCTGGAGAGCCCGCGGAAGGGCCACAAGCACCACATCTATACCATCAGCAGGATCATCCGCGCCGGGGGCATCGAGCCGGCGGTCGAGCAGGGCATCGTCGAGGAGGGCGTGATGTACGAGTGCGTCACGAACGACGTACCGTACGTCCTCGCGGGCTCCATCCGGGACGACGGCCCGCTCCCGGACACCGTCACCGACGCGGTCGAGGCCCAGAACGCCATCCGCGAGCAGGCCCACGAGGCCGACATGGTGGTGATGCTCTCGACGCTGCTCCACTCGGTCGCGGTGGGCAACTGCCTACCGTCGACGACGCCGGTCGTCTGCGTGGACATCAACCCCGCGACGGTGACCCAACTGCTCGACCGCGGGAGCGCGCAGGCCATCGGGATGGTGACCGACGTGGGGACCTTCGTTCCCAAGCTCGCGGAGACACTGCTCGACGAGGCCTGAGGCGGCTGCGGCGCTGCTGGTTTTCCGGACCGACTCCGCGAACTCTTTATCCGGCGCGCTCTTGCCCATCACGTATGGAACCCGAGGACGAGCATCGACCAGGGGACGACCACTCGCCGGAGGACAATCACCGGTACTGGGCCGACCGCTCCGAGGAGTTCTCGCCCGCCTACTACGCCGACATCGGGCCGAACGAGGTGACCGAGCGCCTTACGGCCATCTTCGACCACTACGTCGACCGCGACGCCGCCATCCTCGAAGTCGGCTGTAGCTCCGGCCGCCACCTCGCCGGACTGCTGGACGAGCGGTACGAGAACCTCACCGGCATCGACATCAACGACGAGTCGTTCGACGTGATGGCCGACCACTACCCCCGACTCGCAGAGACCGGACGGTTCCACACCGGCGCGATAGAGGACCTCGTCCCGGAGATGCCCGACGACGAGTTCGACGTGGTGTACTCGGTCGAGACGCTCCAGCACGTCCACCCCGACAACGCGTGGGCGTTCGAGGAACTCGCTCGCGTCAGCAGCGACCTGCTCATCACCGCCGAGAACGAGGGCAACAGCCCCCGCCGGGGCCGCGAGGGCCGGGAGGTGAGCTGCGTCCACGACGACTTCCCGCTGTATCACCGCAACTGGAAGGAGGTGTTCTCGTCGCTCGGACTCGCGCAACTGCTCTGCGAGCCCGGCAAGCGCGACACGGTTCGCGTGTTTCGGGTGCTGTGAAACGCTACTGAACTGGACTCCTCACGTCGAACTCCTCACTTTTCACCCGCGAACTCGGCGGTGTCACCGAGTCCCGGCGCGCTCGCATCGAATCCATCGTCGCGTAGCTCCTCTGCGAACGCCTCGCACCTGTCGCCGTGGTTCACCAGGACTCGGGCGTCGCGGTAGTCGTTCAGGAACGCCAGCAGACCCTCGCGGTCGGCGTGCGCCGAGAAGTCGTACTGCTCGACCTGCGCGCTCACGGGCATCACCCGCCCGTCGATCTCGGCCCGCCCGGTGTCGAGCAGTTCCCGGCCGGGCGTCCCCTCGACCTGATACCCCGTGAAGGCGATCTTGTTCGTCGGGCTCCCGCGGATCTCCGGCACGTAGGTCATCGCCGGCCCGCCCGAGAGCATCGGAAACGAAAATGTGCTAGTAACATTGTTATGGGAGTGGCACATCACCATCGGGTATGGAATTTCAGTACCAAGGAATGAAAGTTCAGCAGAAACCGGACGCTCCATCGTTATATATGCTACAGGTTCCTGCTGAAGAATTGCTAGATTGGGCTGATGTACCCAGAAAAAAGGCAGATTTCATGGCTGGATACCAGCGAGAATTAAGCAGTCGCCATAAGAAGATCAAAGATTTCCTTGAATTGGATGAAAATAACGTCATTCCGGGTGCACTTCTTGTTGCAGTCGGTGATGACGCTATCACAGTAGATGAAGACGGGAACATAGTTGATGTTGAAATTTCGTATGAAGAGCGTGATCTAGACACACTTATTGAAGATACCTACCAGTCATTTTATTCGCGTCTTGATGAAGATGAACAGGAATTCGTCGATCAAGACGAGAGTGACGGGGACGACCCTGAAGAAGAGGACCGTTCTATCCCATCCTCATATCTAGCAGAACTAACAAAAGAGTTGAAACGAGCTAATGAGAATTTTGAAGAATTACCAGAAGAAAGGCAGGAAGCAGTTCGAGACTATGTAACAGGGGTTTCACGCCCTGGCCGAATTCTTGACGGTCAGCACCGTGTATTCGGAGCAAAAGAGATTGCTGATTTCGATGTCAAATTCCCCGTTGTCTTGATGCCGGGAATGAGTGAGAGCGAACAAGTTTTCCACTTTTATGTAGTCAATAATAAGGCTAGACCGTTAAAAAAGACTGAACTCCGGGCGACAGTAAGCACCTCACTTACAAATGCGGAAATTGAGGATTTGTATGAGCGATTCCGGGATGCCGGTGTGCGTGCCGAAGAAGCCCAATTGACGTTTAGAATGCACAGAAATCCAGACTCTCCTTTTGCAAATCTCATCGACTTTGGGCTTGAAGACAGTCAAGGTGTAATTGATGAGAATGTTGCTCATCAAGTCGTTATGGACTTTGTGAAAATGGGATCAAAGTTCCGTCCATTATATGCTGACGTAGACGATTGGGACCCCGACCCAGAATTCGACTATAGATTGAAAACCTTCTATGCCTTCTGGCGGGCTATTAAAGAAGTCTATCAAGATGCATGGGAAGAAGCAGTTGAAGAGGGTGAAGGACAGATTTTGCAAAAAGTCACTCTACTACAACTACAAGAATTGGTGCTTGAGCGCCTAAAGCCCCTGAATAGATTGTACACTGATGAGCTTGGGAAGGATCAACTATTCGCCAATCATGAGAATTTGGAAGGTGCAGTAGAGAACACCCTTGAAGACCTGCCAGAGGAGTTCTTCACGAGAGAGTGGCAGATGAGTGGATTAGATACGAGTGATGGTCATGACCTATTTAAAGAACAGATGGAAAAAGCAATGTCTGGTGCTCAAATCGGGAAACTGAAACTTTTCAGAGATACTAATTAGGTGTCTATGAAATCTTCTCTCGATGCCTTGCTGTATCGGGTTTTGCTCGGTGACCCTGATCTAGGAGACGATTTTAATGAAGAGTACCAAGAATATGCGGTGAAAAGAGCAGCTGAATTGATTGATGCTCATAATGATCTTAAGTCCATTCAGAAATACGAGGTTCGACTTCGGTTAGCAGGACATCTGTGCCCAAGAGAGGCTTTCAATCACGACCCACAGAGTAGGAAATCTCGCCACCGTATCATAAAAGAATACTTGGAGGATTCATTTAGCTTCGAAGAAGATGATGCTGATGAATTAAGTAGGGAATTATCAAAAACACTTGACGTGTGGGAGGAAGGACGGAAATCGGTAACTAGCTTTAAAAATCGACTCCTAAAGAAGCAGAATAACCAATGTGCACACTGCCACGTAGACTTTTCATCTGAGCCACGAACATCTGATGAAAGAGATATGTATAAGCCATATCATCCAAAAACAGAACTCCGACATACCCCAGAAGTTGATCACATTGAGCCTGTATCGACGTTTGGAACTAACAAAATGGATAACTTACAGGTTCTTTGTCGCCTTTGTAATCATGGAAAGGGTGATGGTCTTGGCGTTGATGTCAGTTCTGAAATTGATAATGCTGGAAAATCTGTCAAGGAAGTCTCATGGAAACACCGAGCAAGGATATTCTACCAAGTAGTAAAGCGACACTCAAGAACGTGCCAAATATGTGGGTCAAGCGATGCTGAGTTGACTATTCGTCGTATTAACCCAAAAGGTGCATATGTGCGGTCAAATCTTATCCCAGTTTGTGTGAGTTGTGTTGATTGGAATGACGCGTAGATTCTGAAGTGGCCACTAGAATTTGTGGCTCTGACCAATAGAGACGCCCATATGAATCAGTATTGGCAATTTCGACTCAATTAAATACTATGCAAAGACCCAAGCTTAGGAGCCGAGGCTTCAAACCCATCTGCTCTAAGTTCAGAGGCAAATGTCTCACACTTGTCTCCGTGATTCACTAGAACCGAGCTATCTAGATACGATCCCAGGAAATTCAAAAGGCCATTTCGATCAGCGTGTGCAGAGAAGTCATATTGTTCGACTTGAGCACTAACAGGCATCACCCGGCCGTCAAGCTCGGCACTCCCGGTTTCAAGTAAATCGCGACCGGGTGTCCCTTCGACCTGATAGCCTGTCATAGTGATTTTGTTCATTGGATTCGCCCGGATTTCCGGGATATAGGTCATGGCGGGGCCACCAGACAGCATTCCACTGGTGGTGATGATCGCTGCCTTCTGTTCAGTTATCCGCTTTCGCTGACCGTTACGTCCGGTGACGAACCGTGCGTGGGATTTTGCTCGTCGAAATGCATCTGCGTCGCAAAGGAACTCGGGATACTGCTGAAGCATCTCGGTTACCCGCTTCCCCATCCCGTCGACGTAACAAGGGATGTCGTAGGCATCACAGATGAGCATTATCTCTTGCGTTCGTCCGATCGCAAAAGCGGGGACGACGACCGTGCCACCCTCCCATAGCGTCGTCTCGACGCTCTCAGCGAATCGCTCCTCCACCACGGATCGGTCCTCATGCTCGACATCGGAGTAGGTGCTCTCGCAAATGACGACGTCAGCTTCGGGTCGTGCGGTCGTCCCTGAAACCAAGCGTTGATCATCAGTATGGAAATCTCCCGTGTAGAGTAGCCGTGTATCCCCATCGTCAACGAGCACGTGAGCGCTCCCTGGGATGTGTCCTGCATTGTAGAATGTTACGTCATAGCCAGCCGCTTCGAAGGTTTCCTGATACCCGTGCGTTTTCGACACCTGCGTAACTCGCTTGAGATCGTTCTCAGTGAACGGGCAGTTGTATGATCCCCCGTGTAGCTTGAGTGTATCCCGCGCGAGCGTCAGCGTCAGCTCGTACGTCGGGGGTGTCCAATGAATCAGCGGCCGTTCGTCACCGGAAAGCAGGGACGGTATCGTACCAACATGATCGAGATGCCCGTGCGAAACAACGACTGCATCCGGATTCGGTGTTTGCACCGGAAACTGAGGAGGATTGTCCGTCAACATCCCAAAATCGAGCAGAAGAGAATCGTCCACGAGAATGGCGCTTCGGCCGATCTCGCGTGCTCCGCCAAGAAACTGAATATCCATTATCGGATTTATACTCGCCAACCGCTTTTCTTCGTCGATTTACCCGAAGCTATCTGTAGAGGTAGCCAACATCAGTAAAACGGATTTACAGAAGCTTCTCAGGTAGCAGTAATCAAGGGCGGTGTTCGAACTCTAAGGACTCGCCCAGCTGTGGCGTTTCACTTTGGTTTTCATCGCCCTCGTCATACTCGAGAGTACGATCGACGAGGAGCATATCTTCCTGTGCAGCAAGCTTTAGCACCGGAGAGATGTCTGGTATCTGTTCGCGGGGATCAGCAGACCAGCGAATGACTACAGTTGGATCTTCAAACAGTTCGTCAAGTGGTCGCTCGTAATCTGACAGAGGGTTCCCGACCACTTCGAATCGGTCAAATACGTTATCGATGGTGGAAGCAAAATCCTTGAAACTCATGCTGGGTCGTATTCTAGTGGCAGAGAAGTTCACTGGGGTCAGTAGAGCACATCTGGTTCAGAAACGTCTGAGAATACTGAACCCCCACTCTGCCGGAGAGCGGTGATCGCATCGTCTGTCAGATCAGCCTCTGATACGACAATAGCGCCGTACAGCATGTCATTTGCATTGTCGAGAGCGTCACAGCCGTCATTCCGGAAAATAGATTCGGGATAATGGACAGGACCGAGCTTGATCACCGATTTCGACCCCTGTTTGTGACGACTTGCACTGCCATGCCGCGTTCCGAGGAGAACGACCGGATTGTCGATGTGGACTCCAAACTCATCAACATCAAGATGAATGTCGGAAAGTTCGTAGAGTCCGACGGGCGTTCCGAGCATTAGATACCTCCGAAATGCTGTTCGTAGACCTCGTCGACGGCTTCAGCCATTTGGAGATACGCTTCGTGATGTTCGCCCGGACCAATCCTGTTGTACCCTGCATCGGTCTCGATGGCTCCCGTTGAGTCCAGAACCGGCAAGTAAATATCCAGCATCAGACCTTCCAGGATCGACACGCTAACATCCGCGTCATACTCTTGGTCACGGAGCGTTGCACGAGTGAGTTCTTTGAGAGATACTGATCCATCAGCGTCTGCAAGAACCCGGAGAATGATACGATGTTCAGGGTCCCCTAGTATGGAGTGAATTTTCGTCTTTCGAGGTTTGTGCTGTCGATCGTCGAGTGAAGCCGATTGTGTAGTTTGTGTCATAGTCTGGCGGTTGCAGTGGATGTCGAATTTCGAAAATCCACTGCTGCTTCAGGTCGTTAGTGAAACGGAGTAGCATTAACAGCGACTCCCACAGTCCTTACTCGGCGTATTAGAGCCTCTGTCTGCAACACGACACAAAATACAATAATTCAAAAACTGGTCCCGCCCACAGGGTGCGTAGAGAAATGTACCATGGAAACCAACCAACTGTGCCGAAACCGTCGGGTTTCTCAGAGTGGAACCTGTGCAGGTCATCAGATTTAACCCCAACAGGTGATCGTACAGCCCTACCCACAATAATTAGAATTAATAAGAGTTATAATTGCAGTCCATACAGTAAAGTATTATGCTGAAATTGATTCTATCGGGCCGTCCTACGGCCAAATACAAAAACAAGGAGCGCCAGTAGAATGGCTCCAGCCGATGTTTCGGCAATCGTAAACAATTGACCTAACGTACCCATAGGCCGAAAATCACCAAATCCTAGTGCAGTAAATGTGAGTGTGCTATAATAGATACTATCCCAAATCACTCTGGGGTTACTGAGAGCATTTTTCCAAAAGATTGGCTGCCCAAGTGTTCCCTGTGATTCTACGGGATGAATCCAACCTCCCATCAAATATATGATAGAAAACAGCAATATTATTGCCCCAGACCAGCCAACTATCCGCGAAAAGTGTTCTCCGTAGCCGAACAACATTCGTTGGAGAGACTGAAACCAATAACCTAGTCTGTCTCCTTCTTTTTTAAGGCGGTGTCGATAGACACTTTGCCTTAGGATGTAGAACCGTCGTTGCCAATTGGGCAGGGCATTTGCTGTGGCGAGTTGTTCAAATTGGCGGTACACTGCCCCTGCTCGGGCTTCGGTTGAGATACTATCTGTCTGATCAAAGTCGGTTGGTCGATCAATGATAATGTTCGGATCGTATACGCATCGATAAGAGTCATTGCCTACAGGACCCCAAATATACGTGTGTAGCTTTTTTCTCCAACTACCGTCAGGCTCTACCTCCGAAAGAGAAACATTCTCAAAAGTACCTTCATTTACTTGGGAATCGCCGAATATGGCCCCATATAGCCTAGATAGTTCAAACTCAACATCAAACAAGTTCGCTCGGTTGAAGATGGCTAATTCTGCATTTGCATGAGAGAAATCAGCTTCTCGAAGAGATGCATCTGTGAAATCAGCACCTGAGACGTTAGCCTCGGAAAAATCTGCTTTCTTAAATGCGACTCCTTCAAAATCAGATTCACTAAAATCACCCTTGCTAAATGTGCATTCATTCATACTCGCGTCAGAAAAGTCACTCTCTGAGCCAGTAGAGACATCAAATTTAGTATACCAGAATTCAGACTCTTGAAAGTTTGCTTTCGTCATTCTCGCTGAGGTGAAATCGGAGTGTTCAAATTTTGCACCCTCAAATTCTGCCCTAAATAGATCGGCATCTTCGAAATTTCTCGCCCCTAAGTTTGTGCTTTTAAAATCAGAGTCGCGAAGGGAGCAATCAGCGAATGAAAACGCATCTATGTTAGGGCCATAGACCTCAAGCGCATTATCAAGTTGACCAATAGCTAAATCCATACCTCGAACAATAGCGCCATCAAGACGTTCACTACAGTTAGAATTCAGACGCCGAATGTCATCCGGAGAACGTGATCTGCTTAGTGTTTCTATGTTTTTATGCGTAGTATTTCGAGGATCTGCATGCCAAGGACATCGGTTAGTATCTGGAAGCGTTCTTCTAAAGCAACAATTTTGCCCAATAGTTGGGTTGTATTTTTGCCCGTCGAAATCCTCGGGCCAAGTGTATTTACATCGTTCTGACTGTAAATCAGACACACTACTCGGGAGGGGACATTCTGATATGAAAGTTCCGGCCAAAATGACACAACTCCAATTTATGTCATCCGTCTACACTTACCACGAATTTCGAGGCCTTCTAAAACAAAGGAAGCAGTTTTCAATTCTGCTACTATACTCGAGGGTCGTTGCGAACTAACAGTTCTACTGCTGCGCCAAATTCTGGTCCGGGGCGAATCATGTTGTCTTCGAAGTCGACAACGTCATGCTCAGAGAGGCGGGGAAGATGACGTCGACGGAGAGTCTGTCGGACATCATCGTAATCAGGATCCTGTTCAGTTTGTTCATCGATATGATCCCGAAGATTCAGCGCAAGTTGTCGGAGTGACATCTCTCTGTTCGGTGCAGCTAGAACCTGCCGTACGACATGTTGACGGCGGGAATTAGTCCACAGCTTGGCTTTTTCAGCGATGACCGCGGCACTGTTATCGATATACCGTTGGTCCTTGCCAAGCGGACCGGTCCTGTTTTGTTCATTTTCGCCATCAGAGGTCATAGGACCCCTCCTGCTTGGAGTTCTTTTGATAACGGTACGTCCGACTTCGAGCGTAGGATTCAGGTTTGGTGCTTACGTATCGAGTCATGCGGTCGAACTGGTCTGACCGCACCGAGGTTGGAGCACCCACGAGTCAGCGTGGGCCGCTCGCCTCTTTCGAGACGAGTGTTCCTCGACGCGGTTCAAGATGGCTTGAGGGACAGAAACCCCATAACTAGTGGGATGTTCGTTCAGTAGACCACATTTCACATCGATTCTTGGACGAACTCGGGTGTGACTAACTCTCGGTTTTCCTCAATAGCAGAATCCAGCACGCGGCTACAGATAGCCAAGGCCTGACGAACGTTACCCTGTGAACGTTGTAGAATCACGTCCAACGCTTCATCAGTAAACGGGTCTATCGAAGAATCTTCGTTCGCCCCATTGCGTTCTCGGCTGAGGTAGTCTGCTACCAGCTCGTTCAGATGCTCGTTCGTGAGCGGTTTCAGGGCAACCTCCTCTCCGATTCTCTCACTGAAGGCATGATACTCACTCATGACGTCTTGCCAGACTTCGGGGGCACAGCCAAACAACATACACAGCCCGGAACTATTCTGGTCCATCAGGTGTCGAATACTGTTGAGCGTAGCCTGCTCGTTTTTTGGGCTGAGACGTGCGATGCTCTCGAACTCATCGACGAAAACAAATACGCCAGTGTAACCGAGTTCGAGTAGCATATTCTTGAAAGCGGTAAACGCCCGGACGCCCATCGTATCGTCATCAAGTGCGCTGTGGATCTCCATCTCCTTGCGCTGCTCATACCGGATGCCCTCTGCGGTCAACCACTGCCAAGCATAGAGATTGGTGTCTTCGTACACCATATGTACGATCGCACGAGCAAAGTCGGCAAAATGGGTCACATCGCTTAACCGTCGAACTGCCTCCGGGACGATCTCAGAGAGAAGGACATCTCCTTCATCGATGAGCGATTTCATTGCGCTCGCGCTAATTGGATTTGCATCCGTGACGTCACGAGCAACCGAGGCGAGGTACTCGTAGGCCAATTCTTGGACTCGATTGAAACCTAGGTCGTACACGAACTCATGATAGATGTCGAGAAAGCCCTCTCCCGGTTGAGCAACGTACCCAACGACGACATCGTCCCGGTCCCGTAACAGTGAGCGGGTATATTTGAGTGTATGCGACTTTCCGTTGCCGTATTTCCCAGTGATAACGAGATGCTTGGACTTTCCAGTCGAAAGCATCGTGGAGACTGTGGAGCTAATCTTTTCGGAGACGTGTTGTTGACCACAGTATATTTCGGGGTCTTCTGCGGGAACCGGGCTGTACGGAAACGGATTGGCCTCGAGACCGTACTGTGAGTAATCTTGCTGTTCGTCTGAAATTTCGAATGCGTCGGACATTATGTATTCTCCTGGTGGAACGTGACGTCGCGGTCGTGGACCGCGAGGTAGTAGTATTGTTTGTCGTACAATTCGACGCCAGACATCACCTGCTGTGTTGATTGCGATGTGGAGACCAACGTTCCCTCATCTGCCACGGAAATCCGCTTGATCCCGAGAGTAGAATCTTTAGCCTCCGTATCCATCGGAGCCCCCGAAAGCTCGAGTTTGCCGACGTTTTGCTGGCAGAGAGCGACTAGTGCCTCGTCGAAACCCGCACGTGAACATCCAATTCGTTCACAGACTTCCTCCCGAAGTTGCGGTATCGACAGATAGCGCTGTCGCAAATCTACGCCTGCTGTCTGTTCGAGGTGGTCATAAGCGTCAAGCACCACGAAAGGGAAGTTGTCCGGAATGCTGGATTGGCTGGTCAAATAGTAGCTCCCAGTGAAGGCATTCCGCTGAACGCGGCCTAATCGTTCGGCCCAGTCACCGACGACCTCTATGCCGGTCTGATTGAAGGAATAGGGTGTATACTTCTGGTCTTCTTCCAGGCTCTCCAGAAGGGTATCGAGGTCTGTCGGTTCGAGCTGCTCCAGAACCTCGAGAAATGTTCCGTAGTGAGGGCTACGAGTCGCGAGGATTGAACTCACTTGCTGCCAGTTCTCATCCCGAATCGCCTCTAAGAAGGCTTCGCCGATAGCGGTGGTCCCGTAATAGGAATCGTCATCTGATTCGCGTTCGTCCAGCAGATCGATTCGTTTCGCTTCCAGAACCGTTTCTCGTGCTCGTCGATGACTTACATCGAGGGCGGTCTCGAGATCCTCTGTCGTTTTCTCGTCGTCTTCACAGGCATGTGTGAGTTCGACCAAACGACTCAGTGTGACTGGACGGATCGTCGCTCGTTCGTCACTCATGTGAGCCTCCTCACTTGCTGTTTTGCGGTCTCATAGGCCCGCCTAGTAACTTCGTTGCCCTGAAAGCGAAGATCGAGATAATTCTCGACGTCCCGATCAGACTCAGCTATGTATTTGAATCGCCGAAGCTCCGTTGCAAGCGCCCAGAGATTATGCTGAGTGAGCGCGGTTCGATCTTCCCGGATGTCTTCTAAGCTCCGTTGCCCACAGATCGGACAAGGGCAAGGCAACCGATCTAAGTCCTCGATGTTGTGGAGCTCTTCCCCTCCAAAACCAGGTATCAGGTAGTTACGATTGCCGGCACTTCTGATGAACGCCGACGAGTCGAAACTATCGACACCGAGATAAAGTAAAAGTGGTTGATACACTAATCCGCCGAGACCATAGACGTGTAGATGTTTCTCCGTCGCATTTCTTGCAGCAAGTACCAACTTTGTTACCTTTTTGTAATCTGTCCGGATCGGCACCATGCTCCCGAGTGCATATCCATCAAAATCTCCGCGGTTCTCCAGGTACTGGATATTGTTCCGAATCGTTTCTGGATCGTACCCATGAACGCTCGCAAAGAGTAGAGCATCGCCAGTATGGAGATCACTCGCATCGAGAGCAAACTCGATGCTTCGATCGATACGCCGTTGATTCTCTGCTGCACGGTTTTCTCTGGACAAAGGGATGTCAATTGTCCCGTGTATGTCGCTGTCCAATTTCCGTTGAGTTTTGATCGTCTTTTCCGGCGTAGTGTCGATCTCCTGTTCCGAAAAATCGAATCCACCGCTATCAGCGAAGATGATGGTGTCTTCTGGAACGTCCATCTCTTCGCGGAGAGTCACACCATTCGTTAGCCGATTCCACATCGGGTCCCGGTTCCGTATCGATCGAGCGTTAATCATCGCCGCGGAAAACTCCGGGATAGTGCCGACGTACTTGGGAGTGTTGTCACTCGACCGTTTTCCCACGTTCCGAACCGGGAAGAGAACTGGTGTATCCAGTTCTCCGTGGGGAAGATCGAGTTTCCGTTGTCTGTACAGCATCCCTCCCGCTCGGATATGCTGTTATCTTACTTAGATAATGGGGCGATAGAGGATCAGAAGAGGTGAAGTATAGAGGTCCGCCTTAGTAATTTCTCGTCTAATACTTCTCGAAGGCCATCTGAGTAGGTTCCTCTTCTACACGACGACAGAGGCCCTCAATCGCTTCAGGTTCCAGTGATTCGACACTGTCTATACGGTGTGCGAAATTCTTCATATAGTGTCCTTTCAACCCTACTACGATTGTGCCGTGGTTTTTCGCGTCTTCTGTGCGGGCAGGCACTGACACGATATTATCGAACTGGTCGTCGACGAGTTCCCGGTTGAAGACGACTCCAATACGGTCAGAACGAACGTTCTGGACCATATTATCGATGTCAATGCTGGTGTAGTAATCCTTCCCGAGAGTGAAGAAGACTACATCGTAGTCTGACTCGTTCAGCACCTGCTCTAAGTCGGCCTGAATGCTGAGTTGTTTAGATCGCTCCCTGATGTCGGCAACGCCCATCGAGCTGAACGTCACTTCGTATGGCGGCAACGGTTCGTCCTCGGAAACGAGGCCGAAGCCTGCACTTATGAAGTACCGCTTGACATCGTGACCTTCTCCTTTGAGCCGTCTAACCGCTTCCTTCACGAACTCCTGCTGTCGGCCCGTGTAGAGATCCTTGGCGTTGATTGCGGGAACATTATCGCGCTCCAAGAGCTCTTCTCTCGAGAATTGGAGCGTCTCTTCATCATCGAAGACAGGTGCACCTTCCGGGAAGTCCTTTGAACCAGAGCATTGGTCGATGACCAGAATGTCGAGTCCATCCTTGACGTTGATTTCGGGTGGGTGAGGCAGGAAGTCATCCCCAGCTATGTAATTCTCTCCGCACGCTTCCAAAGCATTCTGGCGCAGTTTCGATGGATCTTGGAACGTCTGGATTGTGCAGTTGCTTTCCTCCACGGCATCTACGATGTGCTCGTCGATTTCTCCGTCAGGTGTGTGAAGGAACACCTTCTGGTATCGCTCTGCTTGCTGACCAAGGTTTTCAGCCATGCGACTCCGGGCAAGCGAAACACCGGTGGGGGTTTCGTCCCACCACTCTCGTACACCGCCGGCATCCAAAACGCCAACTTCGGCAACTGGGAGATCATGCACCTGCTGCCAGAAGTCAGGATGCTCGGCTCGCAGGTAGTCCTCGATGGTTTCGTAGCCGTTCAGAGATGCCGTTCCTCGAGTTCCGATGAGGATTTTCGGTAGCTCGTCGGTGAACTCGTCGTAGAACCGTCGGGTGTTATGGAATCCACGTCGACGGTTGCGGTCGTTACCACGGAAGATACAGACCTCGATACTGTTCTCGGTACAGATCGAGCAATCGCACTTCTCCCAAGGTCGGTTTTGCAGTGTACGCTGGTACTCTTCTAAGAGGTCTTCGTCGCCGATCCACGTCGCGTAATCGCGAACGACGGTCCAAATCGCGTCATAAGTAGTTTCAGGATCGTCGTTTTCAAGGATGGTAGTCATACGCGGGAAAGGCTCGAACTCCTGCTGTGCGACGGTTAGTAGATCAGAATACTCTTCGAAGCTAACCGGGTCCTCGGGATCGTCTTTCCGAAGAAGCTTGACCAGCTTTCCTCGAAGATTGTCGCTGAAACTCGCCTGGAGCTCTCGGGCGTACTCGAAATCGTCTCTAAAAGCGGTTTCAACTTCTTGGAGTAGCGACGCGTCGTATTGCTCGTCGTGACGGTGTTCACGCAGATATTCTCGAGTGGCCGGAAGGACCTTTTCTGCTTTCTTCTGCCACTCGTAGAGGGCATCAACGATAGATTCTCCAGAATCGTAGGCTCTCAAGGCTACTAACGTCTCGCGGCCGCGAAGGGACTTTTCTACGGCCTCGGCAAGAGAATCACGGTTAGATGGGTAACGGACTCGAATCGCGTCGTATCGCTCGTCATTGTCAAGCCGATAGTTCTGCCCTCCGGTCCATGCCGAACGGAGCATACTCGCACTATCGAAACTGGTCATCCCCGATCGACCGACCGTCTCGAATCCTTCACTCTTCGCAAACCCGAAGACGTGCGAGTCAATGCGAGTGTTATTCTCGCGTTCAAACTCCTTTACAGTCTTTCCGACGCCCTTCACGATTTGCCTGACGTCGTGGATGGGACTGCCAGCGACGCCACCGATACCGAGATAATTGTATCCAATGTCGAGCACTTCTTCCGTGGCCTCGATATACGTCTCGGGGTTCCAGCCCTGGATCGCTACCATTAGCCGGAATGGGTAGTTACCTCGGTGGTACAGGTCGTACATCTCCTGAGCGTTCCGGAGAGTAAGCTCGTAGCGGAATGCCGCGTCATCCTCTCGGTACACCGCTCTGGGATCACGAGCCAATCGCGCAAGTACCGTATCGACGTCACCCTCGAAGTCTTCTGGAGCAAAGGCCTCAACCTCCTTCTTCGATTGAGTACAGATGGACGGTTCGTACTCCTCAACGTAAGTAGGCCATTCGTTGGGCCACTCGTCGACCATCAAATCGACGACGTCAGTCAGTGCGTCTGGGATGTCACTCTTCTTGAAATCGGCATGGAAGGCGCGTTCGTCGAGGTACAGTCGACCCTTGTCTTTCCCCGAACCCAAAACGAGGTGATCGATAGTAACGCCGACTGTGACTTCCAGCGTTTCGTAGAAGTCGAGCATCTCGGCGTTCCCGTACGGAGGGAACGGGAGAGACTTGTAGCCCCAAGCGCCGCAGTCGCTGATCGTCGGAAGCCATTCTGGAACGGACAACACCGGATCATCGTAGACCCCGTACTCGGCGAGACGATCCGCCTTGCGAGTCGTCTCTTCAACCTGCTCACGCGAAATTAGCACGCCGTCAATCGGGGTTGTGTCGCGCTCAAAAATATCCCAGATGTAATCTAAATCCCGCTCCTGACGGTCGAGAGTAGAGAGTTCGTCGTGTCGGAAATCGTAATGGGAATCGACCGCGTCGTCCCACTCAGGAACGTAAAACCTCACAGATTCTATTCACCGTCTTACGCTAAGTTGGTACCTCCTTATGAATCTCCCTTTCCGCTTCGTCGAAGTGTAGTTCCGGAACGAATGAAAATATTATCACGATAGGACGTACTCGAGTCCAAGGTGGCTTTTCCTGGTACAGTTGGAATTTCAACAGGTGATAGCGGTTGTGCTGGAATACAGCGCACGTATCTCACGCGCTGGGGTTAGATTATAATTCTGGAACCAGACATAGACGATATGGAGGTTTTTTCGTGGAACGTACAGGGTGCATTTCCGCCGGCCGGATCACCTGACCGAATTGACAATCAGATTCAGTTCATCGTGGAGAGTGCCGACTGTCCCGATCTTCTGATGCTCAACGAGGTGACGACTAACCGGCGCGAACTCTGGTATAACAAACTGGAGAGCATTGCCGGGTATACGGAAATTGTAGATACCTTGGATTGGAGTCGTAAACTTGGAGAGCTTGACGTGCCCCCCTTCCAAGATTTCAACGGAGTAAACGGGAATCTCATTGCGATACATGAGGACAGTGCTCTGGAAGACCTCAGTAGACAGACGCCAAGTATCAGTGACCCACCGTTTGGTGACGCTACCCGCAAGCACTGGGATACAAATTTCCCTGAGAAGATTCTCAACGCAGAGGCTAATTTCGGAGACACAACGATTGACCTCTGGAACGTACGGACTGTGCCTGGGAATATGTTCGGAGAGGAGAAGATCAAAATTCTGGAGAACGTATACAATCGCATTCTTGCGAAAGAGACCGGGCCCCGAATACTCGCAGGGGACTTCAACGCTCCCAAGGCTGAGACCGAGGACGGTGAGGTGATTCCGTGGCGAAGCGAGAAGGACGATGCACTATCGGAGCGATGGCAGGCCGCAGAGTGCAACATCCTGACAGGATTAGAGGATGTTGGGATGGTAGATGTCTTTCGAACGATCCACGGCTACAGCGATCTCGATACACTGGACATTAGTCATCCCACGGGTGACCGTGATACTCTGACTGGGAAACGATTCGATCATGTAATCGCATCAGAGAGCCTGAATCCTGGGGACTGCTATTACGACGGTGATGGGCTCGAATACAGTGATCACGCTCCGCTTATTGCCCGATTCTCGCCTGACTTCTCCACCTGAGACTGGAAACCATAGTGAGGATAGCCTCTCTATCTTGTACGCCGTTATTCGCAGGTATCAGATACGCTAAGCGATCTTTCCTCTGCATGCAGCATACTATTTCTCTCAACTGAGGTGGGTTTCGACAGAATCAGGTTTCTCCGAGAGAGGCGAATCTCGAAGCTTGTTTTGTTGCCCACTGAGCCGATTTACCCACGGTTAAGACGGTTCTCGCCCTACCCGTTCTTGACGCGCGGTGGTCCACAGAAGTGGGCCCGGTGCTGAGACACCGAACCCGCGCTGTCTGGAGCAGACAGCATGTACATAGTCGAGGACGATTCGCAAAAGTCCGACGATGGAATAGTAGACGCAACTATCGCATTGCCCTCAACGGAGGTGGAAAAGAATGGCAGCTACGAGTGACGTCGACACCAGATCGGCTCAGGTTCACGAACTCCTCGGCAACGAACGGCGTAATCTGCTCATTCGGTACCTCTCTCTGTTCGAGGAGAACGCCTCCGTAACAGTCCGTCATATCGCGAGGGTCATTCGAGGGATAGAGACCGGCACGCCGCCTACGCAGGTTAGTACAGGCGATTACGAATCAGCCTACAACGGACTGATCCAAACGCACCTTCCGAAACTCAGCGCGAGGGGCTTGATTGAGTACGATGAATCCGCGAAAGAGATAGTGGTAACCCCCCGTCTCCAGAGGTACGCATCGATCTCTGTGCTCGCTCAACTCGCCATCTCGGTCTAAGGTCACCTCTTCAGAATAAAGTCAGTCACCAGTCTATGCGGCCAATATCTTTATTTCTTGACCGCGTTTGGTTCAGTGGACGACGGCCTACCGCGTAGTGGGATGCGTGGTATGCTCTGGAATTACGTCGTCCCCACCTGGGAAGCTTGGGAGTTGCCATCCTCCATCGGTGGCACGAACTTCCCTTTTGAAATAGTGACACAGCGCCGCCAAAGTAGCCGGTATTAATTTGTGTGAACGCAGAACACTCGACCATGCCAAGAATATCTCAGTCAACCACGCTGGAACAAGTTGAACACATTCTCGGGAGTGGATCTGGGATCCTTGATTTTGCAGTTGAGGGAGAGAATGACTACTACACGTGGGAGGATGGTGAAGATGCGAATTGGAAGATAGAGGACGTTGACTGCGTCAAAAACGTTGAAGAAGATCGATTCATCATGTTTCCTGAAGGAGATTCATTCACGTGTGAGATCGAAACCGAAGAGGATAAGAGTCGAGTTCGCTGCTGGTGCGAATGACCGGTTTTGTACGAGTTGACTCTGGTGAACCACTGAGCAGCGGCGACTTTCGGTAGAAAATCCCATCGCGCAAGGCGTCACGCTGGAACGCTCTTTAATGCAACTTCGAAGGATCCGTGTTAGCGTGCTAATTGGACGGGTTCACAAAGACTCCAAGACACTAGAACCTGATACGGTATGGCGACCCTCCTGAACCTACGAGTTACTAATAGCAGTGGGGACTGAAAACGCAGAAATGATAGATAGAGCTCAATTTAGTAGGCATTAGCACATGTGTATTTATATAAATCTGGCAAACATCCTAATATCAGAACTTTCACACAATACCTCTTGCCACGTCCCCCAATTCTCAAGGAATGTGTGCAACCTGCCCACATTAAGATAATCAATCAAACTATTTCGAGAGCGTATTTAATTTGAGTTATAAAATTCGTCTTATATTTGGTGAGTTACCTAGCACATATCTGATTTAGAATATGGGGTTTCGGATTTCTTCTTGCGGTTTCTGAAACCATGTGGGCAATCTGCCCACATTATAGTAAATAGTCTTTCATAATGTACCTCAGACGCACTCCATAATGGTAATATTATTTATAGTAAGAATGGTGATACACAGAATATCATTTGGATGATTTCAGAGTCGTATCGTTGGCCTGCGATTTTTAGATCGGTGTGGGCAGGTTGCACACATTTGTGTCATCCCGAGAAGCTATATTTACCGCCAGCACAGTTTATTCGGACTCTTCGTCGAGAAACAAACTTCTAGATTCCACTTTGAAACCTATAATCTTCTTAGAAAGTGCGAGGCCAGCAATGGCGAGAGTCGGCGAAAACTCTCACGCTTTCTCTCGCCATTAGAGAGGATATTATCGGGTCTAACGAGCCGATGTAGCAAAAAATGGAGTCGTGAGGGTGGTTTTGAGTCCGTAAGAACCCATGCCTATGAGCCATTAAGGCGACGAACCGAGTGAGCCAACTTGCGAAGAACTTCAGCCGCCAGTTGGGCTATCTACATATTTGCACCACTTGTATACTAACGTATGTTTCTTAGGCAGGGATCCGAATGCGCTTGTTAGGCAGAACAAGCCTAGCTATAGTACGTTGGTATTAGCTGGTGATCGGGAATCTCTTGCAACCGCTCAATCGATAATTCGTCAGCCGCCGAGATGTCCCATACGATGTCGAAGAATTCGATCGCGGCATCGACAAACTGCGTTCGTTCGGTGTAGATCCCACATTCGGGGTTCCAGTCGTAACTGTTCTCCATGAAGTTCGCAGACCCGAGGAGTGCGGCCCCTTCCTCCGGTGCACCGACCGTCTGGAGTTTGCCATGAATCCCGATTTCATTGAGATCACGGAAGTCCATATCGGGCGTCACACGCTGGTGTTCCTTGAACCGCGAATAGGTACGCACCGTCACTCGATCACGATGTTCTTTGATTTCGCTCAGCAGGTTTCGTTGAAGCCGCCGCCACTCCCAGGGTTCCTTCGTATGGCGAGTGAGCAAACGCAACTCGAAGCCGTGTTCGAGAAGACGACGAATCTGGGCCACGTACTCATTGAACGTATCGTCGTCGAACGGTGTCATGATGCGCAAAACCTTGTCCTCAATGTTGCGCTCGAGGCCGAGGCTGAACAAGCGGTCGGTCATTGCAGTGTACGGTTTCAGTCCCGACGAGCGCCTCTCATGCCAGCGGCGGAGACGTGCCCGTTCTCTACCGAGTCCACGTGAATCTCCGGCGTAGCCGTCCATCTTTTGCTCTCCGAGAGCGTCCGGATCGACGAGCGTGTAGGTGAAGTAGGTCGGCGCGATCGCCCCGCTGTCGATCGATTCGTAGTCCTGAACCACCATCGACTCGGTCGCAACGGGGGTTGGTGGGAGTGACACCGTCTCTTGAGAGAGGGTGTCGATGCGACTCTGAATGTCCGAACAGCGTTCCACGAGGTGTTTCGTATATTCATCTCGTACAGCCTCGACATCGACAGCTTCTGGCACGGTCTCAAATTCGACGAGGCCATCGCTGACCTCACACTCGACTCCCGGAACTGATGAAAGTGCTTGGTAGAGAGAGTACGGCGTTACGCTCGGCCACCGCTCAGTAACGAAGTGCATGTCGAACGTCGCCAGGACGGGGTATGCCGCAACAGTGGCGACGACTTTGAGAGCTGCCTCCCGTTCATCAGCGCTAAGATCCGCATCTTCCGATACATCGTCGAGTCCGACCGACTGGTCTGTGTTGACTCTCTCTAAGTCGGCCTCAGTTGATGGCACCAGCAGTGACCGCACTTGGTCGAATTCGTCCTCGTATTCCTGCCGCTGGTTACGGACTGCGTCTTCGATTTCCGTTTCATCGACTGTGATCGCTTGCGTACTGGCGAGGTTTGCTACCTCGGCCATCTCCAGTTCTCCCTTCGTCGGAGTTGTTCCAATTAATCGCTGCACGAGGTCTTCTAGACAGACTGCGTCCGCAGATTCGATGACGCGAGAGAGGATGTCGCGATAGGCTTCTGCAACAACTGTCTCGGTAGACATTGTCTGCTGGGCCGACAGCGAACTGTCGATCCGTTCCCGATTGAGGTCGACGCTGTCGGGATAGATCGTCATGAATCCGAGCGACCCTAAGAGGGGAGCGAGAACGGTTTCATCCCACTCGTCGGCGAGTAGGCTGTCGAGTTCGCGTCTCGGGACGTTATCCTCCTCGATCTCGTTGCACGAGCGAAGCACCATCTCAGCTGGCTGAAGCCGAGCGACAGTAGCTGTTCGGATGAACGGTTGTGGCTCGTCCGAGATTAGCACTACCATTCCCAGTAGCGAAATGGTGCCGTTGTGGACGAGACCGAGTTCGTCGAGTAGCCACTCGTGTATCGAGACGACGGGATCGCGGCCTCGTTCGTCATTCGTTCTGATTATTTCAGTCCGAACGTGCGGTTCGAGCCGTTCCTGTATCGGCTCCCCAGTTGCTTTTGCGGCGAGCGCAGAGTACACGCTCTCCGCTGAAAGCGCCCAGAGGCGCTCAGGTGACTGCGTCCGGAGTTCGTTCGCGGCGTTGAGTGGATCACTCATCGTTCCTCGGTTCGAGGTGAAGGTCGTGAGACAGCAGGTCTAGCAGTTCGTCCTTCGCAAACGATTCGGGGTCGTTCTGCTCTACACACCCATACTGGTAGAGGCAGAACGGACATCCGTTCTCGCAGTTGCACTTCGACTCGTCCGGTGAAAACGCCTCACGCATGAGTTCGACGGCGCGTTCGAATTTTTCTCCGTCATCTTGGGTCAGCAGCACGGTGATGCCGCTTCCACCTTCGTCGGAATCGTAGACTAGTGTTCCTTCGTCCTCGATGGATTCTGGAACCTGCCTGACACTAACGCCGCCGATGTACTGAAGTGCGACTCGGAGGCCGTGAGCGAAGCCGTGTTCGAGTTCTTCGCTGTCGAAGCGTACCCGGGCCGCCTTCGTAGAGAACTTCGTTGCGGGCCGGACAGCCTCGCTCTCATCGACAGGATGTTCGACGTTGTTCGTACAGTATGCCGAGTCTCCAGTTTTCGCGATTGCTCCGTTACATCCGTCGACACCGCACATCTCAAACACGTTCGGTAATGGGTCTGCTCCACCGTCCTTGTAGGTCGCCCAGTATTTACTCGTCGAGGCGAGTAGCGTGACGTCACCGTACTCGAACTGTCCGTGGACGGTCCCGTTTTCGTCGACGATGTCCCGGGAGAACGTCGCCTCGAACGAATCGCCGGCATCGGTTTCGACAGGAGCGTACGTGCTCTGGGGTTCCGTATCGTTCTGATAGACCGTCGAGGGTTGAAGTTGCTGGGTACTTGGCGTCGAACTGAGCGGGAGATCGTGCTGATACGCGATCACTCGTTCCGGGACCTGAGTGACGAGCGGCTTTAGTCGCGTCCCGCACGACTCGCAGTTGGAGGTGTCGCTATCGTACTCGGAAGCACACGTTGGACAGATAGCCGCATCTTCGAGGTCGTCAGTGATGCGTGCAGATTCCAGCGGCTCCCAATACACCTGTGTCACGACGTAGGTCTCGCTGTCGTAGAGATACGCAGCGCCAGGATGGAGTTCAGAGAGAGCGATGCGGCGCTCGCGTGAACCGTCGCTGACGTGCTCGAAGTCTTCACCGACGAGTTGGTAATCGACCGAACTACCAACCGACCGCAATCCGAACGCAGCAGGACTCTCCCGGTTCAGATAGCTACCGAAGTCCATGTCCTCGAGCCGGTCGAGATAGTCGTTCAGTTGGTCGAGTTGACGTTCGACCTGCTCTCGCTGTTCCCGAAGGCGGCGCTTTTCGTCGCGGTCGCGAGTGTTCCGTTCTTCTCTTCGTAAATCACTCACTTCCTCGTCAAGTTCATCGATGTCGTCGTAGATGTCGTCTTGCTGGTCGCGATAGAGATCGACGATAGTCTCCTCGAAGCTCTGTTTGTCCTCGGTCCCGGCGAGAATCCCTTCGACGATGTCTCCATGCTTATCGAGAACCGACTCGACGACACCGTCACAGTCGTTACGCTGACACTCCCCGCCGTAGCCAGCGGCGTGCTTTCGGCCACACGCTGAACAAACGCTGAACGACAGGAGGTCCTCCAACCACTGCTCGATTTCGTCTCGGTTCTCGTCGAGAAGCCTCCGAAGTGCTTCGAGCGGAGCATCATCGTTCCAACTCTGGACTTGGAAGTTCGTGGACGAAAGCACCCCGGTGAACGTCATCACGTCGTTCGGTCGGGGCTCCGTTCGCGGTACTGGCTCGCTGTCACAGACGATGAGGTCTTCGAGACCGCTCTGTTCGCGGCGCCATGGGATCCATTGGGTCGTCGCAGCCCAGTCGAGGACGGCCCACGAAAGCGACTGGTGGAGCACTTCGTGGTTCACCTCGTTGAGCGGAACTTGCTGGGGATCGGCCGCGATGAGTTCCTCTGGGTGTTCGTGGTAGTAGTAATCGATGGGGTTCCGCTGGCTGACCGAGTGAATGAGGGAATTGCCCGAAGCCCGACCCGCACGTCCGATTCGCTGAAGATACGAGTTAGCGTTCGGCGGGGTCCCGTACAGGAGGAGCGTGTTGAGATCGCCGATGTCGACACCTAACTCCATTGCCGGCCCGGACGAGAGGAAGTGTGGGTACCGCCCCTGTCGGAACTGATACTCCAGTTTTCGCCGCTCGTCGCGATCGGTCTCACCGTAGTAAGCCCGCGCGAGCAACATCATCGGGTCGGATGTCGAAACCTGTTGAGCAGTCAGGGAGTAATGGGAGTGAGAGAACTCCGACCGGTCCTCTATCGTCGTTCCGAACTCGATGACATCATCCGGTGCGAGCCCTAGAGTGACCTCGAGCGAGGTCGCATATTCCTCTCCGCTCGGACTGTAGTTTGTCGGCGTCACGTTGTCGACGACAGCACATTCGACCGCATCTTCGTCGACCATGACGTACCGACTCCCCTCCTCTTCGACGCGACGTAGAATACCGCGATCGACGAGGGAATCGAGATGATCGTGTCCGTCCTCGATCTCGTCCACCAGATTTGGCTCATAATGGTGGTTTTGACCGATTGCCTCTACGAGCAAATCACGCTCGCCCTCGCTGAGTTCGTCAAGTTCGGCGTCCAGTCGAACGTCGACCAGTCCCTCGTCGCTAAGTTGGTTACTGCGGTAACGCTGACTGTACTTCCCTTCAAAGACGCGAGACAGCAATTCTTCCGTCAGGTATTCGTCGACCGACTGGTCGTAGCCGGTCAGATGTTCGTACATCCGCGGGGCGTTACCGTCCTTACCGACTAATTGCCCTTCGTACTGGTGAGCATCGTCTACTCCGCACTCCACGACGTCGGACAGTGTTGCCCAACCCGATTCGTCGGCCTCCGAGCTGACGCTATCTACGAACAACTGGTCGAAGAAGAACGACTCTTCGGGTTCGCGGAAGTTCCGCTCGAGTTCCTTCATGTCGGACTGGCTGTCCGCGAACGAGAGCATCTTCGATTCTCCGAAGGTACTGGGATCGTCGCGATCTGCCAGTGAACGCAACAAATAGCGCCCGCTCGTCACAGCAGCATTGGCCGGACCACGGAGCATCGAGTCGTATCGCCGGTTCTTCGCGTAGGTCTCTCGCCGATCCTCGTGGTAACACGGCAGTCCGCCGGGGAAGTTGCTCGCTTCCCTGATTCGTCCGTTATCGTCTACTATCCGAAAGTTCCCGTAGCCCTTCGCTCGGCGTCTAATCTCGGGATCGTCGCAGTTGCAGTTGTGTGGACCGTTAGGAAGGAACTCGTGCCCGCAGGACTGACACTCGTCGACCATGTTGATGTCGAACAGCGCGGATCGAACGAGTTTCCGTTTATTGCAGCTGCACGACGCCGGCGGATTACCGAAATACACTTCGTCGCACCCGGGGTCGCTGCACGTCCATCCGAGGAACCGTTTGGGCGTGAGTTCGCCGTCACAGTCGTCAGTAGTACACTCCTGGCCTTCTGGATCTTCATAGACCTCTCCACACTCAGTGCAATACTGAACATCCTCGTCTGCAAGCGGCTCTAACGCAGTGGAATGGCAGGAATGACATTCGGGTTCCCGTGCTTCCTCGACCGTGAGTTCGCCGTCACAGTCTGGGTTGGTGCAGACGTGCTTCTCCATCGAGTCGTCGAGGACCATCGCAGCGTCGCAGTCGGGACAGTCATGCTGGTGGTCAACCTTCTGACGATCGCCACAGTCCGTACACTCGTAGTACGGTCGCCAGTAAACCCGAACCATCTCCGGTGTTTCGCCGTCGATAGTCTCACATTGACATTCTCTCCGTTGGAAATACTCGAAGCGGCCCTCTTCCGACGTGACAGTATGAGGCGCAAGGCGCTCACAGTTCGGGCAGAACCACGATTCAAGCGACTCTTCACCACACTCGTTACACAGCGAGAGTTTCGTCACGAAGTGGTGGCCGCACTCAGTACAGGACGACTGCGGGGTGTCGTAGACTGTCCCACAGTTGATACACGTATAGTAACCGTCGAGCGGCCAACTGAACAAGTGGGCGCGGCGCTCGAGAATACCCGACACCTCGCCGATAGTCATGAAGTTCGCTACGACCGTCTCTGCCTGGGACTCGGAGAGCCCTGCCTCGTCGATCAGACGGTCTCGAAGGCCGACTGGTCGAAGTGGGGTCTCACGGAGCGCCGCGTAGATCCCGCGGACGAACTCAAGGGGTCCTCCTTCGTCTTCGACTAGGTGTTCGTAGAGCGCATCATCAACACCCTCACTACCGCCCTCTACATCAGCGGCGTCAAGTGCCTGCCTCGAGGCATCGCTGTCGCCGGCACGTAACTCCTCTTCGTCCATCTCTGCCGAAACAAAGCCGTCGGGAATGTCGACAGGGAACGGTGCGTCGAGAGTACGTTCGTCTTCTTCGACAACTTCGACGTCAGGGTCGACGAACGGATTGATGCGCTGGAAAACCGTCCGCTTGTTCTCTACGGTCGCCGACGCACCGACGATGGTGAGGTCGTCGTCTGCCTCACTCTCGTACCCGTTGAGTTCCTGTCGCTCACGAATATACCGGCGCATGAGCGTCGACGTGAACGAACCGAAGAGTTCGGAATACTCGTGGATCTCATCGAACACGAAGTATTTCGGCTCGGCGACGAAGCGTTGCTGTTCTTCGTCGCCGTTGACGTTGAAGAGTCGGTAATTGATCGTGTCCGGGTTCGTCAACAGGATGTCCGCTGGTGATTCGACGATGGCATCACGGGTGACCTTGATGAAGTCAAAGGTGAGATCGTCTTCGTGTTCCACCATCGGCTCGACGACGAACGAATCGTCGTCACGCTGGCGGACCGTCAGCGACGAGTCACACTCGTCGCACGGACAGTCGAAGTATTGGAACGTGGTTTGGAGGTACGCGAGCTCATCGGGGTCGCGACGCTTGGTGTCACCGTCGTAGATACCGACAGTCACTTGCTCGTTTGGCGATCGATCCCGGTTGAGCGTGAAGAGGTAGTCGATCAATCGCTTCAACTGGTCCTGTGCGAGTGCTTTTGTCGGGTATGTGAGGACGCACTTGACACTGTCTGGTGGATGGTCGTCGTGCTGGCCGGCTTTTGCCTCAGTAATGAACTGGAGGATGGGGATGAGCCATCCCTCGGTCTTCCCCCGACCCGTACTTGCGGTCAGGAGCGTGTGGTTGTCCTCGAGAACCGATTCGACCGCTGACTCCTGGAACTCGTACAGTGAACGGAACCCCGCCTCAGAGAACGTCTTGGTGACATCATCGTGGAGGCCATGGTTGTCGGCGAACCTCTCCCAGGAAGTATCGCTCATCCGGGGGAGATCGAGCACTTGGAGGTAGGGCCCCTTCGTCCGGATGAACTCAGGAAGGTCCTCCTCCAGTGACTCGCCAGACCCGTCGTGATACCGCGAGACGAGGTTCTTGACGGCTCGCTGTGGCTGAGAACCGGCGTAATGTTCAGCGTACGATTCGCGCATCGAGTTCGCGAGTTCGAGTGGGTCGAAATCCATCGGTGGCAATTTGTGTGGGATGTTGGTCAGTCGGTGAGCTGTTCGTCGATCTCGTGGTTCGTGATAGGCTGAATGATCACGCTACCGTTGGCGAGGATGTCTCGAAGACGTTCTCGGTCGAACGACCGCTGGTCGTTCCTGACGTCACAGCCGTATTGGTAGAGACAGGACGGACACCCGTTCTCGCAGTCACAGTCGAACTGATCGCGCATAAGTCCGACTGCACGGTGGAACGCCCGGAACTCTCCGTCCGTCCGTTCGAAGAGAAGTCGCGCGACGTCGGACCCGCCCTCTTGAGACTCGAAGACGTCTACATGATCCTCACCGACATATTCGGCGAGATCACGAATGTTAACGCCGCCAAGGTATTGCAGCGCAACTCGGAGGCCGTGAGCCAACGTGTGCGACAGGTCGCGGTCGTTGAGGTCAACTCGGACACCCTGAGTGTCGTACTGGTATCCAAGGCGAATGAACTCGGAGTCAGCACCGCGGCCGTTAGGGAAGTGGTCGGGGTCGGCGCTGCACCGACACTCGTCGTCATCGTCACGATAGATGACGCCTGAACAGTTCTCTTCACCGCATACCTCAAAGGATGTCGGCCTCGGATCAACCTCCCCTGACTTGTACTTCGTCTTGTAGCTCTTCGTGTGCAGCAGAACCGAGTAATCGCCGTACTCGATCGTCCCGAGTGGATCGCCATCGGCATCCTGGAGTTCGAACGTCCGTTCGGAGTCGAACTTGAGTATCGATGTCTCCCGCTCGGCGTACGTGTTCTGGATCGGTTTGTTCGGTTCGTCGTGGAGGTAGCGCGCTTCGTCACCCTCTGCGGTCAGTTTGAGGTTATCGTGGTAGGCATCGACCGAATCGAGTACCGCCAGTCGGCGTCGCTTGAGCGGTACATCATTATCGCAATCACACCCGTCAGCGTCGAGGTCGTGCGAGGTGTGGCACGCCGGGCAGACGAGTTCCTCGGCCAGATGATCTCCGTCGACAGCTTCGCTCACGGTATCACGGAGGTCCGAGCTAGCCTTGTCGTCGAGTCGGACGCGCGAGACGGTGTACGTCTCCCCGCCGTCAAGGTAGGCGGCGCCGGGGTGGAGTTCTGAGAGCGCCATCTGCATTGCACGTCCGCTCCCCTGATCACCGACGTTCCGGCGGTTGTACCCTTCATCGACCAGGGACAGGCCGGCCGTCGTGGCGACGCTCCGCATCGAGAAGTCGTATTTGCTTTCACGGGACTCTCTGAGGAAGTCGAAGTAGCTCTCGCCACCCAGATCAGAGAGGTAGTCCTCGAGAACCTCGACGCGGTCCTTGAGGCCCCGGCGTTCGCGCATGATGCGTGCCCGTTCGTCTGACCCGGCCTGCTGCTGGTCACGACGCAACCGAGAGTTACGTCGTTTCAGATCAGACAACTCACTTTCCAGCCCCCGTTTATACTCGCGGTATCCAGTGATGTAGCGCTCGTCAAAGTTCGCGAGAACGTCGTCGACAAGGTGGCCGAACTCGCTCTGAGCGTGCAGGATTTCTCCATCACAGTCACTGTTGGTACACGTTTCGCGATCGTCGTCAGTAGCATACCGCCGTTCACATTCTTCGCAGTAGCGGTAGTCGAGGAGAGACTCGAGGTAGTCGGCGATGTCTCGTTCGTAGTCGTCGACGACTTCGACGAGTACGTCGAGTTTTGAGTCGTCGCTACCGAGCGACAGCGTGTCGGCACCAAGGGACATCACGTGGGTCAGTTTACTGGCGTCGTCGCGTTCGCTCTCGTCGAGCATGCTCCGACGGTGATAGGTATCTCCACCATCGATCGACCGCGCACGACCGTGTCGACTGACGTCCCACGGAATGGTGAAGTTAGCCGCCACGTAGTCGAAGATCCCCCACGACAGCGAAACGCGTAGGACCTCCTCGTTGTGTTCGTTGAGCGGTACTGGAGTCGGGTCAGTGTCGATGAGTTCGTCCGGGTGATCGTAGTAGTAGTAGTCGATCGGGTTGCGCTGACTGACCGAGTGAACCATCGAAGAATGGGAGCTGCGCCCCGCACGCCCGACCCGCTGGAGGTACGCGTTCATGTTCGGCGGCGTCCCATACAGCAGGAGTGCGTCGAGGTCGCCGATGTCAACCCCGAGTTCCATCGTCGGTCCCGAAGAGAGGTGGTGGGGGTAGTTCTCCTCGCGAAAGAGGTACTCTAACTCCCGACGCTTGCGCTTATTCGTCGCCCCGAGATACTCCTCAGAGATGAGAATCCGTGTCTCTGAGTATTCGGCACGGTGCGCACGCTGTGTAAACCGGGGGTGAGAGATCGATGCTCGTTCCGTGAGCGACGTTCCCGATGGGACAGCAGACTTCGTGTCTATACCGAACTGATGGTGGAGCGTCGTGTAGTACCGCTCAGTATCGGGATCGAACCGGATGCTGTCCCCGTCGCCTGCGACTGTGATAGCGAGCGCCGACGGATCAAACGAGACGTAGTCCTCGGTGTGTCCGTACGTGAGAATGTCGCGATCGACCAGTTCCTCCACCACCGCTTCGGCTGAGCGGTCGGGACTCGAGTGGTCAAAGTTTGCGACTGGATAGTCGTTCCCCTCGTCGACGAGTTCGCGGACGATCGCGCGCTCGTCGCTGTCGAGTTCTTCGAGACCAGGGGCAAAGCGAACGTCGATCAAGCCCTCCTCGGCGAGGGATCCATCGCGTTCACCCAAGCGTTGACTGTATGTGTGCTCGATTGCGCGCCGGTTCAAGCGGTCTCGAAGCGCGTCGTCGTTATCCCATCGCTTCCGGGGCTGATCCTTCAACCGCGACTTCAGGTCGAACTCGACACTCCTCGTGACTCGAGGGGGTTCCAGCGCATCGTTAACCTCGTCGACGATGTCTGCGGCATCTTCGAGGATTTGACTGAACTGCGTCCACTGGTTCCCGTCGTCGCGCGACGACGCACTTTCGATTAACAGTTGATCAAGAAGGGTCTCGACCTCTGGTTCCGAGAAGTCACGACTGAGCTCCTTCATGTCACGATGAGAGTCAGCGAACGACAGGAGCTTCGCCGCCTGTTGGCCCTCCTCGTCAGCAACGCGGCGCAACATGTACTGCGAGGTGGTCACCGCGAGGTTGCTCGGACCTCGCATCAGTTCGTCGAACCGGCGGTCAATCTCGTACCGGGCATACGTATGCGGGCACGGGACGGCCGACGGCTGCGAACTCATCGTGTGAATCCACCCACTGGTGTCGATCGTCTTGTAGGCCTGATGGTGACCGGTTCGCGGATGGATGTCCGGATCGTCACAGTTGCAACCCTCGTCGCCGAGGAATGCTGTCTCACACGAACGGCAGTGTTGGTCGTCGTGAATCTCGAAGAGTCCGCGCTTTACGAACGACGATGAGCCACAGTCGCATTGATCGGGGGAATCATCGAAGAGGACTCGATTACAATCGTCGCTCCCACAGACCCAGGGAAGGAACCTCGTCGAGGTGAGTGAGGAACCACAGTCGACACACTGGTCAGGGGCCTGCTCGGGGTGTTCGTAAGTCGCGCCACATTCTGGGCAATCGAATCGACTCGCAACAGTAGCTAGCCCGAAGTCGGTCCCGTCACAGTTGTCGCAGACTCGCTCAATCTCGTGAGCTGACTCACACTTCGGATTAACGCAGGTGAACGTCTCATCGTCGGTCCTGACGGTTTTGAAACCGCACTCGGGACAGTCACGGGTCGTCGTTCGCTCGGTTCGGAGTCCACAGTCGAGGCACTCGAGGAACGGCTGGAACGTCGTACGAACCATCTGGACGACATCGTCGCGCGCTACCTCACATCGGCGGCAGACGTGTTCCTCGTCTTGGTCGATCGTCCCGTGTTCGGTCGGCGTGTACGGCTCTAGTTGGTCGCAGCCTGGACAGTACCATCCGACAAGGTGTTCGTCGCTACAGTGTCGGCAGTAGGTAGAGCGCGTGACGAAGTCGAACCCACACTCGTTACAGTCGTCCTGTGGGGAGCGGTACGTTGCGTCACACGATGGACACGTATAGAAGCCGTCGATTGGCCAAGAGAACACGTGACTTCGGTTCTCCAGCATACCGGAAAACTCACCGAGGGTCCGGACGTTCGACACCAGTTTCGATGCTTCATCGGTGTCGAGATTCAGCGTCGTCGCTAACTCGTTGTGTAGTTGGGACCGCGTGAGTGGCTCATCGTACAACAACTGGTGGACGTAGCGAACGACCTGTGCGCCGGGGTCGTCCTTGGCTTCAGTGAGGTAATCGAAGAGAGCGTCACTCGCTAGCGTCTCCCGGCGGTCACGGTCGTAGCTCGATGCATCCTCCAGCGTGTAGTCGAACGCATCGAGGCCCGGAACAACGTCGTCCGGCGCGGCCGTCGCACGCAGAATGCGGTCGACGGACAGACTGTGCGACGTTAGCTCTTCCGGAACATTGTCCGGAACCTCCCCATCGAGGTCGCGTGGTGACTCACTCACCTGTTTGACGTCGACGGCACCGCTAACCTTCTGGAACAACTCGACATCGTTCTCGACGGTCGCACTGCTCGCGACGAGTTGTAAGTCGTCGAGGCCGCGTTCCTCGCGGAGCGACTGGATTCGCTTCATCAGCGTCGACGTGTAGCTCCCGAATAGGCCGTCGTAGGTGTGGACCTCGTCGAAGACGAGGAATTCGGGTTCGTAGACGAACCGCTCGTGCTCGTCTTCGGCGTTAGTGTTGATGAGTCGGTAGTTGATCGTGTCCGGGTTCGTGAGCAGGATGTCAACGCCGTTCTCGAGGATGTCGTTCTTCGTTAGCCGCAGGAAATCGAGCGGAACGTCGTGCGGATCATCGTCTTCACAGTGCGCTTTTTCTGGGATGAGTTTGAACCGAGCACCGGTGTTTCGGATCCGAACACCACCACCGCAGTCTTGGCATTTATCGAGTTCGTCATTGTACCCGGGGCACTCGAAGTGACGGAAGGTCGCGTTGAGGTACCCTTCGGAGCCTGATTCGCCGACATTCCGCGGGGTATCACCGTCGTAAATACCGACGGTGATCTGTTGTTCCGACCGTAGGTGGTTGTTGATGAGGTAGAGGTACTGGAGGAGGCGCTTCAACTGGTCCTGTGCGAGCGCCTTCGTCGGATAGATGAGCGTGGCCTTGACGCTCGTATCGTCACCCCCGTCACCATGCCGTTTGTCTTCGAGGATGCGGTTGAGGATGGGAATGAGCCACGCTTCAGTTTTTCCTCGTCCCGTCGCGGCAGTAATGACGGTATCATCTCCCTCGAGAATGGCCTCGATACTACGCTCCTGGAAGTCGTAGAGCCGCTCGAAGCCGATCTTCGAGAAAGCCCGGCGGATGTGCGGCTCGAGACGTGCCGACCTAGCGAACGCGTCCCACGAACGGCCGCTCCAGTTCGGGATGTCGAGTGCCTGAAGGTAGGGGCCGCGCATTCCCGTGATGTCGTCCTCGCCGTCTGCCAGGCGATTAGCGACGCTACGCGCAGCTCGACCACCACGACCGATAAAGTAGTCGTGGTATGCAGCTTGCATTTCTTCCGCGCTGGCGACGGGATCCTTCATCGTTACAGGTTGAGTTCCACCGCCGACTCTAGTTCATCCACGCGCTTCATCTCCTCGAGCGAGTCGAGCGAGACATCCGCCAACGTAAGCTGTTGGGACTTACTGAGCGTCTTTACGTCCTCGATTGTGGAGTCTGAGAGGTCGTGCTTCTCTTGAAAGTCGTCGAAGCTCTGGAGCGATTGATGTTTCTCCCAGTCGTTGGTGGCGTTATCCCACTTTGACACGAAACTCGTGGCGCTTCCACTCGAGTCCATCAACTCTCGCGTAAGCAACGTGTGCATGTGGTTGAGTGTACGCGCGAAGTCCGAGTCCTGCCCACCGAGGATCTTCTGGAGTTCTTCCGCTGCCGCAACCTTTGTACTCCAATCGTTGCGCTTGCTGTCGAGTTGACCCTCGATGGTTTCCGTGACGTTCTTTATCTGCTTCTTCGCCGACCGAATCTGCTCGATATGGGTCTCGACGTCCGATGTCAGTTGGACCTCGAGGTCGCTCTGACCGTCTGCGCCAAGATCGTCGAGTTCCGCGTCCCCTTCGCCCATGTCGTCGTTCTGGACGTTCTTGAGTAGATCCTCTTGAGTCACCTCGACCGCTTTCTCCGCCACCTGAACCGCGCTACTGGTCATCGATGGCGCGGAACCGTCGAAAGCCTCCTCAAGCACTGTCTTGTAGTATTTCAGGTCTCGAAGACGCTTAGCGAGTTCGTCGAGTTCGTCGTTCACCTCGCTGATGTTGTGCCGCGCGACCGAGACGTGATACTGCGTGTTCTGTGCCTGCTTGTGTTCTCGAGCCTTGTCTTCGAGGGCGTCAACGGCCGTCGGTAGTGATTTCGATTCGCTCATTTTACAGATCCTCCGTCAGAGAGACGATCGACTGGCGCTTCTGCTCGTAGTTACTGTACTCGCTGAGTTGCTTGATGCGATGTTCGAGATCGGCCCCGGTAGCGTGTTCCTGGTCTTGGAGATCGCTGATCAGCGAGTCGAACGCCTCGTATATCTCCCACGCTGCCTGTTCGTCTTGGCTCCGGGCGAAGTCGTGAAGTCGAGCGATAAACGTCACACCGGTTGCGTCACCCATGTTCCGGAACTGCTCAACGTCATCACGGAAGGCCGTGAGCTTCACTTCCTCCGGCGATTCGGTGAGCAGTTCGTAGGCGCCCTCGTAACTCGACTTGATCGGAACGTCCATCGCACCTGCGCACTGATACAACGTCTCGAACCACTCTGCGAGCTGATCGACGGTATGGCCGCTGTCGTACCACCGTTCAACGGGTTCGAGCGCCTTTTGGATGTGTGATCCGTCGTCGTCGACCGTGAGCCGCTGGAGTTCTGCGGCGTAATCCGAAATCCGATCGAAAAGACTCGATACCTTTGTATTGGCGTTATTTCGCGTCGTTCCGACCTTGTACGCGTCAGCGAGTTCGTCGGTATCGATGACCATCGTAGCGTCGATGTGTGCCTCGAGGTCTTCGGCAACCTCCCTACGTGCTTCAGACAGGCGCTCGTAGTCTACGACGTTCGATTTGAGGAGGAAGAAACCCTCGATAAGGTCACTAATATCCCCCGACGACACGGTGAGGTCGGTGAACGCCTGTCCAAACGCGCTATCTCGATCGAAGTTTTCGACGATCGGTTTACCGTACGACTGGTTGCTGTCGTACTCCTCGAAGACGATTTCTGAGGGGATCTGATCGTCGTCGACCTCAACTCCACGGGCAGCGTTGATAAGGAAGAACTGTGCGAGGACCAGCGTTTTCTCTATCGTGAGTTCCTCGGGAAGACAGTCCTCGATCTCTTCGCGCATTTCATGCTGGAACTGGGCGACGTTAGTGTCTGCCCACGCACGGAGCTGATCGAAGTTCGTCGTCGTCGGGTCGAACATATCGAACAGTCCGTACTCCAGCATCGGAGTGTAGAGATCGGCGTGTTCTGCACCCCATTCGAGTTCGATGTCGACGCTAGCTTGGCGTTGTTGGTCTCCTTGAATGGAGACCGGAATACTGTCGCCGCGAGCGTAGTAAATCCCACCGACCGACCGCGTCGAGGAGTTCGGATTACTCAGGCGCGTAGGGTTGTGCCACCGTTCGAGAACGGCGACTGCGCCGTCGTGGAGCGTGTCCGAACTGGGATACTCTTCGCCGCTCGTGACCCAGTCTTGGAACTCCTGGAATTTGCGCTGTCGCTCGCGTTCTTCCTCGCTCAGTTCTGGTTCGTCGATGACCTCAACTTGCTCGTCTTCTGGATCCTCGTCGTCTGCTGCTTCTTCGCCGTCTTCGACCTCAGAAGAGTTGCTTTCTGTATCGTCTCCGTCGTCCTCGGTATCGACCTCGTGATCCGGTACCGGCGGATTCTTGATCTTATCGAGTACCGCACTCCCCTTGCCCTTGTCGAACACGACGTAATCGCCTTTCACAGCGGCAGTGTCGTCGTCCGGTAGTTCGATGCCGAACGTTTCGAAGATGCCGACCTTGACCCCGACGCCATCCTCGACAGGTACTCCGTACCAGCGGCTGACGTCTTGGTAGATTTGGTCGTATTTCATGTCGATCTCGAAGGTCGGCGTGTCGACGAACGAGTTCGACTTCATCGCTTCGTAAGGTGCCCACGTCGACTTGAGACAGTGCTTGACCACTCGAAGAAGCAACAGCCGCGGCGTCTTCCGGTTGCTTCCCTCGTCGTTTAGCTGTCGATAAGCGACGTGTATGAAGCGCTCGTTAAACGGGTATAAACCGTCGAAAGCTTCTGCAACGTCCTGAGGCGCGTCTGCCACATCAGAATTCCGTTTGATGGCACCTAGATACGATCGGGCGAGGGCTACCGAAGCATCGTCGTCGAGGAAGTACGCCTCGCCGTTCTCGTCGGTCATCGTTAGGTACCCCTCGGACCGGCCTTGCATGTACGTCGCTGCATCTTCGCGAGCGAGGGCGTCGTCGATGTTGTCCTGCTCCCAGCCGATCGTCCAACCGAGGACGATGTCGTAGCTGCTACTACTAAGTTCGAAGATGTGGTCCAGGAGTTGCTCTTTCAGGACGCTGAACGTCGTGAGGTCCTCACAGATGAGTACCGGCCGGATACCGCGCTCCTGATACATCTCCGAGTATTGCTGTAGCTGTTCCTTGAAGTCGCCCACGAGATTGCGGGAAAGGTACTCGTGAGCCTCGTTCTTCAGGACAGAGTACAGAACGTCTTTGTTCTCCGTGAGCTTCGTACTGAAGCTCAGTTGCAGGCGTAGAGTGCGGAAATCTGCGCGGGTTAGCAGATTGAAGTCGGGATTCTCGTCACGAGAATCGAGAGCTTCCTGATACTCCCTGATGTTCTTGGCGAAGATTTCTCGCAGGTCGCTATTATCGCCTCTGCTCTCGGTCAGCTCCTGTATTTCTTGGTCTGAAAAGTGCTCGGTTGACCAGATGCCGCGCATGTACTCGACGATAGCACTGGCCGCATCGGCAGGGTCGAGATCATCGATATTTCTGACATCGGTGTCGACGTCGAGTGGCTCAGTGAGGACGTCGATGATCTGATCCATTCGGGTCTGGCTACGGGAGACGTGCAGGGCGACGTAGTCTTCAACACCGTCGTCATCCTCGCCGTACCCATTGATCTGGTACTTCGTCCATTCACAGAGCTGGCTTTTCCCCGACCCTGGTTCACCACGGAGGATGAAAATACGGTTCGGGTCGTCGATATTCGACGCAGTAATCGCGTCGAGTACGTTCTCCTGGGTGACGAAGTCGCCCGAGATACCGAGTGGGGTCAGCGTGTCTGCGTAAATCCGATCGATGTCGACGTGGGTCTCTCGGAACTGTTCGGGCGTCTTCTTCTTCGTGTGGGCTTCCGACGTGATGAAGTGGTCGACTTCCTCGTCGTCCCAGTATTGGGGCATCTCTCCGCTGGCCGGTGAATCTTTGATTTGTTGGCTCATTGGTGAGTGAGAAGTTGGTCGAGAGGGTACTGATACGCCGTTTCGTCCGGTCGAGAATGAATCGAAACGTGCGTCACGCTTCGTCTGTTTCCGCGGACGTCATCGTCGAGGTCTGCTGGTGGCACTTCTACCTGGTTCTGCGCGTCGCCGGGTGCAGACAGGGACAGGACCCCATCTTCCTCCATGTTACGGAGGACATCAGCGATTGCAGGGTGAAGCCGCGGCGTTCCAGTTCGTGCCTTGTAGACGGTGAACAAGTTGTCGTTGATCCAGTTGAGTGCGCGTCGGAATTCACCGTCTTCAACTGTCTCTCCGTCGTAGCCTGCGTCCTCTCCTGAACTAGTTGGGGCGAGTACGAGCGCGTCGTACATCACCGCGCGACAGGGACTCAGCACGAGACCGTCCTCGGTCTCCGACACGAGACCCAGTTGCTCGCACAACGTCACCCACATGTCGATCTTCTCGTCGGTCCAACTGAAGTCGTAGTCAGTCTCGCGCTTCAGAATGGTTCGAAGGTTGTCTCGGCCAGCGTTCACCGTTCGGCTCCCCTCACTCAGTAGGGCCCGGTGAACATCCCCAAAGTGGGACTGACGACCGTCCTGCTGATTGCAGTGGTATAACAACCGTGCTTCGAAAGGGAGACCCTCGAAGTGCCGTTCGTTAATGGGTTCGACCGTATCTTTGATGTCTCCGGTCGGACTCTCGACGAGATCGACCGCATTCAGGAAACGAAGTGACCCTTCGACGTGATCGGTTTTCACCTCACCGCCGGTAGCTGGTCGACCGAATTTGCTCGTGACTTCAGAGACACTGGTGGTCCCCTGAAGTGAGCTATAGATGTGTTTTAGCTCCGGTGCTCGCACCGAGATGAACCCGGTGAGTAGTTTGTCCGGCTTGTTGGTCGCCGGTGTGTATGTTGTACTCATATATCCTCCTGGTGGCGATAACGATAACTGTCTAATCGATCTTCCTCGAATTCTACACGTTCGAGCATGTCGAGCATGCTGTTCGCGACTTTCTGCGTGGGCCCGCGCTCAGTCCACGAACGGAGCGCCTCTCTGATGCGCTCGGAGTAATCTTCCAGTACACGGTCTACGTCCTCTCGAATGAGGTAGTAGAGAGGCGCCCAGGCGGGACTGTCAGCCGGAATCTGCGTGTAATCGAAGAGGACCGGAATCGAGCCTGCCTCGAGACCCTCCTGTTTGTGATGCGCAGAAATCTGATGGAAGAACAGATTCTGCGTTGTTGATAGCGGTAGATCCGAGTCGAGGTTGTACTGTATGTACCGCTTCAGCAGTCCTTTGTAATCGGTGACCGTGCACTCGAACTCGTCGATGAACGACTTCCCCGGTTTCTTCGTATGACGGGGCATCTTCGGTGTACTCGTATCAGTGACGAGCACATATGGCAGACTTTCCGGGCGCTTCCGCAGCAGCCGCCGAATAACGTCTTGATCGTCGAACGTGCTGTCTTCGTCCCGTAGTTCTCCCGTCAGCATCTCTTGGCTGACGTAGTGAACTAGTGGAAACTCGACACCATCCACCCCATTCTCTCGGAGATTCTCGTTTGGAAGCAGTTCGTACTCAACGAGTCGCAACCCGTTATCGTATATCTCTGGATGCGAAACTCTATCCAGGCCGAATTCGGCGAGGAACGGCAACGACCTGAGTTGCGCGCGTGCTTGCGAACCAGTCTTTGCTAGTTGCGGATCCCGAATCACGAGAAACGAATCTCGTGTTCCGATGAAGTCCGCTAATGCTGGCGTCTCTGAGTCGGGTGGATCGTGCATCGTTCTGGGTGATCGCTTGGGAGTTGGTTTCGGCGTCGGTGTGGGATGGACGCCGTCTGCACGCACCCATTGACCGTAGCTATCGCTACGTCGTTCTCAGCCTTCTCAGGCCGTGAACGTAGGATGCGAACGCATAGCAGTCAGAGTGGAACCCACATAAAACTGTCGGGTAGATTATAATTTCATAGATGCCTCTACTCGCCCCGTCGGCGAGATGAGCGAACACCTCACACTCTCTGTCGAATCATCATATAATTATCGGCGATGAAACAGTTAGGCGTGAGTTGCGATAATGCGACACGGTACATCGCGAACTAAACCAAGACATCCGATGTGGCAGTGATTTCTGGACCCTTTTCGTCGCTCCTGTTCGAATACGGTGCGTACTGTTGCACTATTCCGGAACAGTAACGAGGCTTCGAGCAGATGCTATCGATATGCGTACATACCTCGCTCCATTGGGATTCGATAGTCGACGCGTAGTCAGACCCGTTTTGAGTGAAGGCATAGAAACAGGAGATCGAGTCGTGTTGCTGCAACCCGCAAGCAGTTCCGATCGAGGAGAGGATGCTTTTCAGGAAGTTCAAAATGTCCTGACGCAAGTAGTCCCGGACCTAGACTTAGAAACAGAGCATCTACCGTACACCGATTTTGTCGAGACAACGTTGTACTGTGCTGATCTCATCCAGGCATCGGAAGGTGAAACCATCGTTATTTTGGGTGGTGGTGCGCGGGAATTACTGTTGCCACTAACAGTGGCGACATTCACTAGTGATGAAAATATCGACACAGTTCTCCAGGTGGGCGATATAGATAGCAGTGTCCGACGGTTACCACGCTTGAATCTTCGCGGGGAAGTTTCGGACGCTGAAGCAACTCTTCTCGCCGACCTCCACGACCTGGATACAGTTTTATCAATAAGTGAAATAGCAGATGAGCTTGATAAGTCGAAGAGTACAATCGCGCGCCATATCAGCAGTCTAGAATCTGAGTGGTTCGTGCACACCAGAAAGGATGGAAGAAGTAAAACGGTCGAGATAACTGATAGTGGACGGGTTTTCCTAAAAACAAGAACTGCTAGTGTTATCTAATATTATCCACTCTGACGTTGGTTCGTTCCATCGTCTAAATCTACGATGCCGTATCGGTCGATCTGTCCTTCTACATCCGAACCCAATCGGAACATTTGAAGTATATACTGACCTCCGAGCGACAATTTGAGCTGATTCTCTGAAGTTTCAGTAACGGTTCCATCCGAGATGAGATCCTCTATTCGATCCCGTATCCGCTCGGGATTAGCGGAGACAACCGCAACGATTTCGTCAACCTCTGGGGGTTCGTCGCTGCTATGAATCGCATCGAGAATTTCATAATCTAGTGGCTCAATCTCTGTCACTTCTACGGGTTCATCTCCCGCTGTGGACGCCCCATATGGTGAGCCAGTAAGATAGCTGACCCCTTTTCCCGTGATGCGATAATAGGACCCCTCCTCGCGAACTTGTTCTACAAAGCCTGCTTCAGCCAATTTATCGATTCGTCTCTTTATCGTCGAATACGAGACGGACTTGTCGTTGAGCTCGAGGTTCAGTTCAATCCCTCGCTTATTGATAGCGACACCGCTCTTTCCCAGCAATTCGAGGATTAGATCATCGTTTTCATTCAGCCAACTCGGCTGGATACGACGCATTTTCGCAATCGTACGCGCGCTGCCTTTTTATTAGTGTCCCACATTGACTCGCATCTATGGTTATTATATTTCTCCTCTTGTGACCAAATAGTGTGCCACATTTATATACTATCGGCCATAATCTGGGGATGGAAACGATGCACGAAGATCATCGATGCGCCCTGAATAGAGGTGAAATAGGCTGTGGGAAGTAAAATCGGCTCGTCTGGGACCTGGTGCGATACGGAGGAACAGGTAGCCTGGCCAGAGTGGTCACCTAGTGACGAGGGCACGAACAGTCCCTACGGCGATCCAGACGATTGGTCCAAGGTGCAGGCCATCGGAAACGGCTCGGACCAACGGCAAGCAACCGTAAATCGAGACACGAACGGCGATCCCCTCGGTATCGCGATTATGCTGAGTGCTGCCGAGTTGCGTCTGCTTGGAGTCGATCTTGACGGCGTCAACACCCTCGATTACTGGGTAGAGAACGGCCAACTTCGATTTGCCGAAGCGAGATCGTCACGTGTCGGTACAGAACCTCGGAAGGATGTCTGAGTCGCAACCTGCTACTGCATATCCGACCGAAGAGCAGTACGATCGTTGGACAGACCGTGCAGAAGAGTACGGGATGAGTATCAGCGAATTCATTCAAGCGATGGTGGAGTCCGGATTAAAGAAGTTCGATGCTCGCGTTGAACCGGACGAATCTCATCGTGAATTGCGAGAGCAACGTAACGATATAAAGGACGAACTCGAACGTGCCCGAGACCGCATCGACACGCTAGAGGATCGACTCCATGGGACGGAACGCGAGACGATCCAGACCTACGTCGAGAAAAACCCTGGAGCAACATACGAGGAAGTCACGCAGCATATCATTGACACTGCTCCAGATCGGATAAACGGGCATCTGGATGCGTTGCAGGGCGACTCGATAGAAACTGTTGGTGATCGGTACTATCCTGCAACGATGAAACCACAGGAGGAGGTCGCGGATGCCGCGTGAACTCTCCAAGGATCCGAAAGACCGCCTCGGCGTCTACAAGCGACTCGAGGAGGTGCCTTCGCGGTACCGCCTGAACCAGCACGCTGCTGCGTACCGCGACAAAGACGTATGGGAGACGTTCCTCGAGGACCATCTGTTCCCACAGTATTCGAGTGATCGGTACCGGCAGGACACTCGCCGTGCGGGACAGCTCTGGAAGGAACACGTGGCCGATCGTGGTCGACACCACGCACTCGCGACTCCTGCTGACGTCAACCAGTGGTGTAAATCACTGCTGGACCGACGAAACGTCAGGACCGTGTACAACCATTACTGGGTTCGTTTAGAGCGATTCTACAATTGGCTGCTCGCACGAACTGATCATCCACATGTTTACCAGCCGTTCCTGATGGCTGCGGTGGAGTACGATACCGCTGGCCGGGTTTGGGATGCAAAAGTCAGTTTGAGATAACATCCATGAGCAATGAAAACAGGAACAACGACGGTATCGACGCACAGCGCCAGGCGTTCGCTGACGCGTTCGACCTGGAAGCTGATCCGCTCGCGAAGTACGAAGAACAGTTTCAGACCCTCGACGTCGATCCTCTCGAGGTATACATGAAGGAGGTTCTGGAGTCGCGAGGGCTCTCGACGAGTCGAGAGAACGATTATCGCAGGATCTTCCGGCAGTTCAAAGAGCACATGGAAGAGCAGGGTCGGCACTACGCCTGCGCAAACACAGGTCACATCACGAGCTTCGCTGAAGCGCAGTGGACCGATCGAGGCCATGATGTCGGAACTATCAAATCGCACCTACGCGCGCTGAACCGCGCCTATCAGTATTGGCAGCGCGAATCGGTGTTTCCTCACGGTGAGGACTTCAACCCGATCGAGGCCGCTCGCGAAAAGATCCCGTTCCGAGAGTGGAAGAGTGAAGAACCCGACAAAGATCATCCAAATGTTCCCCTCGAGGACCTGCAAGAGGGAGTCAGGACTATCAAGCACATCAGAGACAGATGCTTTGTCTGCGCGCAACTCAAGCTGGGGATGCGAGCAGGAGCGGTCTGCAACAGTAAGCTCAAAGACGTGAGCATCCAGCATCCCGACATCGAGGAGAGCTATCCGGAACTGGGAACTCATCCCCAGATTCGTGACTACGAAAATGCGATCTACATCCCGCCGGCAGACGAGCGGGATGGGAACAAGTCCAAACGAGGGCGCGTCCTGCCGCTGGACGACGAAATGCGTCAACTCCTCGTCCAGTGGCTGCTCATTCGACCCGACAACGGTGAGCCGTGGCTGTTCCTCTCCGACCAGCGACACGATCAGTTGTGGCCGAAAAGGATCAACGAGGCGTGGAAGACCGGGTTTCATCCCAAGTACGCCGAAACCGAGCACCACGAAGCTGTGACGAGTCACTTCGGACGACACTGGTTCTCCAGCTTCTGGCGTATCGACCAGGATCTCAACCGTGAACTGGTCAAGTACATGCGTGGAGACGCGATCGGCGACGCAGCAGTCGACTACGGTGAAGCGATTGACGTGTATCTCCACACGTATTATGAGGACATAGAGAACATCTACCGTGAGAACATTTTCAAGTTAGGTATTGGGCTATACTAAACGCTCAAACACTATCTGCTGACATTAGTGTAGTCAACCGATTCACAGTAAGAAGTCTCGCTCATTTGAGAGCAAGAATATATAACTCATTTGTCTAAATCGGTGGTCTTAAGTTATATTATTGATGTTGTTAGTGGTGTGTCAGAAACACCCGAGTTAGAAATCCTATCTGAACCTAGTGTATTCCTGCATCGGAACAACCCAGCAGTCCCATCATCTACGTCCTCTAAACTGACCAAAGAAGGCATCGGCATCGTTGACTGGGGAATGGGTTTGTCTTGGGAATACTCCGAAGCAAGTGACAAGAGAGTAGACAATGCACAGACCGCTTTAGAAACAATCCTAAGTCTAAATCAGAACGGGGGATATGGAGTTATCCATACAGTAGGCTACGAAGATGTCGTGATTGGGCGTGCTGAACCACCTTGCATCCGTTTCCTTGAGCTCGAAGACACGAATGGCCAAATCCGCTTCTTCAAAGGATTTGAACTCGAAGAATTTGCTTCTGTAGATATACGAAATGATTTTCCAGACCTTCATCAACGGATGGTAGACCGTGCAAGCCATGGAACAACTGTCCCCGTGAAGAAAGATTACAGACATCTTGTGACAGATGCTTTCGTTGACCTTGATTTAGACGGGAAACTGGGATAAGATAGCTCGCGTCTTACTTTCTCGCTTGGTTTTTCCTAAAATCCTGTTCACTATTAGATATATACAATGGTTCTATTATCAGTAGAGTGATTACCTCCTATCAATGAAAATAGTGCCAAATGACTCTCAAATCCGAATTCCATGATGAGGTCAAAGCCGCTTGCCAAGCTTACATAGAATCAGTACAGCAGGGTGAAGATGAAGTTCCGACTGAAACAATCTATCAGTTTAAAAAGAAAGGGGTCAAATTTCGTGAACCAAAGGAAGTAGCTCGTCCATCACTGGCTCTGCGGCGAAATCCGGGTGAGCATTACAATGGGGAATTTGAAACGGTAGCGAAGGACTTAGCTCTGGAACTTGAATTCGATATGGTTCCTGAGGTCGATATTGATAAAGATGGGATAGCAGGTGTTGCTCATACAAAACTTGAAGAGAAGTTAGAAGAATGCTTTCGAGAGTTCGCAGGCGTTGTCATGGACTATGCAGGTGATTTTGATTTTGATGAAACTGCTTTTGAGACTGCATTCGATCGGCAGTTCGAACCGGAGTATACTGACAGAAAGAAGTATGAGATCATCGTGCCAATTGAAGGCGTACATTCTAGCTCTAACATATCTCTCGATACTGACCTAAGTTTAGACACAGACTTTGATGGCCCATACAGTATTTCCCATATCGAAATCACAGATATTTCTCGGAAAGAGCAAAATGGGATAATTTCATTTAAAACCCCTTCGGACGCTCAAGGAACGAAAGTTATCCGTGATAAGTCTCATTCAAAAGCCATTAGAATAGGAATTGAACGTCGTCGACGAGACTTACGATCTTATTTACAAGGACAGCGAGAGGAGGAGTTAGAGGAATTATCAGCGGAATCAATATCTCTCTTAGCGTCGGATACCCTTTCTTGGTTGTTTCACAGCCATATAGTTAGAGAGTTAGTTAACACTCTCGAGCAAACGCTCCATCTTTACAATCCTCGATGTGAACCGGGTTTTGGGACAGGATATTTATTAGCACCGAACTGGCTTGATTACCGCGGCATATCATCGAATATAGCCGATGAATTCTATGTCGAACGGGACGGCGGCCATGGCGTAATTGATCTTGAGAGTGAGAATAGTGGAGATTTCCAAAGCTTTTGGAATCGATATGCATCCTATTTCACCGGAGAGGAGTCGCCCTATGATAAGCCGATGGTTAGATTTGAAGAAATGTTCACAAAGCGGCGTGATGAAGATGCTGTTCTTGATTGCTTAATTGCATTAGAAGGAACGCTGCTCATGGGTACTCGAAGATCATCATACACTTTCCGAATCGGACTCCGAGGCAGTCTCCTTCTTGATAACTCAAATCGGATTTCGTGGGACCGTGAGCGTATACGGAACTTCTTGCAGGGTCTATACTCTGTCCGCGGGGAAATTGTCCACCAAGATAAACCCTTAGAGCAAGCGATTAATGCCTCAGAAAATGATGAACTCACCAACTATTCTGCACCACAACTCACTGAGCGGGCGCGAGTCGTTTTCTCTAGTATAATTCTCAGATACATCGATCATGATATTGATCACGGCTTAGCTATACAAGAAGTAAATCAGGATCTAGACGAAGCAGCGTACAATGCATCCTATTCTCCAGGATCCTCATAGCTATAAAATCTATAGCCCCCTTCTGAGAACTACGGCTCGTCATTCCCTTAACCCGCAACTGCTAGCGGATCTTCGTTTCCGAGCATCCCGCTGGTCGTCACGATCACCGTGTTCTGGTCGGCGATGCGCTTGCGCTGGCCGTCTCTCCCCGTCACGAATCGCGCGTTGGACTTCGCGCGCCGGAGCGCGTCGGCGTCGCGCACGAAGTCCGGATACTGTCGCACGATCCGGGTAACCCGCTGGCCCATCCCGTCGACGTAACAATCGACGTCGTGGGCCTCACAGACCAGCAGTATCTCCTGCGTGCGCCCGATGGCGAACGCGGGGACGACGACCGTCCCACCTTCCCAGATCGTCGTCTTCACACTCTCGGCGAATCGCTCCTCCACGGTTGCTCGCGGGTCGTGGTCCACGTCCGAATAGGTCGATTCGGTGATCACCACGTCCGCGTCCGGTCGCGCCGTGGTGCCGGACAGCAACTGCTGGTCGCCGGTGTGGAAGTCACCCGTGTAGAGCAGGCGCGTCTCGCCGTCGTCGACGAGCACGTGCGCGCTCCCCGGGATGTGGCCCGCGTCGAAGAACGTGATCTCGTAGCCCGCCGCGCTGAAGGTCTCGCGGTAGCCGTGGACCTCCGAGACCTGTGAGAGGCGCGCGATCTCGGCCTCGGTGAACGGGCAGTCGTAGCTTCCGCCATGTAACTTGAGCGTGTCCTCGGCCAGCACGCGGGTCAGGTCGCGCGTCGGCGGCGTCCAGTGGATGGGCGGCCGAGCGTCCCCGGAGAGCAGGGAGGGGATCGCGCCGACGTGATCGAGGTGACCGTGGCTCACGACCACGGCGTCCGGGTCGGGGTCGCCGACCGGGAACGACGGCGGGTTGCCGGTCGCCATCCCGTAGTCGAGCAACAGCGAGTCGTCCACGAGGACGGCGCTCCGGCCGATCTCCCGGGCTCCGCCGAGGAACTCGACGTCCATTGGCCGCCGATAGTCGGCCGAACGCCTTTCGTCCGTCGGTTCCGAGGTGGTTTTCGTCCGCCGATTCCCGAACGCCTTCCCGCTGCCAGTTGCCGGATGCGCTGGCACGCGTGGCGGCCGCAATCTGCGGCCGCCACGCGTGCCAGAGCGGATTCGTGACCTCGGCGAGGATTCGTGGCCCGTTCTACGGCACCCCAGTCGCTTGGAACATTTTACGAGGGAGAGAAGGTGAGAGCGGAACTACTTCTTGAATACGCTGCCTGATTGAATTTTGTTTTGGCAAATAGAGTTCCAATTGAATAAAGATTTAACTACCTGGTCGTACCATAGTGCTCACGAATCACATGGTTGACGACACAAATACGAACTGGCTGACACCGTCCCGGCGTCGAGTCCTGTCCGGACTCGGTGGGGCTGGTGCGGTATCGCTCGCGGGTTGTATGGGCGGCGGTGACTCGGAGGACCAGGAAACGACCGAGGACGGTGGGGACGACACGACCGAATCCAGCGGCGGGGACACGACCAGCGACGACGGCGGGGACGGCGGCGACCCGACGACCGTCAGCATCGGCATCACGAACGGTGGCTGGGACCTGATTCCAGCCCGCGACACCGACTTTGACTCGAACAAGGTGTACACCCTCATCTACGACAACGTCGTCAACCTCAATTCCGACGCCGAAGTCGTGCCAGACCTGGCCTCGGACTGGTCGCGCGAGTCCGACACCCAGTTCGTCTTCGAACTCGAAGAGGGCGTCACGTTCCACAACGGCGAGGACTTCACCGCCGACGACGTGAAGTACACCTACGACTGGATCCAGAACAACGAGAACCCGCGGAAGAACTACGTCGCAGCGGTCGAGGACGTGGTGGTTGAGAACGACACGACCGTCCGCTTCGACCTCTCGGAGCCGTACGCGCCGTTCCTCTACAAGGTCCACGCGGTCATGTGGCCGCTCTCGGAGACGGCGATGAACGAGTACGGCGACGACTACAACCAGAACCCTGTCGGTACCGGGCCGTTCGAACTGACCTCGTGGGACTCCGGTAACAAGGCAGTCCTCGAGAAGTACGACGACTACTGGAAAGAGGGCGAGCCCAACATCGACCGGATCGAGTTCCGCATCCTGCCCGAGGACTCCTCGAAGGTGGCTCAGCTCGAAGCCGGCAGCATCGACCTCCTCGACCGCATGCCCGCGCAGTTCACCGACCGCGTCGAGAACTCGGGCAACGCGAGCGTCATCACGACCGGCGGGGTCAGCTCGGGCCGCATCGACTTCAACACCGACGTCGAACCGCTCGGCGACCGGAAGGTCCGGCGGGCCATCGCGTGGGCGCTCGACAAGCAACAGATCACCCAGACCGTCCTGCAGGGGTACGGCACCCCCGCGAAGTCGGTCCTGCCGAACTCGCTCCCGCAGTACAACGACTCCATCTCGGACTTCAACCATCCGAACGGCGACGCCGAGCAGGCCCAGTCGCTGCTCGACGACGCGGGCTACAACGACCTCTCCCTTACCATCAAGACCTCGACGAGTTCGCGCCACGAGCGGACGGCCACGCTCGTCCAGAGCATGCTGGGTCAGGTCGGGATCGACGCGTCCATCCAGACGCTAGAAGGCAACGCGTTCTTCTCCCAGGAGACCGAGGGCGACTACGAGATCGCCATCTCGAACTGGACCTGGTTCGGCGACCCGGACACGCTCCTGTACCTCTACCACACCGACGGCCTGAACGTCTGGAACATCAGCAACGAGGAACTCGACGGCCTCCTCGAAGAGCAGCGCCGGACCGTCGACCCGGAGGCGCGTGGAGAGATCATCAACGAGATCCAGAAGATTGTCTACGACGAGGCGTACTCGGTGTACACGTACTACCCCGACCGCATCCAGGGCATCTCGAACCGCATCGAGGGCTACGAGCAGTACGCGAACGGGTCGTTCCGCTCGCTCGACTCGGCCTCGGTGAACTGAACGCTGCGCTTTCGGCTGATTTGGGTTTCTTTTTCCGCATTCGTTCGTCAGCGTCGCTCAACGGAGGTCTCTCCGCTTTCTTAGAGCGGTACTCTAGCCCTTCTCCGAGCAACACTGTGTTTTGATTCCGGCGCGCGCGAGCAACGCGCGCGAGGGACGAGTAGCGCAGGCCGGAGCGAAGCGGAGGCCGAGCAACGCAGGAGGCGGGGGAGGTTTGAGGCTGCGGTGCTGTGCGGTTGCGGTCACGCCGAGGCGCAAGCAGTAGCTAGCCCGAGCCGCTCTTCCGGCAGAAGTGATCACACCGTGAAGCTAACTTTCGCTTGATCCTCGGCGTGACCGCACAGCGACCGCACCGCCCCGCAACGGCCTCGTCCTCCCCAACTGCTTGCGCTTCTCGCTTCGCTGCGATGCTCAGCCCTCGCGCGTTTTGGCGCGACACAGAGGTCGCGGCCGCACGCGCCGGTCTGGAGGGCTGAGCTAGCGCGTGCACAGTGGAACGGACAAACCAGCAGACGAAGTCGAAAATTGGCGTCCGATACTCCCACCCGACGAAACCCGTCTCTCTCAGACCGAGTCCCCGCTGCCGTCGGCCCGCGCGGCGTCACCGGCCTCGGACTCGGGCGGGCCGTCACTGACAGTAGCCCCGTCCGCGCTCTCGCCCCGAACCACGTCGTGGTGGAGCAGACACGCCACCTCGCCGTCGTCGTTCGCCACGAGCTCCGGGTCGTGGCTCTCGCACTCGGCCATTGCCTCCGGGCAGCGAGTCACGAAGTTACAGCCCTCGGGCGGTCGCTTCGGGTCCGGAATCTCGCCGTCGAGCACGATGCGGTCGACTTCCGCCCCCGGGTCGGGGTCGGGCACCGCGCTGAGTAGCGCCTCCGTGTAGGGGTGCTGGGGCGCGCCGAACAGCCCGCGGGTGTCGCCGACCTCGACGATGCGGCCGAGGTACATCACCGCCACGCGGTCGGCGATGTGGCGGATGACCGAGAGGTCGTGGCTGATGAAGACCATCGAGAGTCCGCGCTCGCGCTTGATGTCGTCGAGCAGGTCGAGCAGTTGGCCCTGCACGCTCACGTCGAGCGCGCTGGTGGGCTCGTCGGCCACGATGACGTCCGGGTCGACCGCGAGCGCGCGAGCGACCCCCACGCGCTGTTTCTGCCCGCCCGAGAGCTGGTGCGGGTAGTCGTGTCTCGTCTCGGGGTCGAGCCCGACCTCGGTCAGCAGTTCGGCGATGCGGTCGTCCACATCGGTGGCAGCGTCGTGCTTCTTGATCGCGAACCGGAGGATCTTCCCCACGGTCTGTCTCGGGTTGAGCGAGGAGTTGGGGTCCTGAAAGACGAACTGGATGCGGCTCCGGAGCTCCTGCTCGGGCACCTCGGCGAGCGGCCGCCCGTCGAAGCGGATCTCGCCGCCCGTCCGGTCGGTGAGTTCGAGGAGGAGCCGGCCGAGCGTCGTCTTGCCCGACCCGGACTCGCCGACCAGCCCCAGCGTCTCGCCCTCCGCGAGCGAGAGGTCGACACCGTCGACGGCCCTGACGGGCGGTTCCCCGCCGGGCAGGAGCCGGTCGAGCAGCGAGTCGGCCGAGCTGAAGTCCTTCTCGACGCGCTCGCCCTCGACGATGGTCGGGCCGACCTCGGGGGTCGCGGTCTGCTCGCGTTTCGCCTCGGGAATCGGTTCGAGGGTTCCGATGTCGTCGGTCCGCACGCAGGCGACTTCGCGGCCCTCCGCGGATGCGGCTTCGCGGCCCTCTCCGGAAGCGACCTCCCTACCTTCCGCGGGGGCAGCGTCGCGCCCCTCCGCGGAGGGGCGCGACGCTGCCCCCGCCGGTTCGAGCGGCGGGTCGTCCACGTGGCAGTCGTCCGTGCTGTGGGGACACCGCGGCGCGAAGTTGCAGCCAACCGGGCGCTCGCCGGGATCGGGGACGTTGCCCGCGAGCAGTTCGGGCTCCACGTCGGCGATGCGCGGCGTCGACCGGAGCAGCCCCGCGGTGTAGGGATGGCGCGGCTCGACGAACACCTCCGAGACCGGCCCCTGCTCGACCACGCGCCCGGCGTACATCACCGCGACCCGGTCGCACGTCTCCGCGACCACGCCGAGGTCGTGGGTGATCTGGACCAGACTCGTCTCGCGGTCGCTCACGAGGTCTTCGAGCAGGTCGAGGATCTGGGCCTCGATGGTCACGTCGAGCGCGGTGGTCGGCTCGTCGGCGATGAGCAGGTCCGGGTCGCAGGAGATGGCGATGGCGATGAGCACCCGCTGGCGCTGCCCGCCCGAGAGCTGGTGGGGGTACGTGTCGATGACCGATTCGGGGTCCGGAATCCGGACCTGTTCGAGCAGGTCGATGGCCTGCTCGCGGGCCTCGGCCTTCGTCACGTCGCGGTGTTCGAGGATGGTCTCGGTGATCTGGGTGCCGACCGTCAGCACCGGCGTCAGCGACGACATCGGGTCCTGGAAGATCATCGCGACCTCCGTGCCGCGCACGTCGGTGAGTTCGCGCTCGGACAGTGACGTGAGGTCGTGCCCGCCGAGTTCGACCGACCCGTTCGCGATGCGGCCGTTCTCGTCGAGCAGACCCATGATCGACCGGGCGGTGACGCTCTTGCCGGAGCCCGATTCGCCGACGATGCCGAGCTTCTCGCCCGACTCGACGTCGAAGCTTACGTCCTCGATGGCGCGGATGCTCCCGTTCGGGGTGGCGAACTCGGTTGTCAGATCGCGGACCGAAAGTAGTGCATCAGTCATCTCAGAACCTCCGTTCCGCGCTCTCACGCGGGTCGAGTGCGTCGCGCAGGCCGTCGCCGATGAGGTTGAACCCGAGCACCGTCACGAAGATGGCCGCCCCCGGGAACAGCGAGATCCACGGGGCCGAGGTGAGGTAGCCGCTCCCGTCCGAGACCATCTGGCCCCACGTCGGGGTCGGCGGCTGGACGCCCAGCCCGAGGAACGATAGCGACGCTTCGGCGATGATTGCGAACGCCATCAGCAGCGACGCCTGTACGAGCAGCGGCGAGATGCAGTTGGGCAGCACCTCGCGGAACACGATGTGGGGCGTCGAGTAGCCCAGCGCCTTCGCGGCGTCGACGTACTCCTCGTTCGAGACGCTGAGCGCGGTGCTGCGCGCGATGCGAGCGAACTGCGGGACGTAGACGATGCCGAGCGCGATGATGACGTTCGTGAGGTTGAACCCGAGCGCCGCGACCAGCCCGATGGCGAGCACGAGCGCGGGGAACCCGAGCATCACGTCGACCGTCCGCATCACGACCGTCTCGACGGTGCCGCCGAGGTAGCCCGCGACGACGCCCAGCGGCGAGCCGAGCGATGCGGCCACGAGCACCGCTGTCAGCGCGACCTGGATGGACACCTTCGCGCCGTAGATGGTCCGGGCGAGCACGTCCCGACCGAGCGTGTCGGTCCCGAACGGATGGGCCATGCTCGGCCCCTGCAGCGGCATGAACTCCGGCGCGAACGGACTGTAGTAGACCGACGTGATGAGCGAGTTCCCGAGGAAGGCGTCGTCGACGTACGAGAAGATGCCGACGAGCGTCACGACCGAAACGACGACGAGGCCCGCGACCGCGAGGCCGTGCGCGCGGAAGCCCCGCCACGTCCGCCGGAAGCCAGTTGGACTCTCGGGCTTCGTGGACTCGTCTGCCGTCTGTCCCGCCGAGTCGTCGGTTCCAGCGGAGCCGCCGGTTGGATTCTCCCCACTCACGATGCGCTCACCCGTGGGTCGAGGTAGGAGTAGGTGAGGTCGACGATCACGTTGATGAGCACGAACAGCGTGGCGACGACGAGCACGGTCCCCTGAACGGTCGGGTAGTCCTGCTGCTGGACCGCCGACCAGATGAGCCGGCCCATCCCGGGCCACGCGAACACCTGCTCGACGACGACCGTCGCCGAGAGCAGGTAGCCGAACTGGAGGCCCGCGACCGTGATGACGGGGAGCAGCGCCTGCTTGAGCGCGTGCCGGACGAAGATCTTCCGGGAGCCCAGGCCCTTCGACTTGGCCATCTTGACGTACTCCTGATTGAGGTTGTCGAGCATCGACGAGCGGGTCTGTCTGGCGAGCAGCGCGGCGAACGCCGTCCCGACCGTGATCGCCGGGAGCGCGACGTGCCTGATGGCCGCCACGGGGTCCTCGGAGGGCGGGACGTAGTTGCCGGGCGGGAAGACGTTGTACGTCCGCGCGAACAGCAGGATGAGGATGAGGCCGAGCCAGAAGTTCGGGATCGAGATGCCGGTCAGCGCGCCGAGCGTGACGCCGTAGTCGCTGGCCGAACCCTTTCGAACCGCGCTGATTATCCCGGCCGGGATGGCGATGACGACCGCGATGAGCATCGACGCGACCGCGAGGAACAGCGTCGCGGGGAGTCGGCTCGCGATGAGCGCGGTGACCGAACGGTTCTGGGTGAGCGACTGGCCGAGATCGCCTTGGAGAATGCCGCCGAGCCAGTTGGCGTACTGGACGTACAGCGGGTCGTTCAACCCGTACGCTTGCCGAATCTGGGCGACGTTCTCGTCGGTCGCCTCGATGCCGAGCATGTTCACGACGGGGTCGCCCGGTGCCGAATGGATGATGATGAAGACCACGACCGAAACGCCGAACAGGACCGGGACGGTCTGGAGCAGTCGAATTGCGATGTAGCGATACCTCACGCTCCTATCCCCCGAGTCGAACGTCGATACGACGGTCGGATTCCTGTGCCACTTTCACACGTGCCATAACCCGACAGGCGTGTATAAATCTTCGGTGTTTGTTGTTCACCAACAATGGGGAACTGTTGGAGGTTGTTCCGCGAAACCGGGTTTCGTTCCAATTCTATGCGAGAGAGAATATGGAGACGGAAAGAATAGCCACCTATCGTTGCGGTTTCAGGTCAAGGGTTGCGAATCATTTCGAGTCCGAAGGCAGAATCTCCGAAGCGGGGCGGCCGGGCGGCGGTATCGTGTGCCGCCGCCCGGCCGCCCCGCCATCGCAGCGTGAGAAGACTTATTTCGCCGGTCTTCGGGGTTCGAAACACGTCCCCAATGTCAGTAATCGAGATAGACGGTCTGACCAAGCAGTTCGGCGACGTGGTCGCGGTCGACGACCTCTCGCTGTCGGTCGAGGGCGGCGAGGTGTTCGGCTTCCTCGGCCCCAACGGCGCGGGCAAGTCGACGACCATCAACGCCATGCTCGACTTCACGAAGCCCTCCAGCGGCGCGGTCCGGGTGTTCGGCCGGGACACCCGGCGCGAGTCGGTCGCGGTCCGGCAGCGCTCGGGCCTACTGCTGGAGGGGTACGGCGCGTACCCCCGACTCACCGGGCGCGAGCACGTCCAGCACGCCATCGACACGAAGGACGCCGACGACGACCCCGACGCGCTGCTCGACCGCGTGGGGCTCGACGAGGCGGCCCGCGAGCGCCGCGCCGGCGGCTACTCCAAGGGGATGCGCCAACGGATGGCCATCGCGGTCGCGCTGGTCGGCGACCCCGACCTGCTCGTGCTCGACGAACCCTCCACCGGGCTCGACCCCAACGGCGCGCGGATGCTCCGCGAGGTCGTCACCGAGGAGGCCGACCGCGGCGCGACCGTCTTCTTCTCCAGCCACATCCTCGAACAGGTCGAGGCGGTCGCCGACCGTATCGGTATCCTGCTCGACGGTCGACTCGCGGCGGTCGGCGAGGTCGAAGAACTCCGGGACGAACTCGGCGCGGGCGCCACGCTCTCGGTGTGGCTGTCGGCCGTCCCGGACGAACTCCTCGCCGAGATGCGAGCCGTCGAGGGCGTCCGCGAGGTGACGGCCCGCCACGGCCGCGTCGAGGTCGACTGCGACGGCCGCGGGGAGACGAAGCTCCGCGTGCTGAACGCCGCGGCCGACGCGGGCCTGTTCGAGGACTTCGCTGTCCGCGAGGCGTCGCTCTCGGACGTGTTCTCGAAGTACACCGAAGGTGACGCTTCCGAAGGAATCGATGGCGATGCATCGGGACTCGCGGCGGGCGACGCCTCGAACCGCGACGACGGCGGCTCAGCCACGCCGATGGAGGGCGACGCGTGAGCTGGACCGACGTCTACCTGCGCGATCTCACGAGCGTCTACCGCTCGCGGACCGGGACGGCCGTGACGGCCATCGTCGCGCTCGTGACCGTGGTCGCCGTGGGGCTGTTCGCGCTCGCGGCCGACGTGGCCGCGATCGCGGCGGTCGGCGCGCTGCTCACCGTCGGTGCCATCGCCGCGCTGGTCTTCCTCGGCGACCCCGCCCAGATCGCTGGCGTCGTCGTCACGTTCACCGTTCTCGCGGTCGCGCTCACGCTCGCACTCGCGGACCCGCGGACCGCTGGGGTCGGCCCCGACATGGAACTCGCGGTCATGTCCGTGGGCTCGGGCCTGTCGTTCGTGCTCCCGCTGGTCGGCCTCGTCGGGAGCTACGCCGCGCTGGTCGGCGAGCGCGAGACGGGGAGCGTCCGCTTCCTGCTCGGCCTGCCGAACTCCCGCGACGACGCCTTCCTCGGGAAGTTCTGCTCGCGGGCCACGGTCGTCCTCGTCCCGCTGGTCGTCTGCCTCGTGCTCACCGGCGGCATCGTCGCGTTTACGTTCCAGAACGGCTCGTTCGTCGGAATGGTCGGACTCGCCGCGGTGTCGATCCCGTACGCGCTCCTGTTCGTCGGCATCGGGCTGACCGCGTCGGCGTACGCCGACAACTCCAACCGGGCGGTCGCAGTCGTCATCGCGGTGTATGCCATGCTCCGGGCTGGCTGGCCCGCGATCCAGTTCGTCCTGATGCAGAGCGTCGAACAGCAGTACCCCCGACCGGAGTGGTTCTTCTGGGTCGGTCGGCTCAACCCCCTCAACGCCTACGTGAAGCTCACGACGCTGTTCGCGGACTTCGAGTACGGCCACCCGCTCGTCACGGCCCCGAGCGAGTCCGTCACGTCCGCAGCGACCGGCTACCCGTTCGCCGCGGTCGTCCTGCTCGTCTGGACGGTGCTCGCGCCGGTCGCGGGCGTGCTCTACTTCCGGAATCGAGACCTGCTGTAGTTCTTCCGACCCGGCTATCGCCCCGTCTCCTCGATTCCGAACCAACCCTCAAGACGCTCCAAACCCTACCACCACGCAATCGAATGGCCCGCGAACTCGAACTGCCGAACGGCGAGACCGTTACGCCCGAGGACGTGTTCCTCTACGAGAACTACCCGTATCGCGTCCAGTTTCCGGACGACGACGCGTCCTCGGCGGGCGACGCGTCCGCAGCGGACGCGTCGCCCGCCGAGGATGCGGACTACGAGTTCGAACTCTCGCCGCTGTACTGGGGCGGCGGGGAGATGGACGTCCCGTTCCGCGACCGCGAGGCGCTGGTCGAGCAGTGGGGCCCCGAGTCGCGGGGCACCATGACCGCCGACGAGTGGGAGTCGTGGCTTGTGGAGGCCCGCCACGACGACCGATTCGGCGACGACGAACTCGACGCCGTCGCTCGCGAGCTTCCCGTCGACGACCCCGGACTGCTCGGCCGTCTGCGGCGGACGCTCGGGCTCTGAGTGAACGTTCAGGATCTGAGCGACTGACCGACGTTCCGTCGCTACTGACGCTCCTCGTCGAGAAATCGCTGGGTCAGCTCGGCCGCCGCCGACCGGAACGCGCTCACGTCGACCGAGCGGTCGCCGTGGAACAGCTGCTTGTGCTCCTCGCGAACCACGTCCTCGACCACGCGGTCGAAGACGGCGTCGAAGGTGACCGGTCGCTCGTGGTCGGCGAGCTTGTGGGCGGTCTTCTCGATCCGGTGGCGGGTGACGTACTTGTCGGCCAGTTCCTCGGCGGGCGCTTCGACCGGGACGGTGTCGTCGACCTCGCGAAATTCGGGGTGGAGCAGCTTCGCGCGACCGCCGGTCTTGTTCCGAACGACGACGCCCTCCGCGGGGCCGGCGTACCACGCCGATTCGGGGACCTCGTAGTCCGCGGGGTCGAAGTCGGTCGCCCGGACCTCCTTCTCGAAGGCGTTGACGGCCGCCAAGCCGAGCCGGTCGTACACCTGCTCGACCGCGTCCGGCGGGAGGAAGCGGCCCTCCTCGCCGTCCCACACGTCGAAGCCGAGGAAGGAAGGCGTCCGGTCCCAGTCGTAGTCGACGGCGTGGCGGTGCATCGCCTCGCCGAAGCAGACTACCGACTCCACGTCGGCGACCGCGCGCCGGAGCGCCTCGCGGTCGACCCGCTCGCGGACGTGCCGGACCGCGTGACGGTACGGGTCGGGAATCTCGTCGGCGTCGCGGTAGGTCCGACTTCGGTCGCCGAACTCGACGACGCCGTCGTCGAGCAGCCGGAACCGGAAGTTCGCGCCGTCGACCTTCTCCTGGAGCCAGAGGTGGCCCGAGTCGAGGAGGTCGGCGGGCGCGTTCTCGACGCGCGGGATCGACGGGAACTGCTTCATCCGACGTGGAGTAGTCGGTGCGGGGAAGTAAGGGTTGGCACGGGAGGCCGTCCGAGCGACTTTTGAACGCCACTCGCCAACGTCGACCCGGTGAAGCTCCACGTCAGATACGAGGGCGACGACGACCCCGAAAAGTGCAGCGCGCGAAAGCTCGCGCGGTTCGACCTCGCCAAACTCCATCGGAGCGCTCGGGCGACCCCCTACGGCATCGTCCTCAACCCCCACGCCGAGCAGGCGCTCTCGCCGGCCGACCGCGAGGAGACCGACGCGCTGGTCGCGCTCGACTGCTCGTGGGAGACCGCCGAGCGGGCGCTGTTCGAGATGCCGGGCGTCCACCGCGCGCTCCCGTTCCTCGTGGCGGCCAACCCCGTCAACTACGGCAAGCCGTTCCGGCTCAACACGGTCGAGGCGTTCGCGGCCGCGCTGACCATCCTCGGCGAGCGCGACCACGCCGAGGAGATTCTGAGCAAGTTCACGTGGGGCGAGACGTTCCTCGACCTCAACGCCGAGCCGCTCCGGCGGTACGCCGACTGCGCGGACTCGACCGAGGTCGTCGCGGTCCAGCAGGAGTACCTCGACGCCGGGAACGCCCAGCGCGCGAGCGGGGATTCGACGGCAGTCGACACAAACGAGGGCAACGCCGACCAAAGCGACCGGTAATCGTCCGCGAGTCGGTTGCGACCGCCGAGAGAAGTGTCGAGCGAAAGACCTACTGAACGCCGGGGAGACGCGTCAGGCATGAATCCGTACGTCGCCCTCGGTGCGGCCATCTGCTCGGAACTCGTCGGAACGACCGCGCTCAAGCTCTCGGAGGGGTTCTCGCGCCCGCTCCCGAGCCTCGGCGTCCTGGTCGGCTACGGCGTCGCGTTCTACCTCGTCTCGCTGACGCTGGAGGACCTCCCGGTCGGCATCGTCTACGGAACGTGGGCCGCGCTGGGAATCGTCGGCGTGGCGGCCATCGGCGTCGTGGTGTTCGACGAACGACTCGACGCGGTCGGCGTCGTCGGCATCGCGCTCATCGTCGCGGGCGTGTATCTCCTCAACGTCGTCTCCGACGTGTCGGCGCACTAGCCGTCCCGACGCGGCGAGTGAGTCTGTAAGGTTTAAATGCGGCGGCGGCCAACCGGTCTGTATGGCCAGCTTCGAGAAAGCCGAGGCGCGCATCCTCGACAAGATGATCTGCATGCGCTGTAACGCTCGCAACCCCAAGGAGGCAGACAACTGCCGGAAGTGCGGCTACGGCAAGCTCCGCCCGAAGAGCAAGGAACCGCGCAACGCCTGATTGGCGCCTCTCTTCGCTCTCGACCGCCTTCGGGTAGTTGCTTCTCTGTTTTTCTGTGAGTGTTCGTGGGACGGGTGTTTCGACAGCGTGGGCTCGGTGGTCCGTTCCTCAGAAGCGTGCGCTCGATGGAACATTCCACTCCGGCGCGCGCGAGGGACGACCGAGCGAAGCGAGGGAGGAGGCTGGGGAGGCGTGGGGCCCGCGGTCGCGGTGCTGGTGCGGTGCAGTCGCGGTGCGGTCACGCCGAGGCTCAAGCAGTAGCTAGCAAGAGCTGCTCTTTCGACAGAAGTAGTTGTGCAGTGAAGCTAGCTTCATCTTGAGCCTCGGCGTGACCGCAACCGCACCGCGAGAGCCTCGTCCTCCCCAACCGCTTGCGCTTCTCGGCCTTCGGCCTGCGATGCTCAGCCCTCGCGCGTTTTGGCGCGAGATAAACTCGCGCCAGCACGCGCCGGATGGAAAGGACGAGCGAGCGCACGCCGAGAATAAAAATGATCCGTTAGAAACCGTCCCAACTCCACGCGTCCTCAACGTTTATTCGCCGGAGCCCGGGTCGCCAGTCTCCTCGATTCGGTCCCGATACTTCACTAGCGCCTCGTCGAGCGCCTCGTCGGCGTCCACGTCGAGCGACTCTGCGACCGCGAGCAGGGCGAACAGCGCGTCGCCGAGTTCGTCGCTGTTCACCGCCACCGCGTCGGGCTCGTCGCCGTAGTCGGTGGAGGCGTTCACGTCCTTCGCCAGCTCGCCGACCTCCGAGGCGAGGTCGAGCACGCGGTAAGCCGGGTCGCTGTCCATCTCGTAGGTCGCGAGGAACTCCGCGACTCGCTGCTGAGCGTTCATGGCTCTCGGGTCCAACCCCGGAATCGACGGTAAAACGAGTGCCGGTTTTGCTACTCCTCGGGGTACTTCGGTTCCCGGCGCTCGGCCCGCTCCAGCGCGCGCTCGACGACCTCGCGCACGTCCCCGTGGAACTCGTCGCCGTGGCCGGCGTACATGTGCTCGACGCCGTGAGACTCCGTCGCACGAGCTGCCGAGCTTCGCTCGGCAACGCCCTCGGGCAGTCGGTCCAGAATCTCGCGGATGCTCTCGATCTCGCGCTCGCGGGACTGGCCCGGCATGTCGGTCCGGCCGAAGCTCCCGTCGTCGAACGCGCCGTCGTTGTACACCACCACGTCGCCGCTGAAGAGGGTCGACTCGCTCACGAACGCGAGGTGGTCGTCGGCGTGGCCCGGCGAGTAGACGGCCTCGAACGTCTCGTCGCCGATGCGGACGGTGTCGCCGTCGCCCAGCTGTTCCGTCTGGCGCGGGTGGTCAGCGTAGCAGTAGAGTTCCGCGTCGAACGCGTCCAGCACCGCGTCGAGTTCCCCGACGTGGTCGCCGTGCTGGTGGGTCAGCACCACCGCGTCCACGTCCTCGACGTGGTCGGCGATCACCTCTTCGACGCCCGGCATGGTCCCGGCGTCGACCAGCACGGTCCGGTCGCCCTCGACGAGATACGCGTTGCAGGTGAACGTCTCCGCTCCGGCGGTGACGTCGTGGACTCGCATGCCGGGCGGTTCGTGACCACCCCTCAAAACTCTGATGGGCGGCGAGGAACTTTAGTGGCACAAGTGCTTACTGTTCATTAGACATGGGCTTTGGGAGCTACGACGAGTCCGAACAGGACAACCAGGAGTACGACGCCGATCTCGACGACGAAAACGGCGTGGCGACCGACGAGAACGCCCACGAAGGTAGCGTCGACTTCGAGATCGGTGCCTCGAACGACGAGCTCCTCGACCGGCTCCAGGACATCAAAGAGGACGGCCAGAAAGAGGCCTGAGCCGTGCGAACGGAGTCCGTGCCGTGAGCGCGAGGCACGACCCGTGATGCCGAGGGGCGACCCGTGAAGCCCGGCGTCCGCGCGCTGGGCGTCGCCGAGTCCTACCGCGGAGACCGGAGCACGCTCGCCGGTGCGGTCGTTCGCGCGAGCCGCGTCGCCGACGGCTTCGCCTACCGGACCTGCACCGTCGGCGGTCTCGACGCCACCGACGCGATAGTCGACCTCTTCCACTCACTCGACCGCGAGGACGTGAGCTACGTCTTCGTCGCGGGCGTCGCGCTGGCGTGGTACAACGTCGTGGACTTGCACCGGGTTCACGCGGAGACCGACCGACCAGTTATCTCGGTCACGTTCGAGGAGAGTTCGGGGCTACTCGCGGCGCTGGAATCCGAGTTCGAGGGCGAGGCGCTGGACCGGCGACGAGAGATCTACGAGCGCCAGCCGGCCAGAGATCGGCTTTCGATAAACGACCAGACCGTGTTCGTGCGCTCGGTAGGACTGGAGTCCGGGCAAGCCCGCGACGCGGTCCGTGCCTTTACTCCGGAAGGCGGTCGCCCCGAACCCCTGCGAGTGGCCCGGCTGGCGGCGCGAGCGGGCGACGGGTTCCGGCGGAGGGAAGTATCCGAATGACGGGTCGGCCCCGAGCCACCGATACTTACTACCCCGGTCCCGTGGCCCCACGCATGGATAACATGGACGGCCTCGAAGTGACCGAGTGCACGCGCTGTCCCGAACTCGTCGACAGCCGGACCCGGATCGTCAACGGCACCGGGCCCGCGGACGCGGACCTGCTGTTCGTCGGCGAGGGACCCGGCCAGCAGGAAGACCAGCAGGGCGAGCCGTTCGTCGGCCGAAGCGGCACCATCCTCGACGACAAGCTCGACGCCCGCGGGCTGGCCCGCGAGGACGTGCGCATCACCAACTGCGTGCGGTGTCGACCGCCAGAGAACCGCGATCCCACAAGCGAGGAGCTACAGAACTGCTTTCCGTACCTCCAGCGCGAGATCGAGCAGGTCGACCCCGACGTGATAATCACGCTCGGCAAGGTGCCCAGCGAACACCTGCTCGACCGCGACGTGGCGGTCACGAACGAGGCGGGCTCGCTCGCGCAGGCCGACCTCGGCGGGAGGGTCCGGGACGTACTCATCTGCGTCCATCCGGCCGCGACGCTGTACGACCGCAGTCAGGAGGAAACCCTCGACGCCGCACTCGACAAGGCCGCCTCGATGGCGGGCGAGGGCGGAGGCGGCGGACAGTCCCGGCTCGGCGAGTTCTGAGTCGGACCCCGAACCGACGCCCCGAGCGACGAGTCCGCTGGCCCGCTACCGGTCCGTCCGCTCTCTCCGGCGACGAATCGCACCTTACTTATCGCCGCGCTCCCTCACTCGACCTGAATGGACGACCCCGTCCTGCTCACGGGCGCGGAGGGCCGCGTCGGACAGGCCATCCTCTCGGAGCTGTCGGGGGAGTACGACTGGCGACTCCTCGACAGGGACCCGCCGACCCGCGACACGCGCCACGAGTTCGTTGTCGCCGACATCACCGACGAGGACGCGGTCCGCGAGGCGATGGCGGGCGTAAGCGCGGTGATCCACCTCGCGGGCGACCCGCGGCCCGAGGCCCCGTGGAACAGCGTTCTCGCGAACAACATCGACGGGACACGCAACGTCCTGCAGGCGGCCGTCGAGGAGGGCGTCGAAAGAGTAGCGTTCGCCTCCTCGAACCACGCGGTCGGCGCGTACGAGACCAGCGAGCGCAAACCCGACCTCTACCGGCCCCACGACGACTTCCTGCTCGACGGCGAGGAACTTCCGCGCCCGAGCAACCTCTACGGCGTGAGCAAGGCGACCGGCGAGGTGCTGGGGCGGTTCTACCACGACGAGCACGGCCTCAGCGTGGTCTGCGTCCGCATCGGCAACCTCACGAAAGGCCATCCGCCGAAGGACTACGAGCGCGGGCAGGCGATGTGGCTCTCCCACCGGGACTGCGCACACCTGTTCGACCGGTGCCTGCAGGCCGACTACGGGTTCGAGATCGTCTACGGCATCTCGGACAACGACCGGAGGTACTACTCCATCGAGCGCGCGAAGGAGGTGCTGGGCTACGACCCGCAGGACAACTCGGCAGAGTTCGTCGAAGACGAGAAGGTCGCGTCGGAAGGTTAAGATCGGCACAAGCTGCTTTCGACTTCGATTCTCCGACCCGCAACGCGGCTGGTTCCCGAAAAGTTCCGTGCGTATGCTAAACGTTATCCCTCACCGCCGAGACCACTTTGGTCATGGTGAGTACGCAGCGTCGAGTCCAGTCGGTCGTGACTGACTTTCGTATTTGGGGGATAGCTGGCCTGCTATGGGGTTGGCCCGCTGTTGGAGCGCTTCTCCAGACGACGGTTATCACGGAGCTCGCCACGCCGCTTTCCTACCTGTATCTGCTCGTTCTGAACGCGTTCGTCCACCAGTATCCCGGGTTCTACGTGTTCTGGGTCGGGCTTGCGCTCTTTTGTTTTGGTATTGCTGCCATTCTCGTCGGTCTATTCGACTGGATCCGCCTCCGTCTCGTTTCGGACGAACGAGAACAGGATTCTCGGCTACCCGACTGATTATCACGACTGTCCCTCAGTACATCGCGCCTTTCCATCAGTAACCCTAAACGTTTGGTGACAATGTTACTACTACATTCGGGAAACGAACCTTTCCCCTAGATAGTCTACACAAAACGCCCCATTCTTTTTTATAACTTGTCTTATATAGGCGTCATTGATGGAACGACGACGATTTCTCGCGGCAGTTGGGGCCACCGGATTAGCAGGCTATGCGATGCGAAGACCAACTGCGACGGAGCTGAGTTCGTTCCAGGAAGGACCTTCAATCGGGTTAGAACCAGTCGTAGAGGGGTTCCACGAACCACTCGCGTTTCAGACCGCGCGTGACGACCAACTCAAATACGTCGCCGACAAGCACGGACGCGTTTTCGTCCGCGACGGCGACGGTCTCCGAGAGGAACCGTTTCTCGACGTGTCCGATCGACTCGTCGAATTCTCCTCGTGGGAGCAGGGCCTCCTCGGGTTCGAGTTGCATCCCGACTTCGAGCGCAACGGCAAGTGTTACGTGCGGTATAGCGCACCGCCCGACGACAGCATTCCGGAGGCGTTCAACCACAGGTTCGTCCTGTCGGAGTTCCGCGCCGGGGCGGACCATCGCCGTGTAAACCCCGACTCCGAGCGCGTTCTCCTCGAAATCCCCGAACCGGGGGGAAACCACAACTCGGGAGCTATCGCGTTCGGACCGGACGGGTATCTCTATATCGGGGTCGGGGACGGCCAATCCGGGAAAGGTGACCGCGGCACCGGGCACGCCACGGACTGGTACTGGCTCAATGAGGGCGGAAACGGTCAAGACGTGACCGAGAACCTCCGCGGGAGTATCCTTCGAGTTGACGTGGACAACCGGGCAGACGGCAAGGAATACGCCGTTCCGGACGATAATCCATTCGTCGGAGAGGAAGGACTCGACGAACAGTACGCGTGGGGGTTCCGGAACCCGTATCGAATGTCGTTCTCCCGGGGCGACCTCTACGTTGGCGACGTCGGTGAAGGCCACGTCGAAGAGGTGAACAAGGTCGTGAAGGGAGGGAACTACGGGTGGAACGTGAAGGAGGGCCATCGCTGTCACAACAATCGGCTCTGGATGGCGGCACTAGCGAAGACGCCGTGGTTCGAGAAGACGTATCCGATATGCCCGGACGAGACTCCCGACGGCGACCCGTTGCGGGATCCCGTCGTCGCGTATCCGCACTACCGGGAGGGAGAACGAGTCGGGAACGCGGTTGTCGGCGGGTACCTGTACGAGAATGAGACGATTCCAGCACTCCGGAACAAATACGTGTTCGCCGACCTATCAGGGCGTGGTTCCGGGCTGTTCGTGGCAACACCGACCGAGGACGGGTTGTGGCCGATGGCAAGCGTCGACGTGACGACGGGGCTGGATATGGAAAACCGGTTCGTCCTTTCGCTCGGACGCGATGGGGCAGGTGAACTCTACGTCCTCACGACCCAGTTTACGGAGGGATCAGGTGCGGTACACCGGGTAGTTCCGTCGAAATAGGAGTTCCCGAACTACTCCTCAGGCAAATCGTGTCAGCGAAACTTGCCCACTAATCGAACAAGCCCTCCACGTCCTCCTCCTCGTGGTCGCGCTTCCCCGCAGCGCCTTCCAGTCGCTGGAAGATGATCCCGCGATTCGCCGCGTCGCGCGCGAAGTCCATCACGAAGGTGACGAACTGGCTGGTCGCCGCCCCGCGTTCGAGGTCCGCGCGGGCGTACTCGACCGCGCGCTCGACCACCCCTTCGTCGTAGCCGTACTCCTCGGCCAGCACCGCGGCCGCGATTGCGGCGGCATCGAACTGCAGGTCCTCGGCCATTACGACCACGCCCTCGTAGGTCAGCGTCGGCAGCGCGACGCGCTCGACGTGTTCGGGGTCGGCCGCGACCGCGCGGAGATACTCCCGAGCGTCGCCGACGTTCACCCCGCGGTAGTCGGCCGGCAGGTCGGCGAGGTAGCCCGCGCCGCTGTCGGCGAGCCCGCGGACGCCCGCCCAGTTGGCGTCGTGGGTGTGGTGGACCGCCGCGGTGAACTGGATGAGACCGTGGAGGAATCGCTCGTCGTCAGTCCCCGATTCGAGGTCGAGCCAGTGGTCCTCCCACGCGTCGTGGGCCGCGTGGTACTCCCCGGCGTTGTAGATGGCGATTCCGGCGCGGAGGTAATCGTGCATCGGTCGATTTACGTTCGGTCGTGGGAGGTGAATGGTTTTCGGATGGAATGACTGGAAGTCGAGACCGAACGACGTTTGCTGTGGACTCTGTCGGTGACTGGGAGAATCACGACTTCGTTTTCGAAAGCCCCCGCCCGCTCGCTGTCGCTCCGGCGGATATTCTCGCGCCTCGCTTCGCTCGGCGCTCCGAATAGAGCCGCCAGAGACGACTACAGTAAACGCCGGAAGACAACCCGCGACTTCCGAGGTCACACTCGCTTCGCTCGCGTGACCGCGACCGGGCGGCCCCTTTCAGTCCCACCCGATGGGACGTGTCACCGAGCGCTCTCTGGTGGATGCTTTACCGGGGGTTCCTCGGCGGATGGCACACCAAGTGCTTCCAGTGGAACGGTCCACCGGCCGAAACAGGTCGGACGGGTATCCAGCGCGAATCCTACGTTTCCCAGTCGGTCACGCTCGGTGGGGCATCAGCGTCGGTTTCGTCGGCAGAATCGGATTCGTCCACGGCATCGAACCCGTCGACAGCGCCGTCGGCGAGGGCCGAGACGTCCACCACCTCGACGTCCTGGTCGCCGACCAGCAGCTCCTCGATGGTCCGGGCGACGGCGTCGGGGTCGTCGGTCCCGCCCGCGTCGGCGACGCTTCCCACCGAATCCGGGTCGAACGGCAGGTCGAGCGCAGCGTAGACGGGGTCGAGCACGCCCGCGATTTCGGCGTGGCCGCGGACGACCACGACGCCCGAGACGAGCGCCGCGCCCTTCCGGACGCGCTGGGCGACCCCGACCAGCTTGCCGCCGCGCCGGAGCGAGTAGTCGCCGGGGCAGAAGCTCGCCTCGGGTTCGCCGCGGCGCGCGGGCACGCCCAGCCGCCAGAGCGCGCGCTGGACCGCCTGCGTGACCTCGTCGTAGCGCTCGTCCATCCCTTCCCGCATGTCGTCGAGCGGGACTACCTTCGCGAACGCGACGGTGTCGCCGGTGTAGGCCACCGCTCGCCCGCCGACCGAGCGTTCGACCGGCTCGAACCCACAGGCCCGGGCTACCTTCGCCGCCACCTCGTAGTCGTCCGCGCGGGCGTCGCGCCGACCGAACGCGAGCTGTCGGTGGGGTCGCCACGCCCGGACCGAGGCCTCGCCGTCGTCGGCCGCCCGGTCCAGCATCGCGGCGACGACCTCGCGGTCGGCGTCCCGGGTCGCCGCCCGGCCGCGGAGTACGCGCATGGTGAGACGGTCGCATCCGGAGTACCTAAATCCTCGCGTCTCGGACGGCCGGACGATGGTCACCGTCGGCCCGGCCGCGCTGGCGCGGTTCCCGCGCTTCTCGCTGTACAACTCGCCGTACGCCGCCCACGACGCGGGGTGCGCGATAGATCTGTACCCGCACCGGGGGGACTGGCGCGAGGCAGGTGACGGAGACGAGGCGAACGACAGCGACGAGAATCGCGAAACCGCCGCCCCGAGCCCAGTCGCCGGCGAGGTCGTCGCGACCCGGACCGTCGAGGCCCCGCCGAAGCCCTACGCCGCGGCACACGACCACCTCGTCGTGGTTGACACCGGCGACCACCTCGCGCGAGTCCTCCACGTCGACCCCGCGGTCGAGCCGGGCGACGAGGTGGCTCTCGGCGACTCGCTCGGCGAGATGGTTCGCTCGGGCTTCTTCGCGCCGTGGGTCGACAACCACCTGCATCTGGGGTTCCGCGAGCGCGACGCGAACCCCTACCGAGCCTCGGGGTCGCTCCCGGTCGAGGTCGCTCCAAGCGCGGGAATAGCCGGAGTTCCGTGGGACGGGACGGGGACCGTCCTCGTGCGCGGCGACACCTACGTCGTCCTCGACGCACCGGATCATCCCGCACCCGGCGAGCGCTTCGCCGGAATCGCACCGGACCCGAGCGGAACCGAAGACGATGGCGTCCTCGACGGCGGCCTTCCCCACTACGACGGCGGTGGTGTTCTCGGCGACGGTAGTCCGGAGACCGTCTCGTTGGCGGGTCAGGGCGTCGGGACGGCGGCGGGCCGAACGGTCGCGTGGGACGACCTGACCGTGCTGGCGAACGGGACGCCCATCACGGGCATCTCGTTGTTCCTCGCGCGCGAGGCGCTGGGGGTGAAGTTGGTCTGTCCGGACGTGGATTTCGAGGTCGGAGAGGCGGTCGAGGTTCGTTTCGAGACAGACAGGTAGCTCCGGTACCTCGTCAGCAACGTGCCAGCCGGACGTGAACCCCCTGAAAACTGTTACAGGTCGAACTCGACTATTCCGTCTGGAACGAGATCTCCTCGGTCGTCGTCACCTCGCCGAACAGCCAGTCCGAGTGCTCGACCGCGTACTCCTTGTGCTCCTCTTCGATGTAGCCAATCGCGTCCTCGACCAGCACCGGGCGGTAGTCCCGGAGTCCTGCGCTCCCCGCGGTGTGGAGCACGCAGACGTTCGCCAGCGTCCCGCAGATGAGCAGGTCGTCGATCTTGTGACTGTCGAGGTACCCCTCCAAGTCCGTCTGATAGAACGCGTCGTAGGTGTGTTTCTCCACGATGTGGTCGTCTTCGCGCACGTCGAGGTCGTCGTGGAGTCGCGCGTCCCACGAGCCCTCGACGACGTGCTCGCCCCAGCGGGCGAACTCGTCGTAGTAGTGGTTGCCCTCGAACTGCTCGTTCGGGTGGACGTCGCGGGTGTACACGACCGACGCGCCGGCCTCGCGCGCACGGGAAACCACGTCGGTTACGTCCGCGATGGCGTCCTCGCTGGCGGGCGCGTAGAGGCTGCCGTCCGGGTGGCAGAAGCCGTTTTGCATGTCCACGACTACGACTGCCGTCGCTTCGGGGTCGACGTTCATGTGCGAGGGTAGTGCGTACTGGTCGAAAATACTTTCCGACGATGGTTGGGGTTCGGCGACTCCGCTGACGACGGACGGGAGGTGAACCGACCGCGGCGAGTCGAGTCCCGCCGACCCCGACTCGCGACCGCATTTTTCATCGGCCCATCAAGAGATTTTTGACGGAGTAGCCCAACGTGATTGGCACAGAGGATGCGCACCAGCATCGCAATCGCAGTCGTGCTGATGCTCGTCGTCGCGGGTTGTTCGCAGGCCCCCGGCGGTGGGACCACGACGGCAGACACGACGGACGTGACGACCGGTGTCGACTCGGAGCCGGGAACGACCGACTCCGACGCCGGAACGGAATCGACGACCAGCGACGACGCCGAGGAAGTCGTCAAGCCCGACGACCCCGGGACCGACGTACTCGGGTGGGAGGCGGGCATCTGGTACAACGAGACCATCGACGTGAACCCCGAGAACGGGCTGAACGACACGGAGATGAACCGGACCGTCGCTCGCGCGATGGCCCGCGTCGAGCAGATCCGCGAGTTGGAGTTCGAAGAACAGGTGCCCGTCGAGATCGTGACGCGCGACGAGTTCCGCGAGGAGCAGCGCGGCGGCTCGACGCCGAACGACCGGCGGCTGTTCGACAACGCGAAGTACGAAGCGCTGTTCATGATCGGCGAGTCCACCGACTCCATCGCGGTCCAGAACGCCAACTCCGGCACGTCGGTCGGCGGCTACTACAGCCCGAGCGAGGAGCGCATCGTCGTGGTCTCCGAGAACACGTCGACGCCCCAGCTCGACGAGATCACGCTCTCCCAGGAGCTGTTCCACGCGCTTCAGGACCAGAAGTTCGACTTCGGCTCGTTCAACCAGTCCACGCGCGAGCTCCACAACGCCAAGGACGGCCTCATCGAGGGTGACGGCAACTACGTCGACTACCTCTACTCCCAGCGGTGTCAGGACGAGTGGAACGGCGACTGCCTGACCCCCACGTCGGAGTCGGGGTCGAGCGGCCAGCTCGCCAACTTCGGTCCGTACCTCCTGAAGTTCCAGCCGTACAGCGACGGCCCGGCGTTCGTGCGGTCGATCCAGCGACGGGGCGGCTGGGAGGCCGTCAACGACCTCTACGAGGACCCGCCCGCCAGCACGGAGCAGGTCATCCACCCGAACAAGTACGGCGAGGACCAGCCCGCCGAGTTCAACGTGGAGGACCGTTCGAGCGCGGACTGGGACCGCCTGCGGCTCGACGCCCGGCCGAGCTACGGGAGCGTCGGCGAGGCGGGCATCGTCTCGATGCTGTTCTACCCCTACTACCCGAGCCAGGGCCAGACCCAGATCGTCTCGGCCCAGCAGTTCTTCAATCTGAAGGAGGGGAGCAACCAGATCCAGCAGTTCGACCCGATGAACTACAACAGTAGCTACTCGAACGGCTGGGACGGCGACAAGCTCGCAGTGTACACCAGCGAGTCCGCCGCCGAGAACGAGACCGGCTACGTCTGGAAGTCCGTCTGGGACTCCGAAGCAGACGCGCAGGAGTTCGTCGACGGCTACCAGCAGCTGCTCGACTACCACGACGCCGAGTCGGTCGACGGCCACGCGGACACGTGGCGCGTGCCCGACGACAGCGAGTTCGGCGACGCGTTCTACGTCGGCCAGCAGGGCGACACCGTGGTCGTGGTGAACGCGCCCAGCGTCGACCAGCTGTCGGAGGTCCGCGAGGGCGCGGCACCCGAACAGTAGCGGCGGAAACGGGGAGGAAACGAGCGACAAACGCGGGGTTTTTTCGCTTCGCCCGAGGTACGTCCGGACATGACTCTCCCGAGGCGGTACGTATGAGCGACCGGTTCGACGTAGTGTCGGAGTCGGCCGTCCGCGACGGGACCGCGACCGACGCCTACTTCCTGCGGACCGAGGAGACGCTGGAGGCCGCCGGCCGGAACCCGCGAGTCGTCGCGGAGGTGACCCAAGATCAGTTCCCGACCGGCGAGTTCGACCTGCTCGCGGGCGTGAAAGACGCCGCCCGCTTGCTCGAAGGACTGCCAGTCGACGTTGACGCGATGCGCGAGGGGCAACTGTTCGACGGCGGGCCCGTGATGCGAATCGAAGGCGACTACCTCGACTTCGCGCGGTACGAGACCTCGCTGCTGGGCTTTCTCTCCCACCAGAGCGGTATCGCCACCGCTGCGCTCGAAACCCGACGGGCCGCCCCGGACTCCTCGGTCCTGAGCTTCGGCGCGCGTCACGTCCACCCCGCCATCGCGCCAGTCGTCGAGCGCGGCGCGCTGATCGGCGGTCTCGACGGCTTCTCGCACGTCGCGGCGGGCGAGGTGCTCGGCCGGGAAGCCAGCGGGACGATGCCCCACGCGCTGGTCATCGCGTTCGGCGACCAGGAGGCCGCGTGGACCGCGTTCGACGACGCGGTCGCGCCCGAGGTGCCCCGCATCGCCATCGCCGACACGTACGCCGACGAGAAGGACGAGTCCATCCGCGCCGCCGAGGCGCTCGGCGACGCGCTCGACGGAGTGCGACTCGATACCACGAGTTCGCGCCGCGGGGACTTCTGCCACATCGTCCGCGAGGTCCGGTGGGAACTCGACGCGCGGGGCTACGACGACGTGGAGATCTTCGTCAGCGGCGGACTCGGCCCGGAGGAACTTCGGACTCTCCGGGACGTGGCGGACGGCTTCGGCGTCGGCGGCCACGTCAGCAACGCCGACCCGCTCGACTTCGCGCTCGACATCGTGGAACGCGACGGCGAGGCGGTCTCGAAGCGCGGGAAGCTCTCGGGCGTCAAGCAGGCGTTCCGAACCCCCGACGGCGGCCACCACGTGGGCCTCGCCGACCGCGCGGACCCCGAGGGCGAACCCCTGCTCGAACCGCTCGTCCGCGACGGCGAGATCGTCCGAGAGTTCGAAGTGGACGAGGCCGCCGAGCGCGCGCTGGCGGACGCCGACGCCGTGGGGTTCCGCGAGGAGGAATAGGTCGGCTTTGCGCTCTGCTGGACCGGGTTTTCCAAGCTCGTCCCGACCAGCCGGTCGCTTCGGCAAGCGAATCAACCGATTCCCTGGCGGACTGAACGGGCGAGCGCGTGAGGGCTTTCGAGGCCTCTCACGTTACGATAGTCTCACCGGACATTGCACTGCCAGCACCCTCCAAAAAGGACCTAACTTATCTCTCTTCGACCGTGCCTTCGGGCTCGCGCTCGGTGAACACCTGGCCGTCGAACAGCGTGACGTGAACGTCGTCGTCCTCCCACGCGCCGCGCGGAAGGCCCGCCTTCCGGCAGGTCCGGTCGAGATACTCGAAGACGCTCCAGTCGTTCTCCTCGGGCACCGTGGGGTACATCCACGCCTGCTTGCCCCGACCCTCGACGGCGACCCCGTGGGTGCCGAGTTCGACGTCTTCGACCGGGTCCTCCGAGAGGCGCGTGTCCTGGACCACGCACACCGAGATCTGCAGGTTCGGAAGTTCGGCCTCCTCCACCTCGGAACCACACGAGTCGTCGCTGGCGGCGCTGATGGCCGAGTCGACGATGAGATGGCCGAGCTGGTCGCTTCCCTCGTACGCGCCGTCGCAGCCTCGAAGGCGGCAGCGCCCTCGCGTGGACGCGAGCCGAACGAACACCCCCGTGCGTGCGTAGAACGCTTCGCGCATGCTGCCGGGCTGCTCGCGCTGGCCGTTGATGACGTAGGATTCGACGGACTCGCGTGCGAGTTCGACCGCCCGCGTACCATCCTCGTAGGAGAGAGTTACTGCCTGAGCCTGTGCCATACGTAATTCTCTATGGCAGGAAGTACCTTCAAGTCTTCCCTTCAATACTAAAGACGGAAACGTTCCGATACCGTTCAGATGGGAACGATTAGCACGACGTCACGCCGTGCCTGAAGTCGGTAATCGGTGACTAACTCGGGAATAGCTGGTCGAATCCCGGCAACGACCGTCCCGACACCGGTAATGGTGCATTTCCCCAGGATCGAACCCCGATCTCACCGAACGCCTTAAAGCCGGCCAGCACCTACCTTCGAACGGCAGAGGGAGCCGAGTTCCCGCGGGAGCGCGCGGCGCACGCCGCGCGCACACGGTGTCGGTGGCCCCGGCATCCACGTGAGGAAAGTCCCCCCACCGTCCGGGCGGGCGACCGGGCGCAAGCCCGGAGCGGGAGACCGCTGGCTCTGGAACAGAAACGAGACCCCTCTCCCCGACCGATGAGATATGCGAACCCCGACCGAGCGAAGGCACGTGCCGAGTGAAGGAACGGGGAGTTAATCAATCGAGGGCGTGCGGCGGCCCTGCCGCCTCACTAAACGTGCTGGCGTTGCCAGCACGCAGACGGGAGAGAATGGATGGAACGGCGAACCCTCGCCGGTGCAAGTCCGCGTCACGCGATGCTTCGCATCGCCAAGGTAGCTCGGACGACGACGCGGACGCTCAGCCGAATACTCGGCCGAACAGAAGGGGGCTTACTCCCCTCAGCCGCTTTCGTACGACGAGCGGTGCAGCTGTCAACGTTTCCCCGACTCGACCTCGCCCGGCCTCATCCCACGACCACGATGAGGAGTAGGATGGCGGCGAGCAGTTCCGCCGCGAGGACGGTGACGGCCGCCCCGATCTTCAGCGCGTTCGTGCCCGTTCCCCTGAAGGCGCTCATCTCGTTCCCTACTTGCGAGCGACTCACAATAAGTCGGACACACTGTTGCCGACCGTTTGCGATTACGGCCGATACCCAACGCAATGAACTCCCGTGAACGGTTTCAGCGCCAGAGAAATCCCTCGTTGGACCGAGAGGAACGTTCCGTTGCCCATTATTAACAACTACTACCGTAATCGTTGTTAAGAACTCCTAATTTCGACCGGGTTCGTGACAGTAGGGTTAATATCGCTTCGGCGGCTACGTCCATCCAATGAGTTCCGATGAGCGCGAACGCACGGTCCGGTTCTCGGTCCCCGAGATGGACTGTCCGTCCTGCGCCGGGAAGGTGACCGGCAGCGTCGAGCGCCTCGACGGCGTGCGCGACACCGACCCGGTACCGACGACCGGCACGCTGGTGGTCACCTACGACGCGGCGGCGACCGACTCGGCGGCAGTCCGCGAACGCGTCGAGGCGGCCGGATACGGGGTCGAAGGCGACGGATCCATCGCGAGCGACGACAGCGAAACCGCCGGAGAGCTTCGGCTCTCGGTGCCGGAGATGGACTGCGCCTCCTGCGCAGGCAAGGTCGAGAACGCCCTCGACGGCCTGCCGGGAGTCGAAGGAATCGACACTCGACCGACGACGGGCGAGGTGCTCGTGACCGGCGACGCCGACCCCGCCGAGGTTCGCTCGGCGGTTCAGGGTGCGGGCTACGAGGTCGTCGGCTCCTCGGGCGACGACGAAGGCACAAGCGACACCGGCGCGAGCGGTGGCGGTCCGAGCGTAGCCGACAAGAGCGAGGTCTGGACGAGCCCGCGCGGCATCAAGACGTGGGTCGGAGCCGCGTTCCTCGTCGCGGGCCTCGCCGTCGAGTTCTTCCTCACGAGCGCCGACGCGCTCCTGTTCTCGGCACTCGGCCGCGAGTTCCACGTCTCCGCCGTCCTGCTCCTGTTCGCTGCCGGGGTCGCGGGGCAGGCCATCCTCCGGAACGGCTACTACTCCGCGAAGACGCTGAGCCTCGACATCGACCTGCTGATGGGGACCGGCGTGGTCGCCGCGGTCGCGGTCGGCCTCTACTTCGAGGCCGCCACGCTGGCGGTCCTGTTCAGCGTTGCCGAGCTACTGGAGCAGTTCTCGATGGATCGGGCCCGCGACTCGATGCGCGAGCTGATGGACCTCTCGCCCGACACCGCGACGGTCCGGCGATCTGACGACGATGGAGAGACGACCGAGGAGACCGTCCCTGTCGAGGAGGTCGCGGTCGGCGAGACGGTCGTCGTCCGGCCGGGCGAGAAGATACCCGTCGACGGCGACGTGCTAGAGGGTTCGAGCGCGGTGAATCAGGCCCCTATCACGGGCGAGAGCGTCCCGGTGGACAAGTCGCCCGGCGACGAGGTGTTCGCCGGCACCATCAACGAGGAAGGGTATCTCGAAGTCGAGGCGACCGCCGAGGCCAACGAGACCACGCTGTCGCAAGTTGTCGAACTCGTCGGCGACGCCCAGCGCGACCGCACCGACCGCGAGCAGTTCGTCGACCGGTTCGCGAGCTACTACACGCCGATCATCGTCGTCGGGGCGCTCCTGACCGCGTTCGTCCCGCCGCTGCTCGGCGAGCCGTTCCGGGTGTGGTTCGTCCGCGGGCTGACGCTCCTCGTCGTCGCCTGCCCGTGCGCGTTCGTCATCTCGACGCCCGTCTCGGTCGTCTCCGGCGTGACCAGCGCGGCGCGAAACGGCGTGCTCGTGAAGGGCGGCCCGCACCTCGAATCCATGGGGACGGTCGAGGCGGTCGCGTTCGACAAGACCGGGACGCTCACCGCGGGCGAACTCGCCGTGACCGACGTGGTCGCGCTCGGGGACAACGACGAGTCGGACGTGCTGCGGTGTGCCCACGACCTCGAACGCCGGAGCGAGCACCCCATCGCGGAGGCCATCGTGGACGAGGGTCACCGGCGCGGGGACCCCCATGACGAATCGGGCGAGGACCGTCCCGTCGAGAATTTCGAGAGCCTGACGGGCAAGGGCGTGCGCGCGGACCTCGGCGGCGTGACCCACTACGCCGGCAAGCCCGCGCTGTTCGCGGAGTTGGGCTTCGACCTCGAACACGTTCACCTGCACACCGACGGCGGGGAGTCGATGACGGACGGCGGCCAGATCGTCTCCGAGGCGACCGAGAGCCGGTGCGCGGACCGCGAGGACTGCCTCGACCTGCTCGCCGACGTGGTGCCGCGATTCCAGCGCGAGGGCAAGACGGTCGTCCTCGTCGGCACGGACGAGGAACTGGAGGGCGTGCTCGCCATCGCCGACGAGGTGCGCCCGGCCGCCCGCGAGACGGTGGCTCGCCTCCAGTCGTTCGGCGTCGAGTGCGTCATGCTGACCGGCGACAACGAGGGCACCGCCCGCGCCGTGGCCGAGGAAGTCGGCGTCGACGAGTTCCGCGCGGAGTTGCTCCCCGCGGAGAAGGTCGACGCCGTCGAGGAGTTGGTCGACCGCCACGGCTCGGCCGCGATGGTCGGCGACGGCGTGAACGACGCGCCCGCGCTCGCCGCCGCGACGGTCGGCGTGGCGATGGGCGCGGCCGGGACCGACACCGCCATCGAGACCGCCGACATCGCGCTGCTGGGCGACGACCTCCGGAAGGTGCCGTACCTGTACCGGCTCTCCCGGAAGGCCAACGCGGTCATCCGGCAGAACATCTGGGCCAGCCTCGCGGTGAAGGCCGTGCTGGCGGTCGGTGCCCCCCTCGGGCTGGTGTCGGTCGCGGTGGCGATTCTGGTCGGCGACATGGGGATGAGCCTCGGCGTGACCGGGAACGCGATGCGGCTGGCGCGGGTGGAGCCCGACGAATAGGTCGTTCGTCGTTTTTCAGCTCAACGGTCGCCAAATTGTTGACATACGCCGGCGAAGTTGGCGTGGCATTTCCGAAAGCCCTCGGTCGCTTCGCTCGCGGTTTCACTGCTCGCGTCGCCGCGGCGTGAAGCGCCGCGCTCTCGCTTCCTCGCCTTTCATCTGCCGAGGAACCGCACTGCGCCCCGTACCTCCCTGCCGCGCTCGCGCAGGACTGCGCGAGCGCGGCGCATCCCGTGGTCGGTGGCACTTCACGGAACCGAAAGCAGCCTCACCCGTCGAACACTGAATGCGACGTCCGGATCTCGCCGATCAACTCCCGCACGTCCTCGTTGGAGTCCTCGTCGGGAGTCAACGGCTGCTTCCCGTCGAAGGTCTCGTGGACCTCGGCCACGCTGTCGGCCAGCGTGTCGAGACCGTAGCCGCCTTCGAGTACGAATCCGAGGGCGGCCCCGAGCTCCTCGGCCAGCTCGCGGACGCGCGCGGCCAACATCCCGTACCCCTCGGTCGAGACCCGCATCCGGGAGATGGGGTCGTGACGGTGGGCGTCGAACCCCGCGCTCACCAGCAGAAGGTCGGGGTCGAAGGCCTCGAACGCGGGCGCGATCAAGTCGTCCATCACGTCGCGGTACTCCGGATCGCCCGCGCCGGCGGGCAGCGGGACGTTGAGGGTTGCGCCCGCGCCAGACCCCTCGCCGGACTCGCCGATCTCGCCCGTGCCGGGGTAGAGGCCCTGCTCGTGGACCGAGGCGTAGAACACGTCGCCCGCGTCGTAGAAGATGTCCTGCGTGCCGTTGCCGTGGTGGACGTCCCAGTCGAAGATGGCGACGCGGTCGGCGTCGCCGCCGTGATCGTCACTGCCGCGGTCGTCACCGCCACGGTCGTCTTCCCCACCACCGTCGATGGCGTACCGGGCCGCGACCGCGGCGTTGTTGAAGAAGCAAAACCCCATCGCGTCGTCCGCGACCGCGTGGTGGCCCGGCGGCCGCCCGAGTGAGAAGGGTGTGTCGCGGCCTTCGTCACCGTCGAGCGCGGCGTCGGCGGCCCAGCAGGCGAGTCCCGCCGAGCGAAGCGCGGCGTCCCACGTGGCCTCGACCGCCACGGTGTCGGGGTCCCAGTTGCCGCCGCCCGAGTCGCAGAACTCGCTGAACTCCGCGACGTAGTCGGGGTCGTGGACCGCCTCGACGAGTTCCCGGTCGGCGGGGTCGCTCTCGACGTACTCGACGCCGTGCTTGCGGGCGAGTCGCTCCCGGATGGCCCGGAGCCGGTCGGGGTTCTCGGGGTGGCGCTCGCCCGTGTCGTGGGCGAGACACTCCTCGCTGTAGCCGAAGTTCATCCGAACAGTTCGAAGTAGGTGTCGATGTCCTCGGCCTTAACGGTTCGCCGGTCGGCGTGGCGCGCGAGGACCGCCGCGGCCCGGGCCACGTTGTCGGCGTAGTCCTCGAGGATGTCCGCCAGCGCGATGCGGGCGTCCATCGCCACCCGGTAGCTGTCGTCGATGCGGAGCCGGGCGATACGGTCGACCGGCGCGACCGGGAGTTCGAGCGACTCCTTGTCGACCACCTGCTCGACGCCGAAGTCCCCGCTCATCAGGGTCTTGCGGCCGTCGGCGGTCGCCTCCTCGGCGGCGTCGATGGCGAGGTCGGCTCCGTGGTCCTGGATTCGGCGGGCCAGTTCCTCGGCCGCGCCCGCGCTGACTCGGAGGTTGCCCGCGTTCCGTCTGATGATGGTGTCGACCGGTGCGAACGGCAACTCGACGCTCATACCCAATGCCGGGTATCTCGCGCCCTTAGTTCTTTCCGTAGCGCGTTTCCTCGTTACTGCGTCGTTTTCGGCACGGTAGCGGTCGGACTCGTTCGCGAAGCGGAACGCTCGCGACCGCAATCAGCAAATATGGTGGTCCAAAGAGTAATATATTTGGTCGCACTACATCCGAACCATGTCCGAACTCCCGCCCGACGGCGAGGACGTGAACGAACACGTCGTAGACGAGTGGGTCGAAGCGACGACGCCGTTCGAGCGCGTCCGGACGGTGATGAAGCGGACCTACGAGGCGGAGTCGGCCCCGACTATCGCCGAACGGGCACGAACGACTCCGACAACTGCGCGAACCCACCTCCAACAGCTCGCGGACAGCGGATTCGTCGACGAGGTACCGGCGAGCGGCGGGACCACCGTTTACGAGCGGTCGAACGAATCGCTCGTGTTGGAACAGGCCCACGACATCCTCGACGCGACCAGCACGGAGCGACTGGTCGACCGAATCGGGGAGATGCGTGAGGAGATCCGGGCGTATCGGAACGAACTCGACGCCGATTCGCCCGAGGACGCCGCAATCCGTGACTGCGACGTCGACAGTGAGACGCTTCGGGAGTGGCAGACCACCCGCCGAAATCTCGACATCGCCAAAGCCGCGCTCGCGCTCAGCCAAGCCGAAGAGACTGTCCAACGGACGAAGGCGGTGTAGTTTCGGTGTCGTCGCGTAACTCCGCGAGCGAATCCCACGCACTCCGCAGGCCGACCGACCGAGGCGCGCTCCTCGACTTTCGAGAGGTGTTCACCGAGATGGAACCGCTGGCCGAGGGCGAACTCGACGACTTCTTCGAACCGTCCAAACTTCACGTCTACCTGAGCGACGGCGTAGGGGCGGCCGAAAGTGCGCGACTCGACGTTATCTGGACGACGCTCCACGATTACAACATCCACTACACAGACGGACTGGACCGGAATCTCCGCTGGGACGTACATCCCCACGACTATCCGGTTCCGGGCGACGACGGACACTTTCATCCCCAACCGGACGCCTCAACCGACCCGGAGGCAGTCGAGTGCTCGTGTATCGCGGTCACCGAGATTCCGCTCGTTGCCCGCGCCGCGCACACGCTCTGGCGACGAGTCTACGAACAGGGGTCGTTCGACGGCGTCAACGACGCAGTAGATCCACCGTAGTCGTCGGGGCGACTGCCCCAACTTCAGAACACGTCCTCGGCGTCGAGGGTCCCGTCGCTGAGCTCCCCCCGCGCGGTGACCTTCTGACCGAGGGTCACGTCGGCCGCCGACTCGACGCTCACCGTCTCCTCGCCGTCGTCTAAGATTATCGGGTCGCCCGCCTGGACGACGGTCCCCGTGAACTCGACGAATTCGCCACCGGTCGCGGCGTCGTCGGCAGTCGCTCCGTCGGCGCTCGCAGTATCGGTTCCAGCGGCTTCGGCTCCGCCGGCTTCAGTGCCGTCGCTCGCGCCCTCGTCACCGAACGAGTCGAGACCGGCCGATTGGCTGCCGGACGAGGAGTCGTCGGTGCTGCCCGCGCTCGCGTCTGCTCTTCCACCGCCGTCCCCGCCGCCGACACTTGCGTCGGCTTCGCCGAGGACGGTCACGGTGGACTGCCAGCCGGCCGACCCCTCGATGTCGTCCTGCCAGCCGTCCTGGATCTCGAGGTCGGCGAGCTGGATCTCGTCGCCGGGCGCGATGTCCGCGTCGGCTTTCTCGCTCCAGAGCGCGACCCGGATGTCGCCGGTCTCGTCCTGCACGCGGACGTTCCGGACCTGCCCCTCCGAGCCGTCGTCGCGGTCGAAGGTGCGCTTGGGGTCGGCCGAGCGCACGACGCCCGCGATGTCGACTTCGTCGCCGATCTCGAGGTCGGCGATGTCGGCGGTCTCGGGCACGTACTCGACCTCCTCGTCGATCTCCTCTATCGCGCCGCGGTTGCCGACGTGGAGTTCGAGGTCGCCGTCGCGCTCGCGGACGTAGCCGTCCACGACCTCGACCGAGACGCCGGGGTCGAGTTCCTCCGCGGCCGCGGTGCGCTCGTCCCAGAGCGTGACCCGGATTCGTCCCGTCGAGTCGCCGAGCTTGAGGTTGGCGACCTTGCCCTCGGAGCCGTCGTCGCGGTCGAAGGTGCGGACGTCGTCGGTGTCGAGCACCTTCCCGCGGAGATTCACGTCCGAGAGGCCCAGCGAGAGGTCCTCGACGCGGTAGGTGTCCCGGACCTGCACGTCCACCTCGACCTCGTCGGCGGGCTCGGCGTCGTTGACGTTGACCTCGACGCCGTTGTACCCCTCCTTGGGTCGTCCCGCGACGCGGAGGGTGTCGCCGACGTCGAGCTCCTCGCTCCCGGCGTCGGCCTGCTTGTCCCAGAAGGTGATGCGGATCGACCCCGTCTCGTCGGCGACCTCGACGTTGAGCACGCGGCCGTCTTCGCGGTCCTCGTCGTCGCGCTCGAACGTCCGGAGGTCGCCGACGCCGACCACCTTGGCGACGAACTTCACCTCCTCCATCCCGGCCTCGATGTCCGCCACGCTGTCGACCTCGCCGCCCTCCTCGTCGAGTTCGTGGGCGATGAGCATCGCGGCGGTCTCCTCGTCCGCGAGGCCGCCCATCTGCTCGACCTTCTCCTCGACCGCCTCCCGGAACTCCTCGAGGGAGACGTCGGCGTCGAGGTCGGCGTGAACGTCCTCTATCGCGCCCATAATCGTATGGTATCGCAGGCGTGGCCCGCGCTTAAGTATTGTCCTATCCGCGAACGGCGGTTCGGCTCGGCGCTGGCGTGCGGTTTCCCCGGCGGGGCTGGCTCCCGATTTCGGTAGTGGTGTCGAGCGGTCACGCTCCGAACTGGTCCCGCCTTCGGATTTAAACTCTCGGGTGAGCTACCGCTCTCGTCGGTAGTTTACCCGAAGGCTCGTTATTACGATTTCTCGGGACCGGAGTAACAGAACATAGTTCAATCCCCCGTCGCCATCTTCGACTGATGACCGTTCTCTCGGCGTCTCGCTGGCACGGGTCGGCGCGTGGGCGCGTTCTGAAGTACTATCTCTACAAGTCCACCAAAGCCGTCGAGTTCTATCGGCCGATCATGTACCTCTTCTTTCTCGCGCAGGGCCTCGACTTCACCCAGATCGCGATCCTCGAAGCGATATACAACCTGACGACGCTGCTCGGTGAGATCCCGACCGGCTACGTCGGGGACCGCGTCGGTCGGCGAAACAGCCTCCTCGTCGGTACCGTGCTGATCTCCGTGACGCTGCTCGGAATCGGTCTCGCCGAGTCGTTTCTCTCGTTGGCCGCCCTCTACGTCTGTTGGTCCGCGGGGTACAATTTCAGATCGGGGAGCGAGGACGCGTGGCTCTACGACACGCTCACCGACGACCTCTCGGAAGACGAGTTCGCGCGCGTTCGCGGTCGCGGGGAGTCGGCATCGCTCGCGGCCGGGGCGGGCGCGGCCATCGTCGGCGGGTATCTCGGGAGTATCGACCTCTCGTACCCGTGGTTCGTCGCCGCGGCCGTCACGGGGCTGGGCGCGATCGTGCTCCTCACCCTGGGCGAGTCGGAGACGTACGAGAAGACGGATTCGGACGACCTGACCTTCCGGCGAACCGTCGACATCGTCACCGAAGCGCTGTCTCAACGGAACCTCCGGGCGTTCATCCTCTATTACTACGTCCTCTACGCTGCCGTGGCGTATCTCGTGTTCGTCTTCCTCCAGCCGATATTCCGGACCGTCGTCGTCGACGTCGGCGTCTCGCCCGCTCAGGTCGAATCGCTTCTCGGGTGGTTCTACGCGGCGTACAGTCTCGTCGGTGCGGTTCTCAGCTACTACACCGGCGCGATCAAGGAGTTGTTCGGTATGCGGACGTGGTTCCTGGTCCTTCCGTTCGCGGTCGGCGCGGCGCTGATGGGGATGTACTTCGTCCCCGTTCTCGCGCTTCCGACGTTCCTCGTCGCTCGGGGGCTCTCGGACGTCACGCGATCGTTCGCGGGGCAGTACGTCAACAATCGCGTCGAAACGCTCGGGCGGGCGACCGTGTTGAGTGCGATGGCGATGGTCAGCGGATTGGCGGTCGTTCCGTTCCAACTCGGGAGCGGCGTCATCTCGGACTCCGTCTCCCCACTGTTCGCATTAGCCATCGGCGGCGTAATCCTCGTCGTCGGATCGGGTGCCATCCTCCTGTGGGAGGTGCCGGTGAACGACTGATCACTCGTCAGCAACGATGAACTTCGACGGAGTCGGCAGATTACCGCGCTCCTCGACCGGCCGTGACCACTGCACTCCTCGATAGACCGCGACCACTGCACTCCTCGATAGACCGGTACGCTCCCCGCCTCGCTACGCCGGCTCGGCCGTCGTGACGGTCGTCGTCTCGCCCATCGCCTCGTGGACGACCTCGACGGTAGCCGGTAGCCCGCCCTCGAAGGCGGCGGTGATCTCGTAGTCGATCTCCGTGATGCACTCGGCGCACACCTCCGAGCCCCCCTCCTTGGTCGAGGCGACGGTCAGCGTCAGCGCACCGGACGCCTCGTCGTAGCTCGCGCCCGCGAGTTCCGCGATGTAGCAGGCGTTCGACCCCGCGATGGTGCCGGTAACTCCCACCTCGGCGTCGGCCTCGCGGAAGCTGACGCTCGCTTCGTTCGTCGGCTGGCCGCAGTCCGAGTCGACTATTTCGAGCGACGCGTCGGCCAGCGACGACTCTCCGCCCGACGAATCGGTCGTCTCGGAGGGCTCGGTCGTCCCGCCCGAGTCGCCCTCCGTGGTCGTGTCGGTCGGTTCGTCGGTCGTCTCCCCCACGTCTCCGGCGACGTCCCGGTACTCGCTGAGACAGCCACCGAGCGACGCGGTGCCGACCGCGGCACCGACGGCCGTGAGTAGCTCACGTCGGTCCATACCGGAACCACGACGCGCCCTTTCATATGCTTCATGGATGGAAAAATGATTGTTTGAGTTTGGGTCGCTATCGCACGCCGGTAGGCAGACCGTAACCCCTATTAGTGGAACCGGCCAAGGAAGAGTCGAGTCCTGGTAGGGTAGTGGACTATCCTCTTGGCTTGCGGAGCCAGGGACCGGAGTTCAAATCTCCGTCAGGACGTTCATTCCTTTCGACTGCTTCGCTTCGCTCAGCAGTCGGTGCGTCAGTCACGTCCTGACGTGCCCTCACTCGCTTCGCTCGTGAGGACTCCGTCAGGACGTTTCTGCGAAGCGCAACGACGACGAGCGAAGCGAGGAGTCCGCGCTGCGCAGAAACACCACAGCGGCGATTTGAGCAGACGAGTCGCAGCCTGGACGCCCAACGACCGTGCAGTGCTGGGAAGGCTTCCACCGGGGCAAAAGTGGGAAGGTTTTTGCCCGCGCGCGCAACATTTTCTGGTAATTGTGAGCGACTTACTGTCGATCTCGAATCTGCGAACGCAGTTCAACACCGAGCGCGGTGAGGTCGAGGCCGTCGACGACTTCGACCTCACGATCCGGGAAGGCGAGACCGTCGGGCTCGTGGGCGAGTCCGGGTCCGGCAAGAGCGTCAGCGCGCTTTCGCTGATGCAGTTGGTCGACGACCCCGGCGAGGTCGTCGACGGGGAGGCCCGGTTCTCCCACCCGCCGCTGGTCGAGGACTTCGCCGAGCGCCACGCAGAGGGCATCGGCGAGTACGTCTTCCCCGACGAGGGGTACGTCGACCTGCTGTCGACGCCCGAGGGACCGATGCGCGAGATCCGGGGCGGCGAGATGAGCATGATCTTCCAGGACCCGATGACCTCGCTCAACCCCGCGCTGACCGTGGGCGAGCAGGTCGCCGAGAGCCTGCGCCTCCACCAGTACGGCGGCCGCCGGAAGGACTCGTGGTGGAGCGCGGTCCGGGAGATCGCGCCGAGCCTCGGCGGCAAGGAGGTCTCCGAGGAGGTGCTGCGCGACACGATCGACATGCTGGAGCAGGTCGGCATCCCCGAACCCACCGAGCGCGTCGACGAGTACCCCCACGAGTTCTCCGGCGGGATGCGCCAGCGCGTGCTCATCGCCATCGCACTGGCGTGCCAGCCCAAACTGCTCGTCGCCGACGAGCCGACCACCGCGCTCGACGTGACGATTCAGGCCCAGATCCTCGACCTCATCAACGACCTGCAGGACGACCTCGGCATGTCGGTCCTGTTCATCACCCACGACCTCGGCGTGGTAGCCGAGACCTGCGACCGGGTCGCGGTGATGTACGCCGGTGACATCGTCGAGGTCGGGCCGGTCGACGAGATCTTCCACAACCCGAGCCACCCCTACACGTACACGCTGCTGGAGTCGATCCCGGACGAGACCAAAGATCGACTTACCCCCATCGAGGGGAGCGTTCCCGACCTCATCGACATGCCCGAGGGGTGTCACTTCGCGCCGCGGTGTCCGTGGGCCCAGCCGGAGTGTACCGAGGGCGAGATTCCGAACCTCCAGCACGGCCCCGCGGAGGTCGACCACCGCGCGAAGTGCGTCCTCGAAGACTTCGACCAGAGCCAGTACGGTGAGGACCGCGAGGGCATCACCACCAGCGACCACGAGATCGGCGACCGGTTGCTCGAAGTCCAGGGGATGAAAAAGCACTTCTCGCGGGCCGACGGGATGCTCGACGAGTGGCTCGCCGGCGACATCGAGAGCGTGAAGGCGGTCGACGGCGTGAGCTTCGACATCTACGAGGGCGAGACGGTCGGCCTCGTCGGCGAGTCCGGTTGCGGGAAGTCCACCGCTGGCCGGACCCTGCTCCACCTCGAGGAGCCGACCGACGGCACCATCGTGTTCCAGGGGACGGACCTCTCTGAGCTCGACCGCGAGGAGTTGCGGGAGAAGCGCAAGGACATGCAGATGATCTTCCAGGACCCCCTCTCTAGCCTCGACCCGCGGATGACGGTGGGCCAGATCATCGCCGAGCCCCTCAAGATTCACGACCTGCCCGAGGAACCCCCAGAGGGCGACACGTCGAAGAAACAACAGCGACGCGAGCGCGTCCTCGAACTCATGGACGCCGTCGGGCTGGAGAAGGGCCAGTACGACCGCTACCCACACGAGATCTCCGGCGGGCAGCGCCAGCGCGTGGGCGTCGCGCGCGCACTCGCGGTCGACCCCGACTTTATCGTCGCCGACGAGCCGGTGTCGGCGCTCGACGTGTCGGTGCAGGCCCAGATCCTCAACCTGCTCGAAGACCTCCAGGAGGAGTTCGGACTGACGTACCTGTTCATCGCTCACGACCTGAGCGTGGTCCGGCACATCTCCGACCGCGTCGCGGTGATGTACCTCGGCGAGATCGTCGAGGTCGCGGAGACCGACGAACTGTTCGCCGACCCCAAGCATCCGTACACGCAGGCGCTCCTCTCGGCGATCCCCGAGCCCGATCCCCGGGTGGACACCGACGACCGGGTCATCCTCGAAGGCGACGTGCCCTCGCCCATCGACCCGCCGTCGGGCTGTAACTTCCGGACGCGGTGTCCGAAGATCATCCCACCGGAAGATCTCGACGTCGAACAGGACGCCTACCGGCAGGTGATGAACTACCGCGAGCGCGTGGAGGACCGCCGCATCGACCTCGACTCGGCGTGGGAGGAGGCCGCCGGAAGTGGCCGGGCCGAAGCGGAGGCCGCTGCTGCCGCGGACGGAGGCAGGCCGGAGGCCTCCGCCGAGGCGTTCCAGGCCGTCCTCTGGGACCGGCTGTTCGACCCGGAGCCGACGGGCCGCCCGCGCGAGATCGTGGCCGAGTCGTTCGACAACCTCGCGGACGGCGACTGGGAGGCGGCCGAGTCGCTGCTCGGCGAGCACTTCGAGAGCGTCTGCGAGCGCAAGAACCCGGTCCTGCAGGACGACGCCCATCCCGCGGCGTGTCACCTCTACGATCAGCCTGAGTGACGATTTAACGCGGACAGCGTGGTAGAGCGATTCCGGGTCGGTACGTGACCCGGGCGGATGCAAAGCGTTACTTCTGATCCTCGTCGTGGAGTGGTCTCAGTAGCGTGATCTGGAGACCGTGTTCGGTCGTCGAAACCGCCGCCTCGATCTCGAAGACGTCCGCGAGGAGCTGGCTCGTGACGACCGTCTCGGGCGGTCCGGCAGCGTACACTGACCCGCCTTCGAGTGCGACCACGTGGTCGGCGTAGCGGGCCGCTTGAGCAATGTCGTGGAGCACGACCACAACCGTCGTCTCGCTCTCGTCGCGGAGCGTCTCGACGACCTGCATCACCTCCAGTTGGTGGTGCGGGTCGAGGAACGTCGTCGGCTCGTCCAGTAGCAACACGTCCGTGTCCTGGGCGAGCGCCATCGCGATCCAGACGAGCTGCGTCTGGCCGCCGCTGAGCGTACCGACCTCGCGGTCGCGGAGGTGCTCGACGCCCGCCATCGCGATGGCGTCATCGACGGCGGCCTCGTCGGCGTCGGTTCCCGACTCGAAGAACCCGCGGTGGGGGTAGCGGCCGCGTTCGACGAGCTCCTCAACACTGATGGTGTCCGGCGCGGTGTTCTGCTGGGAGAGCCGACCGAGCTTCCGCGCGAGTTCCTTCGAGCCGAACGAGTCGACGCGCCGGCCGTCCAGCAGCACGCGGCCGTCCTCGGGCTCCAGGCGGTTCGCGAGGCCCTTCAGCAGCGTCGATTTCCCGCTGCCGTTCGGCCCGATGAGCGCCGTCACCTCGCCCTCGGGGACCGCGAGCGTCTCCCCGTCGACGACCGGCTCGCCGGCGCCGGGGTAGCCGACGACGAGTTCGTCGGCGTTGATGGCCGTCTCGCCGTCACTCGCCTCCTCGGTCGGTTCGCGCGGTGTTTTTCCGTCCTGCATCACACTTCACCCAGGCTCTCGGTCTTCCGCATCAAGTAGAGGAAGTACGGGCCGCCGACCAACCCGGTGATGATGCCGACTGGGAGCTGGATGGGGCTGAGCGCGAGGCGCGCGCCAACGTCCGCGCCGACCAACAGCGCCGGCCCGAGGAACAGGCAGCCGACGAGCAGCCGCCGCGAGTCGCCACCGACGACGTTCCGCACCATGTGCGGGACGATGAGGCCGACGAAGCCGATGAGGCCCGCGACCGCGATGGCGGCCGCCGTCGACAGCACGGCGATGCCGGCGACTGCGAACCGCATCTTCTCGACGGGCATTCCCAACGATTCGGCGGTCTCCTCGCCGAGTGCGAGCACGTCCAGCTCCTGGGTCACGGTGAACGCGAGCGCGAGTGCCAGCACAGTGAACGGGGCCGCGATGCGGACCTCGCCCCAGTCAGTGTTCAACAGCGACCCGGAGAGCCACGCCTGCGCGGACATCACCGTGCCGAGGTCGTCGATGAAGAAGAACAGCGCGCGCTGTACGGACCCGAAGACGGTCCCGACAATGACGCCCGCCAAGACCAGCCGCACCGGGCTGGTGCCGTTCTTCCACGCGATGATGTACACCAGGAGGAACGCCGCGCCGCCGCCGAGCGCGGCGAGCACCGGAACAAACGGGAGAAACTCGGCGAACGCCGTCAGGACGACCAGCACGACGAGCCCGGCACCGTCGCTGACGCCGAGGATGTACGGGCTGGCGAGTTCGTTCCGCGTGGTGATCTGGAAGATGGCGCCGGAGACGGCGAGGTTCGCGCCAACGAGCGCGCCGACGAGGATGCGCGGCAGCCGGATGTTCCAGACGATGTGCTGTTGCTGGGTGAACCACTCGGGGACGTCGGTGCCGAGCAGGAACGACCGCCACGCCTCCGCGCTGAACAGGATACTGGGATCGAAGACCGCGCCCCAGGCTTCGCCAAGCGTCAACGGGAACGCACCGAAGCTCACCTGGAGGAGGGTCGCTGCGACCAGCACTGCGGCGCTCCCGAGCGCGACGCCCGCGAGCGCCGAGTCGGCGTACCAGCGGCTGGCCGCCGTCCGTCGGTCCCTGATGCGCTCGAATAGTCCCGGCATCGAACCTAAAGGTCGCCGTTGACGATGTCGACGAGGCGCTGGCGGTCAAAGAGCTGTTCGTCATTGGAGACGTCACCGACGGCGCCGGGCCACTGGCCGAACTCGTCGGGGTAGACCTGCTTCGCGACGGCCTCGGTGGAGAACATGTCGACGATGGGGCCCATGTACTGGCCACCGCTCCGGACGACGTTGCCGTTCTGAACGGCCGAGAGCTGCTGGCCGTTCTCGTTGTTCTCGAACGGCTCGATGACATTCGTGACGAACTCCTCGTGCGTCGAGGAGGTGAGGGCGCCGACAGCGCCGATGTAGTCGGGGTCGACCCGGAGTAGTTCCTCGTAGCCGACGGGACCATCGGGGTACTGGCCCTCGAAGGCGTCCTGCATGCCGAGGCGGTAGTAGGACTTGGTGTTGTTGCCGAGGCGGTGCAGTGGCGCGATGCGGAACCGCCCGGAGTCTGGGCTGACGCCGCGCCAGATGGCGGCGATCGTCGGCCGCTCGTTTTCCGGCGGTAGCCCGTCCTCGATGGTGTCAACGAGGTCGTCGTGCAGCGACTGCCACGCCTCGAACTGCTGCTGGCGCTGGAACACCTCCGCGACCTTCTCGAAGGCTTCGTACATCGTGTACGGGTTCGGGTCATTTTGGACGGCTGACTGCGGGGCGAAGCGCAGCGTGGTGCCGAGGAACGGGCCGGTCTGCGACTCAACGTCGTCGAAGTCGGAGTCGTCCCAGCTGACGTAGCGACCGATGTTGTCACGGGAGATGAGCCAGACGTCGGCATCGGCGGCGTAGAAGTTCTCCTTGTCGTAGCCGGACTCGGCGTCGCTGGCGATCTTGGTGATCCGGCTCTCGTCGAACCTGAGGTCGAGGAGGTCGTAGAACTTCAGAGGTGCACGTTCGAGGCCAGTGGTCGCCGTCGGGTGGATGCCGAGAGCCATCCCCATGTCGATGAAGGGGCTGGTGCCCACGCCGTACGTCTTCGGAATCTCCTCGAACGTGTACGGGTCGTTGGGCTCTATCTCGACCGTGTACGGTGTGGAATCGTCGGTCGTGGTCTCGGACTCGGTCGTCTCCGATTCTTTCGCCTCCGATTCGGACGCTTCGGTGGTCGTGTTCGGGGTCGATTCAGTCGTACTCGTCGAACTATCGTCGCTACCGGTACAGCCGGCGAGTCCGGCCGCGGCGATACCTGCGGTACTTGCGAGCAACTGGCGTCTGCGCACCATATATTTTAGGCTGGCCTAAAACATCTTAATGATTCTCTCCGTTCGGAGTGACGCGGTCGATTGGCTGTTCACGGCGTGTTATCGATGACTGGCCCTGAACGCGAACGCATCGACAGTCACACCTCGTCGTCGCTGACACGCTGTTCGAGCGGTATCGCGCTCTCGCGGTATCGCTCGACCGTCTCGCGCGCCCATTCTACCACTTCGGGATGCGTGGATCGGATGATGTCGAAGCCCGTCTCGTGCTCCCGGTCGACCGTCAGGAACACCGCCTCGTCGTCCATGAGGTCGATACTACAGGGTACTCGTTCGTCGGTGCTGTAGTAGACGGTCGACCCGGCAGTAGCCTCGATATCCCGCCACCGGTCGAACAGCGACGGGTCGTCGAGCATCGTGTCGGTAACGTCCGAGTCGAAGACGGCCGCTCCGTCGGGTTCGGTCCCGCTTCGCACGGTCTCCCCGAACGAGTACATCGGCAGCGAGATGAACGTCCCCAAAAGCGAGCGAAACGACGACGCGTCCCGAACCGCGTTGGCGACGACGCGGGCACTGGCCAATGGGTCGGTACTCTCGGCGGCCACGAGTTCACCGTCGACCAGACACCGGAGGTCGAAGCCGAACCACTCCGCCGGCAGTCGCTCGACCACGTCGGGATACTCCCGGCCGACAGAGACGGTCCCGAGCAGTCGGGCGACGTCCCGGTAGACCAATTCGCCGAACGCGGTCAGAGCGTACCTGTTTTCGGGCGGTCGTCGCGTAATCCACTCCCGATCCTCCAGATCGCGGAGGATGCGACTCAGCGTCACGCGCGTCACGTCCATCCGTTCGTTTATTTGGTTCCGCGTACGTTCCCTTCCGTTCAAAAGTCCAAGAACGCGGATGCGGTGTTCTGAGCGGGCGAGAAACGCCATCGGCTCGACAGCGTCTGTCGGCAACTCGTCGACGGTTCCGTCCTCCGTTCGGTCGTCAGCGTTCGTGGACATCATCTGATTGGCGACCAATTGTTTAGGGCGGCCTAAATCAGTTCCTACTTCCGGAGCCGAGGCCCGCTATCGTCGTCGCGTCCTGCCCGTTCTGGGCTTCTCGACAGATCCCAACCGGTCTTCAGAGGCGCCGCCGATCTCCCGGCAATGCTTGCGGCGAGACATCACAGTTGAACCAACCGACCCACCGACCAATCCGCTCCCGTAGGCTTTTATCCAAAATCATTGATTGGTGGGGTGGATGACTTCAAACGACACATCCGTTTCAAGGCGAAGCTTGTTGAAGGCAGCCGGCGGGGCGGCCGCGTCGGCGTCCGTCGCGGGGTACGTGGGAACAGGGAGTATGGACGACGTGCAGGACCAGGAGGGCGGGACCGTCACGTACGCCCGGGGGAACGACTCGGGCACGCTCGACCCGCAGAACACTACGAGCGGCGAGGACGTGAAGGTCATCAACCAGATGTACGACACGCTCATCGACTTCGAGCCGAACCAGACCTCGCTGCAGGCGGGGCTGGCAACCGAGTACTCGCTCGACGGGACGACGGCGACCCTCACGCTTCGGGAGGGCGTGCAGTTCCACAACGGCGAGGAGTTCACCGCCAGCGACTTCATCGCCACCTACCGGCGGTTCACCGACTCGGACTACCAGTACTACCCGGGCGACGAATACATCTCGGCGTACGGTCCGTTCACGCTGGGTAACTGGGTCGAGAGCGTCGAACCGGGCGGGGCGGCCGGCGGCGGAGCGGGAACGACCGCTGGCGGAACGGAGACGGACGGGGGAACGACCACCGAGGCCGCGATGGTCGATCAGGAAACGACGACCGGTACCGGCACCGAGACGGCGGCCGGGACGACGACCGCTGCGGAGGACGGAACGGAGACCGCCGCTGGCGGCACCGAGACGGTGACTCCGACGGAGGGCGACGACCAGTACGGCCTCACTATCGAACTCAGCCAGCAGTACGCACCGTTCCTGCGGAACTTGGCCATGTTCGCCTCCAGCGTGCTCTCCCGGCAGGCGATCCAGGAGTACGGCACCGACCTGAACCAGAACCCGGTCGGGACGGGCGCGTTTCAGTTCGAGAACTGGGATCAGGGCAACCAGCGTATCCGCCTGTCGGCCAACGGCGACTACTGGGGCGAGGGGCCGTTCGTCGACGAGGTGGTGTTCACGGCCATCGGGCAGAACACCTCCCGCGCCCAGACGCTCGTCTCGGGCGGTGCGGACATCATCGACGGTCTGGGTGCCCAGTCGTCTCAGATCGTCGATAACTCCGACGCGACCGAACTGATCCGAACGCAAGGGATCAACATCGGCTACATGGCGTTCAACATGGCGCGATTCGAGCCGTTCCGCGACCGACGGGTGCGGCAGGCGATCAGCTACGCCGTCGACACCGAGGCCATCGTCAACACCATCTTCCAGGGTATCGCGGTGCAGGCGAGCCAGCCCATTCCCGAGCAGGTGCTCGGCTACAACGAGGAGTTGGACCCCTACCCGCACGACCCCGAGCAGGCCCAGTCGCTGCTCGACGAGGCGGGCTACGGCGACGGCTTCGAGTTCGAACTCGCCACGTTCCAGAACCCCCGCACCTACAACCCCTCGCCCATCCAGGCCGCCCAGACGGTCCGGTCGAATCTCGACGAGGTCGGCATCTCGGTCACCGTCAACCAGCAGCCGTTCAACCCCTTCCTGGAGTACACCTCGCAGGGACAGCACGACGCGTGTTTCCTCGGGTGGATGACCGACAACGGCGACCCGGACAACTTCTACTACGCGCTGTTGCATCCGGGTATCGACGTCGAGGACGTGCCCGAAGGCCAGGACTGGGTGAGCTTCGACACCGAGGGGTTCAACACGACCAACCGCGCGGCGTGGGCCAACACCGAGTTCATGGAGGTCGTCGAGGAAGGCCAGGGTACCCTCGACGAGGACCAGCGCGCCGAGCTCTATCGGGAAGCCGGTCAGATCGCCCACGACGAAGCGCCGTGGGTGTTTATCGACCACGCCGAGGAGCTCCGCGGCGTCGCCAACCGGATAGGGAACTTCCAGATTGCGCCCATCAGCGGGCCGCTACTCAAACGGGTGCGGATTCAAGGATAGCTCGATTCGTTCTTTCGTCGGTCGACGAAACGGTACCTCAATATCGAGTTATCGTTTTATTTTGGTCTGGTTTAGGTTCGGCATACTTATGTGGGAGGTCCGAGGAACATGGCCTATGGCGCCAGACGACAGTCTCAAGCGGCGTAGCTTCCTGAAGGCGGCTGGCGGTGCGGCGGCCGCGGCCACGTTGGCCGGATGTACCGGCGACGATACCCAGGAGTCGACAGACACGACCGAGGAGAGCGGTGGCGACGACACCACCGAGGAGATGGGCGGCGAGGAGACGACCGCCGAGGACGATTCCGAGAGCGGCGGGACGACCCTCACGTACGCCCGCGGGAGTTCCTCGGGGTCGCTCGACTTCCAGAGCACCACCAGCGGCGAGGTCGCGAAGGTCACCAACCAGATCTACAACGGCCTCGTCCAGTTCGATCCGGGCACGACGTCCATCGTCTCCGGACTGGCCACCGAGTACAACGTCGACGGGTCGACCATCACGATGACGCTCCGGGAGGGCGTCCAGTTCCACAACGGCGAGGAGTTCACCGCCGACGACTACGTGGCGACCTACGAGCGGTTCACCAATCCCGACCACGAGTACTACCCCGGCGACGACTACGTGTCGGCGTACGGTTCGTACTCGCTGGGCACCATCGACTCGGTCGAGAAGACGGGCGACTACGGGCTCGAGATCACGCTGGCGAAGCCGTACGCTCCGATGATCCCGAACCTCGCGATGTTCTGCTCGCGAGTCCACTCGGAGGCCGCCATCCAGGAGTACGGCGACACCCTCAACGAGAACGCGGTCGGGACCGGCCCGTTCGAACTCGACAACTGGGATCAGGGTAACGAGCGCATCCGACTGTCGGCCAACGACGACTACTGGGGCGAAGTCCCGAAGGTCGACGAGGTCGTGTTCACGGTCGTCGGCAAGAACAACTCGCGCGCCCAGACGCTCGACTCGGGCGGCGCGGACATCATCGACGGCCTCGGTGCGGGCTCCTCGCAGATCGTCGAGGAGTCGAACAACGCCGAACTCGTCTCGATGCCCGGCATCAACGTCGGCTACATGGCGTTCAACATGGCGCGGTTCGAGCCGTTCCGCAACAAGAAGGTCCGGCAGGCGGTCAACTACGCCATCAACACGAAGGCCATCGTCGACACCATCTTCCAGGGCATCGCCTCGGAGGCGAGCCAGCCCATCCCCGAGAGCGTGATGGGGTACAACGACAGTCTCGACCCGTACCCGTACGACACCGAGCAGGCCCAGTCGCTGCTCGAAGAGGCGGGCTACGGCGACGGCTTCGAGTTCGAGCTCGCCACCTTCAAGAACCCCCGCACCTACAACCCCTCGCCCATCCAGGCCGCCCAGACGGTCAAGTCCAACCTCAACGAGGTCGGCATCACGGTCAACATCAACCAGCAGCCGTTCGACCCGTTCCTCGAGTACACGGACACGTACAAGCACGACGCGTGCTTCCTCGGCTGGATGACCGACAACGCCGACCCGGACAACTTCCACTACGCACTGCTCCACCCCGGCGTCTCGACCGACGCCGTGCCCGACGGGCAGGACTGGATCGACCCGGACAACCACGACGGCATCAACACGCTCGACGCGGCCGCGTGGGCCAACACCGAGTACATGAACCTCGTCGAGGAGGCCCAGACGAGCTACGAAGAGAGCGCGCGCGCGCCCAAGTACGAACAGGCCGCCGAGATCTTCCACGAGGAAGTCCCGTGGGTCGCCATGAACCACGCCAAGGCGCTCCGCGGCGTCGGCAACCACGTCGAAGGCTTCAAGATCGCGCCCATCGCCGGGCCGTTCCTCAACGTCGTCTCGCTGAACGAGTGAGATCGGCCCGAACCAGTGGTGCTCGGTGCCGACTGAACGGCGACGCCCGACCGCGGTGACGGCGCCGCGGTAGCGAGTCTTTTTTGTCCCTCGCAATTCTTTCCCCGAGTGAATGATTTCCAAGCGGTTTGTGATAAAGCGGCTACTGCTCCTCGTCCCGGTGCTGTTCGGGGTGGCGACGTTCGTCTTCGCCATCCTGCACCTCTCGCCGGGCGACCCCGCGCGGGTCATCGCGGGCCAGCGGGCGTCCGAGGAGTTCGTCCGCCAGATTCGGACGGAGCTCGGTCTGAACGACCCCATCTGGGTGCAGTACGGCCGCTTCCTCTTCGAGGCGGTTCAGCTCGACTTCGGCCAGTCTTACCAGATCCAGCGCGGCCAGCCTGTCACGGAGGTGCTCCGGTACAAGCTGCCGGTCACGCTGGAGATGGCCATCTACGGACAGTTGTTCGGCATCCTGCTGGGCATTCCGGCCGGACTGCTCGGCGCGGTCAAACAGGACGCGGTGAGCGACCACGTGACCCGAATCGGCGCGCTGACGGGTATCTCGGTCCCCATCTACTGGAGCGGCCCGCTCGTCATCCTGCTGTTCGCGCAGGTGCTGGGCTGGTTCCCGGCGAGCGGTCGCATCGCCTCGGAGTTCAGCATCGAACCGATAACCGGCGTGATCACCTTCGACACGCTCATTAGCGGCAACTTCGCGGCGTTCCAGTCGGCCGCGATGCATCTGTTGCTCCCGTCGCTGGTCATCGGCATCTATTCGATGGCACTCATCTCGCGGATGATGCGGTCGTCGATGCTGGAGGTCATCCGCCAGGACTACATGCGGACCGCCCGCGCGAAGGGTCAGGGTTCGAAGATCACCGTGATGAAACACGGCTTCCAGAACGCACTCATCCCGGTCGTGACGGTTATCGGCATCCAGTTCGGCTCCCTGCTGGGCGGCGCGGTGCTGACCGAGACCGTCTTCGGCATCGCGGGCATCGGCACGTTGCTGGTGCGCGCGATTCAGGTCGGCGACTACCCCATCGTGCAGGGCACCGTGCTGACGTTCGCGTTCCTGTTCACGATGGTGAACCTGCTCGTGGACATCACCTACTCCTACCTCGACCCGAGGATCGAACAATGAGCACGCAAACTGAAACCGAGGACGTGGGGGACCGCGGCGTCGTCGAGCGACTCCGGGCCTCACCGTTCCTCTCGCAACTGCTGTCGAATCGACTCGCCGTCGCGGGGCTGGCCATCATCTTCGGCATGTTGGCCATCGGCCTGTACGCACGGCTGTTCATCGACCTCCAGTCGGTCACCACCAGCCAGATTGGCACGAACCCCAACGTCGCGCCGCCGAGCTGGCTCGGCCCGAAGGAGGCGCAGGTCGTCACCGACTACGGCACGTGGGCGTACCCGTTCGGGACCGACATCCAGTCGCGCGACATCTTCCGGCGCGTGCTGTACGGCGCGTGGATCGCGCTCAAGTTCGGTACCATCACGGTCGCGGCCTCGACGGTGCTGGGGGTCGGCCTCGGCATCATCGCGGCGTACTACGGCGACATCACCGACAACGTCATCATGCGGACGATGGACGTACTGTTGGCGTTCCCGAGCCTCCTGCTCGCGCTCGCGCTGGTCGCCATCTTCGGAAGCGGTCTCTGGAAGGTGGTCATCGCGCTCACGCTCGTCTACACCCCGCGATTCGCCCGCGTCGTCCGCGGGGCGGCGCTGAAGGTGCTCGAAGACGAGTACATCGAGGCCACCGAGGCGCTCGGGGCGAAAGACCCCCGGGTGCTGGTGCGCCACATCCTGCCGAACTGCCTCGCGCCCATCACGGTCCAGTCGACGCTCAACTTCGGCCTCGCCATCATCGACATCGCGGCTCTCTCCTTCCTCGGGTTCGGCTCCGAGGCCGGGACGCCCGAGTGGGGCCTGATGCTGGCCAACGGCGTCGAGCTGGGCCTGCTGACCGGCGACTGGTGGTGGTCGTTCTTCCCGGGACTGTTCCTCGCCATCACCGTCCTCGGGTTCAACCTGCTTGGCGACGGGATGCGCGACGCGCTCGACCCGCGGATGCGCGAGACCGTGGACTGACCGATGGCGTCGGACTCGGCGGACGAATCGTCGCCGACGCTCCGCGATTATGCAATGCTGATCGGCCGCGCGCTCGCGCTCGGCGCTGTCCTCGCCGGGGTTGCGGTCCCGTTGGTCGTCCTCTCGGGTGAATCGGTCCGGTTCGCCAGCGAGAAGGTGTTCGCGGTCGCCGCACTCGTCTTCGGCTTCTCGATACTCGGTTGGTCCGGGTCGGTGTTCGCGGGCCGGGGCATCGAGAACTTCCAGCGGTACATCGGCGGGCGCTCGGACTGGTCGGAGGCCGACTCCCGGCGCGCGATGATGGTCCTCGGCAGCGTCGGGGCTGGCGGCATGGTCGGGGCGAGCCTGACGACCGCGGTGGTCGGAGCGGTGGTCTGACCGCGCTAATTTAAGTGAGCGCGCCGGCTATCGGCGGGCATGAACGAGGTTACGCGACAAGCAATCGCCGTCGGCATCGGGCTCGCGTTCGTGGTCTGGCAGGCTTCTCAGGAGCCGGGGCGAGCGTTCGCCGCTATCCTTGCAGTCGCCGCGGTCGGGTACGCAATCGCGCCGATCGTTCGCGACGGCGTCGCAGGATAGCGTTCGCTCGCAACGGTACGATAGGATAGGACAGGACTTCTCGAAACGGAGTGGCGGGACGAAGAGCGCGCGGTCCCGCCGGAACGGCGGCGAGGGAGTCAGACCTCGCCGTGGGCTCCAGTTGCGGACGAGCACCCGGAGTCGGCCGGTGGTCTGTCTTCGTCGGGCGGTGCGTCAGTCGGCTGCGGTGTGCCGACGGGGCGTTCTACGGAGTGTTACCACATAACGCCGAGTTTCCGGGCAATATATTCACCCCTCGTCGAGATATCGCTACGAACGTAGCCCTAGCTCCGTAATACCTGTTCAAACAGCCAGAATTGACAGGGGAGAACGGGCCGTCGCTTGCTACGCATCGAATTCGGTCCTCGCCACTCGTCGAACGAGAACCGCACTGGCCGCGCAGAGTCGTCACTCGCGGACGTTCTCGCCGACCGGGTCGCCGAAGCGCTCGCTGTCCTCGTCGCGCTCGTAGACGACCTGTCCGCGAACCATCGTCAGCTCGGGGAACACGCCCGCCATCCCCTCGAACGGGGTCCAGCCGCACTTCGAGTGGAGATCTTCGCCGCGTATCTCCCGCGAGTCGTCGGGGTCGACCAGCACGAGGTCGGCCATCAGCCCCTCTTCGACCCGGCCCCGCCGCGTGAGCCCGAACACGTCGGCGGGGTTTGCCGCGGTCAGGTCGCGGACGCGCTCGTAGCTCAGGTTACCCGTCCGGGCTTCCTCCAGCAGGAGCGGCAGCGCCGTCTCGACGCCGGGCACGCCGCTCGGGGCGTCCCAGATGCCGGCGTCCTTCTCCTCGCGGGTGTGGGGCGCGTGGTCCGTCGCGACCATGTCGACGGTGCCGTCCGCCACGCGCTCGAAGAGCGCCTCGCGGCGAGACTCGCTCCGGAGCGGCGGGTTCATCCGCCCGAAGGTGCCCAGTTCGTCGTAGTCCTCGCGAGACAGGAACAGGTGGTGGGGCGTCACCTCGCAGGTCGCGTCGGCCGCGGTTGCCACGTCGACACCTTGGGGCGTGCTGGTGTGGGCGACGTGGATTCTGGCGTCGAGTTCGTCGCCGATCTCGCAGGCGCGCTCGACCGCCGCGACCTCGGCCTCGGCGGTCCGGTAGGCGCTCCACGCGTCGGCTCGCGGGCGATGCTCGCTCGCCCGTTCCGAGGCGCTACGCGCCTCGCGGTCGTCCGCGGACCGTTCGGTCGCGGCCTCCGAGAACAGGTCGGCGTCCTCGGCGTGGACGGTGACCACGCGGTACTCGTCGGTCGCGCGCTCGACCGCCTCGCGGAACAGTTCTTCTTCGATGCCCATCTCGCCGGTCGAGTCCGCGAGGAACACCTCGCCGAGCGCGAGCACCGGCCGGTCGAACAGCTCCTCGGAGTCCCACTCCTCGGTGACCCCGCCGTTGATGCCGTAGTCGACGTACGAGGACTCCGCGCGGTCGGCCTTCCGGTCGAACGCCTCGCCGTCGACGGTCGGTGGATCGGTGTTGGGCTGGTCCACGACGGTGGTGACCCCACCCGCCGCGGCCGACCGGCTACCGGTCTCCCACGTCTCCTTGTGGGAGAAACCGGGCTCGCGGAAGTGAACGTGGGCGTCGATCATCCCCGGCAGGAGGAGCTTTCCGTCGGCGTCCAGCGATTCGCCGGACTCGGTGAGCGTCGAGCCGACCGCGGCGATGCGACCCGCGGCCGTGTCCACGCGCACGTCGACTTCGCGGCCGTCGGCCAGCGTCGCGTTCCGGATAGTGAGCATTTCTCGTCCGGTGGTTGGAGACTAGCCGTTCTAAGCCTCCCGGTTCGCCGGCTTCGCGGGACTGGCGTCGAGATCGCCGTCGTTGGGGCCGGCGTCGCGTGTGGACTCGCCACCCATGTTCAGATACGCGCGACCACCCCTGTTTCACGGGGTGAGTCAACCGATAGTCCTGGAGGACTGAAAGGGCGAGGGCAGTTCGGCGACCCCGACGACGCACGCACTGGGCCGAACGACCGCAGGGAGTGAGGGAAGCGCGCAGCGAGTGAGGGAAGCGCGCAGCGAGTCGCGGGAGCCGAACTGTCCGAGCTTTCGAAACCACAAAACTATCTCTACAGGCCTATCGCAACACTACCGCCACACGACCCACCGATATTTAAGAGGCGTCCGACAGTACACGCGGTCATGATAGACAACGTCGTCATCGCCACGGACGGCTCCGAAAGCGTCACGCGGGCTGTGCGGGTCGCGCTCGACCTCGCCCGGCGGTTCGATGCCTCGGTCCACGCCCTCTACGTGGTCGACCGCGGCGAGATCGAGTCCTCGCCCGAGGAGTTGCGCGACGAACTCCAGAACGCACTCGAGTCGCAGGGCGAGGACGCGCTCGCCGCCGTGCGCGAGCACGCCGACCGGGGCGTGACCACCGCGGTCCGGGAAGGTCGCCCGGCGGCCGAGATCACCGAGTACGCCCGCGAGCAGGACGCCGACGCGGTCGCCACCGGCACTCGGGGTCGCCACGGCGAGAACCGCTTTCTCATCGGGAGCGTCGCGGAACGGGTGGTGCGGTCGTGTCCGGTTCCCGTGTTGACGGTTCGGCAACTCGAAAACGACGCGTAATCTGTCGGATTCTCGTTTTTGAGTCCGTCCGCGATTCGTTTCCTATCGAGGTTCTCTGAAGCGCGAATAGCAAGTTCGGAGCGAAGACTGTTTAGAAAGCCCCCGCCCGCTCGCTTTGCATCTCAGTCGATTTTGGCCTAACGACGAGAGCCAGGATCGGGAACGTTTTGAAAGCCCCCGCCCGCTCGCGGTCGCTCCGGCGGATATTCTCGCGCCTCGCTTCGCTCGGCGCTCCGAATAGAGCCGCCGGAGGCGACCACGTAAACGCGAGCGGGCGGCCCCTTTCAGTCCCACCCGGCGGAATTCGTTGCACCGGCCGATACTCGGTGGTCGGTCCCACCGAGCGCGAGCCTCAGGCCTCCCCAGCCTCCTGCGGTCCTCGGTCGCTACGCTCCACTGCGGTCCTCGTCCCTCGCACGGTTTGGCGCGACACGAGGTCGCGCCAGCGCGCGCCGGGTCGAAAGTTGCATCGAGCGCAGCCTGCTGGAAGCTTCATCGAGCGCGGTCCGGCAAGTATCCATCCCGTTTCACAACCGAGGATTCTTCCCCGCCGCACCCGGAGTGAAACCCATGAAAGACTGGGTCATCGACGACGACAATCTCTCCCTCGAGCGCAAGTCAATCCTGCCGGGCGAGGGCTTCTTCGTCCCGGATTCCGTCGAGGAAGCGAAAGAGGAGGCCGAGGTCGAGGCGGCGCTGACCGGCGCGGACGTGGTGATCGTGGCCGACCCCGACGCCGACGGCCTCGCCTGCACCGCGCTCGTCCGCGAGGCGTACGGCGACGCCGCGCTCGTCCCCGCCGGGCCCCACGACCTCGACGACGCGCTCGAACGCGTGGCCGAGTACGGCGAACCCGGCGCGACCGCGTTCGTCTGCGACCTCTGTCCCGACAGCTACGACGACGTGGGCGAGGCCCTCGAATCGCTGGTCGGGAGCGCGAACGCGGTCCGGTGGTTCGACCACCACCAGTGGGCCGACCCGGTGGCCGCCGCGGTCCGCGACGCGGGCGTCGACCTCGTCGTCGGCGACAGCGAGGAGGAGTGTACCGCCGACGTGGCGGTCCGCGCGCTGGAGTACGACTTCCCGGACTACCTCGTCGAACTCGCGGCCGTCACCCGCGACCACGACCTCTGGATCCGCGACGATCCGCGGAGCGACGACCTCGCGGACTTCTCCTACTGGGCCGACCCCGAAGAGTACATCGAGGCCGTCGCCGAGCACGGCGCGGACCTGCCCGAGGACGTCGAGGAGTTCCTCGCCGAGATGCGCGTCGAGAAGGACGCGCTGATCGAGAAGGCGGTCGCCCGCGCAGATATCGAGGAGGTCGGCCCGTGGACGGTCGGCGTCACCTACGGCCGGTGCTCCCAGAACGAGGTCGCCGAGGCGCTCCGCCAGCAGGGCACCGACGCCGCCGTGGTCGTGAAACCCTCCGGGAGCGCCTCGATCCGCGGCACCGACAACTTCGAGCGCGCACACGAGGTCGCACGACAGGTCAACGGCGGCGGCCATCCCAAGGCCGCGGGCTGCAAGCCGGGCATCTACGACGACATGCTCGACTACGCCCACCACTGGACGACCCGCGGGGCCGTGGCAAAGCAGGTGATTCTCGACGCCTTCCGAAATCTGGAGGTCGAAGAGGCAGTGGGCGAAGAAGACGGGAAGGCGGACGAGGGCGAGTAAGAAACGTAGACGCCACCGAGCGAGCGCGGCGGCGCGAGCCGAGGGCGACCGTCGGCAGGAGCCGAGGGGAGCGACGACGGGGCGGAAGCGTCAGTAGTGCTTGCCCCGGTACTGCTCGCCGAGTTCGGTCGTGAAGTCGGTCAGTCGCACGACGTCGTCGGTCGTGCGGTCGTCGTACTGCTCGACGTAGCTCTCGGCGTCGGGCCGCTCGGCGTAGGGGACCGGATTGGACATCATCGGCAAATCGGAGACGCGCCCGCCCTTCGTTTCGAGGACGAACCACGCTTCGAGCGCGTCGGTCAACTCGTCGGTGGCGTAGTCGTGGACCCACGTCGAGACGATGCCGTCCTGCTCGCGGCCCTCAGCGAACGTGGCGGTGTCGGCGTAGAACGCGCCGAGACACCCCGGCGAGCAGGGGTACTCCCGACCGCCGTCCTCGAACGCGACCTGCGCGTTGCCGTCGGGGAACTGCGCCGATTTCATCCCGCACACCGGACAGGTCGCGTCCTCGGGAACCTCGACGGCGTCGAGGACCGACGGGCCGCTCACGTCCGGGAGGAATCGGCCGCGATACGTGTTGGCCAGCGACGGGTCGAACGCATCGAATCCCACGACGGCGTGTTTCGTGACGTCGTCGTACTCGCCGACGTAGCTGTCGGCGTCGGCGACCTCGGCGTACGGGAGCGGGTTTCCGCTCATCGGCCCGCCGGCCCGGTCGTCGTTCGGGTCGAGGACCCAGCTCGCGGCCGTCGCGTCTATCAGGTCGGTCGTCGCCCGGTCGTGCGCCCACGCCGACGCGATGTCCTCGACGGTCGCGCCGTCGACGAAGGTGCCCGGCTTCGCTGCGAGGGTGACCAGACACCCCGGCGAGCAGGCGTACGCGCGCTTCCCGCCGTCGAAATCGAGCGTGAGTTGGCCGTTCCAGTCCGGGAAGTTGGCGACCGTCATGCCACAGACCGCGCACTCGTCCGACTCGGACGGCTCGACCGGCTCCGAGAGCGCGACCGTCTCGGCGTCCGTGGTCGTCTCGGCGTCCGTCGTGGTCTCGTCTTCCGTGGTCGTCCCGCTCTCCGTCGTCTCGCCTGCCGTCGTCGTCTCGGACGCCTCCGTCTCGGTTTCCGTGCCGTCGCCGCCGGCACAGCCGGCCAGTCCGGTCCCGAGGGCGACTGCCCCGGCGGTCAGTACCGTTCGGCGGTCGAGAGCCCGGTTGGGCGTGTCGTCGTCGTGCATACGCCCAACTCCTCCGCGGGGGTTAATGAGTGGGATGGCACGGTACTCGAAACGGGGAACGGGCCGCGCCCGGGTTCCCGGGTTCGAAGAACGTACTACCCCGCTTTAGGCGCTCGACTCGGAACGGTCGGGACACGATGCGCCGAAGCGTCGCCGCCGCGCTGGTGGTCCTCGTCGCGGGCGCGTACGTCGGTCCGTTCACGGTGGACGCGACGCCGTCCCCGGAGCCGGTGGCGTTCGATCACACCGTCAGGGTCGGTCTCCCGGTCGAGACGGTCCGGACTGCCCAGTCTGGCGGTCACGTCGTTCCGAGGGTCGAAGTCTTCTACGCCCAGTACGACCGCGTGGTCGGCCACTACGGCGTGGCGTCGTTCGTGGAGACGAGTCGCCGACCGGGCCACACCGCCCGGTTCGGGCCGCCGCTCGCGGTCTACGTGAGCGACTTCGCGGGGACCGACCCCCGACTCACCGACGGCTTGTTCGTGAACGCGAGCGGCGATCCCGGCTGGGTTCGCGCCGCGGAGGCCCGCTTCGTGGTCGCGCGGGCGGGAGACGGGACGCGGGTCGTCCCGTTCGGCGACCCGGCCGCGGCCCGGTCGTTCGCCCGGCAGGTCGACGGGACGGTCCGTGACTGGGGGTCGGTTCTCGAAACGGTCTCGGGGCGCGAATCGTACGATTACGACTCGCGGGTCGAGCGGCGGCACGCGTCCGCCGACCGGACCGTCGCAACACTTCGGCCCCTGCTCGACCGGCCGGTCTCGGTCGTCGTCGGGGAGGACGCACCTACCGTCGCGGCCGCGGTCGAGCAGGCCCCGCCGAATACGACGGTCGTCGTCCCCGGCGGCGTCTACCGCACCCGCGTCCGCGTCGACAAGCCGTTGACGCTCCGGGGCGCGGGACCGAACGCGACCGTCTTCGACGGTGGCGGCGACGGGACCGTCGTGTCCGTCGACGCGCCGCGAGTCGCGGTCACCGACCTCGCGGTGGAGGGCGTCGGCACCCAGACTATCGACGCCGACGCAACGACTACCGGCTGGGACTCGTCGGTCGAGCGCACCTACGGCCGGGGCGACGCCGGAGTCGCGGTGCTGAACGTCTCGAGCGTCCTCGTGGACGACGTCATGGTCGAGACGCCCTCGAACGGCGTCCTCGTGCGCGACGCCGACCGGACGGCCGTGACCAACGTCACCGTCCGCGGCAATCCGGTCCAGACGGAGGGGTACATGGGCGTGATGGCGATGCGGTCGTCGGTGGTCGTGCAGGACTCGACGTTCGTGGACGGCCGGGACGGCGTCTACGCCCACCGCGCCGACGGTCTGGTGGTCCGGAACTCGACCATGCGGGACCTCCGATTCGGCGTCCACCTGATGTACACCTCCGGGTCGCTGCTGGCCGGCAACCGGGTTCTGGACGCCGACACCGGGCTCGTGATAATGACCCGGCCTGCCGACAACGCGGTGGTGGGCAACGACGTTCGACGCTCGAACCACGGCATCGTGACCGCCGGGGCCGACTCCTACGTCGCCCGGAACGTCCTCGCGGACAACGGCGTCGGACTCAAAATCGGGTCCCGGACCTCGCTGTACGAGCACAACGCGCTCGTCGGCAACGAGGTGGGCGCGGAAGCGAGTTCGTTCGTCGCCTCGAACCGGGTCGTGCGCAACGACTTCGTGGACAACGCCCGGGCGGTCCGGGACGGTGCGGGCCAACTGCGGGTCTGGTCCGCGAACGGGTCGGGCAACTACTGGGACGACGCCGTGGGGGTCGGTCAGGACGGCGGCCTCGACCGACCCTACCGACCGACCGGTCCGGCCGACCGCGACCTGCGTCGCCCCGGCGCGCTCGCGGTCGCGCGCTCGCCGGTCGCCGTCTCGCTCCGCGCGCTCAGGGGCGCGGTCCCCGGCATGCGCGACCGGGGCGTCCTCGACCGAACGCCGTCCGCGACCCCGCACAACCCCGTCCTGCTCCGCCGAGCGGAGGCCACACATGCCACGTGACACCGCCCTGTCGACCTCGAACCTGACGCACAGATACGGCGACCTGACCGTCCTCGCGGACCTCTCCCTCGACGTCGCGGTCGGCGATCTCACGGCGGTCGTCGGCCCGAACGGGGCCGGCAAGTCGACCCTGCTCCGGGTCGCCGCCGGACTGGAGACGCCCGCCGAGGGCGAGGTGGCCCGACCCGACCCCGACCGGGGCCACGGCGTCGGCTATCTGCCGCAGGCGTTCACGCCCCGCGCGGAGTTCACCGTCGCCGAGACCGTGGCGTACTTCGAGGCCGCGGTCGAGGCCGGGCCGGACCCCGAACGACTCCTCGACCGCGTGGGGCTGGCGGGCGTGGCCGACCGCCAGGTCGGGGCGCTGTCGGGCGGCATGCGGCGACTGCTCGGCCTCGCCGTGGCGAGCGTGGGCGACCCCGCCCTGCTCGTGCTCGACGAACCCACGAGCGGCCTCGACCCGACGATGACCCGCCGGGTGTTCGAGGCGGGGTCGGCGCTGGCCGACGACGGGCGCGCCGTACTGGTGGCCACCCACGACCTCCGGGCGGTCGAGCGGGACGCCGACCGGGTCGTCCTGCTCGACAGGGGACGGGTCCGCGTCGACGGTCGCGACGTCGAACGGCTGGCCGCGCGATACGAGTCGACCGTCGAGGCCGATTCGGGAACGACCGTCCGGGAGGGCGCGCGATGACCGGCGCGAAGTCCGCAGACGAGAGTCGATCTCACGAGGCCGGCGCGCGTCGGTCGCGCGCGACCGACGCGCGCCACGCGCTCGCTCGCGCCCGCCGCGAACTCCGGAGCGTCCGGCGGACGCCCGCGCTTCACGCGCTCATCGCGGGCGTGGCAGCCGCGTTCACCGCGTTCGCGTGGACGGCTGGCGCGTCCGACGGGTACGTCCCGACCGTCGTTGCGCTGTCGACGCCCGCGGAGGTTCTCGTCCCGGTGCTGGGGTTCGCACTGGGCTATCGCGTCCTGCTCGACGACCGCCGGGGCGGCGAACTCGCAGTCCTCGATACGCTCCCACCGTCCGACGCGTCGGTCGTGGCCGGCACCGCCCTCGGTCGCGGGGTGGCGCTCGCGGTCGGGGTCGCGGTCGCGCTCGCGCCAAGCCTCCTGCTGGCGTGGCTCGCGGGCGGGTCAGGGTCGGCGCTGTACGCGGCACAGCGGGGTGCGGACTCGCCGCTCCTGTTCGCCCGGTTCGTCGCGCTCACCACCCTGTTCGGGCTGTCGGTGCTGTCGGTCGCGCTGGCAACCTCGGCGGTGGCCGACCGGCCCCGGAGCGCGGTCGCGCTGGTCGCGGTCGTCTGGGTCCCGGTCGCGGTCGCGGCCGATCTCGGCAGCCTCGCCGCGCTGTCGGGAGCCGTTTTCGGGCCGGACGCGGTGGTGGCGCTGCAGGCGGTGAGTCCGGCGAGCGCCTACCGCGGACTCGTTCTCGAAACCGTGCTGGGAGCGGCGACCGGGCCGTCGGTCCGGGCCGGCGCGCCCGCCCTCGACGCCGCGAGCCTGCTCGCGTGGACGGTTGGAGGGCTGGCACTGGCGACCGGACGGCTCCGGGAGTAGGGCACCCCCATCACGACGGCTCCGACGGTCGCCCGTTCGAGAATCGGACTACGGTGTTTTCTACCCCGGAGTCCCCTCCATCGGACATGGACCGACGACGATATCTCGCCGCGCTCTCGGGAATCGGCGCGACCGCCGGCTGTCTCGGCGTGAACGTCGGCCCGTTCGGGGGCGACGGCTCCGCGAACGCCTACCTCGACGAACCCGACCGGGAGGTCGACGGCTCGGCCCTGCCGTATCCGACCTACGGCGACGAACTACCCGAGGTGACGGTGGCCGACCCCGTGGCCGGCCGGGACGTGACCACGACCGCGTTCGACGACCGGGAGGTGCTGATGACGTTCTTCTACAGCCACTGCAACACGGTCTGTCCGTTCCTCATCTCGTCGCTCCGGTCGGTCAAGACCGCGGCGGTCGAGGGGGGGTACGGCGACGAGCTCGCGGTTCTGGCGGTCACGTTCGACCCGGAGCGCGACACGGCCGACCGACTTCGGGAGTACGCCGAGACCATGAACGTCGACCTCGACGCCGACAACTGGTTCTTCCTTCGGCCGGAGACCGAGGACCGCGCCAAGAGCGTCGTCCAGGAGACGTTCGGCGTCGCCTTCGAGAAGACGGGCGCGACCGACAGCAGCATGTACATGTTCAACCACCTCGGGCTCGTGGTACTCGTCAACCGGGACGGCTACGTCGAGCGCGCCTACTCCGGCGACGACCCGAAGGCCGACCGCATCCAGCGCGACCTCGAAACCGTCCGGACGCGCGTGGCCTGACGCGGTCCGCGCAGCAGGACGTACGTCGCTTGGCCGCGCCCAGGGGCGTACGTCGCTTGACCGTGCGGTCGAGACGCTTCGCGGGAGCGGTCGGGGCGAACGCCAGAGCCGCATCGATACGTGCCGCAGGCGGGTAAATCCTGTAGTACGGTTCTCGAAAGTGAGAATCCAAGCGGAACCTAAAGACGCCGAGTGGGAACGTCGGGGTGAGCGCGTTCCCGTGAGTCCTCTCCCGTCCGTCGACGCCGCCGTGGGAGCCCCGGTCGAACTGGGTCTGTTCTTCGTCATCGGCCTGTTCGGCACGAGCCACTGCCTCACGATGTGTGGGCCGCTCGTGTCGGTCTACTCCGAGCGACTCGCCGAGAAGAACGCCCGTCGGGACCGGACCGACCGCGCGTCGACCGAGCAGTTACTGGTCCAGCACGCGCTGTTCAATCTCGGACGGCTCACCATCTACGCCACGCTGGGCGGCCTGTTCGGCCTGCTCGGCAGCACCGTATTCCGGACCGCCGACGTGGTCGTCGTCTTCGGAAGTGAACTCCGGGGGATCGTCGGCATCGCGACCGGTCTGCTCGTGGTGCTGACCGGCGCTGCCCACGCCGCGGGCCGACACAGCGGTGCCCTCTCGGGTGAAGTGCCGATGCTGGCCGGCATCACCCGGCGAATACGCGAAGGCGTCCACTCGGAACTCGACCGATGGCTCGGCGGCTACCGGACGTTCGTCCTCGGGTTCGTCCACGGCTTCCTGCCGTGTCCGCTCCTCTACCCCGCGTTCCTCTACGCGTTCACCACCGGCGACCCGGTCGGCGGCGCGCTGGCGCTGGCCGTGCTGGGAGCGGGGACGTTCCCCGCGATGTTCCTGTACGGGACGCTGTACCAGACCGCGGCGCCGCGTCGGCACGCCTTCGTCTATCGGCTGGTTGGCGTGGCGTTCGTCCTGCTCGGTGTCAACACCCTGCTGTTGGGAACGTCACTGCTCGGCTTCGACGTGCCGTACCTGTTCCGGGCTCCCGTCTACCAGCCGCTCGGGTCGCCCGGCGTCCAGCACGTCCCCGTCCTCGTGGCACTGCCGGTCGCCAGCGTCGGGTCGCTACTGCTGGTGGGGGTCGGCGCGGTCGCGCTGTACCGACGCCGGTCGGTCTCGTACCTGCTGGTGACTCTCGCGCTGGTGGCGTTCACCGCCCAGACGCTCGCCTCGACGCTGACGTACCTGGACGTGCTGGCCGGCGACACCTACCAGCTACTCGATTACCTCTCGAACGCGGTGACGGTACTGCTGATACTGGGTGCCATCTACTACGTCTCGGTCGAAGAGAACGACGCTGCCGACGAACCGATAGAGGAGATCGACGAGAGATGAACGAGACGAGACGACGCATCAGAACGCATATCGACGACAACCCCGGCGTCCACTTCAAGGGACTCGTCCGCGAGCTGGAGATGGCATCAGGGCAGGTCCAGCACCACGTCTACCGACTCATCCGAGAGGACGATGTGGTCGAGGAGTCGCTGTACGGTCGCTCCCACTACTACTCGCCGGACTACGACGAGTGGGAGCGGGGTGCACTGGCGCTGTTGCGCCGCGAGACCGCCAGAAACGTGCTGGTCGAACTGCTCGAAGACGACGGTCGAGCGCCGGCCGACCTCGCCGACGCCGTCGGGGTCGCCCGGAGCACGCTGGAGTGGCACCTCGACCACCTCGTCGAGCAGTCGGTGGTCGAGAAGCGCCGCGACGACGCGGGGCGAGTGACCGTCCACCTGACCGACCCCGAGGACACCGCGCTCCTGCTGGCGGAAATCACGCCGTCGTACTCCGACCGGTTCGTCGACCGGTTCATGCGACTGGTCGACCAACTGCTCGAAGACGCCGCCTGACGGTCGGTCTGTTGCTCGCCGACGCCACCCCGGTCTCGCTTTCGAGAACCGTGCCCCACCCTACTTGGGACGCCGGTACCAGCACACGGACGATGGACTTGACGCCGGTCGGGGGTGCAACGGACCTGGCACTGAATGGGGGCCTCGTCGTGCTACAGTCGGGAGGAGCGTTCGCGATCGCGCCGCGGGTCGAACTCTCCGTGTTCCTACTTATCGGCCTCCTCGGGGGAGCACACTGTCTGGGCATGTGCGGGCCGCTGGTGTCGATGTACGCTGACCGGATGGACGGCGGCACCGACGAGCGGGCCGTGACCCTCTACGGGGTTCGCCAGCAGTTGCTGTTCAACCTCGGTCGCGCGGCGACATACGCCCTGATCGGCGGCGCGATGGGCGCGCTCGGCGCGGCCGTGGTCGACGCGGCCGCCGTCGCCTCGGCCGCCAACGCGGTCCGGGCGGTGGTCGGAGTAGTCGTAGGGCTGTTCGTGGTCGCGGTCGGAGTCCAGTACGCCCGAGGCGACACGACCGGCGGCGTCGTGGGCAGACTCGAACGCGGGCGGTTCGGGGCCACCCTCGGCCGGGCGACGGCCGCGCTCACCGGCCGGATCGACGGGTGGGTCGACGGCCCGCGAATCGCGTTGCTCGGGGCGGTCCACGGTGTCCTGCCGTGTCCGCTCCTCTACCCTGCGTACCTCTACGCGCTAGCGCGGGGAGACCCGGTCGGCGGTGCGCTGGCGCTCGGGACGCTGGGCGTCGGGACGGTGCCGGCACTGCTGGTCTACGGCACTCTGTTCGAGTCGATGGGCGCGGCCACGCGGACCCGCCTCCACCGCGCGCTCGGCGTCGCGTTCGTCGTCCTCGGTTATCTGCCGCTCTCGCACGGACTCGTCCTGCTGGGCGTCCCGGTGCCGTTTCCGCCGGTCCACGAGATAATCTATCAACCGGTCGACGCCATCGTGAGCGCCGCCGAGTACTGTCTGCCGGCGTAGTCGTCTGCCGACGGCGCTGACGGGGCTTCGCGCCGTCCGCGCCACGAGCGAACCGTTTAACCGCGGACCCGTCCTTCTCCGAGGCATGACTCTCGCTATCGACGCCGAGAAGCCCGTGGTCGGCATGGTCCACCTCGGTCCCCTCCCGGGCGCACCCAAGTTCGCCGGTGACTTCGAAGCGGTCCAAGACGCCGCCGTCCGCGACGCCCGACGACTCGAAGCCGGGGGCGTCGACGCCCTGATGGTCGAGAACTTCGGAGACGCGCCGTTCTACCCCGACGACGTGCCCGAGCACGTGGTCGCGTCGATGACCCGCGTCGCGACCGAGATCCGCGGGTCGGTCGATCTCCCGCTGGGGATCAACGTCCTCCGGAACGACGCGACGGCCGCGCTCTCGGTCGCTGCAGCAGTCGACGCGGCGTTCGTGCGCGTGAACGTCCACGTGGGCGCACGCGTGACCGACCAGGGAATCGTCGAAGGCGCGGCCCACGAGACGATGCGCCTGCGCGACCGACTCGGGAGTGAGGTCAGCGTCCTCGCGGACCTCGACGTGAAGCACTCCGCGGGGCTCGCCGACCGCCCGCTCGACGCCGAAGCGGTGGCCGAGCCGGTCGAGCGCGGACTCGCCGAGGGCGTGATCGTCTCCGGCGCGGGCACCGGCCACGAGGTCGATTCGGGCCACCTCGACGCGGTGGCGGCGGCCCGCGACGAGGCAGGACTCGACGCGCCCGTCCTCGTCGGCAGCGGCGCGACCGCGGAGAACGTCGCCGACCTGCTCGCGGTCGCAGATGGGGTCGTCGTCGGCACTGCGCTCAAGGAGGGCGGCGAGACGACCAATCCGGTCGACCAGGACCGCGTCGCGGCAGTCGTCGCGGCCGCCGACGAAGTGCGGTAGAGCACGGTCGCCGACGCAGTGCGGTGGAGCACGGTCGCCGACGCAGTGCGGTAGAGCAAGACCACCAACGCAGTGCGGTCGGGCCCGACCCGCGGCCCACCTCCGCCCCCGCCCGACCG
>NZ_KZ859504.1:0-17254 GCF_003382685.1 Halorussus litoreus | reverse complement strand
GGCGGGGCGCCCCCCCCCCCCCCCCCGGGGGGGGGGGGGGGGGGGGGGGGGGCCCCCGCCCCCCCCCCCCCCGCACTGCTGGAGAACCAGTTTCCTCGGCCGGCGAGAACGCGCGTCGAACTACCGCCCGTCGAGGAACGCCTCGACCTCGTCCGCCGTCGGAAGCCCGCCCCGGGCGTTTTCGGCGGTGCAGTTGAGCGCCGCGGTCGCCGCGGCGAAGCGACCGGCCGCCGCCGGCGAGCGATTCCCGAGCAGCCACGCGTGAGCCAGCCCCGCAGTGAAGGCGTCGCCCGCGCCGGTGGTGTCCGCGACCGGCACGTCGAACGACGGAATCTCGTGGCTCTCGCCGTCCTCGTCGAGCAGGAACGCACCTGCTTCGCCCTTCGTGATTGCGGCCCGACTGACGCCCCGAGCGCGGAGCGTCTCGACCGCCTCGCGCGGCCCGACCCCGAGGTACGACCGGGCCGACACCTCGCCCGCGACGAACAGGTCGCAGACCGGCAGGAGGTCGTCGATGGTCCCCGGCCGGGTGGCCCGGTCTTCGAGTTCCGACAGCGGCCCCGCGAGGTCGAACACCAGCGGCGGGAACGAATCGGACGACTCCGAGCCAGATGACTCGGAGTGGCCCGATTCGGAGTCACTCGAGTCCGCGGCGGCGCACGCGAGGTCGACCAGCGCGGACGTGACGGGGTCGGGCGCGTACGCGCTCGTGAACGCGAGGTCGGCCCGCCGGAGGCACTCGCAGTCGGCGTCGGTCAGCCGGAGGTTGGGGACGCTCTCGCCCCCGGCGACGATCATGCGCTCGCCCTCGGGGTCCCTGAGGATCAGCGAGTAGGAGGTTGCCTCGTCGGGGTCGCCCCGCCGCACGCGCTCGGCGTCGATGCCGCGCTCGCGGAGGTCCGCCAGAATCCGGTCGGCCGCCGCGTCGTCGCCCACTCGCGAGACGACGGCCGTCTCCCGGCCGAGTTGCGCGAGCCCCGCCGCGACGTTCGCGGCGACCCCGCCGACCGCGGTGGTCTCCTCGCGGACGAACGCCCCGCCGTCGGGCTCCGGGAGGTTCGTCAGCGCGTAGACGCGGTCCTCGACCGCGCTCCCGACCGCGACCACCTCGGGATCTTCTCGTGCGGTCGGCGAGCCGTCGGAGTCGTTCATCGCTGGGACGGAGGGACCACAGGCGCAAACCGCTTTCGACGCTTCTCCGAACCGTCGCTGGCCGGGACCGAATGGACGGCTCGCTCGCCGGCGACGGAGCCTGCTCCGTCGCCGGCGAGCGAGTGAGGAGTCTACCGAGTCCGGCATCCATCGAACTCCGCCCGTGTCCGTCGAAAGAGACAGCTACTCGCTCGTGTCGGCGACCCACTTGTCCCCGTACGCAGTCCCGCAGTCGCAGTAGGCGTAAGCGTGGATTACGTCGCCCTCGCCGTAGAGGCCGCCGACCTCCTCGTTCTGCTCCTCGGCGAACGCGAAGACGAACTGGACCTCGCCGTCGCAATCGGGGCAGGTTCCCCCGGAGAGGTCGCGGGCGATGTCGCCATCGGTGTCCATCGCGCGCTTGGCGAACCCCATCGCGTCCATGCCCGTGGCGGTCTTGAACACGCTCCGGCCCTGCTCGCCCTCGACGACGAGGACCACGCCGCGGTCGAGTTGCTCGCCGTGGCTCGCCAGTCCGTCGCCATCGCCCTCGACGAACGAGTCCGCGAGATAGAGCGCGACGTCCTCCGGTCGCTCGCCGGCGAGGAACTCCTCTCGTTTGGTCATACGTTCTGTAGTGGAATGAACGGGAAAAGGCGTGCGTTCTGGGTTGGACCAGAGAACGCCCCGTCGTGGATTCTAGAAGGAAAGCTAACCCCAACCGGCCAATCATCGCAGCCGATAGTGGAAGAATTGAACGTCCCTCGTCCTCGATTCCCGAGGTGCAAGCATCCGGAATTACACGTATGGAAGTGCGTTTACCGGTGATTTCAAGTGTTCGAGTGAGCCGAGCAAATCGGAAGGGTAGGTACGTTTCCATAGTTCCATAGCGATATCCACAACATAAATACACTACCCGGAACAATATATTGCCAGTAATGGAATGGTGGAACTGTGTATCGCGACGTACTAATCGAGATGACACGGGTGATTCTGAGGAAAGAGAGGGACGATCTCGCCCTTACTCGGAGCTATCAACGGAGGTATCCCCAATTCGAACTGACGACATAGATACGCTCCGTGTAGCTAGACAAGAAGCACGAGATTCACTCGACAAAACTATCGACGCAGTCGAAGAAAAAGACAGTAAAGCTATTTCTACGGTTCGGCTCAATCTTCTCCTCGTTGGTCTTGCCATCACGGGTGTTTCCTCCGCACCGTCGGCAATGTATTTCGCAAATTGGTTCACTATAATCGGCTTTTCGTCTCTGCTCGTTTCGACGATTAGTGGCATTTGGGCCTATACGTATACGGACTACGCACCTGGAATCACAGCTGACTATCTAAACGAACTCGATTCAGCGGAGTACTCGGAGGGAGAATGGCTACGCTGGATGAACCAGCGATATCAACTCTGGATTCAGACGGCAGTGGAGACTGATCAGGCTCTGGCGACCTATCTAGGTAGGACTCACATCCTTCAGATCGTCGCCGTGGGATTCTTACTGATTGGGGTAATCGCTGGTCTGTCTGGCATGGGTCCTGTAAGCGTCATACCGCATGGGATTCCTCCTGAATCGGCGGGGAATCAACCTATTACTGCCGGAAACAGTACGGCAGTTGTGTAACTCCCGTTCAGCATGCCCTTCGGAGCCCAAGCTCGGCTGACAGTGCATTCGGACGAGGATAGATTTATACATTTAGAAATCTAAAGATTGGATATGACCAAGGCACCAAAGACAGGGCATGAAATCGAGGATCACCACGTCCACAATGCATCGCCCTTCGTGACGAAGGTGCTTCGTCGCTTCAGTCGGCTTTCTAACGAGGAGTCTGAACCATAATTTTGCTCCTGCGTTAGTAGCTATTCTGGAGGATAGCTGCTCCGTCCTTAGCCCGAAGTCTACCCGTCCAACTGCTCCGCGATGTCGGCCAGGTCCCCGTCGGGCGACTCCGTCGCGTCGTAGAACGCGCGCTGGCCGGGCTCGCGCAGGCCGTACTTGAACCCCGGCTCGATCACGTCCACGAGCACCGACTGGCCGAACTCGACGCCGGTCGCCTCGACCCACTCGCCGAGCAGGTTCTCTCCCTCGTCGGGGTTGCGCGCGAGCCGCGGCGTCTCGTACAGCCCGCGGATCTCGCGGCCGTCGGCGGCCAGCGGCGACTCGATGCGGGCGCGGTACTCGGTGTCGTCGGCGACGACCCGGACGAGTTCGTCGGCGGGGAACTGGCCGGAATCGTCGGCGGGAATCTCGACTTTCGGACGGTCGAGCGCGCCGCTCCGGACGAGGGTCGCGCGGACGGTCGGTAGCGAGGCGTGGTCGCTGGAGATGCGGTCGGCCATAGGAAGCGTCGCGTGGGGGTAGACGCCTCGGAGCAAAAACGGCTACGGTCGAACTGACGACAGTCGAAAGTTGGCTGCGGTCGAACACTGCCCACGACCGAAAACGGTCTCGATTCGCTACTCGTCCTCGTCGCCGCCTTCGCCGAGCAGGTCTTCGACCGACTCGTCGCCGCGCTCGGCGATCTTGACGTTGAGCTGAGCGGTCGCCTCGCTGACCTCGCTGCCGCGGACGGTCACGCGCTTGCGCTCGCCGTCGCGGGATGGCTTGTAGCCGGTGCCGCCGTCGAGCAGCACTTCCTTGAGATTCGGCCCGGAGACGTCGCCTCGCATCGGTCGCCCTGCGTCGTCGGAGCCGCCGGTAATCTCGAGCGTGTAGCCGTCGAGACCGGCCGCGCCGCCGTCGACCTCCTCACCGATGGCTCGGCCGACGAATCGGTTCGCGTCCTGTCCGTCCACGTCGCGCTGGTAGGTCGCCCCGGAGTCGGGGTCCGCGACGACGACCTGAAAGTCTGCCATACGGGTCAAAAGGTGGATGCCGCCTAAAAATACGTCGAAGTGAGCCGCGGCGGCCGACCCCGAGTGCTTCCGCGGGTGCGATCGCTCGGTTCGCTGCCCGGACGCGACGCCACGGGTCGCCCGAGTGCTTTTCACGTCCGTCGTCGTACCCGATCCGATGCGAACCCGAACCAAGACGCTACTCGCGACTGCCGGGGGACTGCTCGGAGCGTGGGTCGGCTGGGGCCTGTACGTTGGCCGGACTACCGAGACCGTACCCTCCGAAACCGTCGCGACGTTCGACGGCGTGGAGATCCGGCGTTACCCGTCGCTCGTTCTCGCCGAAACGACCGCCGGGAGCAACGGTGACGCATTCAATCGGCTCTTCCGGTACATCTCCGGCGAGAACGAGACTGGCGACGAGGTCGCGATGACCGCTCCCGTCGCGACGCGGGGCACCGAGATTCCGATGACTGCACCCGTTCGGACCGACCGGACGGGAAGCGAGCGTCGCGTCGACCGCGCCGACAGCGAGAAGGTCTCGATGACCTCGCCGGTCCGGACGAACCGCAGCGAGGGCGAGGTCACGATGGCGTTCTACCTCCCGGCCGACTACGACCCCGGCGACGCGCCGATTCCGACGAACCCGTCGGTCCGGCTGGCGGTCGAGCCCGCCCGGACGCTCGCGGTGAAGTCGTTCTCGTGGTACGCGACCGACGGCCGCGTCCGACGGTACCGCGAGTCGCTGCTCGACGCGCTCTCCGAGCACGGGATCGAACCCCGAACGAGGCCGAGCCTGCTCCAGTACGACGACCCGTTGACGCCGCCGTTCATGCGCCGAAACGAGGTGGCCGTGGAGGTCGACCACGAAACCGTCGAGCGCGTGAAAGCGAGCGGATAAGTACGCCTACTGCCCGACGAGCCCCTCGTCGATGTCACCGTACGAGACGACCTCGCCGCCGTACTCGTCGGCGAACGACTCGGCGTCGCCCTGCGTCGAGAACGGGACGAAGTCCGGACCCATCGCGCCCTCGACCTCGCTGTTCACGACGTACTGGAGGTCGGCCGCGCGGGCGAACGATTCCGAGGCGGTGTGCGAGGAGATGGTCGTCGTGCCACCCTGCGTGGACACGTCGAATTCGACCGACGAGTAGTCGGTGACGTAGGCCGCGTCGAGATTCCAGCCCATCTGTTCGTGTTCGAGCTTGTACGGGAAGAAACACTGCTTGAGCGAGTCGAAGCGTGCCGGGTTGTCGTGGCCCTGCGGACTGTCGCCCTCGTAGAAGATCTGGCCGTTCGGGCCGGGGTGTTTCTCGACGACCATCCCGCACACGTCGCAGTCGAGTTCCCCAGCGAGCGAGACCGCGGCCGGCGCTTCGCCGTCGCCGCCGGGCAGTCCGCCGAGACAGCCCGCGAGCGACGCTGCGACGCCGAGCGCGCCCGCCCGGAGGACGGTCCGCCGTCGACGAGAGTGGTCACAGCGGTCGTGAGCGACCGGCCCGGGGTCGGCCGCGGTGCGCTTCCGGGAACGATCGCGCTCGCCGAAACCGGCGTGGTTAGCAAGACCGACGTGGTCAGCAGGATCAGCGGCGTCAGCAGCACCATCGCAATCAGCAGCACCATCGCAATCAGCAGCACCGTCGCAATCAGCAGAGCACATGGAACCATCTACGTACCGGAGGTACAATACAGTCCCCGTCGTTCCCGGAACCTGAAAACGGGAAGAAGGGGGTAAAAGGCAGGAGTGCCTACGCGACCAACAGTACCCGCTTCCGGGAGGCACCGACGAGATGAACCCGAAACGCGTCCTCGCCGTCCTGTTCGCCGTCCTGCTCGTGAGCAGCGCCTCGTTCGTGGTCGACGTGGGCGCGGACCGACCCGCTCCGGTTCCCTTCGAGGACACCATCACTATGGGAATGACTGCCGCCGCGACGGTGCAGGCCGAGGAGCGCGGCGTGGAGGTCCCTCGGGCCGAGGTGTTCTACTCGCAGTACCGCTACGTGGTCGGCTACCACGGCGTCGCGTCGCTGGCCGACGAGCTCGGCCGGGAGGGCCACGCCCGACAGTTCGGAACCCCGCTCGCAATCTACGTCAGCGACTACGCCAACGCCGACCTGAACGTGACCGACGAGGGGCTGTTCCGCATATCTGACGCCCCCTCGACCTACGAGGGCTGGGTCGCGGCCGAAGACGCCCACTTCGTCGTCGGGAGCCGGGCGCGAACCCCGGCCGGCGAAGCTGTCGTGCCCTTCTCCGACCGGTCGGTCGCCGAGTCGTTCGCCGCCGAGCACGGCGGGACGGTCCGCGACTGGGACGCGGTCCGGTCGAATTCGTTCGACACCGGGGCCGCGACCGGCGAGGCGTTCCGGGCCGAGGTCCGCGCCCAGCACGAGTGGGCCGACCGGCAGGTCGCGAACGCGACCGCCCTGCTCGACCGGCCCGTCTCGGTCGTGGTGGGCGAGGACGCCCCGACCCTCCCGGCCGCGGTCGAGGCGGCTCCGCCGAACACCACGGTCCGAGTCCCGGCTGGCACCTACGACGTGAACGCGACCGGTGACGGGTCGCTGACCGTCGACAAACCCCTGACGCTCCGCGGAGCCGGAAACGACACCCACCTCCGGGGTGACGGGAACGGGAGCGTCGTCACTGCGACCACCGGCCGAGTGGCGGTCGCGGACATTCGGATCTCGGGCGTCGGCGACACCTTCTCGGACGAGAACGTCTCGACCGACCAGGGCGACGCGTGGGACTACCGAGTCCAGCTCGGCTACGGCTATGGTGACGCGGGCGTCACGCTCGACTCGGCGAACGGATCGCTGGTCCGGAACGTCTCGGTCGACACCCCCGCAAACGGCGTCGTCGTCCGGTGGAGCGAGAACGCGGTCGTCGACGGGGTGACCGTGAACGGCAGCGACGACTGGACAGACGGCTTCATGGGCGTGATGGTGATGCGCTCGCGGACCGTCGTTCAGAACTCGACGTTCGTCGGCGGTCGCGACGGCGTGTACACCCACCTCTCGGACGGACTCGTCGTCCGGGACAACCGGATGGTGGGCGAGGGAGGCATGCGGTTCGGCGTCCACGAGATGTACACCTCCGACGCGCTAGTGGCGGACAACGCCGTCACCGGGGCCAGCACGGGCGTCGTGGTGATGACTCGACCGAACGGAAACCTGGTCGTCGGCAATCACGTCCGGGACAGCTACGCCGGCGTGAACGTCGCCGGGCGAGCCTCGTACGTCGCCGAGAACGTCGTCGTCGACAACCACTACGGTCTCGAAGCGCCGTCACAGACGTCGATATACGAGCGCAACGTCGTAGTCGAGAACGACATCGGGTTCCGAGCGTCGTCGCTCATCCCCACCAACCGGGTCGTGGAGAACGACTTCGTGGACAACGACCGGTACGTCACCGCGTCGCTCGGCCCCCTGCGAGTCTGGACCGCCGACGGCCGTGGCAACTACTGGGACGACGCGCCGGGGAGCGACGCCGGCGGCGACGGCGTGCTGGACCGACCCTTCCAGCCCAGCGGCCCGGTCGACAGCCGCGTCGGCGATACGCCCGGGGCGGCGACGCTGGCGAACTCGCCGTCGCTGACCGCTATACGGGCGCTTCAAGGTGCTGTCCCGGGACTCAGACCCACGGGCGTCGTGGACGAGGCACCGCTGGCCGACCCGGTTCGCCCGGCGGTCGTCGACAGGGCGGCCGGCGCGAACGGGACCGAGACCACGGAGACGGACGCGACTGCGGTACCCGACGGGGACGCGAACGCGACTGAGATGACGGCTGTCGGCGCGACCGGAATCGCACCTATGGAGGGAGACGCATGACGGACGGACCCACGCAGGAATACGACGAGCCCGACGAACCGACGAGAACAGACGACGAAGCGAACGAGTCGACGGGAGCGGGCGACGAGCCGGCCGAATCGAACGAGCGCGCGCCGGTGGTCGAAGTCGAAGGGCTAAGCCACGCGTTCGGCGACGTCGACGTGTTCTCGGATCTGTCGTTCTCGCTCGAAGCCGGGAGCGTCACGGCGCTTGTCGGCCCGAACGGGTCGGGGAAGACCACGCTACTGCGGGCCGTTCTCGGACTGCTGGAACCCGACGAGGGGCGCGTGACCCTGACGGGAGTCGGCCCGACCGACCGGCGGGTGGGGTACCTCCCGCAGCGTCCCCAGTTCCGCCCGACCTTCACCGTCGCGGAGACGCTGCAGTTCTACGCCGACCTGCTCGACCGCGAGGTCGACGTCCCGGGCATCGTCGACCGCGTCGGTTTGTCGGGGGCGAGCGACCGCCGGGTCGACGCCCTCTCCGGCGGGATGACTCGCCTGCTCGGCATCGGGCAAGCCGTCCTCGGGGACCCGCCACTGGTCGTGCTCGACGAACCGACCGGCGACCTCGACCCACGGATGACCGAGTACATCTTCGAACTCGTCGGCGAACTCGCCGACGACGGGATGGCTGTCCTACTGGCGACCCACAACCTCGCCGGGGCCGAGGCGGCCGACAGCGTCCTGCTGCTCGACCACGGCGACGTAGTGGCGGAGGGCTCGCCCGCCGACTTCGTGGCCCGGACCGACGCCGAGGACTTCCGCGGCGCGTTCCTCGCGCTCACGGGCGGTGACGCCGCCGAAGCGGGAGTGGACGCCGACCGGGCTACGCCGACCGTCTCGGTGCGGACGCGAGGAGGTGACGGCGAGTGAACCGCGAGTCGGTCGACCGGCTGTTGGCGGTCGCGGGCCGGGAGCTCGCGACGGTCGTCCGGACGCGGGCGTTCCTCGCGCTCGCTGGCGGATTCGCCGTCGTCGTCGCCGCGCTGGCGTGGACCGCCGGTGCGGTCGGCTACGTCCCGCTCGTGCTGGACCTGCTCACGCCCGTCGAGGTGCTGGTCCCCGCCCTCGCACTGGCGTTCGGCTACCGGACGGTCCTCGGCGACGCCGAGCGGGGCGAACTCGACGTGATCCGAACGTACCCGGTCTCGCGAGCCACCTACGTCCTCGGCGCGTACCTCGGGCGCGCGGCGGCGCTGCTCGTGGCCGTGATCGTCCCCCTGTCGGCGGTCGCGCTGCTCGTCCCGCTGTTCGGAGGCGTCGGGACCACGGTCGTCGCCTCCCACGCGGCGTCGGACTCGCCCGTGCTGTACCTCCGGTTCGTCGTCCTGACGGCGGCGTTCGCGCTGGTGGTGATGGCCGCGGCGATGGCCGTCTCGACCAACGCGAGGTCGAGTCGGGCGGGCGTGGCGGTCGCGGTCACGCTGGGCGTCGCCCTTGTGGTGGGGTTCGACGCGGGCATCGTCGCGGGGCTGGTCGGCGGCGTCGTTCCGGAGGGCGCGCTCGAACTGGCGCTCGGCCTGAGTCCGAACAGCGCCTTTCGGGGACTCGTGCTGGAGTCGGTGGTCGGTGGCGTGGCGGGCGCGCCTTCGACCTCACCCGTGCCGAGCGTCCTCGGACTGCTGGCGTGGCTGGCCGGGGCGCTGGCGGTGGCGACGGTCACGGTCTGGTCCGGCGAGCGGCGGTGAGTCGCGACGACGTCAGAAGCTGTCGAGGCTGGCGTTGACGCGGTACGCCGCCCCGCTGGTCCGGTCGTCGTCCGCGCGCTCGCCCCCCGCGTCGGGTTCGACCTTCCGGACCCACGCGGTGTAGCTGTCGGGCAACTCGTCGAGGTCCACCCGGATCTTCAGGACGGTCGCTTCGCGCGCCTTGGCGCGCATGGCCGCGCGCTGGCTCCGCTCGAACGAGCCGTCCCCGGCCTTGACCTCGCACCAGAACTCGGTGAGCACCGGTCGGTTCGGGGCGGGCCGGACGACGGCGCGACAGTCGGGTTCCCACCGCGCGTCGCCGTCGACTACCACCGGGTCCGGGTCGGCGTCGACGGCGACGTGGAGATTTTCGGCCTCGCGCTCGGAGAGGTCCGAGTCCACTCGCGCAAAGTGGGTCAACAGCGGCGGGTTCACCGCGGGCGAGCAGACCACGGCCTCGCCGAGCGCACCGTACTGGTTGGCCGCGGTGTCGAAGGTCAGTCCCTCGGTCGGCGTGCCGTCGGGCGTCCGCCGGCGTCGCTCGGGCCACGCCACGAGGTAGGCGTCCACGTCCGCGGGGTCCTGCGGGGCCGCCCGCTGGACTTTGACGGGCGTTTCGCCCGCCTCGGAGAGGTCGCGAGCGCGCTGGTGGGCGTCGGCCGCCGAGTCGAACTGGACCACCTCACCTTCCGAGCGCGCGAGCCGGCGAACGGCCTCGTTGGCCTCGCTGGCGCTGTCCTTGACGGCGACGCGGAACGGCTCGGCGTCGTAGCTCATCACCGAGACGGTGTTCGGCGCTGGTATTTCAACCCGCTGGGTTCGAGCCGCCGATGAGCCGTCCGGGATTGGGAATCGGCGGTGGACGTTACGAGTTCTGACCTCGCAGTCGTTGCACGGTGGCGAGAGAAGCGACCGACAGAATCAGCGCGAGTACGTAGCGTCCCGAGTAGGCCAGAACCGCCACGACGACGACTTGCGTCCCGAGGAGCGCCAAGAGGAACGCGCTGCTCTCCGCGACCGGGGAGAACGACCCGACGGCGAGAACGACACCGAGAAGTCCCGCGAGGAGGACCACCGCAGTGGTGGAACTATCGAGGAGAACGATGTCGGCCGCGACGACGCTCGCGAGGAGGACCGCGAGGAGCAGTCGCCCGGGGCGTGTTAGTGAGGGCATACGAGTGCGTTTCGGCGATAGCAGAAATGTCTTTTCGTCTATGAATATGTCTCGGGACGACGCGCGATTCCGGTCTGACTTCGATTAAGAAATGCGGTGCGCACCAGCAGTCCGAGCGAGCGGCTCTTTTTTGGTCCAGATTTTTTCGAGGAGTGATGTTCAGGGATCCGCCGATTTCGGCGCACCCTTGAACACCAGACGAAGAAAAAAGGTGGTCTCTAGAACGGGTACTCGCGCGGCTCGGTCTGCGTTGATATCCACTTCGTCGTGGTGAACTCGTTCAGGATCTCCTCGCCGTCGTACCGACCCAGCCCCGAGGCCTTCATCCCGCCGAACGGGATCGCGGGCTCCTCGTTGACCGGCTGGTCGTTGAGGTGGACCATCCCGGCGTCGATGCGGTCGGCGAGGTCGCGTGATCGGTCGAGGTCGCCCGAGTGAATCGCGGCCGCGAGGCCGTACTCGGTGTCGTTGGCGAGGTCGACCGCCTCGTCCTCGTCCGAGAACGCGATTACGGGTGCGACGGGACCGAAGTGCTCGTTGCAGGCCGCGGCCATGTCGTTGGTCGCGTTCGAGAGCACCGTCGGCTCGACGAACAGGTCGTCGTGGTCGCCGCCGGTTTCGAGGGTCGCGCCCGCCTCGACGGTCTGCTCGACGTACTCCAGAATCTGGTCGCGCTGGCCCTCGTCGATGATTGGCCCGACCACGTTCTCGCGCTCGCGCGGGTCGCCGATGGGGAGGCTCTCCGCGCGCTCGGCCAGTTTCTCGACGTACTCGTCGTACACCGACTCGTGGACGAGGTGGCGGTTGATGGAGATGCAGATCTGGCCCTGATGGAGGAACGAGCCGAACACCGCCGAGTCGACAGCGGCGTCCACGTCCGCGTCGGCGGTCACGACGAACGGGTTGTTGCCGCCCAGTTCCATCGCCGGGAGCGCGAGGTTCTCCGCGGCCGTCGCGGCGACCTGCTTGCCGACCTCGGTCGAGCCCGTGAACGCCATCACGTCGAGCTCCGGATGTGCGGCCATCCGGTCGCCCACGTCCGACCCGCGGCCGGTCACGACGTTCAACAGGCCGTCGGGCAGGCCCGCTTCCTCGAAGAGTCGCGCGAGGAGCAGCCCGCCGGTGACGGGGGTCGCGGAGGCGGGTTTGAGCACCACCGCGTTGCCGGTCGCCAGCGCGGGCGCGACCGCCCGCATCGAGAGGTTGAACGGGAAGTTCCACGGCGAGATGACGCCGACGACGCCCTCGGGCACGCGCTCGACCTCGTTCTCCTTGCCGGGAATCATCGACTCGGAGGTCTCCGTGCCGAGCTCGCCCGCGAGGCCGGTCGCGTGGTAGCACATCCCCTGTGCGGTCTGCCACTCGGCGAACGCCTTCGCGTTCGCGCTTCCCGACTCGACCGCGAGCGCGTCGAGAATCTCGTCGCGTCGCTCGTCGAGCAGGTCGACGGCGTCCTCGATCACGCTGGCGCGCTCCTCGGCCGGTCGGTCCGCCCACGCCGACTGGGCCCCGGCGGCCGCCTCGTACGCCCGGTCCACGTCGTCTTCGGTCCCGGCCGGGACGGCGGTGGCCCGCTCGCGCGTCGCCGGGTTCTCGACCGTAATCTCGTCACGGTCGCCTCGTTCGACCCACTCGCCGTCGATGTACAGCGCGTTCCAGTCGCCGTCGATGGTGAAATCGGTGGTCGGCATGTGCGAGAGTCGTTCGTGCTTCAACGGCAAAAGGACGGCTATATTTGCCTTCGAACGTCGAGCGTCACCGACGCCGGTCGTCGTCGCATAGCGCCGTCGACTCGATACTGGCGGGCACCAGTCACGCCGGAAGCGGCAATCTTTACTCCGCAGTAGTGACAAAACTTTATAACCCGTGGTCCGGAACAGGGATTTAAATGAGCGCCCCTGGAGACAGAAACGAACTCGGGACCGACGACCGGCCGGCGAGTACGACGCTCGCGGAGTTCCGGTCGCGGCTCCAGCGTCTGAAGCGCGAGGGCTGTAACCTGCTGGTCTCCGGGACGCCGCCGCGAGAAGTGTTCACGCGAGCGAGCGCGACCATGCTCGGCGACCCGGACGCGCGCCGATGGCGGGTGTTCGCGCTCACCGACGCCGACCCGGAGAGCGTCTACGACCGGCTGCCGGCGGCCTCGGCCGCGCCGCGCCCGCCCGCGGAGACGACGCGCATCGTCAACCACGCAGTGCCGCCCCGGCCGGTCACCGACGACGCAGAGCTGCCCACGGCTAGTCTCGCTGAGGTGACGGTGAGCGACGCGAATCTGGCCGGCCTCCGGAGCGAACTCGGCGACGCCATCGCCGACTTCGGCGCGCGGAGCCGCCAGCCCGGCGAGGTCCGGATCGCGGTCGACTCGCTCGCGCCCCTGCTCGACCACTACGAGTTCGACGTGGTTCGGCGGTTCCTCAGGACGGTCGGCGGGCGCGTCCGCGACAACGACGCCATGGCACACTACGTGCTTCCGGAACCGTACGACGGCGACCGCTGCCGACGGCTCGCCGACGAGTTCGACGCGGTGGTCGAGCTCCGAACCGTCCCGGAGAGCCACGACGCCGAGGAGCGCTGGCACTTCCCGGAGTCGGACCTGACCACGCCGTGGGTGCCCTTGTAGCGATGACGGGAGCCGCCGTAGCGATAGCAGCTGTCTCCGAAGCGACGACGGGACTCGCTCCGGCGCAGGTGTTTTGTGTGCCGGCTCTCACGATTAGGTAGCGCGCCCGACTGGAGGACGGAGATGGCTCCGAGGTTCGACACGCTCGACGACACCACGGGACTTGCGGTGGTAGACCCCATCGAAACCCGCAGGTTCACCGCCTCGACGCCGACGGCACTCGATCCCTCCCCGGCCGATCCGGAGTCGTTCAGATTCCCGGTTAGCTCGGCCTGCACAGTCGAAGCGCGGGCGCTCGACCTCCCGTACCCGGTCCTGATGTACGTCTGGCGTCGCGGCGGCGAGATGCTCACGGACCTCACGAGCGAGTCGTCGGCCGAGTTACCGCCCGACGAGTACCTGCTCGAACTCAACACCCCCGTCAAGATCTACGTCCAGATCGAGGCAGGGGTCAGCGTCGAGTCGGACGTCGACTCGATGCGGATCGAGTTCGACCGCCCGGCCGAGATCGTCGTCGGCGCGCGGTCGTTCCACGACTCCCCGGAGACGACGGTGACGACGACCGACGAGCCCGAGGACGTGATGGCCGCCGTCTCGACGTTCGGGTCGGTGCTCAAGACCACGACCCCCGAGCGCTCGTGGCCGACTCTCCGCGGACATCCGCCGCGGGTCGAGCGCGGCGACGAACTCTCGATTCCCGACGACCTCGACGCGCCCGAGACGGGTATCACGGTCGAGGTGCCCCCGAATCTCGAATCCATCTATCCGGTCGCGCCGCTGGCGTACTACTTCGGCGCGACGGTCGTCCCGGGCGAGCGGCCTCGGCTGACCGTCGGCGGGTTCGAGCGCCGGTTCGACGCTGGAGAGGGTTTCGAGGAGGAGGTCGTTCGGACGGTGAAACAGGCGTTCTTGCTCGACTGCGTGGTCCGGACGGAGGGGTACTACCCAATCGAGATGGCCGATCGCAATCGGGTCGAGTCGCGGGTCGACCTCGACTTCGCCGCTCTGTACGACGCGCCGTTCGACGAGCAACTCGAGGCCTACTTCTCGGTGCCGTACTCGACGCTGGCGGACGCGATGCCGACGTGGCACCGCGTCACCTTCGTCCGCCCGACCCCGCGGAACGTCGAGGCGCTCCCGTATCTCGTCAACGACTTCTCGATACTGCGCACGCCGCCCCGGCCGTCGTACGAGCCGACCGAGACGAAACGAAGGACCCGCACCGCGCTCGACGACTTCAAGCGCGCACCGCCCGAGGGCGAGGTGGGCGACTCGCATGGGGCCGACTCCCCGGCGACGAAGACCCGGACCGCGACCACCCGTCGGGGCGTCCCGCCCGTCGAGGACTACGTCCAGACGCCGGACGTGGACGCGCTCGAACAGGCGTGGGTCGGCGAGGGAACCCCGGTCCGCGGGACGAAGGTACTCCCGGAAGCGTTCGAGAACGACGGCGCGGCGACATCCCGCGGCGAGGACTCGGCGACGGAGGACGGCGTCGTCGACATCACGGTCGTCTGCAACGACGAGGCGATGCGCGAGGAGTGGGACGCCGTCGCGGAGGTGTACGGCCCGCGCGAGGCCATCTCGTTCGACCCGAGTGTCCACTTCGACGTGACGACCGACGAGCTCCGCGACGTGCTGCAGACGCCCACGGATATCTTCCACTACGTCGGCCACATCGACGGCAGGGGATTCGAGTGCGCCGACGGCGTACTCGACGCGCGCGAACTCGACGAGGTCCGGATGCAGACGTTCCTCCTCAACGCCTGCCGGTCCTACGGCCAGGGGGTCGCGCTCGTCGAAGCGGGCAGCAACGGCGGCATCGTGAGCCTTGGCAACGTCGGCAACCCGGCCGCGGTCGAACTCGGCGAGACGATGGCGAAGCTGTTTCAGGGCGGGTTCAGCGTCGGAAGTGCACTCGCCGTCACCCGCGAAGCGACGTTCGTCGGGTCGCGGTACGTCGCGGTCGGCGACCCCGGCTTTACCGTGACGGGGAGCGGAGACGTGATCCCGTTACTGTACGTCGTCGACGATACCACGGACGGAGAGCTGACGCTGACACTGCGGGGGTACCCGACGAGAGATCATCCCATCGGGAGCCTCTCCCTGTCGTGGATCGACGACGGCCCCTACTTCCTGTCGACTGGTCAGTGCCAAGCCGAGACGACGAACGAGGAGTTAGTCGACCTCTCGAGCGAGATGACGTACACGCCGATTATCGTCGACGACGAACTCACCTTGATTCAGGAGTGGCCGGGAAGCGACTGAGGCTACGGCCCGCTCGTTCCACCGCCGGTGGCTGCGACAGTCTCCGCTTCTACGAGCAGCAGGACGAACAGCCACGCGAGATACACCACTTTCTCGTTCTGTTCGAGGCGCTTCGTCGCTTCTATTAGATAGAACATATATTTAAACTTTTTCTATAGAGAAATTATTTTTCTTTCGATACCGAGACGATATTCGGGAACAACTACACGAGTTTAGAACTCCACTGGGTTTTTACAGGTAGTGGCTTTCGAGGATGTCGCCCGGGTTGCGGCACGAACTCGGCACCCGAGTTCGTGCCAACCTGACCGCTTTACCAACCTTCTTACCGTCGCTCCTCCGAGCCATTGCCATGTCTCGGGCTGGGGCGTCCGATCCCTCCGACGACGAGCCAGCAGCTCACGCGGGCCGCGAGCCGTCGGCTCGGCCCGACGGCGGGCAGTCGTCGCGCCCGAACGACGAGCAGTCGTCTCCCGGCCCCAGTGCGGCGTTCCGCGCCGGCGCTCGGGACGTCCTGCCTGCGCTCCCGGCCAACATCCCGTTCGGGATCATCGCGGGGGTCGCGACCGTCGGCGTGGGCATCGACCCGGCCCAAGCGGTCGCGTTCGCCGCGCTGCTGTTCGCCGGGGCCGCCCAGATCGCTGCGGTCGAACTCGTGGGCGAGAACGCGCCGGTCGTCATCGTCGTGCTGACCGCGCTGGTGGTGAACCTCCGGTACGTGATGTACAGCGCATCGCTCGGGGCGTACTTCCGGGACGCCTCTGCACGGTGGAAGGTGGTCGTGGCCTACTTCATCGTCGACGTGACGTACGCCATCCCGATCGCGGAGTTCGAGAGCGGGACGGATCTCGACCCCGCGACAGACGGCCGGTGGTACTACCTCGGCGCCGCCCTGCCGCTCTGGACGACGTGGGTCACGTCGAGCGTCGTCGGCATCGTCTTCGGCGCGCGAGTGCCCGCGAGCTGGCAGCTCGACTTCGCCATCCCGCTGCTGTTTCTGGGACTGCTGTTCCCCGCGCTGAACGACGCGCCGTCGTACCTCGCCGCGGGCGCAGCGGGCGTGCTCGCGGTCGCGGGGGCCGGGCTACCGTTCGACCTCGGGATCCTGGCCGCCGCGTTCGGCGGCATCCTGTCCGGCATCGTCGTCGACCGGTGGGACGACTCGGCGGACGACGAGGAGGTGACCGCCTGATGGCAACTGGCCACTTCGACGACACCCTGGTCTGGCTGGTGATTCTGGCCGCCAGCGCGGGCACGTTCGCCATCCGACTGTCGTTCATCGCGCTGTTCGGTCGCGTGGACGAGATCCCGACCGGCGTCGAGCGCGCGCTCACGTTCGTCCCGGCCGCGGTGCTGGCCGCCATCGTGGCCCCGCGACTGGTGTACCTCGACGGGGCACTCGCGCTCGACCCGGGCAACGAGCGGCTGGTCGCGGGCGCGCTCGCGGCCGTTGCCGGCTGGCGGACCGAGAGCCTGCTCTGGACCATCGCGGTCGGGATGACGGCGCTCTGGACGCTGGAGTGGCTGGCGCTCGGGATGTGAACGCGTCACGATCTCGCTGTTCGTAGTCAAAGTTGGCGGTCGTTGCTCGCGGTCGTTGCTCGTAGTCAAAGTCGGCGGTCGCTGCTCCCGGACGTTGCTCGCGGTCGCTGCTCCCGGTCGCTGCTCGCGGTCGCTGCTCCCGGTCGCGGCGACGCCGGAACGG
>NZ_KZ859503.1:34180-160765 GCF_003382685.1 Halorussus litoreus | reverse complement strand
TCGAGGCAGGACGACCGTCCTGCCTCGACCGGCCTCTCCCGGCCGCCTTCGCACGCTTCAGAGCAGGCCCAACTCGGAGAGGTCGGCCGCCAGCGCGTCGCGGTCCTCGTCGTCCATCTTCCGGAGCGGGTTCCGGAGTGGGCCGGGCGCGAAGCCGAGGTCTCGCAGGTCGAGCGCGGTCTTGACGCCCGCCATGTACGGCCCGGCCTTGAGGGCGTCCCGCACGTCGTACACCGTGCTCTGGAGCTCCCGGGCGCGGTCCTCGTCGCCCACGTCGTACGCCTCGTAGAGGTCCACGACGAGTTCGGGGAAGACGTTCGCCACCGCGCTCACCATCCCGGTACAGCCGACCTCCAGCCCGGGGAACAAAAGCGAGTCCGACCCCGCGAGGAAGGTCAGCTCCGGATTGGCGTCGATGGCCTGTCCGAGCCACGGGACGTCCTTGCTGGAGTCCTTCAGGCCGGCGAGGTTGTCGATCTCCGCGAGAGCGTCGAGGGTCTCCAGCGACAGCGAGTTGCCGGTCTTGCTCGGGATGTGGTAGACGTACACCGGAAGGTCGACCGACTCGGCGACCCTGCGGTAGTGAGAGAGAGCGCCGTCGTGGTCGAGCGGGTAGTAGTACGGCGTCACCACGACCACGCCGTCCGCGCCCGCCATCTCGGCGCGCTCGGCGCGCGCGACCGTCTCGCGGGTGGACGGCGCGCCCACGCCAGCGATGACCGGCACGTCGCCGCCGATCGTCTCGACGACCGCCTCGACCACGTCGTCGCGCTCCTCGGGCGTCAACAGCGGGAACTCGCCGTTGGTCCCCAGCGGGAACACGCCGTGGGCACCCCTGTCCGCGACGAACCGCGCGTGGGCCGCCGTCGCCTCGTAGTCGACCGATTCGTCGTCGTCGAACGCGGTGATGGTCGGCGGAACGACGCCGTGGAGGTCGAGCGGGTCGTTCGCGCCGGGCTCTGGTGCGTCCTCTACCATACGCAACCCGTCGAGGGCGGCGTCCTTAAGCGATGGCGTTCCGGCACTCTTTTTCGAGACTGAGTAAACTTTTAGTCACTGGGGCCGCGAGGAGGTGACATGAACGTCACAGTCGAACTCACGGGCACCCTCGTCGCGCGCACCGGCACCCGCGAGGCCCGCGTCGCGGTGCCCGAGGACGCGACGGTCGCCGACGTGATCGAGGAACTCGCCGCCGAGTACGGCCCGCAGGTCAGCGCGGGCGTGCTGGACGGCCAGCGCCTGCGCTCGGACACCGTGGTCGTCCGTGAGTCCGTGGACGCCACGGAGACGCTCTCGACCGGCGACTCGCTGGAGAACGGCGACACGGTCCGATTCAGTCTGAACGTCTGAAATCGTCTAGATCCGATTCGCTGTCCGCTGACATCGTTGTTTCTCGACTCTTCGCACGTCTGTCCACAGAGTTCCCTCTGGAGCCTCCTTCCTTGCGTGAACTGGCTCGCCCTTCCATCCGGCGCGTGCTGGCGTCTGCGCGAGGGCACCGAGCGCAGGCTCGTGGGAGCTTCGCTCCCACGGCGCGGTCTCAGTGCCGCGCCAAAACGTGCGCGTTACTCGCGCGCCGGTCGAAGATTGTAGAACTTCGCGGATTCAGAACACAGCCCGTTTAGAAATCTTCAGAAACCGTACCTCATCCCAGTTTGGCCAGCCGGTTCAACGCGAAGATAGTCCGCAACACGTCCCCGGCCTTCCCGCGGTCGAACACCAGCTCGTCGGTCCGAATCACGTGGTCGAGCACGTCCCGCGAGGCGTGCTCGGGCGCGGCCGCGATGCCCGCCTCGTTCTCCGCGACCCACTCCATCACGCGCAGGTCGCTCTTGGAGTCACCGAGCACGGCCGCGAAGGGGAAGTCGACGCCCAGCACCTCGAAGGCGGCCTCGACGCCCACGACCTTGTTGAGTTCGAGGCTCCCGATCTCGGCAGCGTCGGCCTCGTAGTAGGCCACGTCGATGCGCTCGAAGAACTCCCGGACCGCGGTCGGAATCGCGTCGGTTTCCGCATTCGGCGTCTCGCCGCGGGACTCCAGCACCGCGCGAATCTCGGGGTCCTCGTCGGCGTAGTAGGCCCGCGCCCAGTCGCGTGCCGTCTCCGGGTCGGCGGCATCTTCGCTGTCATCCTCGCCTTTCCCGCCACCCTCACCGATTTCCTCGGCGACCGCCTCGCCGAGCAGGTCGAGTTCGTAGACCAGCGCGCGGTCGACGATCTCCCGGGCGTCGTCGCTCCCGGTCTCGAAGTTGGGCTTGAGCGTGACGTTGAACTCGTTGCCCTGGAGGTGACAGCCCCGCCGGATTTCCTCCGGGGCGTCCGAGAGCACGCGCGAGCGCACCGCGTCGAAGACCGCCCGCACGTCCGAATCGAGGTCTTCGTACAGCAGACGCTTGGTGTCCGCGCCGTGGCCGGGCGTGAACACGCCCGTTCCGGCCTCGTAGACGATGCTGAGGGTGCCGGAGTGGACCATCTCGTTGCCAAAGCCCTGGATGGCGAACCCCTTCACGTTCTCCAGCGTCTGACCGGTGCAGACCACGATGGGGACGCCCGCCTCGTGGAACTCGGTCAGTAGGTGGAGCGTCTCGCGGGGGATCTCGTTGTCCGTGCCGCCGGCCGAGCGCAGGGTCTCGTCCACGTCGAGCACGAGGACGTTGACGCCTCGGCCGTACTTGGCGTGGAGGTCGAGCGCGGTGAACGCCTGCTCGCGGGTCGCGCGCGCCGCGAGCTCCGAGAAGGTCTCGCCGGTCGCGGGGAACGCCTCACGCACTTCCCCCTTGCGCTCGGCCAGCTCGTCGCTGGCCTCCTGCCAGTGTTCGAGAGCGACCCGGGAGTCGACCGGCGGGAACAGGTCGACGAAGTCCTGCATCGCTCGGAGGGTGGCGGCGTCGAACTCGTCGTAGAGCCGATAGAGTTGGTCGTACCGCTCCATGCCGGCACTGGGTCGCTATCGGGGATAAAGGTCGGGGTCCGAGTCGCAGTAGTGTTGAGATAAGCCAGTAGAACTGGCGAGATATCCTCGAAAGCCCTCGGTCGTTCGGCTCCCGTGACTCGCTGCGTGCTTTGCACCTTTCGGCCGCTGCAGTGCTTGTGTCGCCGGGGTTCACCGGAAGACAACCTGCGTCTTCCGAGCCGTGGCTCGCTTCGCTCGCCAAGACCCCGAACGACCTCGTTCTTTCAGTCGACCAGGGTACCAGTTACTTCCCCGAGCGAAGTCGAGAATTAGTCGCGGCTATCTGAACACGACCCGAATCGCTCCGGGTCGCCTTGAATCGAACGACTCTGGTTCTCACCCCTCGACTTCGGCCTTCACCTCGTCGGCGTAGCTGTCGGCCAGCCGAGTCGGCTCCGGGAGCTTGTAGCCCGCGCAGAGCTGTTCTACGAGGTCCGTCGTCGTCTCGGCGCTCACGCGGTGACCGGGGCTGACGTACAGCGGGTTGACGTGGCGGGTCTCCGGGTCGTCGTACTGGCGCGACTGGTAGGCGTAGCCGATGACGGTGCCCGGCGGCGCGGTCACGCTATCGTCAGCCTCGATGGCGACGCGCGCGCCCCGCGGTAGGTGGCCGTCGAGTGCCTCGCGCGGGCGACCGCACAGCAGGTTCTTGGCCACGCCGATGGCGGGGATATCGAGCGTGACGCCGACGTGGGTCGCGATGCCCGCCTGCCGGAAGTGGATGCGACCGCTCCCGTCGAGGACGGCGAGGTCCGGTTCGACCGAGAGTTCGGCGAAGGCCGACAGGATGGCGTTGCCCTCGCGGAACGAGAGCAGCCCCGGAATGTAGGGGATGTCGGCCGACTCGACCGCATATGCGCGCTCGACGACTTTCCCGCCGCGAGTCACGACGATGGCGCTGATGGCCCGCTCACCGTCGCCACTGAACGCCTGGTCGACGCCGGCGACCAGCGGCGGGTCGTCGCCGGTGGACTTCGAATCGGCCTCGTCGTGAGCGGCCGAACCGTCTTCGTCGTGAGCGGTCGAATCGTCCTCGGTCGAGGTCGAATCGCCGAGTTGCGTCTGGACGGCGTCCGCCGACTCTCCACCGACTGCGGCGGGGTCGAAGCCGAAGTCGTCGGCGAAGACGGCGCGCTCGGCGATGTCGTGCTGGAGGTGCTCCATCTCCTCGCGGGAGAGCGAGGCGTTTGGGACGAACTCGGGATGAATCGGAGTCATGCGAGAGCGACCACGGGACGTAGCACCGAGGTCGGTCCCCGATTGGTCGCTCGACCACTTCTCGCTGACGGTCGCGTCGTATCATCAACCATCGGCGTCATTTTTCGCGCAGGCGTAGTGAGCGAGGCCCCACTGGAACCAGGTGTCGAGAATCGGTAGTCCGGAATCGGCTGGGCACTCGGAACCGACCGTGCGCTTAGAACCGACCGCCGGGGCCGCCCGGTCCGCCGGGGCCACCGGGACCGCCGGGTCCGCGCCCGCCGCCGAACTGGAGCTGCTGTGGGGCGCGCTCACCGTCGCGTTTGAGCTTCGCGCCGTAGGCCAGCCCGATGGCGACGCCCGCGAGGTGGGCCAACTGAGCCACGCCGCCTGCACCGATGCCACCCGACGCACCCATGAACACCGAGTAGGCGACGAACAGTCCGGTTGCGACCCAGAGAGGCATGGGAAGGATGAAGTAGAGATAGATGGTCAGGTTCGGGTTCAGGACGGTCAACAGGCCCATGATGGCCATGATCGCACCACTGGCTCCCAGTACTGAGGCGAACATGCCCGGGGACGCGAGTAGCGACGCGCCGACCTGTGCGAGTCCCGCGAACGCGCCGCTGACGAGGAACAGCACGGTGAACTTCTTCCACCCGATGCGACGCTCGACCACGGTGCCGAAGAAGTACAGCACGATGCTGTTAATCGCAATGTGACCGAATCCGCCGTGCGAGAAGATGGAGGTGATCCACGTCCAGACGTACAGCGGATTGGCCGTGTTTATCGTGAAGATGTTGTACCACGTCAACGACCCCGGTGTGATACCCACGAGCGGAGCGAGGCCCCACTGTATCGCGAACGTGATCCACATCAGTCCGAGGAACACGTAGGTCATGTTGCCCCGGAAGTAGCCCAGCGGGCCGCCCGGTCCGGTGTTGACGGAGAAGCGGTCCGTCACGCCGCCCGAGCTCTGATCGCGGTCGTTCACGCTGTCGTCGAAGCCGCTGTCGAACACCCCGTCCGGGTCGTTCCACTCGTTCAGCCCCGGACAGTCGTGACTCTCGGGGAGCCGATGGGACGAACAGAACGTGCCGCCGCAGCGTTGGCACTTGTACGGCATGTTCTCGTCCTCGCCACAGACGTCGCAGTTCGCCATTGGGTGGGTCTTTGGGTCGGGTCTTGAAAGGGATTTGGGTCTTCAGAGCCCCCTTCCGCGGGTGCCGATGGAAGAGAAAATGCGGAAATTCGCCGAGTGACACCGTCGAACCCCGTGATACCGCGACCCTCGGAAGGGTTATCCGCAGTGGGGGTCTCTCTTTGGCTGCAATGGCAAACGGAACTGTTGATTTCTTCAACGACACAGGCGGCTACGGTTTCATCTCGACGGACGACGCGGACGACGACGTGTTCTTCCACATGGAGGACGTTGGCGGCCCCGACCTCGACGAGGGAACGGACATCGAATTCGACATCGAACAGGCTCCCAAGGGCCCGCGCGCGACGAACGTCGTCCGCGCGTAAGTCGGAAAACACGTCGTAACGGACGACAGTCAGAACTGCGATTTTTGTGGTACCGACGACCGACGACTGGCGAGGAAGACCGAACCGATTCCTTGAGTCTGGAGTTTCCCGGACGAAGTTTGGCAGTCGAAACTGAGGCGTGGTGAAAAACGAGGAGTATCGACCGTGGCGCGATTCTACGGACTCAGCCGCTGGCGGTCCCGCGGGAACAGCACGGCTTCACGGATGTTGTCCAGCCCGAGCATCGTCATGACGAGGCGCTCGCCGCCGAGGCCCCAGCCGGCGTGGGGCGGCATACCGTACTTGAACATCTTGGTGTAGTATTCGAACGCCTCGGGTTCGAGGCCCTGCTGCTCGAAGCCCTCGACGAGATGGTCGTAGCGGTGCTCGCGCTGGCCGCCGGAGACGAGCTCCATGTTCGGAGCCATCAGGTCGAAGCCGGTCGAGAGCTCGGAGTCGTCATCGCGGTCCTTGATGTAGAACGGCTTGATCTCGCTGGGCCAGTCGGTGACGAAGTAATGGCTCCCGACGTCCTCGCCGAGCGCCTTCTCGCCCTCGGTCGGGAGGTCGTCGCCCCAGACGAGCTGTTCGTCGAGTTCGCCCGTGGCGTTGATGCGCTCGATGACCTCCTCGTAGGAGAGCCGCGGGAACTCGCCCGACGGCGCTTCGAAGTCCTCGTAGCCGAGCGCTTCGAGTTCGTCCTCGCAGTTTTCGGCGACGCCTTCGTAGGCGGCCTTCACGACGGTCTCGCAGGCGTCCATCGCGTCGTGGTGGTCGTAGAACGCGCTCTCGAAGTCGATGGAGGTCGCCTCGTTGAGGTGGCGCGGCGTGTTGTGCTCCTCGGCGCGGAAGATGGGGCCGATCTCGAACACGCGCTCCAGTCCGGAGCCGACCATCAGTTGCTTGAACAGCTGGGGCGACTGGTTCATGAACGCCTCCTGGCCGAAGTAGGTGATGGGGAACAGCTCGGTGCCGCCCTCGGTCCCGGTCGCGACGATCTTCGGCGTGTTGATCTCGGTACAGTCCAGCTCGCGGAACGCCTCGCGGACCGACCGCAGGACCTCCGCGCGGATCTCGAAGATGGCCTTGGTCTCGTCTTTTCGGAGGTCGAGGGTGCGGTTGTCGAGCCGCGTCGACAGGTCGGCGTCGACCTTGCCCGAGGGGTCGAGCGGGAGTTCGGGGTCGGCTTCGGCGACGACCTCCACCGACTCGGGGACGATCTCGACGCCGGTCGGGGCGCGCTCTTCTTCCTCCACGTCGCCCGAGACCGTCACGACGCTCTCGCGGTTGACGTTCGTGCCCGCGTCCACGAGGTCGTCGTCCATCTCGTCTTTCTCGAACTTGACCTGTATCTTACCGGTGGTGTCCCGCACGATGAGGAAGGCGATGCCGCCGAGGTCGCGGATCTCGTGTGCCCACCCGGCTACGGTGACCGTGTCGCCGGGTTCGGCGTCCGCGGTGTACGTTCTCTCTTCCATGGTCTCGGTTTGTGGTGGGGCAGTCTTAAACGCCCTCATTCGATACGACCTTTTGCTGCGCTCGGTCGGCGGATGCCTTCGGCGACCGCCTCCCTCGCTGGCAAAAGCTCGACCAAAACCACAGGAAGACGGTGGACGTTGCCGGATGACTGCCGGCGTCTCGAATCACGCGATGTCCTTCCGGCGGAACCACCACGCGCTGGCCGCGACGAGGACCACGGTGCCGGCAAGCAGGATCAGTCCGCCGGTCCAGTCGTACTCGCTTCGGACCAGGATCGCGGTGGGGTCGTAGTACCGAGTCGGGCTGACCGCGCCCAGCCAGTCGAGGTCGGCCGACGCGCTGACGGTCTCCAGCAGGAACAGGCCGAAGATCGCACCGAGGCCGCCGCGCTTGGCCACGTCAGAGGTGTCGAAGACGACCGAGAGCACGAGGCCGATTGCGCCGCACGCGAGCAGGTACGGGATCGACAGCAGGTGAGCCACCGCGAGGTCGGCTAGCGGGACCGACTCGCCGATGGCGAGCACGCCGGCGTACACCGCCGCGGCGACGACGATGTTGAGCGCGATTACGACCGGCACCAGCGAGAGGAACTTCTCGACGACCACCCGGTGTCGGGTGATGGGTGCGGCCAGCAGCACGTCCATCCGGTCGCGCTCCACGTCGCCGGCGATCAGGCCGCCCGCGAGATACGCGGCGTAGATGCCGAGCATCAGCACCCAGAAGAACTGGTAGAGTTCGACCGCGAGGAATCCCTCGATGGTCGCGATGGAGAACGCGCCCGACGCACCGAACGCGGTCTGCAGCGCGGGCGGCAGACTCTTCATGTAGGCGTCGAGGTCCGCGCCCGACGAGGCGATGGAGGGGAACAGCGCGACGAACAGCAGCGACATCACCGCGAGCAGGACCGCCAGCACGAGCGCGCCCGTGATGCGGCGCTCGGACTCGTAGGTCGCGATATCAAGCATCGTTCTCACCGCCGGTCGAGGACGCCTTCGGTGGCGTCCCGGTGGCAGGGTCAGTGTCGTCGGATTCGGACGCAGCCTCGCCGTCGTAGAACTTCATGAACACGTCTTCGAGCGGCGCTTCCTCGACGTCGAGGTCCCGAACGCTGTACGCCCGGAGGTGGTCGAGCAGGTCGTCGTACTCGCCGGTGAACATGAACGAGGCGTCGCCCCGTTCGGAGTCGACGTCGAGGTCGTGGACGCCCGGGAGATCGAACTCCGCGGGGTCGAGCCACCCCTCGACGCCCACCCGAACGCGCTTGCCGCTCCGGTCGAGCAGTTCCTCGACGCCCTCTACCGTCACGAGCCGGCCGTCCCGGATGATGCCCACGCGGTCACAGATGCGGCGGACCTCGCTCAGGACGTGGCTGGAGAAGAAGAAGGTGGTGCCCCGGTCGCATTCCTCGTCGACGAACTCGTAGAGGCGCTCCTGCATCAGGGGGTCCAGCCCCGAGGTGGGCTCGTCCATGACGACGAGGTCCGGATCGTGCATGAACGTCAGCACGAGCGCGAGCTTCTGGCGGTTTCCGGTCGAGTACTCGCCGATCTCGCGCTCGACGGGCGGGTCGAACAGGTCGAGCAGTTCGTCGCTGCGCTCGTCGCTCTTGAGCGCGGCGTGATAGCGGATCAGCCGCCGGCCGGTCACGCCCTCGTCGAACCCGGGGTTGCTCGGCAGGTAGCCCACCCGGCGCTTGGCCTCGATGAGTTCGGCCTCGTCGGTCGCGTCGCGGCCGAGCACCGTCGCGGTCCCGTCGGTCGGCGAGATGAAGCCCAGCAGCGTCCGGATGGCCGTGGTCTTGCCCGCGCCGTTCGGGCCGAGGAAGCCGAAGACCTCGCCCTCCCGAACCGACAGCGAGAGGTCCTCGATGCCGAGGGTGTCGCCGTAGTACTTCGTCAGCCCGGTCGTCTCGATGGCGCTCATGGGTGTATCTCCGAAATTTGTCGTCCGGAGCGCATGAACGTTCCGGTGAGGCGTCCGTGGGAGTCCGCGGAACGCGACACCGGTCCCAAAAGCGGAAGGGTTCTTTCACCGGGGGTCACAACGGAGGGGTATGGGCGACGAACGCCTCGACGACCTCGACAAGTACATCATCCACTGTCTCCAGCAGGACGCCCGGAAGACGTCGACGAGCACCATCGCCGAACACGCCGACGTGTCGGCCAGCACCGTCCGCCACCGCATCCGGAAGCTGGAGGAGGAGGGTATCATCGAGGGGTATCACCCCTCCATCGACTACGAGAAGGCGGGGTTCCAGCTCCAGACGCTCATCATCTGTAGCGCGCCGATTCCCGAGCGCGGGGAACTGGCTCGGCGCGCACGGGAGGTCGAGGGCGTGGTCGCCGTCCGCGAGGTGATGACCGGCCACGACAACATCCACGTCGAGGTCATCGGTACCGACGGCGACGACCTGAGCCGCATCGGCCAGGAACTCGACGCGCTCGGACTCGAGATCGAGGACGAGGATCTCATCCGCGACGAGTACGAGAACCCCTACGAGGGGTTCCGGACGTTCGACGCCGACGACTCCTGAGCGCTCTTGCTGTCCCCGGTGGCCGACTTCCGAGTGGCATCGCTGCGCTCGACGCGTCGAGCGCGGCGATGCCACTCGGTCGTTCGTGGTGGTGAGTTCTGGATCGTTCGTGGTGGTGAGTTCTGGATCGTTCGTGGTGGTGAGTTCTGGATCGTTCGTGGTGGTGAGTTCTCGGTCGTTCGCGATGGATACTTCTCGGCAATCCGTGATGCGGGCCAGGCATTCACGTTCCGGAAATTTACTCTAGATATATTACCGCATCGGGGAAAAACACGCAATTTATTGTTGTCCGGGGACTACGACTCGGCGATGGACGCATGAGTTCACGAAACGCTCACTTACGAACGGCTGTTCGCGGACGCCACGACTGCACCGCACGGAGACGAGTGGACGACGGACGCTCCAACGGAGGTGATTCCGGATGGTCCGAAACGGATCGGCCGCCGGGATAATCTCGGTCGTCGGATCGGCCACCGGCCCCAGTTTCGGTCGGCGCGAGCGCGCGCTGGTCGTCGGCGGCGGGCACGTGGGCCGTGCGGTCGCGTCGCACCTGAACGAGACGTACGACGCGGCGTTTCTCGGTCGCCACCGGGGGGTCGTCGAGCGCACGGCGCGCGAGGGCGTCGCCGCCCACCACGCCGAGGAGATCGACGCGAGGGCTCTCGACGACGCGGACGCGACCGACGCGTCGCTCGTCGTCGTCGCCGTCGAAGACGCGGCCACGACGCTTCTCGTCGTCCAGTTGCTCCGGACGCGGTTCGACGTTCCCCGGGTCGTCATCAGGGTCGACGACGGCGAGAAGGTCGACTCGTTCGACGGGCTCGACGTCGAGACCGTGTTGGTCCCGGACCTGGTCGTCGACGAGGTGGCCGAGCGTCTCGAACCCATAGCCGACGAGGTCGCGGACGGGTAATCATGGGGAAGGAACTCGAACGCGACCTCGGTCTGTTCGCGGTGATCGCCATCAGCCTCGGCGCGATGATCGGCAGTGGCATCTTCATCCTGCCCGCGCTGGCGCTCGAGATCGCTGGACCGGCCGTCATCCTCGCGTACCTGATCGCGGGCGTGCTCGTCCTGCCCGCCGCGCTGAGCAAGGCCGAGATGGCGACCGCGATGCCCGAAGCCGGCGGGACGTACATCTACATCGAGCGAGGGATGGGCCCCCTGCTCGGCACCGTCGCCGGACTCGGCACGTGGTTCTCGCTGTCGTTCAAGGGCGCGCTCGCGCTGGTCGGCGGGGTCCCGTATCTCGTCGTGCTGTTCGACCTGCCGATCAAGCCCGTGGCGCTCGGGCTCGCCGTGTTCCTCATCGGCGTGAACCTGCTCGGCGCGAAGCAGACCGGCCGCCTGCAGGTCGGCATCGTTATCGCCATGCTCGCGGCGCTGGTCTGGTTCGTCGCGGGCGGCAGCGGCGCTATCCAGTCCGTCCAGTACGAGGGCTTTTTCGAGAAGGGTGCCGGCGGACTGTTCGCGGCGACCGGGCTGGTGTTCGTCTCGTACGCGGGCGTGACAAAGATCGCTAGCGTCGCCGAGGAGATAGAGAACCCTAGTCGGAACATCCCGTTGGGAATCCTCGGTTCGCTGGGGTTCACCACGATCCTGTACGTCCTGCTCGTGACGGTCGTGGTCGGGGTGGTCCCCGGAGAGGAGCTTTCGGGGTCGCTGACACCGATGGCCGACGCCGCGCAGGTCGCGCTCGCACGACCGGGCGTCATCGTCGTGGTGTTCGCGGCCATCCTCGCGCTCGTGAGCACTGCGAACGCGGGGCTGCTCTCGTCGTCGCGGTACCCGTTCGCGATGAGCCGCGACGGCCTGATGCCCGAATCGCTCTCGACCGTGAGCCAGCGATTCAACACGCCGTCGCTAGCCATCTCGCTCACCGGTGGCGTGATGCTGCTGCTCATCGCGTTCGTCCCCATCCTCGACATCGCGAAGCTCGCCAGCGCGTTCCAGATTCTCGTGTTCGTGCTGGTCAACATTGCGGTCGTCGCGTTCCGCGAGGGCGACGTGGAGGGGTACGACCCCGCGTTCGAGTCGCCGCTGTACCCGTGGACGCAGGGGTTCGGCGCGGTCGGCGGCCTCGCGCTGCTGACTCAGATGGGGTGGATTCCGATACTCAGCGCGGCCGGAATCACGCTCGCGTCGGTCGCGTGGTACTACGTCTACGCCCACGGGAAGATCGACCGCGAGGGCGTCGCCAGAGACGCCGTCCGTCGCTCGGTCGGTCGCCGCGTCGTCGAGGAGACCCGCTCGACCGTCTCGGAGTCGAACGACTACGAGGTGCTGGTCCCGGTCACCGAGGAGACGACCGAACGACGGGAGGCCGCGCTGCTCGGCATCGCGGCCGGCCTCGTGGGCCAGCGCGACGGCCGGGTCCGCGTGGTCCAGTTCGACGAGGTGCCCGACCAGACGCCGCTCGAAGGCGCGTCGGCCGAGCAGTCGCCCGCCGACGTGGCGTTCGAGGAGCGTACGGACAGGCTCGCGGCCGAGGTCGACGTGCCGGTCGAGTACGGTGAGATCGTGAGCCACGACACCAAACACGCCATCGTCAACTTCGCCGACCACCACGACTCGGATATGATGGTCCTCGAACGGAACTCGACCCCGCTGCGGTTCGGCCTGTTCCGCAACGACTTCGAGTGGATCGTCGACCACGCGCCCTGTGACGTGGTCGCGGTCGGCGACGACGTGGTTCCGGCCGAGGAGTACGACTTCGACGCCGCGAACGTGATCGCGCTGGTCACCGACCGGGGGCCGTACGACCCACTGAAGGTCGCAGTGGCCGACGCACTCGCACGCGAGGGCGATGCCACCATCCAACTCCTCTATCCGGTGTCGCCCGAGGCCACCACGCAGCGCCGGGAGACGCTGGCGGACTACCACGACGAGCTCGCGTCGGTGTGTTCGGTGCCCGTCGAGTCCGTCCTCGTCGAGTCCGAGGGCGACCGGTTCGAGGAGTTGACCGACGCGACCGGGACGGTCGACCTCGTCGTGGTGGGCGACGACGGCGGGCGGGTCCATCGGACGCTGTGGCGTCGCTCGCAGGACCGGCTCGCCGATGAGGCCCAGACCTCTACGATACAGGTCCATCCGCACGGCTCTGCGCGGCCGGGACTGTTCGGTCGGTTGGTCGAACGGCTGGCGTTCTGAACCACCGTTCGATTCCGATTCGGGGCGACGATGGTGAGTTCGCCTCGTATTTCGAATTTCACACGATGTCGCTGTTTCGTCGCCGGGATGTAGGACTCAGCAGTACTTCGAGAGAGGTCTTGGACTGTAATCCTATAAAACCAAAATCACTTCAATTAGTTTAATAGAACTTAAACAAAGAATTAATTAGGTTCCGGTTCCACGGATGCAATGGAGTACCATGAACGACGATAGCAAGCACCTGATCGGCGAACTCGAAGATAGCCAAGTGACCGAGCGAGAAAGTACCGCACTCCCCTCGTGCATCTCCGTCGAGATGCTGTAAAGCGTTCCGACGCAGGCACCGATCTGCCCACTGCACGACGGCGATAAAACACCCTTTTTCGGGTTTCGACGCCCATCGTACCTCGACGATCTGCGCTCGCGTCTATCGCTCGGACTCCGCCGACGCGAACGAACGGCTCAGACCGGGACGTGAAACTCGACCAGTCCGAGGAGCGCGGCCAACGTGACGGTCATCCAGACCACGAGAACCGCTCCGAGGCCGTACGACACCACCACGTACGCTGCCGTCCAGGAGGGCCGGAGCGCTCGCAGGTCCTCGAATCCGCGCTGGCGCACGTCCCGCAGACCGAAGTAGTCACACAGGATCCAGAAGCCGTCGCCGTGTATCAACGGGTTCAACGCGAACACCACGTGCCCGAACACGGCGAGGAGCAGGAGTTGGACGACGAGGTGGTTCGGAAAGACGTAGTGGAGGGCAACCAACGGAACGGCCGCGCCGAGTTCCAACAGCGGCCCGGCGAGATTGATCCAGATGCGCTGGTTGCGGGGCAGCGTCCACGATCCGGTGGTGTCCGTGACGACCGCCGGGACGACGCCGTTCACGACGTCGAGCCGAACCGAGGGATCGAAGTGGCGGGCGCTGACCGCGTAGTGGCCGTACTCGTGGATCGCGACGAAGCCGGCCGACAGCACCGCTATCGACGCGATCTGACCGACGGACAGCCGCGAGAGCAGCGCAGGCGACACGCTCGACGCGATCGGTGCGACCACGGCTCCGAACGCCGAGAGGACGAGGAGGAAGACCGCCACGCGAGGCCACAGTCTCACGTCGTCGGGCGGCGTGACGCGGACGACCGGTTCGTCCTCTCGGAGGATGCCCCGTTCGAGGTAGGTCTCGACGAGCGAGAGCACCTCCTCCGGGTTCGTCCCCGACCCCTCGACGACCGCAGGGCCGCCGTTCGCCTGCGCTCGTAGCTCTTCGACGGTCAGCGTTCCCCGCGCGAGTTTGTTCAGCAGGTCGACGACCGAGTCGTTCACCCGCCGATAGCCGTCCTCGGATTCGAGGAAGTACTGGCCGTCCACGCGGTACCACGTGAACCCGTATCGGGCGTCGTCGACGACGACGTGCTCCGTCATCGGGTTAGTCGAGGAGGTGGGTGACGAGCGCGTCGGCGACGTTCGTTATCCCGCTCGAGTCCGACAGCATGAACCGGCCGCCGGCGTTGACCTCGATGAGCGAGTACGAGCCGTCGTCCCCGAGTCGCAGGTCCGCGGTGGCGTAGTCCGCGGGCGTCGCCTCGACGGCGCGGAGTACGTCCTGCTTCGCCGACGCCGGCAGTTCGACCGCTTCGGCGGCGATCTCGCTGTCGGTCCACTTGAACGAGAACGACTCGTCGTCGTAGCTGTACTGGAAGGCACCGAGGAACTCGCCGTCCAGCACGTACGCGCGAACGTCGTCGCCGGGGAGGAACTCCTGGAACAGCACCGGCGTGGTCAGGTTCTCGAGTTCCTCGGTCTCGTCGTCGGTCATGACGTGCGCGCCGCCGACCCCGGCGACCGGTTTGTACACGACTTTACCGTGGGATTCGAGGAACTGCTTCGCGGCCGCCGAGTCGTTCGTCGCGAGCGTCTCGGGCACGTCGATGCCCATCGAGTCGAACAGGTCGCAGCCGTAGGGGTTCATCTCCTCCCAGACGAGCGCGTCGACCGCCGGTATCACGGTCGCCCCGTGGTACTCCAGCGACTGGAGGACACTCTCGAACAGGCCGCGGTACTCCCGTATCTGGGTCAGCGCGGCGTACGGGTTATCGGCGTCGCTCAGACTGCCGTGGAGTCGGTCCTCGACCGCCGGGATGAACAGGGTGTTGGGCCTAGCGAACACGCCCTCCACGTCCGCCATCGGGATGGTCTCGGAGCCGATCCGGACGGACTTCTCGTCGACGTTCTGGGCCACCGGCTTCTCGCTCGGCCACTCGTCGAGATCGACGATCGTAACCTCGCTCCCCCGCGACCGTATCTCGTCGCCGAGCAAGTCGAACTCGTGTCCCTGAACGTTCCCCATTAATATCACGACCATACGGGTATGGTTTCATCGGTGGGAGATAAATATTTGGCAAGAGGGCGTTCTGTCCGAGGATTGGGAGCAGAGGGCGGATAGAGAGTAGTTGACGTGGAGCGGAACGAAGACGAGAAGCGGCGGGCGAATCGGGGTTGGCGGGCGAAGCTGGGATTGGCGGCCGAATCGGGGGTTGGCGGGTTACACCGACTCGGCTGCGGTCTTCGCCGCGTCCTTCGCACCCTCGACCGTCTCGCGCACGGCCTCACAGCCCTCGTCGTGGACGAGGTCGCCGACGATCACGGTGTCGGCGTGCTCGGCCATCGTGTGAGCGGTGTCGTAGTCGTGGACGCCGCCGCCGTAGAACAGCGCCGCGTCGTCGAGCGCGTCGGCCGCGGCCGCGACCACCTCGGGGTCGCCGAACGTGCCCGAGTACTCGACGTACAGGATGGGCTGGCCGAGCTGGTGCTCCGCGACCTCGGCGTAGGCCGCGACGTCCTCCGCGGTCAGGTCGCAGTCGGCCTCGGTGTACTCGGCCACGCTGGAGTCGGGGTTGAGCACGACGTACCCCTCGGCGTGGCTGCGCGACCAGTCGACGTCCTCTATGCGCGCCCACTCCTTGTGCGCGCCGGTGATCCAGAACGGGTCGCCGGCGTTCAGCACGGTGGGGACGAGGTAGCCGTCGAGTTCCTCGCGCTCGACCACGACGGCGGGGTTCGACGGCTCCTGATAGATCGGCACGTCGTACTTGCCGCAGGCCGCGATGACCTTCTCCATCTTCTCCTCTGTCATGCCGGTCGTCCCGCCGATTTCGAGCGCGTCGGTGCCGGTCTCGCAGACGTCCTCGAAGCTCTCGCCCGGCGCGAGGCTCTTGTCTGGGTCCAGCTTGACGACGTGGTCCCAGTCGTCCCACGGTGCGGTCATTACCTGTGTAATCAAAAGGAGCGACTAAAACGTCTTCGAATCGGGGAGCTACGCGGGGAACAACGGACCCACCAGTCACTCTCGTCGGGCCTGTCCGGACGGATATGCAGTAGTTTCATGTCGATGGTGTCCATGACACCGAATATTCAGATGAGTCAATCGACGCTGTCCCGGAAACCATACCGGAACTCCAATCTCTTCACCGACCATTATCTCAAGGAGCGGATCGACGAACTCGACGAGTGGGAGTCGGCCGAGGGCGTCGAAGCGGTGTTCGAGCAACTGCAGTCGCTGTACGAGAAGGAGAGCGGACTGGCGGCGGGCCAGAACGAGGACGCCCTGATAGACGCGTGGATCGACCCGGTGCTGGACGTACTGGGGTACGGCGCGCGGCCGGAAGCGACGCTTCCCGACGGCGGCGGGTACGTCGACCGGCTCCTGTTCGAGTCCGCGGACGCCCGCCGGGAGGCCGAGATGCAGGGGATGGAGGGCGACGCCGAGGTACTGTTCAAGCGAGCGTCCGCGGTGCTGGAGGCCAAGCAGTGGGGGTCGAGCTTCACCGAGCGGTTCAGCGAGGAGCGACAGTACCGCGACGCGTCCCATCAGGTGAAGTTCTACCTCGAACGAACGCCCGAGTCGGTCCAGTGGGGCATCCTGACCGATGGGAAGAAGTGGCGACTGTACGGGACCAAGGACTACGAGACCCAGACGTTCTACGAGGTCGACCTGCCGGAACTGCTCGAAACCGGCAACGTCGAGGATTTCAAGTACTTCTACCTGTTCTTCCGGCCCCAGGCGTTCCGGAGCGTGGCCGGAACCAGCTTCCTCGACACGGTGTGGACCGAGAGCGAGACCGCGGCCAAGGAACTCGGCGAGGACCTGCAGGACAACGTCTTCACCGCGCTTCGAGTGCTCGGGAAGGGGTTCGTCGAGACGAACGACCTCGACATCGACCCCGACGACGAGGAGGCGCTCGACGAACTCAAAGAGCAGTCGCTCGTCTTGCTGTACCGCCTGATGTTCATCCTGTACGCCGAGTCGCGCCAACTCATCAACCCCGACGACCCGGACGCGAAGGACGAGTACCGGGACAACTTCAGCCTCGACCAGAAGCGACTCGACATCCTCCGGACGAGAGACGACGGCGAGACGTTCGACGAGGCGTACAGCGAGTTCTCCACGTCCATCTGGCAGCGACTGCGGGACCTGTTCGGGCTGATCGACGAGGGCAACGCGGCGCTCGGGGTCACGGCGTACAACGGCGGGCTGTTCGATGCCGACGAGCACGGGTTCCTCACCGAGAACAGCGTCTCTGACCGGTACATCGCGGAGGTCATCTACCGGCTCTCGACCACCGAGACCGACGAGGGCGAGTTCGTGCTCGCCGACTACGCCGACCTCGACACGCGCCACCTCGGCTCCATCTACGAGGGGCTGCTCGAACACGAGTTCCGCATCGCGCCCGAGCAGTACGCCGCGGTCGCCGAGGACGGCGGGCAGGTGTGGAAGCCCGCGACCGAGGTGTCGGTGGCCGACGCGGTCGAAACGGTCCCCGGGGGAAGCCTGTACGTCGTCAACGACGAGGGCGAGCGCAAGGCGACCGGCGCGTACTACACGCCCGACTACGTGGTGACCTACATCGTCGAGGAGACGGTCGACCCGCTGGTCGCCGAGATCGACGAGGACCTCCGGGACGACGGGCTGGAGCCGAGCGACCGGGAGTACTTCGCACGCTTCTGGCAGCGAGTTCGGGGGCTGAAGATCCTCGACCCGGCGATGGGGAGCGGGCACTTCCTCACGAAGGCGACGGGGTATCTCACCGAGCGCGTGATGGCGGTGGTGCGCGAGCAGGAACTCCAGTCGTACGACGAGCAGGAGATCCGGCGCAAGATCGCCAAGGAGTGCATCTACGGCGTGGACCTCAACGACATGGCGGTCGAACTGTCGAAGCTGTCGATGTGGCTCGAAACGCTGGCGGCCGACCAGCCGCTGGCCTTCCTCGACCACCATCTCAAGACCGGCAACTCGCTGGTGGGGTCGGACATCAGCCGGATACTGTCGACCGACGACGGTGACGACGACCTGTCCGGTCAGACGACGCTCTCGGACTGGATGGAGCAGACCCGTCAGGAGGCGCTCGACCACGTGATGGACCTGATGGCGGACCTGCTGGCAATCGAGAACGACGAACTCGCGGACATCAAGCAGATGGAGCGCACCTACGACGAGATCCGGGACGACCCGCAGTTCCGCCACCTGCTGGAGATGTGTTCGGTCCACACCGCCGGACAGTTCGGCCTCGACGTGCCCGACGACGCCGACGAGCAGATGGCGAGGGCGCTCCGCGACGACTCGTGGGACGAGGTGGCCGAGTCCGACTGGTTCACAAGTGCGCAGGCGATGGCGGCGACCGAGCAGTTCTTCCACTGGGAACTGGAGTTCCCCGAGGTGTTCTTCGACGGGAGCGGTGAGTTATCGTCGGATGCCGGGTTCGATGCTGTGGTCGGGAATCCGCCGTATGTGCGGCAGGAGTCTATCAGCAGATTCAAGAAGTTTTTCCAGACAAAATTCGAAACCTACGATAGCACTGCTGATCTCTACACGTATTTCTTTGAGCAGTCAACTCAAGTTCTGCGCCAGCAGGGAATGCTTGGTCTCATTGTCACGAATCGATTTGTTACTGCTGACTATGGAAAGGGACTCCGCAAATTCCTTTCAAACAATCACCAAATCGATTCTGTTTGTGACTTTGGCGACTTGCCAGTCTTTGATGGTGCAACCACCTATCCTGCTATCTTTATACTGAAAAAGGGGGTCAAGCAAAGTAAAACGGAGTTCGCTAAGATTCCACATTTGGATTTCTCAGACTTGCAATCTATTATTGACTCGAACTCCGCTTTAGTTCCGAGTGACCATTTCCAAGGTGAAAGTTGGACTTTCGGGAGTCCAGAACAGACGCAAATCATGAACAAGATGGACTCAAGGGGAGAAAAACTCTCTGACATAATCGATACTGGTATTCGTCGTGGTATAATGACGGGCTTCAATGAAGCTTTGATTATTGACGAATATGAAAAGGAAGATATAATTCGTTCAGATCGCGGTTCTGAAGAATTGATCAAAGAATTCATCTCCGGCCAAAATATTGAGAACCATTCGATTAACTTTGACAATGAATACCTTCTGTGGTTGCATGGGGGTGTGAAGATTGAGAACTACCCCGGCATTCAGTCATATCTGGAACAGTACCGAGAATCTTTAGAAGAGCGGACCGAGCGTGGTGAAAAGTGGTATCATCTTCGACCTTGTGACTACTACTCCGAGTTTTCGAAGGACAAGATAATTTTCCCCGAGGTATCGAAAAACACAAAATTCACTCTCGATACTGAGGGTTATTTCTTGAACAAGACGGTTTTCTTTTTCACTCAAGATGACCCCTACCTCGTTGCAGTCCTTAATTCAAATCTCTTAGAGATGTACCTGCACAATATCGCCTCCATGATGCGTGGTGGGTATTACATGAATAGCTCAACATATGTCGGTGATTTGCCGATACTCTCGCAAGATAACATCCCTCGCGAAAAGTTGGAAACACTTCGTGAGTCTGCTGTCGAATGTCAGGACAAAGAGAAAGAACTCCGAACTCTCAACCTCTCCCTTCTCGACCACCTCGGCAACTATTCGGAAGGCCCCACCATCACCGAAATCGGCTTCAGCCAACCCCCGACGAACAGCGCGGACTCCATCCTCAACGAGACCACCGAGACGCGGACCAAACTCCAGATCGAGCGCGCGAACGTCGAGCGCGAGGATTCCGCCACCGTCACCATCCACCTCACGGCGCGGTACAAACCCGATGATGAAGACAGCGAGACGCGACCAGCGGGAGGGTCTCGGACTGGAGCGGGCGAAGCCCGCGGAAGCGGCCACGACCTCGACCAGTACGGCTACACCGAGACGGAGTTCCTGCCCGCGCTCCGGATCACCGACCTCTCCGAGACCGAGGCCGACCTCGTGGAGGCGTTCGTCCCCGTCGCGGTCGCGGAGGCCGGCGGCTTCGCGGGGTTCCGGGACAACGCCACCAAGACGAACTCGCTGGTGGACCGACTGGAGAAGCTCACGCTGCCCACCGTCGCAGACGTGGCGGGCGGGCTGGAGAGCTACGTCGAGACGAAAGAACGCGCCGAAGAACTCGACGCGAAGATCGAGCGCACCGACGACCTCATCGACGAGATCGTCTACGAACTGTACGGGCTGACCGACGACGAGATCGCAATCGTCGAGGACGCCGTGGGGGAGTGAGGAGCGGCCACTGGACGGTCGTGGAATCGGACCGGCCCGCTCTGCTGGCGCGCAGTTGCGTCTGCATCCGGCGCGGATGTAGCATTCGGGTGGCTGGTAGCGGCCGAGTGAACGGCTAGAAAACGTCCTGATACCGCGTCTTCGGCAGGGCTTCGACGAGCGCCTCGCCTTTCCACCCCTCTTCGTTCGCGATCTGCCGCAGTGCTTGGTAGTGGGTTCGCTCCGCAATGTACCCGCCTTGCCACAGCAGTTCGAACGCCCGACCTGGCGTGTTGACTTCGACCGCGTCGAGGTCGACGACGTCTCGAATTTCGTCGCTCGCAGTGACGTCGAACAGGAGGATGTATCGCGTCGCTTGGGTGTCTCTCGATTCCAGAAGGTCGATGATGGATTCTTCACCTTGATCTTCGACGTACGGCTCGTACGTGACACTCGTTCGGACGATGTTCGGGTTGTCGTGGGTCCGATACTGTTCGAGGACCGTGCGAAGAGCTTCCTTTCGGGTCCGGTCGACGTTCGACGACCTGTTGCGTTTGATCTCCTCGAAACAGATATCCGTCGTCGAGAGCGGGAGATGTTCGAAGACGGGCGTCGAATGTTCGGTTTTGCAGACCGCTTCGAGAGTGGAGGTGTCAACGAGAATCTTCGTCAGACCTGCCATTACGGTTCGGGTTGCACTATCCGTGGATAAAAATTCTGCATTCGGCTATAAATTAGGGAAACGCTAGCAGAAGAGATCGTCGGACGGTTCGTTCGTGGCGGATTCGCTAACGACGTCCATCAGCGCGTCGAACTCCTCGAACTCGTCGATATCGTCGCCGAACACCTCGCGGACGTCGTCCATCGTCGCGTCCCCCTGCTGGTACTTGCGGTAGATACGGGCTTTCTCTTCCCGCGTGGCCGACGCCATTGCCATACCCAACTTTTTGGCAAGTAGACCCAAATAGTTTGTGTTGCGATTCGTCTGTAGAATTTGTTACCTGCGCGGGATGACGAACGCGGCCGGTCACTGGGTCGATTCGCGGCTGGTACGAATCTGGATCGTCCGGGAGAGCGGCGGGAACTGCGCCTCAAGTGCGGGTATACTCTCACTCTCGGACGACAGTGACAACAGGCTACTCTCGCCACGACCGACCTTCCACCGGTACACCTGCGATCCACCGCGAGCGAACGAACGTGAGCGAGCGGGCCAAGTGACGACCGGAGGGAGGAGCGCAGGCTTTTCCCCACGTTTTTGTAAGGGAGGCGCTCTCGTGTGCCGGAAGACAACTCGCGTCTTCCGAGCCTCGCTTCGCTGCGCTCGGCGAGACGCCGACCGCCGAAACGGCTTCACCGTTTCGAGCCCTCACTCGCGTTGCTCGTGAGAACGCAGCAAAAAGTGGTCGCGTCAGGTCTTCGCCTGCCAGCCCCGCAGTCGATCCTCGCTGACGCCCTGCACCTCCGAGGCCACCGTCTCGACCTCGGCGTCTTTCAGGTCGTCGACGCTCTCGATGCCTGCGTCGGCCAGCTTCTCGGCGGTCTTCGCACCGATGCCGTCGAGCGCTTCGAGGTCGCTGCCAGACTCGCTCTCGCGGGCCTGATACTCCCGATAGTTGCAGATGGGGCAGCCCAGTTCCCACGGTTCGTCGCCGCTGTGGATGACCAGCTCCGGCAGGTCGTGCTCCTCGCAGCGCTCGTCGGTGATCTCGATGTCGCCCCGGCGCGGGAGCGGCAGCGAGTAGTCGCAGTCGGGATACCGCGTGCAGCCGACGAGCCGCGAGCCGTTCTGGAGGTGCTTGATCGCGAGTTCGCCGCCTTCCTCCTCTCCACACTCGGGACAGACCCCGATGACTTCGTCCTCCTGCTCGTCGGCCTCCTCGGCCTTGCAGAGCGGGCAGCCGTGGACGAACGTCTGCCGACCGGCCAGCATCTTGACGTGGCGGAGGCCGTGGTCCTCGCACTCCTCGTCGAGGATGAGCGGCTTGCCCGTGTTCGGCAGCGGCAGGGTGTACTCACAATCGGGATAGCCGTCGCAGCCGACGAAGTACGAGCCGTTTCGGCTCTGGCGGACGAGCAGTTCGTGGCCCGACTCCGGACAGGGGCCGAGTTCCTTGTCGGCCTTCAGTGACTCCTGCAGCAGGTCGGCGACCTCCTCGCGCGAGTCCCGCAGCTCCTCGAAGACGCGTTCGAGGTACTCGCGGGACTCGTCGGCGACCGCCGAGAGGTCGGCCTCGCCCTCCGCGATGGCGGTCATGTCCTGCTCGAGATCGCTGGTCATCTCCTCGCTGACGACCAGCTCCGCGAACTCCTCGGCCGCCGTCACGACCGCTTTCGCCAGCTGGGTCGGTCGCGGCGGGTCGCTCTCGACGTAGCCGCGGTCGTACAGCTTTTCGATGGTATTGTGTCTCGTGCTCTTCGTCCCCACTCCCATCTTCTCCATGGTCTCGATGAGCCGCGACTGGCCGTATCTCCGGGGCGGCTGGGTCTGCTTGTCCTCGATGCGGGCGTCCGAGAGCGCCAGTTCCTCGCCCTCGGTCACGTCGGGGACGTAGTTCTCGCTGGTGTTGTAGTAGGGGTAGACCGCGTGGTAGCCCTCGCGCACGAGGCGCTTGCCGTTGGACTTGAGCCGATGGGTTTCATCGTCTGCCCCAGCGTCCACGCCCGCGACGACCTTGAGGTGCTCCCACTTCGCGGACTCGGCCACCGTGGCGAAGAACCGCCGGACGACGAGTTCGTAGATCTCCCATTCGTCGTCGCTCAGGTCGCCCGGATTCGGCACGTCCTCGGTCGGGTGGATCGGCGGGTGGTCGGTTGTCTCCTCGTCGCCCTCGGTGGGCGTGATCTCGTCCAGCTCCAGCAGGCTCTCGGCGTCCTCGTTGAACCGGTGGTCGCCAGCGAAGGTGTCGAGCAGTTCCTCGGGGTCGAGATCGTCGGGGTACACCGTGTTGTCGGTCCGCGGATACGTCATGTAGCCCGCGGTGTAGAGGTCCTCCGCGATGCTCATGGCCTGCTGGGCCGAGTAGCCCAGACTCCCCGCCGCGCGGATGAACTGCGTGGTGTTGAACGGAGCCGGTGGGTCGTCGGTCCGGGTTCGCCGCGAGACGCGCTCGACCACGGCCTCGCTCGCCGATTCGAGCGCTTCGAAGACGGCCGACGCCGCGTCCTCGTCCCAGACGCGCTCGGCCTCGTTATCGTCGTCGTCGCGGTAGAAGTACTGTGCCTCGAACGCCGCCGAGGCGTCCTCGTCGACTCGATTCGCGTCCGCTGCCGCCTCGGCCGCCTTCTGGAGGTCGGCGAACAGTTCCCAGTAGTCCTCGGGGTCGAACGCCTCGATTTCGCGCTCGCGGTCCACGATGAGCTTGAGGGTCGGCGACTGGACCCGACCGACCGAGATGAAGTCCTCGCCCAACTGCCGCGCCGACAGCGAGAGGAATCGCGTCAGCGCCGCGCCCCAGATGAGGTCGATCTCCTGTCGAGCCTCCCCAGCAGCGGCCAGATCGAAGTCCAGTTCGTCGGGGTTCTCGAACGCTTCGGTGACTTCGTTCTGCGTGATGGAGGAAAATCGCACCCGCTGGATGGGAACCTCGTCGTTGACCTCGCGGACGAGTTCCCACGCCTCCTTGCCGATGAGTTCGCCTTCGCGGTCGTAGTCGGTCGCGATGCTGACGGTGTCGGCTTTCCGGGCGAGCAGCCGCAGCGTCCGGACGATGTTCTCCTTCGTGGGCTTCTTCTCGATGGGCGCGTCGATGAGTTCGACCGGTTCGACGTCGCGCCAGTCGTTGTACTCGTCCGGGAAGTCCACGCCGACGACGTGGCCCGACAGGCCGATGCACCGGCGGCCGCCCCACTTGTACACGTTGACGCCGTTCTGACGGTCGGCCTCGGCGGACTCGCCGCTCAGGATGTCGGCGATGCGACGAGCAGCGTTGTCCTTCTCGGTGATTATCAGTTCCATGGCTCACCTCCGTGAGGGAAGATTCGTCCGGACGCCCGGGCGCGTCCGGAGTTCAGGTGTTGCTCCGGGGGTCGCTGGTCGGTCATCGTGTCCTCGGTAGGACAACTGTCGGGGTAAAGCTTTCGCCGCGGGAAATCGCAGGAGGGCGGCGGTCCAAGGCGCGCGTGAGTGCGTGTGAGCGAGTGCGCGTAGGTGCGTGTAAGCGAGTGCGCGTAGGTGCGTGTAAGGGAATAGTGGATAGTTGTGAGAACAGCAGCAGTCCGTGCATTTCGTTGTACGAGATTCGATGTGGCTGTCTGAACTGAACTCGCTGCTATCGCCGAGGCACAGGAGGGACCGCACCGCAACAGCGACCGCGAGCCTCATACCTCCCCAGCCTCTTGCGTTGCTCGGCCTCCGTTTCACTCCGGCCTGCGCTACTCATCCCTCGCGCGCTTTGCGCGGCGCATAAACGCGCCGCGCAGCGCACGCCGAGGTCGAAAACGAAGATTCTCGAAAATAGGGTCCTCGTCCGTCGGCCGAGCTACTTAACGGGGGAACCGCACGACCTCGAATCCAGCAACCACGAACGGAACGGACGGGTTTAAGGACCACTCGGGCGACTTCCCAGCGAGAGCCGTGTCCGGAGCAGACGACAGCCGCGTCGACATGACCACCGGGGCCATCACGCCCAGACTCGTGAGCCTCGCGTGGCCCCTCGTGGCGGGCAACCTGCTCCAGACGTTCTACAACCTCGCGGACATGTTCTGGGTCGGCCGGGTCGGGTCGAACGCGGTGGCGGCCGTCTCGCTGATGTTCCCGACCGCGTGGATGTTCGTCTCGGTTGCGATGGGGCTGACCGCGGCCTCGGTCGCGCTCGTCTCCCAGCACGTGGGCGCGGGCGAGGACCGCGAGGCCGACAACGTGGTCGCCCAGACCCTCCTGCTCACTATCGTCGTCGCGCTCGTGCTCGCGGTCCTCGGGTACGTGTTCCGCCACCCCTTACTCGTCGCGCTCGGCGCGGACGGCGCGGTGTACGCCATGTCGCTGGACTACCTCGAAGTGCTGTTCGTCTCCATCCCGTTCACGTTCCTGTTCTTCGTGTTCCGGGCGTGTCTCCGGGGCGCGGGCGACACCCGGACCGCGATGTGGCTGGTCGTAGTCTCGGTCGCCATCAACGTCGTGCTCGACCCGTTCTTCGTGCTCGGCTACGGCCCCTTCCCTGCGTGGGGCGTCCGCGGCGCGGCGGTCGCCACACTGATCGCGCGGGTGTTCGCGGCCGCAGTTGGCATCTACGTCCTGCTGCGGGGCGACTGGGGCATCCAGCTCCGGGTCGCCGACCTGCGTCCCGACTGGCCGGTCCTCCGGAGGATCGTCGACGTGGGATACCCGGGGACGCTCGACGGACTGGCCCGCAGTTTGGCCTCGGTGGCGCTGGCCGCGCTGGTCGCCCGATTCGGCCCCATCGCGACCGCGGCCTACGGCGTGGGCCTCCGGCTGATGTCGGTGTCGTGGACCGTCTCGGGCGCGGTCGGACAGGCCACCGCGACCGGCGTCGGGCAGAACCTCGGTGCCGACACGCCCGACCGCGCCGCCGAGGTGACGTGGAAGGGGACCGCCGGCACGATGGCCGTGCTGTTCGGTGCGGGCGCGCTCCTGTTCGCGTTCCCCGCGGTTGCCATCCGCGTGTTCATCCCGGACCCCGCGGTCGTCGCCGAGGGCGTGACCTTCCTCCGGATCATCGGGCCGTTCCTCGCCTTCTTCGGCGGGCTGATGGTGATTCAGGGCGGGTTCCGCGGTGCGGGCGACACCCGGGTCGCGATGGTGCTCTCGATACTCTCGCGCTGGCTGCTCAGGATTCCGCTCGCGCTCCTCCTGGCGTTCCAGGGGACAGTCACGCTCGCCGGCGTCTCGATCACCGGATACGCGTGGGGCGTCGAGGGGCTCTGGTGGGCGTGGTCGGCGGCGGCGCTCGGCTCGTTCGTCCTCGGGGTACTCTGGTTCAACCTCGGCACGTGGTGCGAGGGCGTCGTCGAGGAGGAGCCGGCGGCGACTCCGGGGGATTAGCTCCGAGAGACGCGATATCGGGGAGGACGCGCAAGATTTTAAATGCGAAGGCGGGACGAAAGGTCCCCGTGACGTGACGACTGCCGCGAGGGCGTCGAGGCGGGAGCGCGGTGCGCCCCTCGCGGTGGACAGCACGCGACCTCACGCACCGTCTGTTCGCCCTGTTCCGGCTCTCGGGAGTTACGAGAGCTACTCGTCCAGCCGGTCGCGCAGGAGCCCGTTCACCGACCCGGGGTCGGCGCTCCCGCCGGTCTTGGCCATCACCTGCCCGACGAGGAAGTTGAGCGCACCGTCCTCGCCGGCGTGGTAGTCCTCGACCGCGTCCGGATTCTCCTCGATGGCGTCGGTCACGGCACCCTCGACCTCGCCCTCGTCGGCCTTGCCCAGCCCCTCGCGCTCGATGATGGTCTCGGGGTCCTCGCTCTCGTCGAGCATCTCGCGGAGGACGGTCTCCTCGGCGTTCTTCGTGGTGATCTCCCCGGAAGCGACGAGCTCGACGAGTCGCGTGAACTCGTCGAGGCGGTCCGCCACGTCCGTGATCGCCTTGTCGCGGTAGTTGAGTTCGCCGAGCAGGTTGTCCGCGACCCACGTGGCGGCGAGGTCGGGGTCGTACTCGCTCGCCACGTCCTCGTAGAAGTCCGCGACCTGCCGGGTCGAGGTGAGCTTGCTCGCGGCCTCCGCGCTCAGGCCGTACTCCTCGCGGAAGCGCTCGCGGCGGGCGTCCGGTAACTCGGGAATCTCCAGTCGCTCCTTCCAGTCGCTGACCTGCAGTGGCGGCAGGTCGGCCTCGCGGAAGTAGCGGTAGTCCTTCTCGGCTTCCTTCGAGCGCATCGAGACGGTGATACCGCGGGACTCGTCCCAGTGGCGGGTCTCCTGTTCGACCTCGCGGCCGCGCTGGACCGCGTTCTTCTGGCGGGTCGCCTCGTAGGCCAGCGCCTTCTGTGCGCCCTTGTGGCTGGAGATGTTCTTGACCTCGGTCCGATTCGCCGCGTCGAGGGCTTCCTCGCTTATCTCGCCGTCGTCGCCGATCTCCCCGGCGTCGATAACGCTGAGGTTGGCGTCGATGCGGAGGCTCCCGTCGCGCCCGCTGTCGAACACGCCGAGGTACTCCAGGACCTCCTCCAGCTTGGCGAGGAACGCCCGGACCTCGTCGGCGTCGCGGAAGTCCGGTTCGGTCACGATCTCCATCAACGGGACGCCCGCCCGATTGTAGTCGATCAGCGTGTAGTCGGCGCTGTCGATGCTCCCGCCCGCGTGCTGGAGGCTGCCGGGGTCCTCTTCGAGGTGGGCCCGCCGGATGCCGACCGACCTGCGCTGCCCGCCGACCTCGACGGCGAGCTCCCCGTCCTGACAGATTGGCGCGTCGTACTGGGTGATCTGGAACCCCTTCGGGAGGTCGGGGTAGAAGTAGTTCTTCCGGTGGAACGTCGTCTCCTCGGGAACGTCGGCGTCGATGGCCTTCCCGACTTCGACCGCCGATTCGACGGCCGCCTCGTTCAACACTGGGAGTGCGCCCGGCAGGCCGAGACACACCGGGCACGTGTGGCTGTTGGGTTTGGCGTCGGCCACGTCGGTCGAACAGCCGCAGAAGATCTTCGTGTCCGTCTCCAGTTGCACGTGGACCTCGAGTCCGATGACGACCGCGAGATCCTCCTGCTGGACAGCCTGTGCAGTCATTACGCCCAAGTTGTCCGTGGGGGCGCTAAAGGCTAACGAACGCCAGTTCAGCAGGGTTCATTACCCCCGGGTGTGGACGTTGAGGAAACGTGAAGGCTCGGACCCGGTTCGCGGTGTTGATGCTGGTCGTTACGCTCGTACTGGGCGGCGTCGTGTACGGCCAGCTCGAGTTGGCGAAAGATCGGTCGGTCGAGCGGATGCAGGAGAACGTCGACCAGACCGCAGCCCGGACCGCCGAGCAGATCGACGCCCAGATCGGACACGAGAAGAACTACGTCGGCTTCTACGCTTCGCGCCCCGACGCCAGCAACTTCAGCCGGAGCGACGAGTTCCTCCGGCGATTCCTGAGCAATCCCCACGTGCACGCGGGGAAGGTGATAGCGTCGAACGGCACCGTCGTGGCGTTTCGCGGCAACGTCACCAAGGAGGCCCGGCGTGACACTATCGGCGAGGACTTCGGCGACCGGAGCTACGTCCGCCGGACTACGCGAACGGGCGAGATATCCGTGACCGACCCCGAGCGCGTGAGCGGGACCGACAGGTACGCCGTGATAATCAGTGCGCCTATCTTCGAGGACGGCGAGATCGTCGGCGTCCTCGTCGCCGACCTCCCGGTCAACGAGTTCACGTTCCTGCCGATGGCCCAGTCGCTGGAGACCGAGCGACGAACCGTGTCGGTCACCGCCGACGGCCGGGTACTCCACGACCCGGCGCGGGCGTTCACCGACGCCGTCGCCAGCACCGCGACTGTCGAATCGACGGGGTGGACCGTTCGGGTCAGCAGGGACCGGTCGGCGTTGGACGCCCGGCTGCGGGAGATGGCCGTCGTCCAGATCGCCAGTCTCGCCCTGGTGCTGTCGCTCATCGTGGCAATGGCGGTCTGGGAGTACAATGCGAACATCCGGCAGGCCGAGAAGCTGCTCGACGGCTTCCGCGCGCTCCGGAACGGCGACTACGACTACACCCCTAACCTGTCGTCGGGCGAGGAGTGGCACCAGATCCGCGAGGGGTTCGAGGAACTCGCAACCGCGCTGAGCGACCGCGAGGCCGAACTCGAAGAGAGCCAACAGCGGCTGCAGGTGTTCAATCGGGTGCTCCGCCACAACCTCAGAAACGACCTGACGGTGGTGGTCAACTACGCCGAGTTCGTGGCCGAACAGTCCGACGACCCGGCCATCTGTGACGCGGCCGAGAAGATCGCGTCCCACGGCTGGGACCTCGTCCACACGAGCGAGAAGGCCAGCCGAATCGAGAACTCGATGCGGGACGAAGAGCCGGGGCCGACCCCGGTGGACGTGTCGGCCGTGGCGACGGAGGCCGCGGCCGAGGTCCGATCGTCGTTCCCGGACGCCGACGTGTCGACCGACTGCCCCGACGGGCTGTACGGGCGCGCGATTCCGGCGTTCCCGGCTGCCGTCGAGAACCTCTGCGAAAACGGAGTCGAACACAACGACAACGCGGAGCCGACCGTGTCGGTGTCGGTCGACACCGTGGTCGAGGACGGCGAGGAGTGGATCCGGATCGCGGTCGCCGACGACGGCCCCGGCATTCCGGCTCACGAACGCACTGTCTTGACCGAAGGCGAGGAGACCGACCTCGAACACGGCAGCGGGCTCGGCCTCTGGCTGGTCCACTGGGTGGTCGAGCGGTCCGGCGGCCGCCTGTCGTTCACCGAGAACGAACCGCGGGGATCCATCGTCAGGATCGACCTCAGGCCCGTCGAGCACGGAGATTACGGTCGGGCCTGACGAACCGGGGTTACTCGCGCCAGCACCGCCCGGCGACGCACGCAACGACCAGCGCGGCCGTGACCGCCCCGAGTCCTAAGGCGGACGTTCGATCGGTCGCTGCGATGCCGTTCGGGAGATACGTCGTGGCCGACTCGGTCACGTCCCGACCGACCGAGTCCGTCGATCGGGGACTGGAGGCGTCGTCATCTCTCTCCGCCGACTCTTCGTCAGTCGACTCCGTGCCCGCCGACGCAGCGGTGGTCGCGTCGCCGTCGGCTCCATCGCCGTCAGCGGTCGCACCGTCGTCCACCGCCACCTCGCTCACCCGATGGTCGTTGACGTACACCTCGTACGCCCCCGGCTCGGTCAGTTCCCGCTCGAAAGTGGTCTGGCGCATCCCGTCGGCCGCGATGGAGACGCGGTGCTGGGCGACCTGTTCGCCGTCGATGACGAGCCGCGCGGTGAACGTTCCGTGGGCTCCGCCTCGGTTTGCGACACGGACTCGGACTCGCAGGTCGTCGCCGGTCGACAGCGTCTCGTCGGTCGCCGCGGCGTCGGTGATCTCGAAGTCCGGGCGCTTCTTCCCGGCGGCGAACTCCGAGAGTCCGGGCGAGCGCACCCGGTAGACGTAGTGGCTGTCGGTGGTCCGGACCAGCGTCGTCGGAAGCTCGTTCCACGTCCCGCCGTGGAACCGGTAGAGCGAGATCGCCTCGCGCTCGGAGCCGTTCACCCGGTCGGCCCGGACCCGGAACCGGAACCCGACCTCGCTGATGTTCTCGTCCCGGATGGAGTGGTCGACGCTCAGGTAGCCGAGGGGCTGGCTCCCGTTCGGGAGCGCCGTCGACGGGGTCTTGCCCCGGATGGCATCCCCGCTGGCGGTCACGTTCAGGCTGAAGCTCCCGTCGTTCGCCGGGGTCACGTTCACCGACGAGAACGACACGCCGTCGTCGGGGTCGGCGGACTCGGAGACGTCGACCGACACCGACGCGTTCGCGCTGGCGTTCTCGACCGTGACGTTCACCTCGCGCTCGGCCGGGTCGGGTAAGTCGGTCGCGTTCCCCCCGCCGGTTCGGTTGCCGAAGCGCTCCGTTCCGTTCCCGGGTATTCCCGCCCTATTCCCGGGTCGCTCTGTTCCGTTTCCGGGTCGCTCTGTTCCGTTTCCGGGTCGCTCTGTTCCGTTTCCGGGTCGCTCTGTTCCGTTCCCGGGTCGGTCCGTTCCGTTTCCGGGTCGCTCTGTTCCGTTCCCGGGTCGGTCGGTCGCGTTACCAGGTCGCTCGGTCGCGTTACCAGGTCGCTCGGTCGCGTTACCAGGTCGCTCGGTCGCGTTACCGGGTCGTTCGGTCCAGTTGCCCGGGCGTTCGGCCCGGTTGCCGGGCAATCCAGTGTGATTCGTCGGTGGTCCAGTCCGGTTCAGTGGAGGTCCGGTGCGGTTCGCTGCGGATTCAGGCCGACTCGCGTTCTCGTTCCCCCGGCCGGGAACCTCGACGTTACCGACGCCGGGTGGTCGGTCGTTACCCACGTCGGGAGGGCCGCCGGTACCGACGCCCGGGGGACCACCGTTTCCGGATCCCGGGGGACCGACGTCGGGCGGTCCGCTCGGGTCGGAGGGGCGCTCGGGTGGGCCGGCTGACGGCTTCTCGGCGTCTCCTTCGTCACTGGTCGTCGGAACTGACTCGTCGGTGGTCGAGGCTAGGGATTCGGCGGTCGTGGACGGTGGCTCGTCCGTCGTGGCTGCGGGTTCGTCCGTCGTAGAGGGCCGCTCGCCGCTCGTGGAATCCGTGGTTTCCGCGGTCGTGGACGGGTGGGTCTCTCGGGTCGTCCGGTCGGGGGTTGCCGGGACGGACGTCGCGTTCGGGGTGGAGATCGTCGGAAGAATGGTCGTCTCCTCGTCGCCGTGGTCGACATCGTCGTTCCCGCTGGTCGGGCCGGGAATCGGTAGAGCGAGCGAACCGTTGGACGAGTCGCCGACGTCGAACGCGACGGCCACCGACGGGCCGACCCCGGCCGCGACGAGGACGACGACCGCGGCGACCGCCCCGATTCGCTGGAGTTGCGCCCGTCTTGACTCCCCTTCGCTACCCCCAGCCATTTTTCTTTAACAAGTCACTACTTCAAAGGTAGATACTTATACTCTCTGGAAAAACAGCCGGGCGAGTGTGTGTCTCACGAGCCCGGCAGTATAGACGGAATTTTGACACCTGTCTGACGTACGTTTAAGGTCTCCCCGCGGCCCTACACGGACATGAGCGACCAGGACGAGCGCATCGAGGAACTCGAATCGCAGGTCGAGCGGCTCGAAGCCACCGTACAGGGACTGACCGAGGAACTCGTAGAGGTTCACGACCGACTCGAAACGCTGGAGGGCGAGTCGACGGCCGCGGGGGCCCGCGACCGGTCGGCGGGCACTCCCGACCGCTCCGACGCGGTCGACGAGTCGGCCGACCTCGACGGATCGGCCGAGCAAGCCTCGCGTACGCGCAGAGAAAATGCGGAAAACGACGAGGCTAAAGGCGACGAGACCAACTCGGAAGACGAGACGGGGGGCGATTCCGACTCGGGCGACGACATCATCGTCGCTTAGGGACCCCGCGTACGAGCACCCATGCACATCAAAAAGCTCGTCTTGGACAACTTCAAGAGCTTCGGACGCAGGACCGAGATCCCGTTCTACGAGGACTTCACGACGGTTTCGGGTCCGAACGGCTCGGGGAAGAGCAACATCATCGACAGCGTGCTGTTCGCGCTGGGACTCGCGCGGACCCGAGGCATCCGCGCCGAGAAGCTGACCGACCTCATCTACAACCCCGGTCACGTCGACGGTAGCGACGAGTCCAGCGGCCCGCGGGAGGCCAGCGTCGAGGTCGTACTGGACAACGCCGACGGCACCCTCGACCGGACGCAGGTCGTCAACGCCGCGGGGTCGGACAACGTCGGCGACGTCGACGAGATCACCATCAAGCGCCGGGTGAAGGAGACCGACGACAACTACTACTCGTACTACTACCTCAACGGCCGCTCGGTCAACCTCTCGGACATCCAGGACCTGCTCGCGCAGGCGGGCGTCACCCCAGAGGGGTACAACGTCGTCATGCAGGGCGACGTGACCGAGATCATCAACATGACGCCGTACGAGCGCCGCCAGATTATCGACGAGATCGCGGGCGTGGCGGAGTTCGACGCCAAGAAGGAAGACGCCCTGGAGGAACTCGAGACGGTCAAAGAGCGCATCGAGGAGGCCGAACTCCGCATCGAGGAGAAGCAGGATCGGCTCGACCAGTTGGCCGACGAGCGCGAGACCGCCCTCGAATATCAGGGCCTGCGCGAGGAGAAAGAGGAGTACGAGGGCTACCTGAAGGCCGCCGAGTTGGAGGAGAAGCGCGAGGACCTCGCCCACACGCGCGAGGACATCGACGACCGCGAAGACGAGCTGGCCGACCTCCAGACCGAACTCGACGAGCGGCAGGGCAAGGTCATCCGACTCGAAGACGAACTGGAGGAGCTGAACGCCGAGATCGAGCGCAAGGGCGAGGACGAACAGCTCCGCATCAAGAGCGAGATCGAGGAGGTCAAAGGCGAGATCTCGCGGCTCGAAGACGCCATCGAGTCGGCCGAGGAGAAGATCGAGGACGCCGAGAACGCCCGCCGGCAGGCGTTCGTAGAGATCGACCGCAAGCAGGAGGACGTCGAGGAGTTCGAGAGCGACGTCCGGGACGTCAAGATCGAGAAGTCCTCGGTGAAGGCCGACGTGCAGGAGAAGCAGGCCGAGCTCGAGGAGGTCGAGGCCGAGATAGAGGCCATCGACACCGAGTACGACGAGGTGAAGGCCGACCTCGCGGCAAAGCGCGACGAACTGGAGCAGCTCAAGAGCGAGCGCAACGACCTCCAGCGCGAGCAGGACCGGCTGCTCGACGAGGCCCGCCGGCGCTCGAACGCCGAGAACGAGACGGAGGCCGAACTCGACGAGGCCCGCGAGCACATTCCGGAGATCGAGGCCGAACTCGACGACCTCGCGGACGAACTCGCCAAGGCCGAGCGCAACCGCGCCCAGATCGACGAGGTGGTCGAGGACCTCAAGGAGCGCAAGCGCGAGCTACAGGACGACCTCGACGACGTGGAGGACGAGCTCCAGGCCAGACAGCAGGAGTACGCCGAGCTCGAAGCCAAGGCCGACCAGGGCGGCGACTCCTCGTACGGCCGGGCGGTCTCGACCATCCTGAACGCCGAGAAGCCGGGCGTCCACGGCACGGTTGGCCAGCTCGGCGGCGTGTCCAAGCAGTACGCCACCGCGTGCGAGACGGCCGCGGGCGGACGGCTGGCGAACGTGGTGGTCGACGACGACGGCGTGGGCCAGGACTGCATCGAGTACCTCAAGTCCCGGAACGCCGGCCGCGCCACCTTCCTACCGCTCACCGAGATGCACGACCGGAGCCTCCCGAGCGCGCCCAACGCCCCGGGAGTCGTCGACTTCGCGTTCAACCTCGTGGACTTCGACTCGCAGTACTCGGGCATCTTCTCGTACGTGCTCGGCGATACGCTGGTCGTCGAGGATCTCGACACCGCGCGGGACTTCATGGGCGACTACCGGTTGGTGACTCTCGACGGCGAACTGGTCGAGAAGAGCGGCGCGATGACCGGCGGCTCGAAGTCCGGCTCGCGCTACTCGTTCTCGAAGTCGGGCAAGGGCCAACTCGAACGAGTCGCCCAGCGCATCAACGAACTCGAAGACGAGCGCCGGTCGGTCCGCGAGGACGTCCGCGACGTGGACGACCGGCTCGACGACGCCCGCGACCGCCGGAGCGACGCCGCCGATCAGGTCCGCTCCATCGAGAGTAACGTCGAGAGCCGGGAGTCGGACCTCGCGGACGTGAGAGACCGCATCGACGACCTCGAAGACGAACTCGAGGAACTCGCAGCCGAGCGCGAGGAGGTCGACGACCGGATGCAGGAAGTCGAGGCCGACATCGACGACCGCAAAGACGAAATCGCGGCGGTCGAGAGCGAGATCGCGGAGCTGGAGTCCGAACTGGCGGACTCCCGGATTCCCGAACTCACCTCCCAAGCCGAGGAGATCGAGGGCGAGATCGACGAACTGGAAGACAGAGTCGACGACCTCGACGCCGAACTCAACGAGCTGCAACTCGAAAAGCAGTACGCCGAGGAGGCCATCGAGGACCTCCACGACGACATCGAGCAGGCCCAGAACCGCAAAGCCGAGCAGGAGGAGAAGATCGACGAGTTAGAGAGCAAGATCGACGACCAGGAGGCGCTTTTAGAGGAGAAGCGCGAGGCGGTCGCCGAACTCGAAGACGAACTCGCCGACCTCAAAGACGAGCGCAGCGACGTGAAAGACGACCTCCGGGAGGCCCGGCAGGCCCGCGACGAGAAACAGTCCGAGGTCGAGTCGGTCGAAAACCGGATGGAGAGCTTGCGGCGGGCCGAAAGCCGACTGGAGCAGGAGGTCGCCGAACTCGACGAACAGGTCGGCGAGTACGAGGCCGACGACGTGCCGGACCTCGACGAGGTCGAGGACAACATCGCGCGGCTCGAACGCCAGATGGAGGAACTCGAACCGGTGAACATGCTCGCAATCGAGGAGTACGACGACGTGAAGTCGGACCTCGACGATCTGGAGGAGCGCCGGTCCGTCCTCGTCGAGGAGCGCGAGGGCATCCGCGAGCGCATCGACTCCTACGAGAGCCAGAAAAGGGCCACCTTCATGGACGCCTTCGAGGCCATCGACGACCAGTTCGAGGAGATCTTCGAGCGGCTCTCGAACGGCACTGGGACGCTCCACCTCGAAGACGAACAGGACCCCTTCGAGGGCGGCCTGACGATGAAGGCCCAGCCGGGCGACAAGCCCATCCAGCGCCTCGACGCGATGTCGGGCGGCGAGAAGAGCCTGACCGCACTCGCCTTCATCTTCGCCATCCAGCGGTACAACCCCGCGCCGTTCTACGCGCTCGACGAGGTCGACGCGTTCCTCGACGCCGCCAACGCAGAGCGCGTCGGCGAGATGGTCGACGAACTCGCGGGCGACGCCCAGTTCGTCGTGGTCAGCCACCGCTCGGCGATGATGGAACGCTCCGAGCGCGCCATCGGCGTCACGATGCAGGGCGACAACGTGAGCACCGTGACGGGCATCCAGTTGGGCGACGGCGACGGGGACGAGGAGGTGCCCGCGGATGACTAGCGAGACTCCGGAGGAGTCTCGAGATGCGAGCGGGGAGAAGCGAAGCGACGACCCGCGAGCCGGCGACGAGAGCGACGAGGACTTCTCGCTGAACATCGCGGGCCACGAAGAAGAGAAACGCAAGCGGGAAGCCGAATCCGAGGCCTCGGGCGCGTTCGGCACCGCCACCGACGAGGAGTCCGAATCGTCGGACGACGAGTCAATCATCGCCGAGGAGCTCGACGTGAACCCCGACCCGGAAGACGACGACGCCGAGCCGGTCGAACTCCTCGTCCAGCTCGCAGAGGAGGGCGAGATCGAGCCGTGGGACATCGACATCGTGCAGGTCACCGACAAGTTCCTCGACCGGCTCGACGAGGCCGACCTCCGGACCTCCGGCCGGGCGCTGTTCTACGCCAGCGTGTTGCTCCGGATGAAGAGCGACGCCATGCTGGCCGACGACGACGAAGAGGAAGAGCCCGAGGATCCGTGGGACGAGTGGGGTCCGGGGATGGACGCGCCGATGCCGGAGGGAGCGGATGGTGAGGACTTCCCGGCGTACGACCCCGTGGCGCAACTCGAACAAGAGATGGACCGCCGGTTGGAGCGCAAGACTGCCCGCGGCACGCCGGAGACCCTCGACGAACTCGTCCGCGAACTTCGCGAGCGCGAGCGCGGCTCGTGGTGGAAAGACTCCCGTAGCTACGACACCAGCGACTCGCCCAGCGGGTTCGAGCGCGGCACCCAGACGCTCGACTACCGGATGGACGACGACATGCGCGTCGACGACGAGCCGACCGCCGACGAGACGCTGGGCAACGCCCACGACGAGGACATCGAGGCGGTCATCGAGGACGTGCGCACGGAGCTTCGGACCCACTACGACGCGGGCCGCGACGAGGTGCTGTACGCCGAAATCGAGCGCGCCGGCGGGTCGCGCATCGAGACGTTCCTCGCAGTGTTGTTCCTGTCTCACCGTGAGGTCGTGACGCTCGATCAGGACGACCTGTTCGGCGACCTGTGGGTCATCGAAGCCGAAGCGGAGGACGACGTTGAGGCACCTGCAATCGCGGACTAGGGGTGGACTGGCGTTTTTTGGAGTTCTACTCAGTTCCGATTCGATTTTCGAGCAGGAGTAACTGGCCCTCCCGTCGCGCGCTGGCGTCTGCGCGAGGGAACCGAGCGCAGGCTCGTGGGAGCTCTGCTCCCACGGCGCGAGTTCATCTCGCGCCATGCCGTGCGAGGGACGAGTAGCGTGGTTCGAGAGAGCGAAGCTCTCTCGTCATCCCGAAAATCTGCGATTTTCGGAGACAACGAAGTGAGGACCGCAGGAGGCTGGGGAGGTCTGAGGACCGTGCTGTGCGGTTGCGGTACGGATTCTCCAATGCCTCGGCAGTAGCTAGCTTCGTACTCTCGTCAAACTCTGTCGGGACAGGTCGGGCTAGCTACTGCTTGAGCCTCGGCGTGACCGCAACCGCACAGCACCGGCAGAGCAGAGCTCTGCCGAGGCTGCGCTCGTTTCACTCGCGCAGACACCGCAGCCTCAAACCTCCCCAGCCTCAAACCTCCCCAGCCTCAAACCTCCCCAGCCTCAAACCTCCCCAGCCTCAAACCTCCCCAGCCTCAAACCTCCCCAGCCTCCTGCGCTTCTCGGGCTTCGCCCTGCGATGCTCGTCCCTCGCGCGCGTTGCTCGCACGCGCCGGACTGGAGGGTTAACCCCACGTCACCAGTTCTAATCGAATTTCACACCGCCTCTTCCGGCTCAGAAATATTCGCGTCCTTTCGACCGTTTCAGTTCAGATAGTCGTCGAGGAACAGGTCGACGCGCTCGCGGGTCTCCTGCGGAATCGCTTCGGTCGGCGTGTTGATGGTCCCCTCGAGCGCGTGCTCGCAGTCACACTCGCGCTCGTCGGGCATGTTCCGGATGGCGTGCTCGACGACCTCCTTGATCGCCTCCTCGTTGGCGGCGGCGTTCTCCAGCACCTCGTTCAGTCGGTCCTCGTTCTCGCCGTGCCAGACGCCCCAGTCGGTGACGCCCGCCACCGTCGCGTAGCAGAGTTCGGCCTCGCGGGCGAGTTTCGCCTCCGGGATGGTGGTCATCCCGATGACGTCCCAGCCCTGCTGGCGGTAGAACTCGCTCTCGGCGCGGGTCGAGTACTGTGGCCCCTCGATGCAGACGTAGGTGCCGCCCTTCTCGGCGTCCGCGTCGGTCGCGTCCGCACACGAGCCGGCGAGGTGGTCGACCATGTGGGGGCAGTACGGCTCCGCGAACTCCATGTGGACCACGACGCCGTCGCCGAAGAACGTCGAGTCGCGGTGCTTCGTCCGGTCGAACGTCTGGTCGGGAACCACGAGCGTCTGGGGCGGGAGGTCTCCGCGCAGGGTGCCGACCGCGTTACTCGACAGCACGCGCTCGACGCCGACCTGCTTGAGCGCGTGGATGTTCGCCTTGTACGGCGCGTTCGTCGGCGTGTGCTGGTGGTCCGGGCCGTGGCGCGGCAGGAAGGCGACCTCCTTCCCGGCGAGTTCGCCGATGGTGATTGGCGCGCTCGGATCGCCGAACGGGGTCGAGACCTCTTCTTCGCGGGTGTCTTCGAGCGGGAGCGCGTCGTAGATGCCGCTTCCGCCGATGAAGCCAATCGTCATGAAACAGAGTCGAGTCGGCGGCTACTAAACAGCTACCCTTTCGGCAGCCCATCGCAACCGTAGGCGTCCCGAACTCGTCGGGCCGGGTCGAGAAGAATGGAGAGTCCCGCTCAGGCCTGCACGCCGTCGTCGGTCTCGACCAGCCGCCACTGCTCGCCCTCGTTGTCGAGCACTCCCCGGCGGACCATCTCGTCGAGCACCTCCTCCATCCGGTCGGGCTGGGCGATCTCCATCTGGATGCGATCGACGTCGTGATACTCGCTCAGAAGGTGCCGGATACCCTCGGTGGTGAACGCGTCGTCGTCGGCCTTCTCCATCACCGAGGAGGTGAGGTCGATCATGTCCTCGATGAAGTTCCACGGATACACGATCCACGCCCACTCGTCGAGGCGCTCGCCGATGTAGTCGGGCTCGAAATCGCTGGTCTGGAGCAGCTGGAGCGTGGCGGTCCGGACCTCCCCGGCGTCGCGGTCGTCCACGTACTCGTACGCGCGCTCGATGGACCCGCCGGTGTCGGCGATGTCGTCGATGATGAGCACGTCCTTGCCCTCGACGCTCCCCTCCGGCATCGGATACCGGACCTCGGGCTCGCCGGTCTTCTGGGCGGTCCCGACGTAGTGCTCCATCTTGAGGCTCGTGAGGTCGTCCATCCCGAGGAAGTCACAGATACATCGCCCGGCGAACCACCCGCCCCGGGCCAGCGCGACCACCACGTCCGGCTCGAAGGAGTCGCGCTTGACCTGATCGCTGACGTCCCGGCAGAGCCCGTAGATGTAGTCCCAGTTCGTTATCGTGCACTTGAACTCGTCGGGGAGTTCGCTCATACCGATTCGGGATTGGGTGGCGTGCCCACTTAACGGTTTACAGGCGCGCTCGTCGGCGAACGACACACTGGCGGCCGGTCGTTCAATTTTCCGAGTCCGGTCGCTTAGTTTCCGGCGAGGAGAGCCCAAGCGTTTAGGCCCGTGCTCGCCGACCATCCGAGAATGCTCGTTCTCGGCGACGCGCACGCCGACGACCCGGACAATCGACGCGCCCTGCTGGCGGCCTACCGCGAGGTCGACGCCGAGGTGGCGCTCCAGACCGGCGACCTGCTGTCCTACGACCTGCCGACTCCGACCTACTTCATCGGCGGCAACAACGAGGAGTTCGACGTGATCGACGCACTCCGTGCCGGAGAAGACGCGGCCACGACGAACGTTCACCTGCTCGCCAGCAGCGCAGCGGAGGTCGCGGGCCTGCGGGTCGCGGGCCTCACGGGCAACTACGCGCCGACGAAGTACGACGCGGACCGCGCCGACCTCTCTGGCGACCGCCGGCGACACTTCGTCCGCGAGGACGTCGAGCACCTGAAGCGACTGGACGACGTGGACGTGCTTCTCGCCCACGAGGCTCCTCACGGCCTGATCTACTACGGCTACGACGCCGGCTGCGAGCGCATCGACGAACTCGTCGACGCGCTGGAACCGGCTCTCTGTCTGGTCGGCCACCACGAGCGCCACGCCGAGACGACCCGCGGCGACACTCGGGTCCTGAGCCTCGCGCCCGCGTGGGAGCGATACTACGAACTCGACCCCGAGACGCTGGAACTGACCGACCACGCCACGCCCGCGGAATGACGCCGAGGACGGCGAGGCCGCGTAGCGGACGACTCGGGTGGTCGCGCGGCCGAAAATTGAGACGGTCACGCGGCCGAGCAGTCGCGTACACGCGACTGCTCGGCCGTGCAGGAGCAGGTGGACTTCTGAACGAGTTCAAGCGGTTGAACCGCGAGCGAGGAGCGTAGCAACGAGCGAGCGGCCCAAGGAACCCTCGACCGAGCGCCGGAGATGCGCGCAGCGCATCTCCAAGCGAGGGGGGTGATGCCGTGGTTTTGGTCGAGCGTTTGCCAGCGAAGGAGGCGGCCGCCGAAGGCGTCCGCCGACCGAGCGCACCGGAAGACAAACCGCGTCTTCCGAGCCTTGGCTCACTTCGTTCGCCAAGACAGCAAACGGTCGTGATATAAAGGTCGCGGTGCGTGGGTTTTTATCGGAAGGGGTTCCAAACGTGTTCTATGACCGAAATACACCCGAACCAGCGAGTCGCGGTCCTCGCAGACGCCCAGAACCTCTATCACACGGCCCAGAGCGTGTACAGCCGGAACATCGACTACTCCGCGCTCCTCGAGAAGTCGGTTCAGGACCGAGAACTCACCAGGGCTATCGCGTACGTCATCCAGGCCGACAGCCCGGACGAAGAGCGGTTCTTCGAAGCGCTGGCGAACATCGGCTTCGAGACGAAGATCAAGGAACTCAAGACGTTCGGCGACGGCTCGAAGAAGGCCGACTGGGACGTGGGGATGAGCCTCGACGCGGTGACGCTGGCCAACCACGTCGACACCGTCATCCTCTGTACCGGCGACGGGGACTTCTCGCGGCTCTGCTCGCACCTCCGCCACGAGGGCGTGCGCACCGAGGTCACGAGCTTCGAGGAGTCGACCTCCGACGAACTGCTCGAGGCGGCCGACTCGTTCATCGACATGTCCGAGCGGCCGGACACCTTCCTGCTATGAAACTCGCGCGCCGACTGTGAAACTCGGGGACTGAAAACGTCGTTCCGAACGTGGTTCCGAAACGCGGGCGAGTGCCTATCAGACCGGGCGACCGTCTTCGCCGGCCGTGCCGCTCAGGAGCGCGCCGGCCGCGAGGCCGAGCACGGCGAGCGACGAGATGATGTACGTGGTCAACGTCTGCTGGGTCGCCACGGCGAAGCTGACGGCGCCGAACACGAGCAGCAACGCGACACCGATTTGTTGTTTCATTGCGGTCGTTCATACTCACTCCACGCTAATAAATCAATCCGAAACCGCGGGACTGCGGCGTGAAGAATCGTGAAATTGTTCCGCCATGTCTCGGGATACGATACCAAGTAACAATGTCTGTGGAGCCCTCATACGGACTGCTCGTATCCGCTTTTGCCGCCTCGCGAACCGAGAGCGAAGCCTTTTCGCCGGGCGGCGCGAACTGCCGGAAAATGACTGGCACGGACACTGACGGTGGCGCGTCCGACCACAGAAGCGACGACCACGAGTCGGCAGCCGGCATCCCGCGGCTCCGGGTCGTCGCCGACTACCAGTTCGGTGCGGGCGTCGGCGCGGCGCTGTTCTCCGAGGGTGAGTCGCTGGAGGTCATCCGCTCCTCGTCGGGTCGGCCCCAGCAGGTCGTCGCCGACGCGGGGCGGCTCGTGACCTACGGGACCGACGGCCGGTTCACGCTCGGCCTCGAAGGCGGTCGCCGGGTCGCGAGCGCGCTCGACGCGCCCGCGGGCCGCGTGGTCGTCGGCGACGAGAGCGCGCCGTTCGTCCGGGACGACAAGAACGTGTTCGCCAAGTTCGTCTCGGCGGTCGGTCCCGAGATCCGGCCCGGCGACGAGGTGGCGGTGGTTCACGAAGATGGCGAGCTTCTCGGGGTGGGCCGCGCAGAGCTTTCAGCAGCGGGGATGGCCGACTTCGACACCGGAATGGCCGTGATGATCCGCGAAGGCGCTGGCGAAGCGTAGGTCGGTCGGAAGATCAGCATCGCGGCGAACGGGGTGGACGGCTTCACGGCGAACGCTTGCGTCACGCTTATCCCGTCCCGTTCCGACGGTTCGAGTATGTTCGGAGGAGGCGGCGGGGGTCTCGATCCCCGCAAGATGAAGCAGATGATGAAGCAGATGGGCATCGACGTCGACGAACTCGACGCCGAGGAAGTGATCATCCGCAAGAGCGACGGCGAGGAACTGTACTTCGACGACCCCGACATCACCGTGATGGACGCCCGCGGGCAGGAGACGTATCAGGTCGTCGGCGAAGCCCAGAGCCGCGAGGCCGGCAGTACGGGCGGCACTGACGGTGCCAGCGCGGTCGAGTCCGGCGACGCGGGGTCGAGCGGCGACGCGGGGTCGAGCGGCGACGCGGGGATCCCCGACGAGGACGTCGAGATCGTGGCCCAGCGAACCGGCGCGAGCGAGGACGAGGCCCGCGAGGCGCTCGAAGACACCGGCGGCGACCTCGCGACCGCGATCCAGCACCTAGAGTGACGGTCCTGCTGGTCCACGACGACCGGGAGTACCTGCGCGACCCTGGCGAGGAACTGCAGACGGACCTCGGCGTGCTCGACGTGCCCGAAGACGTCGAACCCGGTACGACGCTGGAGACGCATCTCGGCGAACCGTTCGAGGTCCGACCGCTGCGCGGCCCCGACCTGTTCAACCACTTCGAGCGCACCGGCGCGCCGATGATGCCCCGCGACGTAGGGCTGGTCGCGGGCCACACCGGCGTCGGCCGCGGCGACCGAGTGCTCGACGCCGGCACCGGAACGGGCGTGCTCGCGGCGTACCTCGGTCGGATGGGCGCAGACGTGACGACGTTCGAGCGCGACCCCGACTTCGCCGAGGTCGCCCGCGGGAACATGGAACTGGCGGACGTGACCGACCGCGTGGACGTGCGCGCCGGCGACGTGACCGAGGCGCTCGACGAGGGCGACCTCGACGACGAGAGTCCGTTCGACGTGCTCACGCTCGACACCGGGGACGCGCCGGCCGTGGTCGCCCGCGCGCCGGACCTGCTCGTCGGCGGCGGGTTCCTCGCGGTGTACTCGCCGTTCGTCGAGCAGACCCGCGAGATCGTGGCCGCGGCACGCGAGGCCGGACTCGCGGACGTGGAGACCTTCGAGACCATCCAGCGCCGGATGGACTTCGACGACCGGGGCTCGCGCCCCTCGACCGCGGGCGTGGGTCACACCGGCTATCTGACGTTCGCCCGGCGGTCGTAAGCAGATCTTCCCGATTCTCGACTCTTACTCCTAGCGAGCGACTGAGCGAAGCGACGGAGCGGGCGCTACCCCGACATCCCACCAGCTAGTCGCTCGTGTCACCTACAACGGTCGCACCAGCGTACGGCGCGAAGCGCCGTTTCACCGCGAGTGAGGAGCGATAGCGCGGCGCGAAGCGCCGCGGCCACGCGAGCGGTGAAACCGCGAGCGTAGCGACGAGCGAGCGGACCAAGGAACCCTCGAAGCCTCGCCGAGCGAAGCGAGACGAGGGCGAGGAGGTGACGCCGTGTTTTTGGTCGAGCGTTTGCCAGGGAGTCGTGCGAGCGTGTCGCGAAGCGACCGCTCGCACAGCGACCGCAGCAAAAGGTCGTAGTTAATTGTCGTCTTCGCGCCACTTGTGCTCGCACTCGGTGCAGATGAAGAATCGGGTCTCGCTCTCGTCGGCCGCCCGGATCTGCTGCATGTACCAGCGCGCGCGGTCGTTGCCGCACTCCGGGCAGTGAGCCTCGGTGGTCGGGAGCGCGCTCTCCTCGCCGCCCTGACTCGTCTCGATGACCTCGCTGTCCTCCTGGCCCTCGGTGACGGTGTAGTTCTGGCCCTCGTCCTTGGGCTCTTCGTGGCCGCAGCTCCCGCAGACCCACAGGCCGTCCTCGGCTTTCATCATCGAACCGCACTCGTCGCAAAACTCCATTGTACCGCGAGGTAGCCGACCCGCCAAGTTAAGCCCCCCGTTTTATGTTTGACTGCCGAAACGGCCGCGATTTATCCCTCGCCCTCCGACTGGAACGGCTCGCCCACCGCGTCCCGCGGCAGGACGTTCTCCAGTTCCGAGACCACGTCGTCGACCGAGCCGAACTGTTCGGCCGACGTGTCGGCTATCAGGTCCCCCAAGTTCAGTTCCCCGTTTGCGTAGAGAACGGTCACGTCGTCGAACTCCCGCGAAGCAATCTCCTTGTCGACCGGGTAGGAGAGTTCGCCGAGCACCGTCTCGATCCGGCTGAGTTTGACCTCTCGTCCCATGGCGGGGGTACGACGGGTCCGCCCTTGAGTGTTGTCGGCGCGTTCGCGACGGAAGGTGGTGAAACTGGCCCGCACCGCAGAACGTTGGGATTGAAGAACGGGTAGTGTTCAGATACGCAGTCAGACTTGGAACCGCGTCTTCGAAAGCCCTCGGCGCGCTCGCGGTCGCTCAGCGACATATCCTCACTCGCTGCCGCTCGCTCGGATAGGGGTCGCTGAGACGACTGCAGTGAACGCGAGCGCGCCTCGCCCTTTCAGTCCGCCAGGAATGGTGATTGATTAACCGGCCGAAGCTGAGAAGACGGTCACGCTTATCTGAACAGTGCGAAGAACGCCGAGGCGTCAGTACGACTTCGCGAAGTACGCCGTCTCGACAGCCTCGTCGCCGCAGACGCCACACTCGTCGCCGATGGGCTCCTCGTCGCGGTCCATCGGCACCATCACGATCTCTGCGGCGATCTCCTCCTTGATGACCTGCTCGCAGGCCTCGTCGCCGCACCACGGCGTCTTGACGTAGCCGCCGTAGCGGCCGATGGTGCCCAGTATCTCGCTGGTCTCGTAGGCCTCGCGGACGTTCTCTTCGAGGTTCTCTTCGGCGTCGTCGTACAGCGTCTCGTACACCGCGTCGAAGTGGTCCTCGACGGTCTCGGCGATCCCCTCGCGGTCCTCGACCGAGTCCTCGCCGTCGGGGCGGTGGACCACCGTGACCTCCTCGTCCTCGACCTCGTTCGGGCCGATCTCGAACCGGACGGGGACGCCCTTCAGCTCCCACTCGTTGAACTTGAAGCCGGGGTTGCGCTCGTCGCGGTCGTCGAGTTCCACGCGGACGCCCGCCGCTTCGAGGTCGTCGGCCACGCCCTCCGCGTAGTCGAGGACTTCCTCGCGATTCTCCTCCTGCCAGATGGGGACGATGACGACCTGCTCGGGCGCGATGGTCGGGGGCAGGACCAGCCCCTGATCGTCGGAGTGGGTCATGATGAGCGCGCCGAGCGCGCGCCACGAGAGGCCCCACGAGGTGGTGTGGGCCACCTGCTCCTCTTCGTCGGCGTCGGTGAACGTGAGGTCGTACGCCTCCGCGAAGCCCTGCCCGAGGTAGTGGGAGGTGCCACCCTGCACGGACTTGCCGTCGGGCATCAGCGCCTCGACCGTCGTGGTGGTGTGCGCGCCGGGGAACTTGTCGTGGGGCGGCTTGCGGCCGCGCAGCACGGGGATGGCGAGCACGTCGTCGTACAGCTTCTCGTACTGGTCGAGCCGGAGCATCGTCTCGTCCCACGCCTCGTCTTCGGTCTCGTGAGCGGTGTGGCCCTCCTGCCAGAGGAACTCTTTCGTGCGGAAGAACGGCTTGGTCTCTGTGGCCTCCCACCGGATGACGCTGCACCACTGGTTGAGCCGCAGCGGCAGGTCCCGATGGCTCCGGATCCACTGGCTCATGAACGGCGTGATAATCGACTCGCTAGTGGGCCGGAAGGCGAGTCGCTCTTCCAGTTCGTCGTGGCCGCCGTGGGTGACCCACGCCACCTCGGGGTCGAACCCCTCGACGATGTCGCTCTCGCGCTCCAGATAGCTCTCCGGGATGAGCGCGGGGAAGTACGTGTTCTGCGAGCCGGTCTGCTTGAACCACGAATCGAGGTTGTCTTGGATGCCCTCCCAGAGGGCGTACCCGCGGGGCCGGGTGACGATGAATCCGCCCATGGGCGCGTAGTCGGCGAGTTTGGCCTTCGTCACGACTTCGGCGTACCAGTCGCCGGGGCTGTGCTCTTTGGACTCGGTGATACCGAGTTCCTGTGCGTCGTCGCTCATTGGGTAGGAGTTTCTTCGATGTGGTCTTAAATGCGATGAAGCTGTGGTAGTGGTTCGGAGCTGACCCACGCCAAAGTCTCTCAAGGGCGGCTCAGTCAGCGATCCGTGCCACCTTCTATCCCCTCCACGTCGGTCTCGACCGCCCACTCGCGCAACTCATCGCCGTCCGCGTCGAACACGAACTCCCCAGCAAACGTCTCGCCGTCGAACAGATGGGGCATCCAGTAGCGGTCGTCCTCCCACATCTCGTCGTAGGGCACCGCGTCGTAGTCGAACCACTCGGGGTCTGCCTCCGGGCTCTCCTCGGGCGTGCCCGAAAATTCCTCCGCGCGGAACACGTGGACGAACATCTCCGGCTCGTCGCCGAACACGAACTCGAACTCGCCGACCTTCTCGGGGTCGCGCGGGGTCACGCCGATCTCCTCCTCGACCTCGCGTACGACGCACTCGCGGGCGTCTCGCCGTCCTCGACCTTGCCGCCGGGGCCGACGAACTTCCCCTCGCCGAGGCCGCGCTTCTTCCGGATGAGGAGCACCTCCTCGTCGCCGGGCCGCAGGAGGTAACACAGCGTCGCGGGTTGCATGTGGGGGCGTGGGTCCGAACGGGACAAAAAACCGGGGTTTATTCGACGCGACGGAGAAACGGCCGCGCATGGACCGAATCGCGCCAGGGCTGTTCGTCGGGAGCGCCGAGTCGGCGGCCGACGCGTCCCGGCAGCAGACGGTCGGTATCTCCACCGTCTGTGCGCTCACGCACGATCCGCCAACCGGCGGATACCCGGACGCCGTCTCGGTCGTCCACGTCCCGATGATGGACGGGCCGCGCAACGACCCCGAAGCCTTCAGGCAGGCAGTCGATGCAGTCGTCGCCGCGCGCGACGCCGACGAGACGGTGTTGGTCCACTGCTCGCGGGGCGGTTCTCGCAGTCCGGCGGTCGCGGCCGCCGCGCTCGCTGTTCGCCGGGGCTGTCCGGTCGAGGCCGCGCTCGCCGAGGTTCGGGCGTCGCGGCCCGAAGCCGACCCGCACCCCGTGTTGGTGGACCGCGCCGAGGCGGCGGTCCACGCGCTCGGGTAACTCGTCGGGCTACTTCCGGGACGCCACGGCGAACGGGCTCTCGCTCTCGGTCCAGCCCCATCCCGGCAGTCGGGTCTGGAACCCCGCGGCGAGCGCGGCATCGAGGTCGTCCGCGCCCGCAGTTTCCTCAGCAGGGTCGCCGTGCGTCGTCACGTCCGCGAAGTGGAACGTCGCCTCGCCGAGCAGCCGCAGTGGCTGGTTCCCAGCGATGGCACCGGCGAGTTCGCGGCCGACGAGTTCGTCCACCACGAACCCGGGGTAGTCGTCCTGGACATCGAGTTCGCGGAGGATGCCTACCATCGCGGCGACGTTGACCGCGAGGTCGCCGTCCGCGAAGACGGCGTCGACCGCCTCGCGGTACTGGTCGGCCGTCACCGGGTCGACTTCGGCGTCGAACAGGTCGCCCAACTCGGACCTGACCTCGTTCAGCAGTGGGACCACCGCGTCGGCACGGTTCCGGACCCACTCGTACTCCGCGGCGACTCGCTCCGGTGTCACGCGCATGCGTGGGTCGACGAGTTCCGGGGGCTTGTGTGTGGCCGTTTTCTGGGGGGCTCGTGCGGGCCAGTTTTGAGAAGGCTTTTATAACATCGGCGACTAATGCCGACTAAGCGGGTTTTCCTGCGTCCCCGAGCGAGCGTCCGGTCCTCCCCGGTTGTCCCGGGGGCGCGGACGACTCGCCGACGCGCGAGTAATCGACAATCCCGCGGAAAATCTATGCTGTGCTGTACTCTGTACCGTAGTCACGGCGACACGGCCGATTCGAGCGCATACGGCGGGGTAGCCCGCCGTTCCGCTCGGTCCGAGCGTCCGGACGGCGGACGGAGACCCGACACAGGCAGATTCGACTCAGGCACACGCGAGACAGCCGAAACCACTTTTTCACTATGAGTAACGTAGACCAGCAACTCGAGGACCTGCGAGCAGAGATCACGAGCGAGCTACCGAGCGACATCTCGGTGTCGGACGTGAAGTACGAAGGCCCGGAACTGGTCGTGTACACGCGCGACCCCAAGAAGTTCGCCCGGAACGGCGACCTCATCCGGCAGTTGGCGAGCCAGCTCCGCAAGCGCATCACCGTTCGGCCCGACCCCGACGTGCTGTCGCGACCGAACGACGCGCGCGAGGACATCATGCGGGTCATCCCCGACGAGGCGGGCGTGACCGACCTCGACTTCCACGTCGACACCGGCGAGGTCGTCATCGAAGCCGAGAAGCCCGGGATGGTCATCGGCAAGCACGGCTCCACACTCCGGGAGATCACTCAGGAGGTCGGCTGGACCCCCGAGGTGGTCCGGACGCCGCCCATCGAGTCGTCGACCGTCTCGAACGTCCGGAACTTCCTCAAGCAGGAGCGCGACGAGCGCCGCGACATCCTCGAGAAGGTGGGCCGACAGATCCACCGCGAGGAGATGTCCAACGACGAGTACGTCCGCGTGACCACGCTGGGCTGCTGTCGAGAGGTCGGCCGAGCCTCGTTCATCCTCTCGACGCCCGAGACGCGCGTTCTCATCGACTGCGGCGACAAGCCCGGTGCCGAGGACGAGGTGCCGTACCTGCAGGTCGAGGAAGCGCTCGGTGCCGGCGCGAACACCATCGACGCGGTGGTGCTGACCCACGCCCACCTCGACCACTCGGCGCTGCTCCCGCTGCTGTTCAAGTACGGCTACGACGGCCCCATCTACACCACCGAGCCGTCCCGCGACCTGATGGGCCTGCTTCAACTCGACTACCTCGACGTGGCCGCCAAGGAGGGCCGCGCGCCGCCGTACGAGTCCGAGATGGTCCGGGAGACCATCAAACACACCATCCCGCTGGAGTACGGCGACGTGACCGACATCGCGCCCGACGTGAAGCTCACCCTCCACAACGCAGGCCACATCCTCGGGTCCGCCGTCGCGCACTTCCACATCGGTGACGGCCTCTACAACGTCGCGTTCTCGGGCGACATCCACTACGACGACACCCGCCTGTTCAACGGCGCGGTCAACGACTTCCCGCGGGTCGAGACGCTCATCCTCGAGTCCACCTACGGCGGTCGCAACGACTACCAGACCGACCAGGAGGATTCCGAGAGCAGGCTCAAAGACGTCATCAACGACACGTACGACCAGGGCGGGAAGGTCCTCATTCCCGCGTTCGCGGTGGGTCGCTCCCAGGAGATGATGCTCGTCATCGAGGAGGCGATGCGCAACGGCGACATCCCCGAGATGCCGGTCCACCTCGACGGCATGATCTGGGAGGCGACCGCCATCCACACGACGTATCCGGAGTACCTCCGGGACGATCTGCGGGACCGCATCTTCCACGAGGACGAGAACCCGTTCCTCGCCGACCAGTTCAACCACATCGACGGCGGCGAGGAGGAGCGCCAGGAGGTCGCCGACGGCGGTCCGTGCATCGTCCTCTCGACCTCCGGTATGGTAACGGGCGGCCCGATTATGTCGTGGCTCGAACACGTCGGTGGCGACCCCGACTCCACGCTGACGTTCGTCGGCTATCAGGCCCAGGGAACGCTCGGCCGCCGCATCCAGAACGGCTGGGACGAGATCCCGATGAACGACCGCGGCCGCGGCCGGAACAACACCCTGAAGCTGGAGGTCGACGTCGAGACGGTCGACGGCTTCTCCGGCCACGCCGACCGACAGGGCCTGATGAACTTCGTGAAGACGATGAGTCCCCGGCCAGAGAAGGTGCTGTGCGTCCACGGCGACGAGTCGAGCGTGCAGGACCTCTCGTCGGCGCTGTACCACGAGTACAACATGCGGACGTTCGCGCCGAAGAATCTGGAGACGTTCCGGTTTAAATAGCGGCCAGTTGCGGCGTGGAGCTAGCCTCTTCAGTCGACCTACCAGTACACACCGGGACGCGACGAGCCGAGACGTGAACCTATTTACTCGTTGATTGAGTCGTTCCGCCCGATGGTGCTTGGAGGGGTCCTCCCGAACACGCCAGTCGTGTACGCGGCCGTCGTCGCCGTCGCGACGGTGCTCATCTGGTTCGGTAGCGGGTGGCTCGAGAGTTCCGCTGACCACCTCTCGGCGCACTACGGACTTCCGGGAGTGATTCAGGGGTCGATAGTCGTCGCGTTCGGATCGAGTTTCCCCGAACTGGCGAGCGTGGTATTCACCGCGCTCGCGGGTTCGTTCGACATGGGCGTCGGAGCCGTGGTGGGTTCGGCGATATTCAACATCCTCGTCATCCCCGGTCTGTCCGGTGTTACGACCGGCGATTCCGTCGAGTCGAGTCGCACCATCGTCTACAAGGAGGCGCAGTTCTACATGATCGCCGTCTCGGCACTTTTGATCACGTTCGCGCTGGCGGTCATCTACTACCCGACGACGGGCGGCGCGGCGCTCGGCGGGCGGCTAACGCGACCGCTGGCGTTCATCCCGCTGGTGCTGTACGGGCTGTACCTGTTCATCCAGTGGCAGGACGTGCGCGACTACGAGAGCGACGATGAAGCCGGCGATATCCCAGTTCTCCGACAGTGGGGAAAACTGGCGGTCGGACTCCTCGTCATCCTGGTGGCGGTGGAACAGCTCGTGAGCGCGGTCGAGGGGCTGAACCACGCCTTCGGGATTCCGGAGTTCCTCGCGGGCGTCACCATCATCGCCGCGGCGACGAGTCTGCCGGACACGCTCGTCAGCGTCCGCGCGGCACGGACGGGCAAGGGCTCGACGAGCCTCGGGAACGTCCTCGGGTCGAACACGTTCGACCTGCTGGTCGCAATCCCGCTCGGGGTGCTCATCGTGGGTAGCGCGCCGGTCGACTTCGCCGTCGCCGTCCCGATGATGGGAGTGCTGACGCTCGCGACCATCCTGCTATTCGTCGTCCTGCGGACGGGCCTGTCGCTGACTGGTGTCGAGTCGTACGCGTTACTGACGGCGTATCTCCTGTTCATCGCCTGGATCGTCAGCGAGACGGCCGGCGTCACCAACCTGATTCAGGGGGCGTGACCACCGGTCGGCTCCTGGTCACCCGTCGTCGTTTCGGGTATCAGTTCGTGGGTCACCGCAGTTCGAACTCGAACCCGTCCACGCTTCCCGCGTCCTCGCCCGCGACCGCGCTCGCGACGCCCGCGCCGAACGCATACGCGACCGCCTGCGAGCCGCCCCGCAGTCGCGCCATCACGTTGCGCTCTGGTTCGAACTCCCGGACCTCCACTTCGTCCTGCCCGAGGTCCGTGGCGAGTCGCTCTTTCACTTCCTTCTTCGTGGCGAGGTGGTCCACGAGCCCGATGGATTGGGCGTCCCCGCCGAGGTACACTCTGGCCTCGGTGTCCCGGACCTGCTCGTCGCTGAGGTCCCGGCCGTCCGTGACGCGGTCGACGAACTCCTCGTAGTAGCCGTCGATGAGCCCCTGGAGGTACTCGCGCTCCTCGTCGGACATCTCCTTGAGCGGCGTGCCCGCGTCCTTGTACTCGCCCGCCGCGAGGCGCTCGTAGTCGAGGCCGAGCTTGTCGGCCAGCCCCGCGGCGTTGACCCGCGAGCCGATGACGCCGATGCTCCCGACGATGCTCCCCTCGCGGGCGTAGATGGCGTCGCAGCCGCTGGCGATCCAGTAGCCGCCGCTGGCACAGACGTCCGTCGCGTAGGCCACGGTCGGCCCGTCGAAGCGCTCGGCCGCCAGCCGGATGTCGTCGCTCGGAACCACCTCGCCGCCGGGCGTGTTGAGCCGCAGGAGGAGCGCTCGCGCGCTGGGGTCCTCGTCGGCCGCCTCGATCTGCTCGACCACCTCGTCGGCTGGCGTCCCGCCCGGACTGGTCGGCAGACGGCCACTGCCGCCGTCGCGGCTGATCGGCCCCTCGACGCCGACCTCCGCCACGTCGTAGGCCGCGAACTGCGACGACGCGACTCGCCCGGCCGCTCGCGCGCCGACCACGCCGGTGACGACCGCCAGCACGACCCCGACCAGTCGCGCGAGGTTGCCTTCGGGTACCTCGACGAACAGAAGCCAGCCGACCGCGACCGCCGCGGCGATCCCGACCAGCACGACTGTGATCTGCACGACCCGGGAGCTATCGGCCAATCGCGGTCACCTCGATGAACTGCATACCTCCGACTGTGAGCGCCCGCGCTGTTAAGCCTTCGCTCGGGGTAACACCAGTCGAGCGTTCGGGGTCAGTTCTAAGTTGCTTTCAGTCCTCGATGGACCGCTGAAACCCACAAAAGGCCGGTTACTCGACGCCCCGTTGGGTCGCAGTCGGTGGCCTTTAGTCGTCGCCACTCCGATTCACGACCATGGACGAGCAACCGGGCTTGAGCGACGAGTACCGCAAGGCGAGCCCGTGGCCGGTGTTCGTGGCCTTCGGCCTCGCCATCTTCGAGGTCGGCATCGTGTGGCCGCTGTTCCCCGTGGCAGTCGGAGGGCTACTGCTGTTCGTGGGTAGCATCGTGGGCATCCTGCGCGAATCCGGCTACGTCGCCAATCCGTGGAACGGGTTGGTCACCGCGTCGGTGCTCTGTCTCGTAGTCGGAGCGGTCATCACGCTCACGACCACCGGATCGGTCCACCTGCGGGGCCTCGCCGTACTGGTCGGCGGCGTGGTAGTCCTCGCGGCGGGCGTCTTCGGCTCCCTGTTCGAGTCCACGCACGCGTAGGCGGAACGGTATCACAATCGCAAAGCTGTCCTCGCCATCACAATCGCAAAGCTATCATCGTCACTGCGGAATCTCGATATGCTATCTTCGTCACCGCAGAATCGCCAACCTATTTGTCGGCGGGGTCTCTACGCTCAGTTATGGCAACCCCGGTTTTCGACAAGGAAACGTGGCTCGACATCACGGTCAACATCATTCCGATGGGCATCGTCGCGTTCTTCGTCGCGATGTTCGTCGTGCTCGCGCCGTGGGGCTTCGAGGGAATCGAGTCCGTCATCTCGTTCGCGCTGCTCATCGTCCCGACCATCCTGCTGGCGTACCTGACGTACGTCGCGGCGGGACTCATCGAGGACGCCGGGGAGTAACGCCCCGTTAGTCGCGTCCCGCGACGTGAGATTCCCTTTCATCGGTCCTTTCTGCGCGGTCACCATCCAAGAACTCTACCTCTTGGCGAAGCGGTATTTCGGCCTTCTGAAGGCGGTTTGTTCACACGGTAGTCACGAGACGACGGCGGGACGTATCCTAACCTTTCTTTACCCTGTAGCCCTGACCAACGCGCATGGTAGAAGCCGGGCAGATCGCGCTCACCGTCGTGATGGGGGTGCTGTTGGTCGCGGTCGCCACGTTCCTCTCGCGTTACGAGGACTGGCGGTCGTACAGCCCCCTCGCCAGCGGCGGGAGTGGATACGTCGGAGAAGGAAGCGGGCAGGCACACCACTCGGAGAAGCCCGCCGGAATCGTGCGGTGGTTGACCACCGTCGACCACAAGGACATCGGAATCCTATACGGCGCGTTTGGGCTGTTCGCGTTCGCGTGGGGCGGCATCGCCGTCCTGCTGATGCGTGCGGAGCTCGCCACGGCGACCTCACAGATCATCGGCGCGAATTTCTACAACGCGCTGATGACAACCCACGGGATCACGATGCTGTTCCTGTTCGGCACGCCCATCCTCGCGGCGTTCGGGAACTACTTCGTCCCGCTGTTGATCGGCGCGGACGACATGGCGTTCCCGCGGATCAACGCCATCGCGTTCTGGCTGCTCCCGCCCGCCGCCGTCCTCATCTGGGCCGGGTTCCCGCTGGCGACGCTGACCGGCGGCGACATCTCGGCCGCCGAGACGTCCTGGACGATGTACACGCCGCTGTCGGTCGAGCAGATGAACCCCGGCGTGGACCTAATGCTGCTGGGACTGCACCTCTCGGGCGTCTCGGCGACGATGGGTGCGATCAACTTCATCGCGACCATCTTCAGCGAGCGCGGCGAGAGCGTCGACTGGGCGAACCTCGACATCTTCTCGTGGACGATGCTGACCCAGTCGGGGATCATCCTGTTCTCGTTCCCGCTGCTCGGCAGCGCGCTCGTAATGTTGCTGCTCGACCGCAATCTGGGCACGACGTTCTTCGCTGTCGACGGCGGCGGGGCGCTGCTTTGGCAGCACCTGTTCTGGTTCTTCGGCCACCCCGAAGTGTACATCCTCGTGCTGCCGCCGATGGGGCTGGTGAGCCTCATCCTGCCCAGATTCTCCGGCCGCAAACTGTTCGGCTTCAAGTTCGTCGTCTATTCGACACTCGCCATCGGCGTCCTTTCGTTCGGCGTCTGGGCCCACCACATGTTCAGCACGGGCATCGACCCCCGCATCCGCGCGTCGTTCATGGCCGTCTCGCTGGCCATCGCGGTGCCGTCGGCGGTCAAGACGTTCAACTGGATCACCACCATGTGGAACGGGCGCATACGACTGGTCGCGCCGATGCTGTTCTGCATCGGATTCGTCCAGAACTTCATCATCGGCGGCGTGACCGGCGTGTTCCTCGCGTCGGTCCCCGTCGACCTCGTGCTCCACGACACCTACTACGTCGTGGGTCACTTCCACTTCATCGTCATGGGAGCCATCGCCATGGCCGGGTTCGCGGGCATCTACTACTGGTTCCCGCTGTACACCGGCCGCATGTACCAGAAGACGCTCGCGAAGTGGCACTTCTGGCTGTCGATGATCGGCAGCAACGCGACGTTCATCGCGATGCTCATCCTGGGCTACGGCGGGATGCCCCGGCGCTACGCCACCTACCTGCCCGAGTTCGCCAACATGCATCTGATCGCCACGGCCGGCGCGTTCATCATGGGCTTCGGCCAACTCATCTTCGTCTGGAACATCGTCACCTCGTGGCTCGAAGGCCCCAAAGTGCAGAGCGGCGACCCGTGGGACCTCGAGGACGTCGGAATGAAGACCAAGGAGTGGGCGTGGTTCGAGCGCAAGCGCGACACCGCGATCACCGTCACCGACGGCGGTGAGGAGGTCGCGACCGACGGCGGTGAGGCCGACTCCGCCGACGCGGACCGCGACGAGACGTAAACTGCGACTGCGGCGAGACGAACCGTAAACCGAGATTGCGACGAGGCGAAGCGAAACGCGGACGGGTCGTTTTCTCACCCCGTCTTGCTCACGTCAGTACGAGGACGATTCCCATCACGAACATCAGGATCGCGATGCCGCCGAGCAGCACCGCGAACAGCTCTTTGTCGGACACACTCGACGTTGGGCCGTGCGAATGAAAAGGCTAATCCTTCCGCCGTCCCGACGTTCGGACGTGTCCCGGACGTTCGGCGGACAGTCGTTCGTGGTCGTGCTGTACGCCGTCATCGTCGCCCTTACGGGCCTCGTGGGCGCGGTGCTGGGCGCGTTCGGCCCGGATGACCTCACCCCCGTCGCCCTGCTCGGCGTGCTCGAACTCCAACCGACAGCGCTCGGACTCGCGGTGTACGGCGTCGTGACCGTAGGCCTCGCCCTCGGCCTCCCGCTCGCGCTGGTGGTGTACGTCTCGCGATGGGACGACGCCACCGCCGGGAAAGCCGAAGAGTAGCTGCGTCGCCTCGCGTTCTTCCGACCTCGCTCTTCTCACCCCTCGAATAGCTCCCGGGCTGCGGCCGTCCACGCGCTTTCGTCGCCGCCCGTGACCGTCCGGTGGTCGCCGTCGCGGACGAGCACGACTCCCGGTGCGGCGTCGACGCCGTAGGTCTCGCAGAAGTCGCGGGCGACCTCGCCGTCGATTCCCCCGACCGCCACCTCGTCCGGAATCGCGTCCAGTGCCGCGTCGAGGTCGGCCTTCAGCGACTCGCAGGGGTCGCAAAAGCGCTTCCAGACGGTGACCACCGCCCGGTCGCGCTCGGCGACGAACGACGCAGGGTCGTCGGTCACGTCGGCCAGCGCGGCCGGGACGGGGGTGTCTGGCACCAACTCGCCGACCATCTCGGTCATGACCGCCAGATCGACCGGGGGTACGTCGTCCGGGGCGTGCGAGCGGACCGCGAGGTACCGCGCGAGGTCCTCGCGGGTGACCGCCTCCGCGTCGACGAGTTCCGTGGCGGTGGCGTCGTCCGGGAGCCCGAACGCGCTGGCGACCGCCCGCCGGAACTCCGCGTCGTCCACGCCGACGTAGGAGTCGTAGTAGATGCCGTGGGTGTGCTCGAACTCGTCGGTGGTCCGAACGCTGCCCGCGCCCGCGTCGAGTACGCCGGCCGCGACGAGTTCGTCGAACAGCGCGTCGGGGTCGGTGGAATCTGCGGGGGCAGAACGCTGGCTGTCCGAGCCGGAGCGTTCGTCGGCGGCGGCCTCGCGTGAGGCCGCCGCCGACGAACGCTCCGCTTCGATAGTTTCGTCGCTCTCTGCCTCAGACGCCGAGGTATCGCTCTCTGGTCTCGTCATCTTCACGTAGCTCCGTTGCGGTTCCTTCGAAGACGATGCTCCCTTGGTCGACGACGTAACACCGGTCGGCGATGTCCATCGCGGCGACCGCGTTCTGCTCGACCAGCAGGATGGTGGTGCCCGACTCGCTGATGCGCCGGATGGCGTCCTCCACGTCAGCGATGATCTGGGGAGCCAACCCCTCGTACGGCTCGTCGAGCAGGAGCAGGTCGGTGTTCTGCTTGAGCGCGCGGGCGATGGCGAGCATCTGTTGTTCGCCGCCCGAGAGGGTTCCGGCCTGCTGGCTATTGCGCTCGCGGAGCCGCGGGAACTCCTCGTACACCTGCTCGGTCGTCATGCCGACGTGCTCGACCTGCACCTGCCCGAGCGACCGCCCGACGGTGTTCGAGGCGTTCTCCGAGACCTCCGCGAGGTGGAGGTTCTCCGCGACCGAGAGGTTCGGAAACACCCGCCGCTCCTCGGGCACCAGCGAGATGCCCCGCGCGGAGATGTCCTCCGGCTCCATCGCGGTCACGTCCTCGCCCTTGAACGAGATGCGACCGTCCCGGACCTCGGGCGGCCGCGCGCCCGCGACAGCGCGGAGCGTGGTGGTCTTGCCCGCGCCGTTCCGGCCGAGCAGCGCGCAGACCTCGCCGCCGGCCACGCCGAGCGACACGTCCCGGAGGATGTGACTCTCGCCGTAGTAGGCGTCCACGTCGTCGAGTTCGAGCAGGCGGTCGTCGTCGCTCACGCCTCGACACCTCCGAGGTACGCCTCCTGGACGTCCGGGTCGCCCTGCACCGCCTCGGGCGATCCCTCGGCGATGACGGCCCCGCGGTGAAGTACCACGATGCGGTCGGCCACGTCGAACACGACCTCCATGTCGTGCTCGACCAGCAGGATGGTCAGCCCCATCTCGGCCTTCACCCGTTCGACGAGGTCGACCGTGTCGGCGGTCTCCTCGGGCGACATCCCCGCGGTGGGTTCGTCCATCAACAGCAGATCGGGATCGCTCGCCAGCGCGATGCCGAGTTCCAGCCGACGCTTGTCGCCGTACGGCAGGTCCTCGGCCGTCACGCCGCGCTGGTCCAGCAGGTCCACGGCGTCGAGCGTCCGGCTGGCGAGCCGTTCGACCCCGCCGTAGTTGTCGCGGTGCCGGAGGAAGTTGAACCGGAACGAGCCGTGCTCGGCCGCCAGCGCCGCGATCTGGGCGTTCTCCTCGACCGAGAGTTCCGGGAAGATAGAGGCGGTCTGGAACGACCGGCTCACCCCCTTCTGGACCACCTCATGGGGGTCGTCGCTCGCGATGGACTCGCCCTTGAACTCGATGTCGCCCGCGGTCGCGTCCAGCATCCGCGTCACGAGGTTGATGAACGTGGACTTGCCCGCGCCGTTCGGGCCGATGACCGCGACGCTCTCGCCGCGTTCGATTTCGAGGTCCACGTCGTCGACCGCAACGAGACCGCCGAACGACTTGGTGAGTCCGTGAGTTTCGAGCAGGGCCATCAGTGATCACTCCCCAGCCGCCGGACGGCACCTGCGGCGTCCTCGAACAGCCCCCAGATGCCCCGCGGGAACAGGACGATGACCGCGACGAACACGAGGCCGAGGATGAGGTGCCAGTACGCCCCGAACCCTTCGAGCAGGACGACCGGCTCCTGGACCAGCGTGACGTACTCGCCGGGGCCGGTGAACGGCAGGGTCAACTGCTGGACCCCGCTGATCACGTTCTCGACGTAGAGGTAGATTCCCGCGCCGAGGATGGGGCCGAACAGCGATCCCACGCCGCCCAGCACCGCCATGATGACCACTTCCCCGCTGGTCGTCCAGTACAGCGACTGGACCGGTACGTACGCGCTGTAGATGGTGAACAGGCTCCCCGCGACGCCCGCGAGCGTCCCCGAGATGACGAACGCCATCAGCTTGTACCGCCAGACGTTCAGGCCCACGAACTCCGCGCGCTGGTCGTTCTCCCTGATCGCCCGGAACACCATCCCGTACGGCGAGTGGAGGATCCGGTTCGCGGCCGCCACGCAGACGACCGCCACGACGCCGACGAGTACGTAGGTCCACGTGCCGACCAGCCAGTCGAGCCCCGGCACCGGGTACTGGAGGAAGAAGCTCCCGAGCAGCGGAGCGAGTTCGACTCCCGTGTAGCCGTTCTCGCCCCCGGTGATCCCCGAGAGCGGGGACAACGCCATGTAGTAGGCCATCTGGCCGAACGCCAGTGTGAGGATCGCGAAGTAGATGCCCCCGCGCCTGAGCGCGACGAACCCCAGCGCCCACGCGAGCAGGGCCGCGAACGCGGTCCCGGCGAGGATGATGAGGAGTGGGCTCGACGACACGTGGGTACTGAACACGCCCGCCGCGTACGCCGCACCGCCCCAGAACGCGGCGTGGCCGAACGACAGCAGCCCCGTGTAGCCCAGCAGGAGGTTGAACCCCATCGCGAAGATCCCCCAGATGACGATGAGCGTCGCGAGGTCCTGATACCCCTGCAGGACGCCGCTGATCACCGGTGCGCGGGCGAACAGCCACGGGAAGACGGCGAGAGCGACCGTCGTGATTGCGATAACGAACAGTTCGCTCTCGCGGACGCGCTCCCACGACGGGAACTCCCGTTCGGTTCGCTCGCGCTCGACGACCGCGCCGCCCTCCTCGGTCGCGTCGGCCGTCTCGGTGGGTTCGTCGCTCACGGCGTCACCTCCTCGGAGCCGAGCAGGCCCTGGGGCCGCGCGAGCAGGACGACCGCGGCCAGTACGTAGATGCCGACCTGCGACCACTGGGGCGCGACTGCCACGAGAATCGCCAGCGTCTCGCCGAGGAGGATGCCACCAAGTACCGCGCCGGTGATCGAGCCCACGCCGCCGATGACCACGACGAGGAACGCGGGCACCAGAATCTCCGTGCCGATGTTGGGGTTGACCGCGTACAGCGGGCCGCCGACCACGCCCGCGACGCCCGCGAGCGCCGCGCCGACGCCGAACACCATCAGGTACGGCCGCGAGAGCTTGATGCCCAACAGTTCGACCATCTCGGCGTCGCGGGTGCCGGCCCGGACCACCAGCCCGAAGTCGGTGAACTCCACGAGCGCGTACACCCCCGCGACCAGCACGGCCGTGATACCGATGACGTACAGCCGCCACTCGGGGAACGCCCCGATTATCGGCAGGTCGACCGGGCCGCTGGCCCAGCCGGGGCGCGCGAAGTTGTAGCTCTGGCCGCCGAACAGGATCTTGAACACCTCCTGGACGACGATGGCGAGCCCGAACGTGAGCAGTATCTGGTCGGTGTCGGGCCGGTCGTAGAACGGGCGCGCGACGAACCGCTCCATCAGCAGTCCGACGGCGAACACCACTATCGGGACGATTACCAGCGCGGCCAGAAAGCCCCAGCCGAGCCCGATCGAGGTGAACCCCCACTCGGCGAGCTTGCCGTCGGTCAGCTGGATCTCCAGCGTGACGAGCAGCCCGACGTACGTGCCGACGAGGTAGAGCGCGCCGTGCGCGAAGTTGACGAACTTCAGCGTGCCGAGGATGATCGACAGCCCGATGGCGACCAGCACGTAGATCGCGCCCTGCTGGAGCCCGTTGATGAAGACGGTCAGCACCTCGGCGAGCACGCCATCACCTCCGAGCCGCTTGCGGTCGTCTTCCGAGTCCGTGCAGTCGCGTCCGGGGGAGCCGTCCCCGGACCGGACGCTCTCGATTCTCGATGTGAACTTCCCCTCCCCACCATGTTCGTTTGGTATTCTCTCGCAAGCATAAAGTTTGGTTCGGTCGTCGACCGGGTCCCGTCGGGGACCCACCTACTCGTACGGTCCGAGTTCGCACTCCGCGGCCGGACCCTCGTCGCAGCCGTAGCCGATCTCCTCGCGCGGCGTGAGGTTGACGATCTCGAAGAACGACCCCTCCTCCTGCTCGCCCTCGGGCAGTCCGCGCACGACGGGAACTGCCCGCTGGGCCTGGTGGTCGCACGCCCGCATCGTCTCCGGCCCCATGCCGATGTTGTCGTACTCGTGGCCCTCGAGTTGCCTGATGACCTCCGGCGGGTAGAACGTCCCCGCGCGCTCGACCGCCGCTGCGTACTGCAGCGTCTGTGCGTACGCCAGCTGGGCCGGCCCCGACGGGATGCGGTCGTACTCGTTCTGGAACGTCTCCGTGAACGCATTCGACGGCTCGTTGTCGATCTGGGCGTCCCACGCCACGGTCCCGAACACGCCCTCGATGGCACCGCTGGCGGCCTGCGCCATCGGCCGGTTGTACAGCGGGACGACGATCTCCATGTCCTCGTTCAGGCCCCTGTCGATGGCCTGCGACAGCGAGTTCGCCCCGTCGAGCCCGTAGTGGTTGAGAAACAGCACGTCGGTCTCGTCTCGGGGTACCTGCGAGAGGTACGACGAGAAGTCCGACGTGCCCAGCGGCGTGGCGACGCTCTCGACCTGCGACCAGCCGGCGTCGCTGAAGTACGTGTTCATCGAGTCCTGTTGGGACTGTCCCCAGTTGTAGTCGGCGTACAACTGGTAGAAGTTGAGGTCGTCGCCGTACTCCTCGGTCACCACCGGTGCGAGCGCCTGGGCCGACATGGTCGTGTTGAACATCTCCCGGAACGAGTACCGGACGCAGTCGCCACCCGTGGTGTCGTCGGCGTGGGTCAGACACGCCATGAACTGCACCTTCTCGCGCTGGCAGAGCTCTTGGACCGCGACCGCCACCGCGCTCGACGACCCGCCCGACACCATGATGGCGTTGTCCCGTTGGATCATCCGACGGGCCGACTGGCGGGCGGTGTCCGCGTCGGTCGCGGTGTCGCCCGTCACGGAGTCGAGCTGGTAGTCGAGCACCCCGTTGCCCGACAGGCCCTCCCAGTTGTCGACCCAACCACCGCCGTTGTTGAGGTGCTGGACCGCCAACTCGTACGCCCGGAGTTCGTCTTGCCCCTCCGAGGAGTACGGCCCCGACTGCGGTACGTTGAAGCCGAACGTCGCAGTGTCCCCTTGAATCGGGTAGTTTCCTATCGGCGGATTCTCCTGTGCACTCGCGCTCCCGGCGACTCCGGCGACCCCCGCGAGACCGGTCGCTCCGGCCATCTTCACCACGTCTCTGCGCGACACGTCGTTTTGCTCTCCCCGTGCCATGCTATCAGGGAACGCGAACATCATTAATAATTATACGGGATGCTTCCGACTTCGAACCTGTAAAAAATCGTTGAATCCCGCGGGTAGCCAAGCGTTACCGGTGAATCCACCGGTACTCGACTTCCAGCCCGGTCATATTCTTTCTCCAATAATTTCGCGCCGTGACGCGCTCTGCCCCGGCTCCGAGAACTGCCGTTCCGGGCAGTTACAGCGACACGGCGAGTTCGGCCAGCGACGCGACGGTGAGGTCGGCGTCACGGCTGACGCGCTGCCGGTCGACCGCCGGCGAGCACCCTGCTCGACAGTAGCCAGGACCTGCCCGGTGAAATCACAGCGACCGCGAGCGAGCGGGGCTTTCGAGAGACGTCACGACCGGTCTCGCCACGTCCGGGATTTCTATATAGGCATCATAGATGGGCTTAACAGTCGGAGCGTCGTCACGTACCGAACCGATGCCCTCCCCGAACCGTCGTACGTTTCTCGCCAGTTCGAGCGCGGCACTCGTCGCAGTCGCTGGATGCGCCGTCCCGGGGTCGTCGTCACGCCCTGCTCACACGGTGACGGTGTATCTCGGTGACCGCGACGAGACTCACGACGTGACCGTCACCGTCGAAAACGACGACGGAACGGTCCTCTTCGAGCGGGAGTATCGCCTCTCGGACAGCAACGAGGCCCACGAGGACGCGACGTTCCCCCAGTCGACCGACCCGGAGACCGTCGTCGTGACCGTCGACGGGACGCGGTTCGAGCGCGACTGGCCGGGGTTCGAGCACCGACGGCTCCCGTGCGAGGGCGAGAACTGGACGGGTATCGAGGTGTGGGTCGAGAACGGGCAGGACGGCTCACCGGAGATTCGACTGGGAGTCAACTGCCAGCACGTCACGATGGCGTAGCGGGGCGACCGCGTCCGAGATCAACCCTCACCCATCATCGGATTATCCCTCTCCCACCATCGGGTTATCCCTCTGCTACCATCGGATTATCCCTCTCCCACCATCCGATCCTGTTCGTCCCACTCCTCCTCGCGGAGTTCGTACTTCTGGATCTTCCCGGTCGCGGTGGTCGGCAACTCCTCGACGAACTCGACGCGCCGGACCGCCTTGTAGGAGGCCACCCTGTCGCGGACGAACTCCCGAAGTTCCTCGGTGGAGACGCCGGCAGCGTCCGAATCGCCCGAATCCGGGACGACGAACGCCTTGGGCGTCTCGCCCCACTCGTCGCTCGGCGCGGGGATCACGGCCACGTCGGCCACCTTCTCGTGTTCGAAGAGGGTGTCTTCGAGTTCGATGCTGGAGATGTTCTCGCCGCCCGAGACGATGATGTCCTTCTTGCGGTCCTGGATGGCGAGCATGCCCTTGTCGTCCACGACCGCGAGGTCGCCGGTGTGGTACCAGCCCTCTCGTCGGTCCGAGAACGCCTCGTCGGTCGCGTCGGGCTTCTCCCAGTAGCCTTCCATCACCTGATTGCCCCGGACCACGATCTCGCCGATGGTCGAATCGTCACGCGGGACCGCCTCGCCGTCCTCGTCGACCACCGCGACCTCGGTGCCGAGGTACGGGATGCCCTGTCGCTTCTTGAGGGCGAATCGCTCCTCTCCCTTAGGTAGGAGCCTGCGAGCGTCCGAGGTCGTGATGAGCGGTCCGGTCTCGGTCGCGCCGTACACGTGCTTGAGGTACCAGCCGAACTCCTCTTCGACCGCACGGATGGTGGCCTCCGGTGGGGCCGACCCCGCGGTCGCGACCCGCACGTCGTTGTCGCCTCGCGTCTCGGGGCCGTGCTCGTCGAAGTAGTCGACCAGTCGGTTCAGCACCGTTGGCGCACAGCAGAGGTACGACACGTCTTCGGCGGCGACCGTCTCGAAAATCTCGGCGGCGTCCACCCCGCGCGTGCAGACGTGGGTCGCACCCATCCCCGTGACGGCGTAGAGGTGGCCCCAGCCGTTGACGTGGAACATCGGCAGGGTCCAGAGGTAGACGTCGTCGTCGCGGAGTTCCTGATGGATGGAGATGAGGTAGGCGTGGAGCGTCTCGGTCCGGTGGGTTCGCATCACGCCCTTCGGGTCGCCGGTGGTTCCCGACGTGTAGTTGATGGTGATCACCTCGTCCTCGGCCATCTCCGGGCGGTGGTAGTCCGGGTCGCTCTCCGCGATCACCGCCTCGAAGTCCTCCCAGTCGCCGTCTCGCGGTTGCCCGCTCGACGCGTCCGAGGCGCGTCGCGCCTCGCTCTCGGTCTGCTCGGCGTCGTTGGAGATGAACACCTCTGTCGGCACCGAATCGCGGACCGCCTCGATCTTCTCGGCGTACTCGTGGTCGGCGATTACCGCGTCCACGCCGGCGTCGCTCAGGATGTACTCGAAGTCGTCGGGCGTGAGTCGGTAGTTCAGCGGGGTGTGGACCGCGCCGAGCTGGAAGATGGCGTAGGCGGCTTCGAGGTGATAGTGGGTGTTCGGGTCGAGCACGGCCACCCGGTCGCCCTTCCGGATCCCGCGCGCGGCCAGCGCCGCCGAGAGCCGGTCGGCCCGGTCGCCGAGCTCGTCGTAGGTGTATCGCTCGCCGGTGGTCGCCACGACTGCCTCCTCGTCGCCGTAGTACTCCCGCGCTCTATCGAGGAAGTCGGTCACGAGCAGGGGTTTGTGCATACCCCGTCGTTCATCGACTTTGATGATATAAATTCCGGTGGGTACGAGGGACGACGGCGCGAAAAAAGTGCGAGTCTCGTCGCCGCGAGTGGTCCGCCAACGAACCCCGCGAAGCTGGAAGTCGTTCCGTGACGCACGGGGCCGTTCCGTGAAGCGGGAAGCCTTTTGACGACCGCGTTCGTTCGTGGGGCCATGGACGTGGCGGCACCGGACGGCGGTATGGCCGACGGCAAGGCCAAGGTCGGCGACTACATGACCCGGGAGGTGGCGACGGTCTCGCCCGACGCCACCGTCGAGGAAGTGTCCCGGCGCATCGTCGAGAGCGACGAGCACAACGGCTACCCGGTCTGCGACGGGCGGCGGGTCGAGGGGTTCGTGAGCGCGCGCGACCTCCTGTTGGAGGGCCCCGACGAGCCCATCTTCAAGGTGATGTCCCAGGACCTCATCGTCGCACACCCAGACATGAAGGTCGACGACGCCGCGCGGGTCATCCTTCGGTCGGGCATCCAGAAGCTCCCCGTGGTCGACGACGCGGGCAACCTCGTGGGCATCATCACGAACACGGACGTGATCCGCTCGCAGATCGAGCGCGCGACCCCCGAGAAGGTCGGCAAGCTGATGCGCACCCTCGAATCCATTCACGACACCGAGGTCGAGCAGACCCGCCGCGAGGTGTCGCTCGACGACCTGACCCCCACGCAGGGGAAGGTGTACGCCGACGAACTGGAGGGCCGGACCTACGAACTCGAACGCGGCCTCGCGGAGCCGCTGGTCGTCATCGACTGCGCGCCCAACAGCGAGGGAGAGGACCTGCTGCTGGCCGACGGCCACCACCGCGTGATGGCGGCCGACCGCATCGACCTCGACGAGATGGACGCCTACGTCATCCTCGTCGACGAGGACGTGAACCTCGGCATGGCCGAGACCGCCGAGAAGGAGGGCTTGGAGACGCTCGAAGACATCGACGTGGTCGACTACGCGCGCCATCCCCTCGTCGAGACCACGAAGCGGCTGCAGTAGCGCGAGGTGCCGAGCTGAACTCGTCGGTGGTCGCTTCGGGGACCGAATCCAACCATATTAATGATTCTTCGGACCTACGGTGTAGACATGTACGACGAGGACGACCTCGCTGAGATACGCGACGGCAAGGAGGAGTGGGAAGCAGAGACGCTCGGCCCGGTACTCGACGCCTACGGCGAGCGCCAGGACCGGTTCGCTACCGTCTCGAACCTCGAAGTCGACCGGCTGTACACGCCCGACGACGTGGCCGACATCGACTACGAGGAGGACCTGGGCTACCCCGGCGAGGAGCCGTACACCCGCGGGGTGTACCCCACGATGTACCGCGGGCGGACGTGGACCATGCGCCAGTTCGCCGGCTTCGGCACCGCCGAGGAGACCAACGAGCGGTTCCACTACCTCATCGACGAGGGCCAGACCGGCCTCTCGACCGCGTTCGACATGCCGAGCCTGATGGGCAAGGACAGCGACGACCCGCTCTCGGACGGCGAGGTCGGCAAGGAGGGCGTGGCGGTCGACACCCTCCGAGACATGGAGATCCTGTTCGACGGCATCGACCTCGGCGAGGTCTCGACCTCCTTCACCATCAACCCATCCGCGCCGGTCATCTACGCGATGTACGTCGCGCTCGCCGACCAGCAGGGCGTCCCGCGCGAGGAGCTGCGGGGCACCATGCAGAACGACATGCTCAAGGAGTTCATCGCCCAGAAGGAGTGGGTCATCCCGCCGGAGCCGAGCCTCGACATCGTGACCGACACCATCGAGTTCGCGGTCGACCAGACCCCCAAGATCAAGCCCGTCTCCATCTCGGGCTACCACATCCGCGAGGCCGGCTCGACCGCCGTTCAGGAACTCGCCTTTACCCTCGCCGACGGCTTCGCGTACGTCGAGGACTGTCTCGACCGCGGGATGGACGTCGACGAGTTCGCGCCACAGCTCTCCTTTTTCTTCAACTCCCACAACGCCATCTTCGAGGAGATCGCGAAGTTCCGCGCGGCGCGGCGCATCTACGCGACCGTCATGGACGAGTGGTACGACGCCGAGGCCGAGGCCAGCAAGCAGCTCAAGTTCCACACACAGACCGCGGGCCAGAGCCTGACCGCCCAGCAGCCGCTGAACAACATCGTCCGCGTGACGATTCAGGCGCTCGCGGGCGTGCTCGGGGGCACCCAGAGCCTCCACACCAACAGCTTCGACGAAGCCCTCGCGCTACCCTCCGAGGAGGCTGTCCGGGTCGCACTCCGGACACAGCAGATCATCGCCGAGGAGTCGGGCGCGGCAGACATCGCGGACCCGCTCGGCGGCTCGTTCGCGGTCGAGAGCCTGACCGACGAGGTCGAACAAGACGCGATGGCCTACATCGAGGAGATCAAGGAGATGGGCGACGGCTCGGTCCGGGACGGCGTGCTCGCGGGCATCGAGCAGGGGTACTTCCATCGCGAGATCCAGGACGCCTCCTACGAGTATCAGGAGCGCGTCGAATCGGGCGAGGAGACGGTCGTCGGCGTCAACGAGTACGAGATCGACGAGGACACCCGGCCCGACATCCTCAAGGTCGACGAACAGACCCAGCAGCGCCAGCTCGACCGGCTCGAATCGGTCAAGGACGAGCGCGACGACGCCGCGGTCGAGGCGGCGCTCGACGACCTCCGGGACGCCATCGAGGCCGACGAGAACGTCATGCCCGCCATCGTCGACGCCGTGAAGGTGTACGCCACGATGGGCGAGATCATGACGGTGTTCGAGGCGAAGTACGGGAGCTATCAGGAGACCGCCAGCGTGGCGTAGCCCGGCCGATTCACCAGTTTTGCGGCGCAATTTCGACAGCAAACAGTCGCACCGCTATTCGCGCGTGAGTCCGTACAGGGTATTATTATAAACTACAGAATCATAAATTTAATATAGAAGAATAATATTAATAATGGGTTAATATCGTGGAAGGCAATGCAATCCAGACGAGACGTACTGAAGAAGCTCGGTGCAGCAAGTACAGCGGGAGTCGCAGGGACTGCAGCCCTATCGGGCTCCGTCTCGGTGGGAATGCCGGAGGTCGACTGGGAGCCGGCCGATCCCAGCAACTACACGAGTGGGAACCGCGGTGCGAGCGAGATCAACTGGGATCATCATCCACACGGTCCAAGGGTCGGCCAGCGGCGCGGTCAACTGGTTCCAGAACCCCGACGCAAACGTGAGTGCCCACTTCACGGTCGCTGAGAGCGGCTACCTCTACCAGAGCCTTTCGGAGATCAACATCGGCTGGCACGCCGGTAACGGAAGCTACAACGACACCTCCGTCGGCATTGAGCACGGTGGCTACGTCAGTGGCACCTACGAGGACGCCCAGTACCAGAAGTCGGCCGACCTCGCCGCGTTCCTCTGCGAGCAGTACGACATCCCGAAGCAGCGCGCCACCTGGGTACCAAGTAACGCGTGGGACAACCCCACCGGCGGCATCATCGGTCACGACCAGGTCCCGGGTAGCAACCACACCGACCCCGGTGCGAACTGGAATTGGGACTACTTCGTCGATCTCGTCAACGCGTACTGAACCGACGACCGACTGCGCCGGCGCTTCGAGTCGGCGTTTTCGGTGGGCGGAAACCGACCGTTGCCCAAGCTTCTTCCGGCGGCGGGCCGTCACTCCAGTGTGAACTACACCGTACAGTACTACGATCTCGTGCTGGCCGTCATCTTCGGAACGATGGCGCTCGGCGCGGGCGTCGACTTGCTCACGTCGGTCGCGCTTCCGACCGCCGTGACGGGCGCGGGGCTGATCGCCGTCGCCGTCATCGCGCACGGACTGTTCGTCAACGGCCCGGTCGACGGCCCCGACGACCTCGCGGACGAGGTGGACGCGCTGAACTGACGTCCTCGCGGATGGGGTTGATGCGCGGACCTGATGTCCGGCGTCGCTGTCACGTCGTCCTCGCATAAGCGGTGATTACCGGCCCTGCTCGGACGGGACGACGTTCTTTCGGGGGATTCGAGTGTGGGAGAACTCGCCAACCTTTATTGCTCCCCTTAGTGAGTATTAGCACGAACCTATGTCCGAAGATACCGCGGAACTCGAAGCGCGGCTGGAGGAGCAGGACGCGTTCGAGCCGCCGGCGGAGTTCGTCGAACAGGCCAACGTCTCGGACGACGCCATCTACGAGGAGTTCGAGGAGGAGTGGCCCGAGTGCTGGGAGCGGGCGGCCGACCTGCTCGACTGGGAGGAGGAGTACGACGAGGTGCTCGACGCCTCCGACCCGCCGTTCTACGAGTGGTTCACCGGCGGGTCGCTCAACGCCTCCGCGAACTGCCTCGACCGGCACCTCGACGAGCGCGGCGACGAGGCCGCCATCGAGTGGGTGGGCGAACCGAGCGACGAGGAGAACGTGACCTACACGTACGAGGAGCTGCACCGCGAGGTCAACGAGTTCGCGGCCGCGCTCCGTGACCTCGGCGTGGGCGAGGACGACGTGGTGACGATGTACATGCCGATGATTCCGGAGCTGCCCATCGCGATGCTGGCATGCGCGCGCATCGGCGCGCCACACAGCGTCGTGTTCGCCGGGTTCTCGGCCGACGCGCTGGCGACTCGCATGGAGAGCGCCGACTCGGAGTATCTGGTCACCGCGAACGGTTACTACCGGCGGGGCGACGCGCTCGACCACTTCGAGAAGACCCGCGAGGGGCTCGGCGGCGTGGACCACGAGGTGTCGGACGTGGTGGTCGTCGACCGGCTCGGCGACGACGGCCACGGCTACGACCTCGAAGACGAGGAGCACTACTACGCCGCCCTCGTGGCCGACCACGAGGGCGCGGCGGTCGAGCCGGTGTCCCGAGACGCCGAGGACATGCTGTTCCTGATGTACACCTCCGGAACCACGGGCAAGCCAAAGGGCGTCAAGCACACCACCGGCGGTTACCTCTCGTGGGTGTCGTGGACCTCCCAGGCCGTACTCGACGTCAAGCCCGAGGACACCTACTGGTGTTCGGCCGACATCGGCTGGATCACGGGTCACTCGTACATCGTGTACGGCCCGCTCGCGCTCGGGACGACCAGCGTGATGTACGAGGGGACGCCCGACCACCCCGAGCGCGACCGGCTGTGGGATATCGTCGACGAGTACGACGTGACCCAGCTGTACACCGCGCCGACCGCCATCCGGGCGTTCATGAAGTGGGGCAGCCAGTACCCCGAGCAACACGACCTGTCGAGCCTGCGCCTGCTCGGCACCGTGGGCGAGCCCATCAATCCCCGCGCGTGGAAGTGGTACTACAAGCACATCGGCGACGAGTCCTGCCCCATCGTGGACACGTGGTGGCAGACCGAGACCGGTGGCATGATGGTCACGACCTTACCGGGCGTCAGCACGATGAAGCCCGGCAGCGCGGGGCCGCCCCTGCCGGGCGTCGACGCCCGCGTCGTCGACACGACCGGTGAGGAGGTCGACGCCGGTCGAGCGGGCTACCTGACGGTGAACAAGCCGTGGCCGGGGATGCTTCGCACCCTCTACAAGAACGACGAGCGGTTCATCGACGAGTACTGGGCGGAGTACTCGGACACCGATAGCGACGACATGGACGACTGGGTGTACTTCCCCGAGGACGGCGCGAAGATCGACGAGGACGGCTACGTCACGGTGCTCGGCCGCGTCGACGACGTGATCAACGTGTCGGGCCACCGGCTGGGCACGATGGAGATCGAGTCGTCCATCGTCGGCGTCGAGGGCGTCGCCGAGGCCGCGGTCGTCGGCGGGAGCCACGACGTGAAGGGCGAAGCGGTCTACGCCTACGTCATCACCGAGGACGGCTACGACGAGGACGAGGAGATGCGCGACCGCATCGTTCAGGGCGTCGAGGACGCCATCGGCCCCATCGCACGCCCCGAGCAGGTCATCTTCACGCCCGAACTGCCGAAGACCCGTTCGGGCAAGATCATGCGCCGCCTGCTGGAGGACATCGCGAACGAGGAGGAGCTGGGTAACACCTCGACGCTCCGAAACCCCGACGTGGTCGAGGACATCCAGCAGAAGGTCGGCGGGGACTGAAGCGGTCGAGCGGTTTCGGTTTTCTGATCGCGATATAGCTACGATCCGAGCCAGTCATTGGTCGACACCGAGTGCCCGGCGTCCCGGCAGATCTCCGCGCCCTTCTTGCGGACTCGTCTGCTCGTCGGGAGCTTCTCCTTCTCACGGATCGTGTCGGCGATCCACGTCGCGAGCCGCTCGACCGCGGCTTCGCTGGCGAGGTCGTCGACGGCTTCGAGTGACTTTTGGTAGGCACGCCGCTGGGACCGCTCGGACCGCTCGTTCCTGTACTTTCGCGGGTCGCTGATGGTTTCCTCGACCGCGCGGTCGATCTCCGCCATCGACTGCTCGATGTTCATAGCGGATGGAAGGCGTCGCGGCGGGAATAGCTGGTGGGCGACCCGAGCGTCGCTCGATTCGGGTCAGTCCTCGGGTTCGACAAGCGACTCGACTCAGTCCTCGGGTTCGACGACCGTCCCGTCGAAGTTCGCGTCGCCGCCGTGTGAGTAGCTGGCGTCGGACCCGGGCGTCGAGCGGATGGTCTCGAAGAAGCGGTCGGTGACGACCTCGCTGACGACGGTTGTCAGCGACGCCTCCTCCTCGGCCTCGACCTCGCCGAGCAGTCCGAGGGGAATCTGAGCACCAGCCATGTCGGCGTGGCCGCCCGCGCTGCCGATCTGGTCGAACGCGGCCCGCATCGTCTCGCCGAGGTCGACGTCGGTCGCCCGCGCGCGGGCCGACACGAACACGGTGCCGTCCCGGAAGCCGTACACGAGCGTGGTCGACACGTCCTCCATCGCGAGCAACTGGTCGGCCGCCTGCGCCAAGGCGTCCCGGTCTGCCAGCTTCCCGACGCAGGAGGCCAGCACGGTGCCCTCGACCCGGCGGTTCCGGATAGCCCGCGCGATGGTCTCGAACGTGTCCGCGGACACCGAGGGGCTCTCGACCCGCTCCAGCGTCGCCACGTCGGCGAGGGGAAGGAGGATCGCGGCGGCCTCGAAGTCGGCGGTCGAGACCTCGCGCGCGAAGTCCTTGGTGTCGACTCGGATGCCGTACAGCAGGGCGGTCGCCACGTCCTCGGTCAGCTCGACGCCGAGTCGCTGAGTGTGCTCGGCCAGTAGCGTCGAGGTCGCGCCCACGTCGCTCCGCAAATCGACGAACCGGGCCTCGGGCGGCTCTTTCGGCGGGTGGTGGTCGACCACCACGTCGACTGGGGTGTCCTCGGGAAGCTGGTCGTTGACGCCCGGCCGCGAGTGGTCGACCAGCGCGATGCCGCCGAACTCCGAGAGGTCGAGGTCGGGCCCGGCCTCGACGTTCCGGAGTTCGAGGTCGAGCAGGTTCACGAACGCCCGGTTCTCCTGGTGGGAGATCTCGCCGAAGTAGCAGGCTTGCGCGTCGACGTCCAACTCCTCGGCGATGCGACACAGCGCGACCGCGCTCGCGATGGCGTCGGGGTCGGGGTTGTCGTGCATGAACACCGCCAGCGTCCCGTCGATGCTCCGGAGCACCCGCCGGAGGGTGGCGGTTCGGAACGCGTACTCGCCCAGCGCGGCGGTCAGCACCTGCTCGGCCACCGTGTCGGTCGGGTCGATAACCCGGTCGGCGGTGGCCGAGAGCACGAACCGCTGGTCGTCGGTAGGGTTCTTTCCGGTGTAGGCGAGAATGTACGCGTCGGGATAGAGGTCGGCCGCGAGTTCGGTCGCCCGGCAGTTCGCGGCCGCGTCGTCGCCGGCCACGACGACCACGTCTACGTCCTCGACGCTCCCGGCCACGCTCTCGCGCTCGGTGGGGTCCCCGTGGCTGGCCGACACCTTCTCGTCGCGGAGTGCCTCGATGCGGCTCTCGGCGTCGTCCACGACCACGAGTCTGCCGGGACGGTCGGTAATCGCCTCCACGAGGTTCTGGCCCACCGTTCCACAGCCCAGCACGAGCCGCGAGACCATTCTAACCCGCGATTTCTGCCGCTCGGCCTAAAGTCTACCGTCTACCGTTTATCATCGAAACCCGGCGTGAGAGCCCGATTTATAGGTGGTTTCGCTCGATACTAGTATTCGGGTCGGTGCGCTTGCTGACTCTCCCTCTGACTCGTGCTGGCTCGTCCTTGCTTCCGACGCGTGCTGGCGTCTGTGCGAGGGAACCGAGCGCAGGCTTGTGGGAACGTCGCTCCCACGGCATCTCGACGAGTGAAACGAGTCGAGGCTCGTCAGCGCGTGCGCTGACGGCGCGACCTCCGTGTCGCGCCACATCGCGCGAGGGAGGCGCTCGCGTTTATGTGACCGCCGAGGCTGGGGCGGTCTGAAAGCCCGCTGTTGCGGTCGCGGTGCGGTGTGGTGCCGTGCTGTGCGGATTCTCCGAGGCTCAAGCAGTAGCTATCTCACTCGTCGCGGTCAAAATCAGCACGAAGCTAGCTATTGCCGAGGCATCGGAGAGACCGCAGCGGCACAGCACCGGGCCTCAAACCTCCCCAGCCTCTTGCGCTACTCGGCATTCGGCCTGCGTTGCTCATCCCTCGCGCGCGAGCAACGCGCGCGCCGGTGTGGAAAGTTCGTATTCGGCTTGAGAGACGAGCCCAGTCGGTACTCTGAATTTGTGAATTCCGAGAGAAACTGCGAAACGCCGAAACTGAAACGCCGAAAACGAGTTCGCGGTCGTTACGCGCCGAGCGCCGCCGCGGCACCGGTGGCGTACTCCCAGACCGGACCGAAGCCGGGCAGGAGCAGCACCGTCATGATCGCGGCCGCAGCCAGCGCGGCGTAGATGCCGACCGGTCGGGACTCGATGTCGAAGTCGCCGGTCGGCTCCTCGATCCACATCGCCTTCACGACCCGCGAGTAGTAGTACAGCGACAGCGCGCTGTTGATGGCACCCACGGCGGCGAGCCACCAGAAGCCGGCGCCGATGGCACCCGCGAACAGCAGGTACTTGCTCAGGAAGCCGCCGAACGGCGGGAGGCCCGCGAGGCTGAACAGGAACACGGTCATCGCGACGCAGGCGAACGGCGCCTGCGACGCGAGACCGTTGTAGTCCTCGAACGTCCGGCCGACCGACCAGTGCTCGGCGAGCGCGATGAACAGGAACGCGCCGGTGTTCATGAACCCGTAGACGAGCAGGTGGGCCATACTGGCACCGAGCACCATCTGGTCGTTGCCGCCGGTCAGCGCGGCCAGTCCGATGAGGGCGTAGCCGGCGTGACCGATAGAGGAGTACGCGAGCATCCGCTTGACGGTATCCTGGGTGGCGGCGGCGAAGTTACCGAGCGTCATCGTCGCCACCGCGAGGATCTGTGCGGCGAGCACCCAGTCGACGCTCGCGGTCGCGCCGACCACGACCTCCTGGATGGGGAAGCCGACCGTGAGCACGCGGAACGCCACGGCGAACCCGGCGGCCTTCGAGGCCGACGAGAGGAACGCCGAGACGGGCGCGGGCGCGCCCTCGTAGGCCTCGGGTGCCCAGAAGTGGAACGGCACGCTCGCGGTCTTGAACGCGAACCCGCCGATGATCATGAGCATGCCGACGCCGAGCACGCCGTTGAGTTCGGTTCCGGCGATCCCGCTAGCGACCTCCGGGAGCAACAGCGACCCGGTGACGCCGTACACGAGACTGATGCCGTACACGAGGATGGCCGACGACAGCGCGCCGACGAGGAAGTACTTCAGGCCCGCCTCGACGCTGCCGCGGTTCTTCTTGAGGATGGCGACCAGCGCGTACGACGGCAGGCTCGACAGTTCGAGGCTCACGAACACGATCGCGAGGCTGTTGGCCGAGGGCATGATCGTCATGCCCGTCGCCGCCAGCATCACGAGCGCGTAGAACTCGCCCTGATAGTGGTGGTCGGCCATGTAGTCGTAGCTGGCGACACAGACCAGCGTGGTCACGCTGGCGAACACGACGGCGAAGAACAGGCTCATCGAGTCGACGACGAGCGCGTCGCCGAACAGCACGATGGGTTCCTCGCCGGTGCCGGCAAACAGGTACCAGACCGCGAAGCCAGCTGCGGCCAGCGAACCGAGCGTCGCGGTTCCGGCCACGAGCGTCCGGTTCTCCGAGTCGGGATCGATGCTGTCGACGACGAACAGCACCAGCGCTGTCAGCGCGAACGTGAGCGCCGGCGCGAGCGCCATCCACGGCGGCAGTTCGAAAGCCGCCATCTATGCACCACCTCCCGCGGTCTTGACGAGCGGATCGACTGCGTTCTGGATCATGTCGTAGAAGATACCCGGGTCGACGCCGAGCGCCACCACGAGCAGGATGAGCACCACGAGCGGTGCCACGTCGTGGAACGCCGCGTGTCCGACCTCGTAGTCGGTCTCGACCTCGAACGGGCCGAACAGCGTGCGCTGCATCGCGAACAGCAGGTAACCCGCCACGATGACGATGCCGAACATCGCCGCCGCGGTGAACAGCGGCGCGCTCGCGAGCACCGTCGACTGGAACGCGCCGAGGAAGATGAACAGCTCGGCAGCGAACCCGGCCATCAGCGGCAGACCCATGTAACCGAACGCGCCCGCGACGAACACGGTCACGGTGAACGGCATCTTGCTGGCCAGCCCGGACATGTCCGACACCATCCGGGTGTGGGTCGTGTTGTAGATGACTCCGACCGCCATGAACATCAGCCCCGAGATGAGGCCGTGGGCGATCATCTGGAACGTCGCGCCGCCCAGTCCGTACAGCGAGTACGCGACCAGTCCGAGGATGACGTACCCCATCGACGACACCGAGGAGTACGCCACGATGCGCTTGAGATCGGATTGGGCCAGCGCGAGCATCGCGCCGTAGATGACGCTCACGACCGCGAACAGCGCGATGATGGTCGCGTAGTCCTGCGCGACGCCCGGCAGCATCGTGAAGTTGAACCGGAGCAACGCGTACGTACCCATCTTCAGCAGGACCCCGGCCAGCATGATCGACACCGGCGTGGGGGCCTCGACGTGAGCGTCGGGCAGCCACGTGTGGAACGGCACCACCGGGACCTTCACCGCGAACCCGGCGAACATGGCGACGAACGCCGCCACCTTCAGCGCGTCCGGACCGACCGGACCCAAACTACCGAGTTCGCCGCCGCGAAGCGCCTGGGCGACCGTCGGCATGTCGAAGCTGTTGACGTCGCCGAGGCCGAACACCAGCGCCACGAACCCGATGAACATCACGAGGCTCGCGAGGTTCGTGTAGACGAACATCTTGATGGCGGCGTACTTCCGGCGCGGGCCGCCCCAGACGCCGATGAGGACGTACATCGGGACGAGCACCATCTCCCAGAAGACGAACCAGACGAAGAAGTCCAGCGCCGAGAAGACGCCGAGCAGGCTCGCCTCGAGGAACAGCATGAGCCCATAGAACTGGCTCTGTCGCTCGTCGATGGGCGTCCACGACGCCAAAAGCGCCAGCGACGTGAGCACCGTGGTCAGCGCGACCAGCGGCATGCTGATGCCGTCCAGCCCGACGTGCCACTGGAGCGCGTAGTCGCCGGCCACGACCCACTGGAACGTCTCCTCGAAGGCCAGTTCGCTCCCCGCGAGGAGCGCGTTACCGCTGGCCTCGTACGTGCTGTACATCCAGAGGCTCCCGGCGAGCGGGAGCAGACTGAGCGCGAACGCGAGCTTCCCCGCCGCGCCGTCGGGCGAAAGGAACACAGCGAACGCGCTCAGCAACGTCACCGCGATGAGTGCTTCGATCCACATTCAGAACCAACCTCCCATGATGCCGAAAGCGACGAGAAGGACGATCAGTCCGGTCGTCAGCAGGAAGGCGTAGTTCGACACCACGCCGGTCTGGACGCGCTTGATGCGGCTCCCGCCGAACAGGCTGACGCTGGACGCGCCGTTGACCACGCCGTCGATGACGCCCTGGTCGAACTTGTCGGCGGCCTTCGCCACCGGCAGGGTGACCCCCTGCGCGAGCCAGACCTGGAACTCGTCCTGGTAGTAGTTGTTGAACAGCACGGTCTTGATCCGGCCCAGCCGGTCGGTGTGCCGGACGGGCTCGGGCACGTCGTACAGCAGCCACGCCGCGCCAGCACCCGCCAGGGCGAGGCCCAGCGAGACGCCGGCACTCAGCAGCACTGTCAGGTCGGCCGAGCCGATGGTCCCGGCAGTGTAGTGTGCGAAGTCGTGAGTCAGCGTGCTGTAGTGATGCGCCGAGAGCACCTCGGGGCCGGCGTCGAGCCACTGGTGGAGGAAGTCGATCCCCTCGACGCCCAGCAGCTTCTGGACCGGCACCATGTTGACGAGGCCGGTGACGGCCGCCAGGATCCCCAGCACGGCCAGCGGGAACTTCACGTTCCAGCCGACGCCGTGGGGGTCACGCGCGGTGTCGGTTCGGGGCTCGCCGTGGAAGGTCAGGAACACCATCCGGAAGGTGTAGAACCCGGTGAAGAACACCGCCAGCAGGCCCATCGCGTACGCACCGAGCAGCAGCGGACTGTTGAGGCCGTGGACGAATGCTTCGTACAGCACCTCGTCCTTCGACCAGAAGCCCGAGAACGGGACGATGCCCGCGAGCGCGAGCGACCCGGAGAGGAACGCGTAGTAGGTCACGGGCATCTTCTCCTTCAGCCCGCCCATGTCCCACATGTTCTCGTTGTGGTGCATGGCGATGATGACCGAGCCAGCGCCGAGGAACAGCAGCGCCTTGAAGAACGCGTGGGTCAGCAGGTGGAAGCTCGCCGCGACGTAGCCGCCAGCGCCCAGCCCGAGCATCATGTACCCGTACTGGGAGATAGTCGAGTACGCCAGCACCTGCTTGATCTCCTTCTTCACGACACCCATCGTGGCCGCGAACAGCGCCGTGAAGCCGCCGACGAACGCGATGAACGCCAGCACCTGCGGCAGCAGGGCGTAGAACCCGTAGATGCGCGCGACGAGGTAGACGCCCGCCGCGACCATCGTCGCCGCGTGGATGAGCGCCGAAACGGGGGTCGGACCCTCCATGGCGTCGGGCAGCCACGTGTGCAGGGGGAACTGCGCGGACTTGCCGACGACGCCGCCGAGGATGAGGAGTCCGAGCACCGCGAACCACGCCTGCGGCTCGAAGCCGAGGAACGTCGTCACCTCGACCGCACCCTCGCCCGCGAGCACCTGCTCGGCGATGTGCGGGAACGCTTCCATGTTCTCGCTGCCGACGAACATCGACGTGCCGAACGTCGCGAGCACGCCGACCACGCCGACGAGGAAGAAGTAGTCCCCGAAGCGGGTGACGAGGAACGCCTTCTTCGCGGCGCTCGGCGGTCCCTCCTCGCGGAACCAGAAGCCGATGAGCAGCCACGAACAGAGGCCCACCAGCTCGAAGAACATGAACGCCATCAGCAGGTTGTTCGCGAACACGAACGAAAGCATGCTCGCGGTGAACAGGCCGAGTCCGGCGTAGTAGCGCGGCAGGCCGGTTTCGCCCTCGTCGTTCATGTAGCCGAGGCTGAACACGTGGACGAGCAGGGCCACGAGCGAGACGATGATCAACATCATCGTCGAGAGCGGGTCGAGCAGGATGCCGAAGTGCAGGTCGAGCGTCGCCTCTCCCGCGCCCGCGACCCACGTGATGTACTCGTGGTACATGCCGTCGGCCGAACCGCTGACCGCGACGAACGCCCAGATCGAGAGCAGCAGGGAGCCCGCCGTGGCGAGGATGCCGGGGATGGCTCCGCCTTTCGGCAGCAGTCGCGGAGCGAACGCTCCGACGAGCAGCGCAATCAGGAACGATACGAAGGGTAGGGCCGCGATGGCCGGTGCCAGTTCGAAGGGGAGTGCTGCCATCGTTTTACCACCTCATCGTTGTCGCTTCGGTCACGTCCACGTCGTCGAAGTTGCGGTACAGCACCAGGACGATGCCGATACCGATGGCGACCTCCGCGGCCGCCAGCGCCAGCGTGAACAGGCTGAACGTCTGTCCCGTGAGGTTGCCGTGGAACCGCGAGAACGCGACGAGATTGATGTTCGCCGCGTTCAACAGCAGCTCCACGCTCATTAGGAACAACAGCGCGTTCCGGCGGGTCAGGATGCCGAACACGCCGATGCAGAACACCGCGGCCGACAGCAGGAGGTAGTACTCGATGGGTACCATCAGTCGTCCACCTCCTCACCGTCGCCGACCGGCCGACCGCCGTCGGTCGAGGGGACCCGCTCGGGCCCGCGGTCGGTCGCGTCCGACGCCAGTCCGGGGCTGCGTTCGTCCTCCTCCTCGCGGGTCGCCAGCATCACCGCGCCGTCGAGCGCGGCGTCTAGCACCACCGCGATGAGGATGAACGACACGAGGAACCCTTCGCTGGGAATCGCGTCGGGCGCGTCGATGTTGAACATCGAGTAGCCGATGCTGGCCGTGATGCCGGCATCGCCCTCGAAGCCGCCGGCGGCGTCGCCGAACGGCGCGCCGACGAACACCGCGGCGAGCACGACGAACAGCGCGATCGCTGCCACGCCGGGCCACTTGCGGCTCCGGTCGTCGACGTCGGCGTCTCGGCCGCCCCTGTCGACGCTCATACGTTGGTCACCTCCTCTTCATCTGTCTTTGCCTGGCGCGTGAGCATCACGGCGAACGTGATCAGGATGAGGACCCCGCCGACGTAGACGAGCACCTGCATCGCCGCGAGGAACTCCGCCTGTAACATCACGTAGTGAACCGCGACGGAGAGTAATGCGACACCCAGCAGTAACGCTGAGTGCCACACGTCCCGCACCAGGACGACGCCCAGACTGCTCGCTATCGTGACGAGAGCGAACAGCCCGAACGTGAGCATCTCGTATACCATTTCAGTCACCTTGAAGTTCTCTTAATCGTCCTTTCAACCTTTCGAGACGGAGTTACTGGTAGTCCACCTCGCCCTCGCCCTCGCCGACCCACGCGCTGCGGTCGGGTTCGCGAGATTCGAGGGGATCCATGTCTTTGTACCACGGTACGTTCTTCAACTGCTCTTTGTTGTACACGAAGTCGTCCTTCGTGTCCGCGGTGAACTCGAAGTTCTCCGTCAGGATGATGGCGTCGACCGGACAGACCTCCTCGCACAGCCGACAGTAGACGCACTGTCCGATGTGGAGGTTGTACTGCTCGCCGTTGCGCTGGTCGTCCTGCACGATCTGGATCGTGTCGTTCGGACAGACGTTCTCGCACTGACGGCACCAGATGCACCGCTCCTGGCTGAACTTGTGAACGCCGCGGAATCGCGGGCTTACTTCGGGTGCCACGTCCGGATACTCCACCGTGAACGTGGACCCGTCCAGTGCGTGCTTCAGCGTCGTCGCCATTGACTTGAGGACTCCGATCATTAGAGCATCACCCCGACGATGACGGCCGTGAGGACGAGGTTGGCGAACGAGAGCACCAGCATGCCCTTCCAGCCGATCTCGATGAGTTGGTCGATGCGGACGCGCGGCACGGCCGACCGCGCCCACTGGGTGAACAGGAAGACCGCCCAGATCTTGACGAGGAACCAGACGAAGCCCGGCAGAATCGGTCCGGCCGGGCCGCCGAGGAACACCGTCGTGACGATTGCGCCGCCGAGGAAGATGTGGATGAACTCGCCCATGTAGAACAGGACGAAGTAGATGCTGGAGTACTCGGTCATGTACCCGGCGACGATCTCGGTCGGTGCCTCGGGGATGTCGAACGGGTTCCGTCCGACCTCCGCGAGGTTCGCCACCATGAACAGCACGAACGCGAACGGGTTCACGAACGCGAACCACGACGGGATGGTGATCCCGGCGATGGTCACCAGCGGTTCGGCCTGCTGGGCCACGATCTCGCTGGTCTGGAGCGTGCCGGTGAAGATGACCACCGACGCCGCCGTGACGATGAGCGGGATCTCGTAGGCGATGTTCTGCGCGATGGCCCGGAGACCGCCCATCAGCGAGTACTTGTTGTTCGACGCGTAGCCGCCCATCGTGAGCGCGAGCGTGGCGATGGAGGCCACCGCGAACACGTACGCGAGCCCGGTCTCGGGGTCGGCCATCTGGAGGTTGATCCCGAAGATTGATCCCATCGGAATGACCGCGAAGCCGATGAGCGCCGAAAGCGCGAGCAGAATTGGAGCGATGTCGTACGCGGGCCGATCGGCACCGTCCGGGATGATGAGTTCCTTCGCCATCAACTGGACAGCCGCGGCCGGGATGATGAGCAGCCCGGCCGGGCCCACGCGGTCGACCGCGATGCGGTCGGTGAACGCCGCGGTGATCTTCCGCTTGGCCCACGGTCCCGCCACGCCGGCGTTCGCCAGCATGACGTTGGCGATGACGAACGCCGCGATGAACCCCGCGACGGCCTCCTGCCAGATGGCTATCTCGCCGCCGAACAGGACGCGTCCGATGGTTTCGGGGAGCAACACGGGGTCGGACTGGAGGGGGACGAACATCACCGATCCACCTCCCCGAGGATGACGTCGAGGCTACCCAGGGCCGCGACCAGGTCGGGCACGTACTCGCCCTCCGCCATCGCCTCCAGCGAGTGGAGGTTGTTGAAGCAGGGGCTCCGGATCTTGAATCGTCCGGGCTTGTCCGTGCCGTCCGACCGGACGTAGATGCCGAGTTCGCCCTTCGCACCCTCGACCGCGCGGTACACTTCCGTGTCCGCGTCGGGCTTGAGCGTCCGGGGGACGTTGCTCTGGATGTTGCGTTCGTCTTCCGGCCAGTCTTCGAGCAGGTCGACGCACTGCTTGATGATCTTCGCGGACTCCTCGACCTCGCGCATCCGGACGAGCAGGCGCGCGAAGTTGTCACAGCCGTCCTCGGTCACGACGTCCCAGTCGAGCTCGTCGTAGTAGCCGTACGGGTCGTCGCGCCGCAGGTCGTAGTCGATGCCCGACGCGCGGGCGACCGGGCCGGTACAGCCGTACTGCTTGGCCGTCTCGGCGTCGATGACGCCCGTGCCGATGGTCCGCTTCTGGAAGATCTCGTTGCCCGTGATGAGGTCGTGGTACTCCTCGAGCGTCCCCGGCAGGTCGTCCATGAAGTCCCGGATCTTCTCGAAGAACTCGTCGCGAGGTTCGGGCAGGTCCCAGACGACGCCGCCGAGCCGGAAGTAGTTGAACATCATGCGCTGACCCGTCAGATCTTCGAGGATGTTCTGGGTCTTCTCGCGGTCGCGCATGGCGTACATGAAGATGGCGGTGAAGTCGCCGTAGATGTCGAGACAGAACGTCCCGACCGCCAGCATGTGCGCCGCGATACGACAGAGTTCGGCGCTCATCGTCCGGATGATCTGGGCGTATTCGGGCACCTCGATGTCGTTGAGGTCCTCGGCCACGCGGGCGTACGCCCACTCGTTGAGCAGCCCCGCCGACGAGTAGTCCCACCGGTCAGGGTACGGCATGATCTGGTGGCGGTACGTGCCCTGCTGGCACATCTGCTCCTCGCAGCGGTGGAGGTAGCCGATGTCGGGCTCGACGTCGGCGACCTGCTCGCCGTCGAGCACCGTCTTGACGTGGAGCACGCCGTGGGTCGCCGGGTGGTGGGGCCCGATGTTGAGGAACATCGTGTCCGAGTCGGGGTCCTCCTGGCTCTCGGCCACCGGGTTGACGTGCTCTTCGAGCGTGACGACCTGCGGCTTGTCCTGGTCGTAGTCCGAACTCAGCGGGTGGCCCTGCCACGTCTCGGGCAGCAGGATGCGCCGCAGGTCCGGATGGTTCTCGTAGTCGATTCCGACGAGATCGTACGCCTCGCGCTCGTGCCACTCCGCGGTCTTGTACACCGACGCGGCCGACTCGCTGGTCGGGTTCTCGAGGTCGGTGGGGACGATCACGCTGACCTCCTGGGTCCGGTCGTCGTACTTGGTCAGGTGGTAGATACTCTCGTAGCGGTCCTCGTAGTCCTGCGCGGTGACCATCGAGAGGTGATCGAACCCCGCGTCGTTGCGGAGCAGGTCGAGCGCGCCGGCGACCTCGTCGGGGCGAATGACGAACCCCTCGGCGTTGAGGTGGGACTCGCGGCGAATCACGCGGTCGCCGAGCAGTTCTTCCAGCGCGTCGTAGTCGACGCCGTGGGTCTCCGGGAGGTCGCCCTCCGGTGCTTTCTCCTGGGAACTCATGGTGAATCAGCCCAGTTGTACCGCATGACGAGCGTCTCCTCGTCGATGTCCTCCGAGAGCTTCTCGACCAGTTCGTCGCGCTGGAGGTCGCCGAACTGCTCGAGTTCGTACGGCTTGACCGTGACGGGGCTGGTCTCGCCGTTTGCGATGCTCTCCTGGAGCTTCACGACGCCGTAGATGAGCGCCTCGGGTCGGGGCGGACAGCCCGGGACGTGGATGTCGACCGGGATGACCTCCTCGGCACCCTTGATGACGTTGTAGCCCTCCTGGAACGGGCCGCCGGAGATGGTACACGACCCCATGCCGACCACGAACTTGGGCTCGGGCATCTGGTCGTACACGCGCTTCATCCGCGGCGCGAACTTCGAGACGATGGTGCCCGGCACGATCATCACGTCGGCCTGCCGGGGCGAGGCGCGGGGCACGCCCGACCCGAACCGGTCGAGGTCGTGCTTGACCGCGTACGTGTGCATCATCTCGATGCTACAGCAGGCGATCCCGAACTGCAGCATGAACATCGAGGAGCCCCGCACCCAGTTCATGAACTTGTCGAACTTCGTGAGGATGAACGGCGTCGAGCCGAACGCCTCGCGGAGCTTGGAGTTGAAGCGGTTGTCGACGCCGCCCGTCCCGATTCTGGCCTCGCGGGTCTTGGTCTGTGGCTCTTTGCTTCCCGTGATCGCGTCCCGTGGTTCGTTGCTCATTGTCTATCGACGCTCCGTTGGGATTCGGTGGGATTGCGGACCCACTGTACGGCGCCCTGCCGCCACGCCCAGGCGAGACCGACGACGAGGATGCCGACGAACACGAGCATCGGCAGCAACGCCCCGGTCAGTCCGACGCCTTCCATCGAGACGGCTCGCCGGTAGATAACCGTCCAAGGGAAGATGAGGACGGTCTCGATGTCGAAGACGAGGAACAGCAGCGCGACCATGTAGTACTGAATGTTGAAACGAATCCGGGTCCCGCCGGTCGGGATCTCGCCACTCTCGTACGTGGCAGTTTTTCCTTTCTCGGGCACGGTGGGCCGGAGCAGGCTGGAAACCGCCATCATCCCGAGCGGTATCAACAGCCCCACCAGCGCCAACGCGCCAATCGCTATCCATGGATTCATACGGATATTCTCCTACCATCGGGGGATTATGAGCGCACCCCTATAAGCGTTGATTTGTGCGTCTGCGAGCGGTTATAACTGGTTAGACGTGATTCTGAGTAATGGTAGCGTACGGGTCTCGGAAAGCGACGCTGCGCCGGAGACGCACTGGCCTGATTCCGGCGATTCGGTCGAATCCGAGCGCGTCGAGTCGTCGTTCGCCGGACCCGCAAATGCTATCGGGAAAGGAATCATTTCGTCGGGACGGAGCCACTGGACCGAAACGCGTCCGCTCCGAATATCGACGGCGCGATTCGCCGGTCGACGTTACGCCGACCCAATCGTACAACCGACGACGAAACGGCGGAATACGGTCACTCGTCAGCGGTGTCGTTTTCGGGGGTCCGTTCGCCGACCCTCCGCTCTCGAACTGGTGCCGGATTAAGTGGGTCTTTTTCGCGTGCGCGTCGCTCGCGCGCACCGACTAAATTAGTTTAGAGCCGCTTCCAGATTCGGAGTCGCTTCACGAAGAATCGCATTCGACTGCTCTACCTACAATCGTCCGAGTTCACGCGTCGGTTGCCGTTCAGGCGTAGTTCGCCACCCAGTAGCCCGCGTACACCGCCAGCAGGACGACGCCCTCGAAGCGCCCGACTTTCCCCCGGAACAGCACGCCGAGCACGATAGCGAGCGAGACGAGAAAGAAGGGCCAGTGAACCACCGTGACGGCTCGCGAGAGCGCGAGCGGGTGGACGAGCGCGACCACGCCCGCGTTCGCCGTGACGAAGAACAGCACGCTCCCGACCACGTTGCCGACGCCGACCTCCGGGCGGCCCTCGCGGACGGGTTCGACCGTGAGCAGTAGCTCCTCCAGACTCGCGACGAAGCTCATCACGGTCGCGCCGAAGGCCAGTCCCACGAGGTCGAACGCGTCGAGGATGTCCCGCGCACCCATCACCGCCAGCTCCGAGCCCACCGTCATCCCGACTACTGTGAGCAGGACGACGCCGAGGTCCCGGAGTCCTGCATCATCGTCCTCGTCGGGTTCGTCGCCCACGTCGTTCGCGGAGTCCAAACCGGAACCCGGATCGGAGTCGCCGGTCTCGGAATCGCCGTCCCGGCGACCGTCGCTGTCTCCATCACCGCCGACTGCCGTCTCCCCCTCCTGCTCCTCCTTGACCTCCTCGATCTCGTCGACTTCTTCGGGTTCGAGATACCGGGTCGACTGCTGGGACTCCCAGCGATACACGGCCCAGAGCAGCGGGACGAACGCGACCACGAGGATGACCCCGTCGAGTCGCGAGAGCAGGCCGTCCGCGCTCAGCGCGAGCAGCAGAGCGGGCGAGATCGCCGTCAGCGCGAGGTACCCGCGGGGCGTCTCCGTCTCGAAGGGCGACACCACGCCGGCGAGGCCGACCGCCGCGCCGAGGACGAACAGCGCCTCGCCGAACACCGTCCCGAGCGCCACGTCCGGGAGGTCGCCAGCGGCGGCCGCGATTCCCAGCACCGCGTTTTCGAGGTCGACGCCCGCGAGTACCACCGTAAGCAGGAACGTCGAGACGCCGATGCCTACCGCGGCTTCCGCGACGTGCTCGACGAACTCCTCGACGCTCCACACCACGATTCCGATGCCGACGAGGAACAGCGCGACCGGAACGACCGGCGAGGCGACCATGCGCGACCGGATTCACCGGCGAGAGGGAAAAGTGCGGGGGCGCTCGGCCAACGTTCGATAGTCCGGGGGCGCTCGGCCAACGTTCGATATTGGGTCTGATCGTCGCTCTGGATGGCGTCTTCGGATTGATCTCATCAGTCCACACTTGGCGCGCGTTTGGGCGCGGCGCACGAACGCGCCGCGCCCTAGCGTGCGAGGGACGAGTGAGCGTAGCGAGCGAGGAGGCTGGGGAGGCGTGAGGCTCGCGGTTGCGGTACGGTCGCGTTGCTGTGCGGTCGCGGTGCTGTGCGGTCTCTCATATGCTTCGGCAGTAGCTAGCTTCACGGTAACTTCGTTTTCTATCGAGACTGTGAAACTAGCTACTGCTTGCGCCTCGGCGTGACCGCACTGCAACCTCCTCCTCCCCAGCCTCCTCTCCCTCGCTGCGCTCGGTCGTTCGTCTCGCGCGCGCGCCGAGATTGAATGAGGAACGGTCGCACCGGATTGGAGGGAAGAAGCGCCGCACCGGAATTGGAGGGAGAAGCGCCGCATCGGAGTCGAATGAAAAAGAGTCGAGTGAATGCCGAACCGTTTAGGCGCGCCCGACCCAACCTACTGCCATGACGATTCGACACGACGGCATCACCGCGGAGTGGCTCGGCTACGCGGGACTGCGCCTCGAATCGGGCGACGGCACGGTGGTCTACCTCGACCCCGGCCGGTACGGCACCCTCACGGGCGAGTGGACGCCGGACTCGCCGGGCGCGGGCCATCCCGAACCGCGGGACTACTGGCCAGAGGACGGCGTCTCCGCAAGCGAAGCGAGCGGAGGCTCGTCGGACCGCGGGTCCGACGCCGACCTCGTACTGGTGACCCACGACCATCACTACGATTCGGACGATATCCGTCGAGTCGCCGGCGAGGACGCTACCGTGGTCGTCTACGAGGCGGTGTACCCGCCGAAGATCGACCGCGAAGGCGGGAGCCTCGACGACCTGCCGTTCGAGGTCGTCCGCGTGGACGAAGCCGACGACCGGCTGTTCGGCGACGTGGTGGTCCGGACCGTCCCGGCCTACAACGAACCAGACGGCCCACACACGAGTGCCGACGGCGAGCCGTTCCACCCCGAAGGCTTCGGCGTCGGCTTCCACGTCACGCTTCCGGGTCGAACTTCCGGCGGCGCGGTCGAGGACGTGACGGTGTTCTGGCCGGGCGACACCGACGCCTTGCCGGGCCACGCGGAGCTCGACGTTTCGCTGTTCTGCCCACCCATCGGCGGGTCGTTCACGATGGATCGCCACGAGGCCGCCGACCTCGCCGCCGAGTTGGACCCCGACCTCGTGTTGCCGATACACTACAACACCTTCGAGGCGCTGCAGACGGATTCGGGTGCGTTCGCGGCAGACGTAGCAGGTCGTGGGGTCCCCGTGGTACTGGACGAGAGGTGAACGAGTGGGGGAACCCGTCTGCGGTCGAGTCTCGATAGGAGTCGTTCCAATCCCTACGTTTTATCTGTCAGGCGTCGTAGTGGTGGGCATGAATTGGACCGCTCTGGTCGACCCGCTCGTCCGCTACTCCCTCCTCGCGGCCATCGTCACGATTACCGCGGCGTACCTCCTCGTCGGTTCGGGGCTTCCGCTGCTCCTACTCGCCGGCGCTGGCCTCCTCCTCATCGCTCTCGGTGCTGGGGAGGCCGGTGCCGCACCCGCCTCTGGCTTCGCGGATGCCGAGAACGGGGGCGAGGAAGGACTCACGGAGGGCATGGAGATGGTTCCCGGGTCGGGAAACCACTCCCTGCGCGCCAAACTGCTGTTCTACGGGATCGGGCTCGTAGTCTGGGACGTGGTCGGGCTGGCGATGTTGCTCGGGTGATGAGTGGAGCTTGGTCGTTAGAGGCTGTTCGGTTGACAGCATCGAACCCATCCCGCACGACGCCGAAGAGGTACGTATATGTCGGGTCGGCATGACGTTCGACCCATGACCGCGGTTCCCGACGACTGGCCCTACGCCGACGAGGCCACCGACTGCGCCGCCTGTGGGAGCGACGACCACCGGTTCGTCGCGGTCGACACGCTCGGACTGGTCTGGGGCGCGGCGATGCAGGGCGGACTCGCGCCGACGGAGATTGGCGACTACGGCGGCACGCTCCGATTCCGGTGTTGTAGGGACTGCTGGACGGACGGCGTCGACGCGCTCGACGAGGCTACGACGCTGCTCGCCGACGACGCCGGCCGCCGGGCCGACTCCTTCGAACTGGACGACCGGAAGGTTGTCGCAGCCGCGAAACTGCGCGCCGAGCGCGTCGCGGTCGACACCCTGCGCGGACTCGACTTCCGCAGCGACCCCGAGCGCGAGCACGTCCGCGCACAGGACCGCGCGGTCGAGACCGTGCTGCAGTCGTGGTTCGAGGAGTAATGGCGTTGGGTTCAAGCGATGACCGTCCCCGCTTCGCCTCCGTGGCTTCACACATTGCGCAACCTACTTGTTCCGCGCGCCAGTAGTCCGACACATGGGTTCGGTCCCCAACTTCTGTTCGCAGTGCGGCGCGTCGCTGTCGCCCGGCGACGCGTTCTGCTCGCAGTGCGGTACCAGCGTCGGCCAACGCGGCGAGTCCGACCGCAAGTCGTCCGGTGTCGAGCAACGCGGCGAGTCCGAGCCGAGTAGCCAGTCGGCGTTCCGTCGCAAGGTTCGGGACCTGACGGTCGAGGGCTGGGAGGTCGAGCACGACTACGGCGACCGAGTGGTGCTGGCCGACAGAGGCTTCGGGTCCGTCCCAGCCCACCTGATCCTGTTCGTGTTCACGCTGGGGTTCGTCAATCTCCTCTACGCCGTCTACAGCTACACGATGGGAGCCGAGCGCGTCGAACTCCGGGCCGAAGGCACGGTCCGCTGGCTCTCCGGTCGAGACGGCCGCACCGACGACTGGCGAGACAGCACCGAGGCCGGACGAGACGGCGGCACGGACGACGGGCGAACCGGCCGCGCCGATCACGCCGACGAGCCGGTCGAGACCCCGGGAAGCATCGCGGGGGCCGCGTTCCTCGCGCTGATCGGGTTCACCGTGCTCGGCAGCGCGACGGACATCCCGGGAGTGTTCCTCGCCGGGGTCTTCCTCCTGCTCTCGCTATACTCGTTCCCGCCGTTCCGCGCGCGATTCCGCGAGCGCAAGTCGGTCACTACCTTCGGGTGGGTGCGCTCGACCGACGAGTGGGTCGTCGACGCCCCGGACACGCCGTGCAACGTGTGTTCGCGCCCCATCGGCACCGGTGTCGGGCGGACGTTCCACGAGACGTTCTACGTCGCGGGGCTTCCGATCACGCGCGACGAGAAGGGCACGAACGGCTACTGCCGGTCGTGCGCGCAGGGCGACCCGTTCACCGAGAGCAGTGTCGGCGCGAGCGACGTGGACGCGAACGACGGCGAGGCGCAAGTAGAGTACTGAGTCGGGCTCCGGGCCGACTACCTGTTCTCGACCATCACCTCGGTCGCTTTGACGACCGCGTTCACCTCCGCACCTTCTTCGAGGCCGAGGCGGTCGGCCGAACCGCTGGTGATGATCGCAGTGACCTCCTGTCCGTCGTCGGTTTCGACCACGACTTCGGCCATCAGCCCCTCGGTTTCGAGCGATCTAACGGTTCCCGCGAGTCGGTTGCGTGCGCTGAGTGCCATCGCCCGCGGTACGACGAACTGCGTGAAAAGGGTTTGCGCCGAAATTTTCGGTGCTCTGTACGCGGATTCTCGGACGGATTCATTTCACTGTTTGCGGTCGATGCTTATCTCACGTTTGCGGTCGATGCTTATCTCACGGTTTGCGGTTGGCGCGCGCGAGCAACGCGCGCGAGGGACGAACGACCGAGCGCAGCGAGGGAGTGAGGAGGCTGGGGAGGTGTGAGGCTCGCTGTAGCGGTTGCGGTTCTCATATGTCGAGGCAGTAGCTAGCTCCACTGAGCTTCTGATTTCCGATTTCGTTGGGGTGAAGCTAGCTATTCCCGAGGCATATGAGAAACCGCACAGCACTGCGACCGCACCGCGACAACCTCGTCCTCCCCAACCGCTTGCGGTCCTCGGCCTCCGGCCTGCGGTCCTCAGCCCTCGCGCGATTTGGCGCGAGATGAACTCGCGCCAGCACGCGCCGGAGTGGAAGGTGAATCAAGCGTACGCACTGGTCGACTCGAAAACGTCGTGAGAAGATTCGGCGGCCGCAGTTAGCTCCCGGACTTACAGCACGCCCATCTCGTCCAGTCGCTCCGGCAGATACGTCTCCGTGACGAAGTCCAGCCCGTGAGATGCCAGCGACTGCTGTTCGGACTTCTTCTCGATGTCGAGCTGGATCTCGATCTGCTCTTCCCAGTAGTCGGTCTGGAAGCGCGGGTCCTCCAGTTCCGATTCCAGCGCGTTCACGTCCGAGTCGCTGAGCGGGTCGGTCGGCAGGTCGTACTCCACGATGTCCTCGGGTTGGATGCCGATGAACTCGGCCTCCGGCGTGGCCAGATACTCGCTCAGGTGGGCCGACTTGATGGAGCCGTACGACACCGAGCCGAAGATGCGGTAGGACCACGGGTCGCCGTCAGTGAACACCGTGACCGGGAGGTCGAGCTCGTCGTGGAGGCGCTTGGTCAGACGCCGGGTCGCGCGGGCGGGCTGGCCGCCGAGGTGGACGACGATGCAGTCGAACTCGTCGTCGAAGCCGTTCTCGACCAGTCGGTCGCGCATACCACCCGTCTCCACGCACATCACGAAGTCTGCGTCGTTGTCGAGAAACTCGATGGTGTCGACGTTGTTCGGAATCTGGTAGCCGCCCTGGCCGACGTCGTCCTGACAGTGGATCTCCCTGTCGCCGCGGTTGGTCTGCTCGCGGATGAGCAGCGGGCCCATCACCTTCGCGCCCGACTCCTCCGGGCGCATGTGGAAGTCCTCGCGGGTGACCTCCGAGACGATTTCGAGGTCCTCGACCAGCTGGTTCGACTCGTCCTGCGAGGTGAATTGGGCCTCGTCGACGTCCCAGCTCTCGCTGAGGTAGTACAGTTCACGCAGGGTGGACGACCGATCCTGTTCGAGCTGCTCTTCGAGGAAGTCGATGGTGTACACCGCCTTCAGGAGCTTGCGCGCGCCCCGGACGCTGTTGGCGCTCCGCGTGCTCTCGCGCTCGCCGTACACCCACACGTTCTCGTCCTCGTCGAAGACGATGTTGCTCTTGGTCCGCGTGGGGACCGACATCTCGGGGATCTCGCCGCGCTGGAACTGGTCGTAGAAGTTCGCGGCGAGGTCGATAAGCTTCTCCTGGGCCTCCGCTTCGTTGTCTGCGCTCATGATTCGGTGTTGGTCGTGAGTTTCGCGTCCTCGATTCCTTCGACGCTGACGTCGAACGATGCCTCGCCGTCGACCTCGTACTCCAGGACGGCCTCGTCGCCGCTGTCGACCGTCGGCGACCACTTCACGAACCACTCGCCGTCCATGTCGACCGCGGTCGCGCCGTCCGAGAGGTTCGTCGGCTCCCTACTCACGATGTCGGTCAGCTCCACCGACTCGTTCGTGCTGGTGTGGTTCTCCACGACGAGTCGCACCTCGCCGTCCTCGACTTCGCGTTCGACGAGCACGTTGTTCATGATGCGGGCCATCGCGTCGCCGTACTCGGGCTCGCCCTCGCCGGTCACGTCGGCCAGCTTCTCGGCCATCTTCGGCAGGATGGAGGCGATGACGTTCTGCTTCTTCTTGCGCTTTTGCATCGACTTGCGCTTGTTGAGGTACGACTTGAGCTCCCGCGCGGCCTCCCGGATGGCGAGTTCGATCTCGTCTTCGATCTCCGGGACGTTCGCCACCGCGTCCTTGCTCTCGCTGGTGAACGGGACGTTGGTCGACGCGACGTGGACCATGATGACCGCCGGGCCGTTCGGGATGCCCGAGCCGCCCGGCTGGTCGAGGTTGTAGTTGCGCCAGCCGATGGACTTCACCACGTCGGTCGTGGCGCAGGCCCCGCGCTGGTACACGAGCGGCACCCGGTTCGCGAAGCGCAGCACGTCGGCCTGTCCCTCGGCTTCGAGGTCGCCGCCGTAGGCGATGCCAGCCTCCACGATGAACGGGTCGCCGCCGTGAACGTCGGCGTCGCGGGTCGAGGCGGCGTAGAAGTCCGCCTCGTACTCCTTCTTCAGCCCGGCCTCGACGAGTTCGTCCGTGATGGGCGACAGGCAGTTGGTCGGCGGTGCGATGATGTCGGTCTCCTTCATCGCCTCCAGCAGGTCGCTCGCCACGTCGCGGTCGTCGACGAACGCCCGGACCTTCGGCACCTCGTCTGGCACCGTGACCAACGTCGCCCACACCTCCATCACGACGTTCTCGCGCGCGGTGTCGCCGAACGTGGCGTCGTCGTACTCCTCGGTCTGGTCGGCCGCGCGGTCGACGTACTCGACGAGTTCCGCGTGGGTCGCCCGGTCGCGCTCGCGGCCCTTCTCGAACCGCTTGGCGAGCCGTTCGGCCAACCCGTTGATGGCCTCGTCGTCCTTCCGAGTGCTGGTGGCCTTGTCGACCAGTCCGTAGAGGTCGCTCGTTCGCTCGGCGGTGAGTTCGGCCCACGCGGCCTCGACCGCGTTCTCTTGAACCGTGTCGCCGAACGTGGTGTCGTGGTCCTCGCCGACTTCGTCGGCCGTCTCGGCGACGATGTCGACTAGTTCACTGTGTGCGACGCGGTTCCGGCTACAAACCTTGTCGGCGACCTCGTCGCCGAACGCGGCGGTCGCGTCCTTGCCCTTGTTGGCGACCGCACCGGCGACCGCGCGTGCGAGGTTCGACTTCTCGTGGTTCCCCGGCGGCTTCCACGCGGCTTCGCGGCCGAAGTGGCGGTCGCGGAACTCGTCGAGGATGGAGTCGGCGGTCTTCTTCCCGACGCGGGTGAACTCCGACTGCACGAACCCCGAGACGCTGTGGGAATCGGTCGCCGCGAGCATCTTGAGCAGGGTACCGAGTTCGACGCCGTGGGGGTGCGGGCGAATCTCCTCGGTCTCGGCCGGGAGGTCGGCGCGCTCGGCGCGCTCGAACTGCTCGGCCTCGTCCATGCTCGGCTCCTTGAACGTGATGCGGGCGTGGGGGTTGACGACCGCGGTATGCTTGATGTACTGGAGGAGCTGGGAACGCGCCCGCATGTTGGCCTCCATCTCGAGTTCGATTCGGGTCCCGTGGGTTCGGTCCCACGAGGTCGTCTCCGAGTGTCTGATCTCGGGCTCGTTGTCGTCGGTATCGATGACCAACTCGAAGTACTCGGCGTCGGCGCTGCCCTTCGTCCGGCTCGTGATCTTCGCGGGCTTGCCCGAAGTCAGTTGCGAGTACAGTACAGCCGCTGAAATACCGATCCCCTGCTGACCGCGGGACTGCTCTCTGGCGTGGAACCGCGAGCCGTACAGCAGCTTCCCGAACACCTTGGGCACCTGCTCTTTGGTGATGCCCGGCCCGTTGTCCTCGACGACGAGGGTGTAGTAGTCCCCCACGTCGTCGATCTCGATGTAGATGTCGGGCTTGATGCCCGCCTCTTCTGTCGCGTCGAGCGCGTTGTCCACCGCCTCCTTGACGGCCGTGACCAGCCCTCGGGCCCCGCTGTCGAACCCGAGCATATGCTTGTTCTTCTCGAAGAACTCGGCGATGGAGATCTGTCGCTGGCTCTCGGCCAACTCCTCGGCGATCCCCTCTTCCTCCTCGTCGCCGAGTGTCGACTGGATCGATGGCATTCTGTGGAGAGTGGTAACGACGGCACATTTAAAGGTGTCTCGGTAGACCGGAGTGAAAGTGAAAGTGGAGAACGAACGGCCTCCCGTGTATCGAATCCGGCCGCTCGATTCCGCGAGCGAAACCCACCTATCGGCCCCGCCGGGCGTAAACCACCTATGGCTCCCCGCCGTACGACCCACGAACGCGATGGTGGGGGACGAGAAGACCGAAGGGGATTCGAGCGTCGGGACCCGGACGAGCGCCCGAGGGTCACAGGAGCCGACCGGCGAGAGCGACACCGAGCCGAAAATAGAACGGCGCGGCAATCGGCGTGAACCCGCTATTGGCGGCGATAAACCGGAGACTGCGATAGCAATCGACGGCCTGACGGTCGACTTCGAAGCCGTCCGAGCGCTGCGCGACGTGGACCTCCGGGTCGATTCCGGCGAGTTCGTCACCGTCATCGGGCCCTCGGGGTGTGGCAAGACCACGCTGCTCCGGACCGTCGGCGGACTTCAGGAGCCGACCGACGGACGCGTCTGCGTCGACGGTGAGTCGCCCGACAGCGCCCGGCGACGCGGTGAGTTCGGCTTCGTGTTCCAACAGCACGCGCTCCTGCCGTGGAAGTCCGCGCTGGAGAACGTCGTCTTCCTCCGGCGGATGGCCGGCAAGTCCGCCGACCGCGAGCGCGCTCGCGAACTGCTCGGGACGGTCGGCCTCGCGGGGTTCGAGGAGTCGCGACCGGCCGAACTCTCCGGCGGGATGGCCCAGCGGGTCGCCATCGCGCGGGCGCTCCACCTCGGCGCGGACGTGCTGTTGATGGACGAACCGTTCGGCGAACTCGACGAACTCACCCGCGAGGAGATGGGCGTTGAGGTCCGGCGGGTGTGGCGCGAGCGGCGCAAGACCGTGCTGTTCGTCACCCACAGCGTCTCGGAGGCCGTCTTTCTCGCGGACAGGTGCGTGGTGATGAGCGACGCGCCGGGCGAGATCGAGGGCGTGTTCGACGTGGACCTACCCCGGCCACGCGACGAGTCGGTGTACGGCACCGAGGCGTTCCAGGAGCAGGTCGCCGCGGTCCGGACCGCGCTCCACGAGGGGTACGAGCGACGCCGTTCTCTCGACGAAGGACCATGAGCTACGCCGACCGGGTGCCGGCCGCCCGCCTCTCGCTCCCCGCGGCCGCACTGGCAACCGGCGTATTGGCGTGGTGGGCGGTGGTCGCGCTGCTCGACCTCCCGCCGTACCTGCTCCCCACGCCCGCAGCGGTTGCGGACCGGCTTCTCGTCAGCCCCGACCTCTACCTCCGGAACGCGTGGGTCACTCTCCGGACCATCGCGACGGGCGGACTCGCCGGCGTCCTCGCGGGATTCGGCATGGCCGCGGTGGTCGCCCACTCGACGTTCCTCCGGCGTGCGCTCTACCCGTATCTCGTCACCGCGCGCGTGCTGCCGAAGGTCGCGGTCGCGCCGCTCCTGCTGGTGTATCTCGGCACCGGCAGTGGCACCGCGGTCACGTTCGTCGCGCTCGTGGCCTTCTTCCCGACGTTCGTGAGTTCGGCCGGCGGACTCCGAGCCACGCCCGAGGCGCACCTCGACCTGCTCCGGTCGGTCGACGCGGGGCCGGTCAGGACGTTCGTTTTTGTCCGGCTTCCGGCCGCGCTCCCCGCCGTCTTTGCCGGCCTCAAACAATCGGCGGCGCTCGCGGTCGTCGGAGCCGTGGTCGCCGAGTGGGTGCTGACCGACGAGGGACTGGGCTACCTCGTGCTCGTCGGCGCGGAGAACGTCCAGACCGACGTGGTCGTCGCTGCCGTGGTCGTGCTGTTCGTCGAAGGGCTGGCGGTGTACGGAGCGGTCGCGGCGGTCGAGAACTGGGTGTCGTGGTAGGTCGGCGGCCCGCGATCACCACAGTCGTTTTCTATCCTCGGGTGGGACACGTACGCATGGAGGGGCTTCGGTGGGTACAACTGGGTGATTCGGAACTGGACGAGTTCCTCGGGACGGGCGGCACGGGAGTCCTCTCGTTCTCGACGGACGCGTCGGAACCGCCGTTCTCGCTGCCGGTGTCGTACGGGTACGACGCCGGCGGTGGGAGCTTCTACTTCAAACTCGCGTTTCCGCCGGACAGCGGGAAAGCGGACGTGGTGGACAGCCCCGTCACGTTCGTCGTCCACGCGAGAACGGACCGGGGGTGGCGGAGCGTGGTCGCCACCGGCGAACTCGAAGACCTGACGGACGCCGACTACGACGCGACCGCCGTCCAGGGGATGTGGGCGGTCGACATCCCGAAAGTCGACGTGTTCGAGCGACCACCCAAGGAGGTGCCGTTCCGCCAGTTCCGGCTCGTTCCGGAGCGTCTCACCGGCCGGAAGGAAGTCGCGAGCGACGACTGAGCGGTCGGCCGCCTCGCCGTCATCCCCAGTCGAACCGGCGCTCGGCCAGCGCTGGAAGCAGATAGAATCCGACGCCCAGTAGCGCCAGCACGCCGAGTGCGGCGACCATTCGAGCGGTCTGGAGGTAGGTCGAGGCCCGGAATACCCGGTAGCCGATGCCCGCGTCGAGGGTGAGGAACTCCGCGACGACTGCCCCGACGACCGACGCCGCGGCCGCGATCTTCAGCCCCGCGAAGGCGTGGGGCGCGGCAGCGGGCAGTCGAACCTGGAGGAACTGCTGGACCGTGGAGGCCCCGACCGACTGCGCGAGCGCGACGTACTCCTCCGGCGTAGTCCCCAACCCCTGATACGTCGCGATGGTCACCGGGAAGGTCGCGAGTGCGGCCGCGAGCAGGGCGCGAGCTCCCATCCCGTCGCCGAACCACCGGAACACCAGCGGCGCGACCGCGATGACGGGGACCACTCGGAGCGCGACCACGTAGGGCCGGACCACGGTCGCGGTCGTGTCCGAGGCGGCCATCGCCCCCGCGAGCAGACCGCCGACGAGCGCGCCCGCGAGGAGGCCGAGCCCCGCCGTCGCCGCGGTCACCCCGGCCGCGTCGAGCATCGTCGGCCAGTGAGTCGCTAACGCGGCAGCCACGTCGCCCGGACCCGGGAAGACGACGGCCGGGAGCGTCGAGCGCCGGGCGGCGAGCCACCACGCGAGCAGTACGACTCCGGCCACGAGGAGCGGCGGGAGCGTCCGCCCCGCCAGCCCTGCCGCTCGGGTTCGCACGCGTTCGCGGCTCCGGGCCGCGAACGCGTGCGAACCCGAGCGCGCGCCCGGTTCTGTGGACGGTCGCTCGGCCGTATCCGTGGACAGGCGCGCGCTCGGGCCCGACTCCGACGAACTCGACGACGAGCGCGACTTCGACGAGCGCGAGGTCACGGAGTCAGTTGCCGCCTCCCGCGGTGGTGGTTTCGTCGTTCCCACTGCCGGCTGTCGTGGTCGAACCTCCACCGCCGGTGGTCGTGGTCTCGCCGATCGACACCCGCGAGGCGTAGTCGCCGACGTACTCGCTGTCGGGATCGAGGTACTCGTTGGTCCAGACCGATTCGGGGTCGACCTCACCGCCGAGCAGGTCGGCGTCGAGCAGCGCCTCGTAGGTGGTCGCCCACGGCTCGGATTCGCTCCAGCCCCAGCCCTGCTCGCGGACCGCCTCCGAGAGGACGTAGCCGTTGGCCATCTCGACCCACTTCGCGCGCTCGACTTCTGCCGACTGTTCGAGCGAGGAGTTGGCCTCCACGAGCAGGTCCGTAGCTTCGCCGGGGTTCTCGGTCGCCCACGCCGCGCCGCGGGCGGTCGCGCGCAGGAAGCCCCGCACAGCGTCGGGGTTCGAGTCGGCGAAGTCGTCGTTGGCGGCGACCACGTGGCCGTACGACGGAATCGCGTCCGCGACCGGAATCGAGAACACCTCGCTGGCGTCTTGCCCTGCGGTCACCGCGTCGCCGAAGACGCCGCCCGCCGCGTCGATGTCCCCGGCGAGAAGCTGCTGGACCGTGTCGAATCCCGAGTCCACGAGTTCCACGTCCGAGAGCACGCCGCGGCGCTCCAGCAGTAGTCTCGTGAGAATCCGGACCATCCCGGGACCCGTACCGACCGTCTTGCCCGCGAGCTGGTCCACGCTGGTGAACTCCCCGCCGAACGTCTCGCGCGTGGTGAACACCACGACCGGGCTGCGCTGCATCACCACGCCGGCCGCCGTGGGCGAGAGCCCCCGGGTGTTGACGTTCAGCAACTGGTCGGCGCTCGTGATCGCCAGGGGGGTGTTGCCGAGCCCGACCTGCTTGGCCGAGAAGTCCGACCCCTGACCGCTCTCGATGTTCGTCACCTCGACGCCCGCCTCCTCGTAGAACCCCCGAGCTTGCGCGGCGTAGTAGGGCACGTGTAGCCCGTTCGGCTTCCAGTTGAGCAGCAAGCTGACGCCGTCGTCCTGGCCCGCCGTGACGCCGACCGCACCCGTGAGTCGGGCCGCCCCCGTCAGTCCGACTGCACCCGCACCTGTCGCGCGAAGGAACTGTCGTCGTGTCTCCCCCATGTTTCCGTAGGGACCACGGCTGTCAGCCGTATAATGGTTCGGGCGGACGGGGCCGTCCAGCGGTAAAATAGTGTGAGCGAATCGGGAGTCCATCGGTACTCGAAGGCGCGAGTCAACCGATAATCAGGACTCGTCGGATTCCTCGTCAGTCGTGGTCGTTCCCTCGGCAGTTCCGTCGTCGGTCGTCGTCCCCTCGTCGGTCGCGCCGCTTCGCGCTTCGGCCTTCGTCGTCTCGGTCGTGGTGGTCTCGTCGTCGGCCGCGTCGGCAGTCGCCGTTCCACCGTCCGCGGTCTCTTCGGTGGTAGTCGGCCCCTCTGCGGTCGTCTCGTCCCCGACAGTCGTCTCCTCCGTCGCAGGTGCGTCTTCCAGCGTCTCACCGGCCGAGACGCCAGACACCGAAACCTCGGTGAGATTCATCCCCTCGACTTCCGCAGTGTCGGCGCTCATCGCGGGCCGGTCGGAGTCGGCTTGCTCGTCTTCCTCTGACTGGTTGTCCTCCGCAGCGTCCTCCTCGTTCTCGGACGCCGCCGTCGAGACGTTCTCGACCGCATCGCCGCTCACGGTCGCGTTCTCGACCGCGAGTCCGTTCACTGTCCGGTTCTGGAGGACCGCGAGGTCGATGACGAGTCGGGTCTGGACGTCGAGGTTCCCGGTCTCGTTCAGCAGGGCGTCGGCCAGCGACTCGTCGCGGATGGTGACGTTCGTGAGCGTCACGTCGGTCGCTTCGCCGGTCGCCTCGACCTGCTCGACGCTGACGCCGCTGTACGATTCGTTGCTCGCGTTGTCCTCGCCCGTCGCGTTCTCCACCGTGAGGTCGTCGAACTGCGCGTCGAGCAGGGTGACGTTCCGGAGCACCAGTCGCTCGACCGTGACGTTCCGGACGCTCAGGTTCGTCGCGTCAGCCGCGGCCGCGGTGTCGTTCGTCGCCGTCTCGTTCCCGCCCGCTTGCGTCGTGGTTCCCTCGCCCTCCGGTTCGGTCTGCTGGGCTTCCGCCGTCGTTTCCTCGGCCTCGGTCGGCGTCTCCCCGGCCTCGGTCGTCTCTTGGGTCTCCGTCGTATCCTGAGCGACCGCTGGCGACGCGTCGCCGGCGGAGCCGGTCGCCCCGACTCCGAGCGCGCCGGCTCCGACGACGGCCCCCGCCGCGAGGACGGCTATCGCCGCGAGCAATGCGGTCGCTGTCGTTCTCTCGGTCATTCCGCGGCCCGCTACGCCGAGGCGCGGGATAAACGACCGACTCCGTTTCCCGCGGCCCCGAGCGACCGTGCGAACCGTTTCACGCTCCACCCGAGATTTCGGTCGGGGGTCGGAGGTTATCGCGGACGTAACGCAGGGTATTCCGGACTTCCGGCCGCTCTGGGAGTACGCTTAGCGCGGGTTGTCCGTTCCACTTCTAGCGGGCGCGTGCGGGCGTGACCCGGTTAGGTGTGCGGTTACTGGTGTTCGCTGGCTCCGATGCTGTTTCGTATAGCGAAAGACGGTACAAAGCTAGCTACTGCCGAGACCGACGAGCGACCGTGGCCGCCCCGCTCCGTCGCGACTGCGCTGCGAACCGCGAAACCGACGAATTACCTCTCGACCCGATTCCTGCTCGCCCCGACTCCTTCTCGAATCGGTTATCCCCCGAGACAGCTACTCTTCAAAGCCGCCCGAGGACCACACCGTGATCTCGTCGTCGACCGCGACCGCGAGGTACTGGGTCTGCTCGACGGGGTCGTCCCACACCACGGGCGCGGGGGTGATCCGGTCGGCGTCGGTGTTCGCGCTCCAGATGCGCTCGCCCGTCTCGCTGTCGAGCGCGTAGACGTGGCCGCCCGACGACGGAACGAACACGACCCCGCCGCCGGTCGCGGTCGTGCCACCGGGCCAGATGCGCCAGTGGGACCACGAGGAGTCCACGTCCGGGAGGTCGGTCCGCCACGCGAGGTCACCGGTCGCGGGGTCGACAGCCTGCACGAACGCCGTGTGAGAGGTGTCCTCGGAAGCCAGCCGCGAGCCGCCCTCCGCGAGCGAGATGTCGCCCTCCGTGTCGTACTCCCAGTCCGGGTCGTAGGAGACGCGCTGGGCGGCGTCGACCGCCGCGACGTAGCGCATCCCGCTTTCGGGGTCGTACGCGCAGGGCGGCCACTCTGTCGCGCCGATGGTGCCCGGCCAGCACGTCCCGGCGTTCTCCTCGCCGCGGGGCGGCAGCGCGAGGAAGTGGTCGGCCCACTCGTGGTCCTGCTTGGTCCACGCCGCGGTACGTTCGAGCAGTCGTCCCGTCTCGGCGTCGTACACGTACGTCCAGCCGGCCTTCTGGTCGGTCGACACCGCGCGGCGCGTCTCGCCGTCGACTTCGAGGTCGAAGACGGTCGGGGTGTCGTGGCTGTCGTAGTCCCAGAGCTCGTGTGCGAGCTGCTGGCTCGCCCACTCGATGTCGCCCGTGTCGAGGTCGATGGCGACGATGGAGTTCGAGTGCTTGTTCGGCCCCGGCCGGACGATGCCGTTCATCATCGGACAGGGGTTGCCTACCGCGTAGAAGACGTTGTTCGTCTCGGGATCGAACGCGGGGCTCATCCACGGTGCGTTGCTGGCGAACCGCCAGCTGTCACCGATCCACGCGTCCTTCGGTGCCATATTGACCTGCCAGTTTATCTCGCCGGTCTCCGCGTCGACCGAGGAGGCGTAACACCAGCCACCGAAGTCGCCGCTCATGCCGACGAGAATCCGACCGTCGTACGCGATGGGAGCCTGCGAGATGGACATCCGGCGGGGCTGGTCCATCTCATCGAGTTGCTCGTCGGTGAGCATCAGCGTCTCCCACTCCTTCTCGCCGGTGTAGCGGTTCAGCGCGACCAGATACGAATCTGTCGTGGCGAAGTACACCTTGTCGTCCCACACCGCCACGCCGCGGTTGCGGCCGGTCTGGCCAGCCGCGTTCTTCGGGAGCGCGTACTTGAACTGCCAGTACTTCTCGCCGGTGCGGGCGTTGGCCGCCACGACGGCGAGGTTGCTGGTCGTGTAGTACATCACCGGCGGGTCCGACGGCACGATTATCGGGTTGGTCTCGATGCCCGCGCTGTCGGTCGGGATGGTGTACTTGCGTTCGAGGCTGGAGACGTCGTCGGCGTCGAGCTGGTCGGCGGGCGTGTACCCGACCTGTCCCAGCCCCTTGTCGTAGCTCAGCCACGAGTCGCGGCGCTCGGCGTCCTCGCGGAGCATCTCGGTCGAGACGGAGAGTTTCGGCATCTCCTCGTCGGCCGCGCCGGGGCCGGGCGGCTGCTGCTGCTGTTCGGTCCCGCCGCCACCGTTCACGCCTTCGCCCGACACCTCGATGTCGCCGACCATCGAGTTCGGGTGGACGCTACAGATGTACTGGGCCATCTCCTCGGTCGCTTGGAACGTCAGCGTGTACGTCTCGCCCTGCGAGGAGTACACGTCGGTCCCCATCAGTCGGTTGCCGTCGGCGTCCTGGATGACGAAGTCGTGGGGCGCGCCGTCGACGTTCTCCCAGACGACCTGATACTGGTTCCCGGCCTCCAGTTCCATCGTCGGGTTGTTCTGGCCCTCGATGCTGGAGGGGGCGCGGCCGGTCCATCCGGAAATCGCGCCGCCGAAGGCGAATTCGGTGGCGAAGTCCTGCACGTCGAAGCGGACGTGCTCGTCCTCGCCGCGGGCCTCCGGCCCGGTGTCGATGTAGTGCGGTCGCTCCTCCGGTTCGATCTCCTCGGTCTCGGGGTCGATGTCCGCGGTCATGTTAGGTTCTCGGAATGTCGACGGTCGTCTCTCGCTCGGCGCGCATCTCCTCGCCGATCCAGTAGGCGTCCCGTGGGAGCCGGTTCTGGGCGACGGCCTGTAGCGCGAACCCGCTCGACAGCAGGCCGGCGAGTTCGTCGTCCGCGGTGGCGTCGCCGGGTTCGTCTGCGGCTCCAGCCCCCGCAGCGGCCTCCCCTCCCGAGATGCGACGCGCGCCGTCGAGCATCAGGTCGAAGCCCGCGGCCATCGCGCGGGCGTCCCACGTCGCGTCCGCGACAATCTCGTCGGTCAGCAGGACCGCGTTCGTCCAGAGGTGGTCGTCGAGGTCTTCGAGCCACAGCATCGCGCCGCCCGCCGCGGCCTTGGTCATCGGCGGGACGTGCTCGGCGAACGCCAACTGCTCGCGTGGGAGTTCGTCGGTGGCGATCCAGTGGCGGTCGCCGAGTCGCTCGCGGTGGCTCACCACCGTCGCCAGCAGGTCGACCAGTTCCGCTTGGGAGAAGTCGAGGTCGGCCAGCGACCCGGCCAGTCCCTCCGAAACCACGAACCTGCGGACGCTCTCCTCGACGAACTCGGGCGTGAACTCGGGCAGTCGCTCGGTCGTGCTCTCGAAGAAGCCGACCGCTGCGAGGTGGTCGAACGCAGGGCGGGCCGCCTCGGCGACCGCCGCGAATTCCTCGCGCGGTCCGTCGCCGAACCCCGGCGGGCCGCGCTGGGGCACCGCTGTCAGTTCGGCGGCCGCTTCCGCGAGGCCGGCGTGGCCGGACGCGAGCAGTTCGGCGTCGAGGCTGCCCGACAGGTCGGCCCGGATGGCCTCGCCCACGGTCGCGAGTTCGCCGGCTTGGGCCGTTTCCCCCGCTCCGGCCGTCTCCACGGCCTCCCGAACTCCGTCGAGCGTCGCGCCCCCGGCGGCGACCGCGCCGCCCACCCCGAGCGCCTTCAGGAACTCCCGGCGCTCGTCGTCGGACACCGTCCGTTCTCGGCGAGTGTATACCATGCGTCACAACTCCGGGGACGGACGAGCATAAGGAATCGACTCCGTTGCCGACAGTTGCGCCCGGTAACGGCTGGTTCGCGCGGTCGCAGCCACTTCGCGCCGAGCGAACTGTCAGCGTCCGCGACGCGACTGTCCGGCGTCGGCCCCGGTCTTCTCGGCGACCCGAGAGTAATCGTCCATTTCTGTCCGAACGACGGGTCGAGTGACTCCCCACGGCGTCGCTTCGCGCCGGTTCGTGTGGGCGTTCGCGTCGGACTCGCGCCCAGCTTCCACCACGCTTGCGCCGGGGTCGCACCGACGAATTCGTCGGTGCGACCCCGGCGCGAGCGTCTGAATTATCGACCTTCGCTTCCGGAACTGTTTCCGACTGACGTCCGGAACTCGGAAGTAGTTAGGGACCCGAGTATACTGGAGTCCGACCGTCGTTCGAATCGCGACCGCGAGTTCGGGACGGATGGCCCGCTGACAGAGTCGGTATCTTTACAATTTACTTCCGTTCGCGCGCGCGTGTGCGAGGGATTTATCAGGACGGAACCGCTACCCTCATTCAGGTTTTATGAGTCAGGAAAGTGAATACGGGGCCGGGCAGATCCAGGTTCTCGAAGGCCTTCAGGCCGTGCGGAAGCGCCCGGCGATGTATATCGGCTCTACCGACAGCCGAGGTCTCCACCACCTCGTGTTCGAGGTGGTCGACAACTCTATCGACGAGGCGCTCGCGGGCCACTGCGACGCCATCGAGGTGACCGTCCACGACGACGGGACGGTGAGCGTCTCCGACGACGGACGGGGCATCCCGGTGGACACCCACGAGGAGTACGACAAGCCCGCGGTCGAGGTCATTCTGACCGTCCTCCACGCCGGCGGCAAGTTCGACAACAAGTCCTACCAGGTGTCGGGCGGCCTCCACGGCGTCGGCGTCTCGGTGGTGAACGCCCTCTCGGAGCATCTCGAAGTCGAGGTGCGGCGTGACGGCGCGGTCTGGCGACAGGAGTTCGCGCAGGGCGAGCCCGCCGGTCCGCTGGAGCGCGTCCGCGACCTCGAAGCCGACGAGGGGACCGGGACCACCATCCGGTTCCGGCCCGATTCGGACATCTTCGAGACCGACGAGTTCACCTACTCGACGCTGGAGAGCCGACTGCGAGAACTCGCCTTCCTCAACTCCGGCGTCCGCATCGCACTGACCGACGAACGCGAAGACGGCGACTCGGACACCTTCGAGTACGAGGGCGGCATCCGGGAGTTCGTCGAGTACCTCAACGAGACCAAGTCGCCGCTCCACGAGGAGGTAATCTACTTCGAGGACGAAGAGCAGAACATCCAGGTTGAGGTGGCGATGCAGGCGACCGACGAGCTACAGGGCTCGATCCACGCGTTCGCCAACAACATCAACACCCGCGAGGGCGGCACCCACCTCACCGGGTTCAAGACCGCGCTCACGCGGTTCGTCAACGATTACGCCAACGAGAACAGCCTCCTGGGCGACATCGACGAGAACCTCAAGGGCGAGGACGTGCGCGAGGGGCTGACCGCGGTCGTCTCGGTCAAACACCCCGACCCGCAGTTCGAGGGCCAGACCAAGACCAAGCTGGGTAACAGCGAGGTCCGTGGCATCGTCGAGTCGGCCATCCACGACGGGCTGGCGACATACTTCGAGGAGAACCCGCGGACCGCCGAGGCCATCGTCTCGAAAGCGGTCGAGGCCGCGAAGGCCCGGAAGGCCGCCAAGAAGGCCGAGGAGCTGACCCGCCGGAAGAACGCGCTCGCATCGACCGCGCTCCCGGGCAAGCTGGCCGACTGCCAGACTCGCGACCCGAGCGAGGCCGAACTGTTCGTCGTGGAGGGCGATTCGGCCGGAGGAAGTGCCAAACAAGCTCGTGACCGCGAGTTCCAGGCCATCCTCCCGCTGTTCGGCAAGGTGCTCAACGTCGAGAAGCACCGGCTGGACCGCGTGCTGGAGAACGACAAGATCCGCCACTTCATCACGGCCATCGGCACAGGCATCGGCGAGGAGTTCGACATCGAGGAGGCCCGCTACCACAAGATCGTGCTGATGACCGACGCGGACGTGGACGGCGCGCACATCCGTACGCTGTACCTCACGCTCCTCTATCGGTACATGCGCCCCCTGCTGGAAGCTGGCTACGTGTACGCGGCCCAGCCGCCGCTGTACCGCATCCGCCACCGCGGCGAGACGTACGACGCCATGACCGAGGCCGAGCGCGACAGCATCATCGAGGAGAAGTGCGACGGCAACCCCTCGCAGGTCCAGCGGTTCAAGGGGCTCGGCGAGATGAACCCCGAGCAGCTCTGGGACACCACGATGAACCCGGAGAACCGCATCCTGAAGCAGGTCACCATCGAGGACGCCGCCGCCGCGGACAAGATGTTCTCGGTACTGATGGGCGACGCGGTCGAACCCCGCAAGCAGTTCATCAAGGAACACGCCACCGAGGCCGACTGGGTCGACATCTGAGAGCCACGGTCGACATCTGAGACACACAATTCGACACACAGCATGAGCACGGATTCATCCGACCTCCCCGAGGAGGTCGCACAGCGAGTACGGAACGTCCGCGTCGAGGACGAGATGGAACAGAGCTACATCGACTACGCGATGTCGGTCATCGCGGGCCGCGCGCTTCCGGACGTGCGCGACGGGCTGAAGCCGGTCCACCGGCGCATCCTCTACGCGATGCACCGGTCGGGCATCACCAGCGGCGCGAGCCACCGGAAGTCCTCGAACATCGTGGGCGACACGATGGGTGACTTCCACCCCCACGGCGACCAGTCGATCTACGACGCGCTGGCCCGGATGGCCCAGGACTTCTCGATGCGCTACCCGCTGATCGACGGCCAGGGGAACTTTGGGAGCGTCGACGGCGACCCGCCCGCCGCGATGCGGTACACGGAGGCCCGGATGGCCCCCATCGCCGAGGAGTTGCTGGCCGACATCGACATGGACACCGTCGACTGGCAGTCGAACTACGACGACCGGCTCCAGGAGCCCGAGGTGCTGCCCTCGGCGTTCCCGAACCTGCTGGTCAACGGCTCGTCGGGTATCGCGGTCGGCATGTCGACGAACATCCCGCCGCACAACCTCGGCGAGGTCATCGACGCCACGGTCGAACTCATCGAGAATCCCGACGCGACGGTCGAGGACCTGATGGAGCACGTCAAGGGGCCGGACTTCCCGACCGGCGCGAACATCGTGGGCCGGAACGCGGTCCACGCGGCGTACAAGACCGGTCGGGGGCGCGTCCGCGTCCGCGCGGAGTTCGAGATCGAGGAGCGCGACGGCGAGAGCGACCGCATCGTCATCACGGAGCTCCCCTACCAGACCAACAAGGCCCGGATGATCGAGAAGATCGCCGATTCGGTCAACGAGGGCTCTATCGAGGGCATCCGTGACCTCCGTGACGAGTCCGACCGCGACGGCATCCGCGTCGTGGTCGAACTCAAGAGCAACGCGATGACGGAGGTCGTGAAGAACCAGCTCATCGAGAGCTACCTCGAGAAGACGTTCGGCGTCATCAACCTCGCGCTGGTCGACGGCGAGCCCAAGGTGCTGTCGCTCACGGAGACGCTGCGACACTACCTCGACCACCGCAAGGAGGTCGTCCGGCGGCGGAGCCAGTACGAACTCGACGAGAAGGAGGATCGCGCCCACATCCTCGAAGGCCGGCTCACGGCGCTGGAGAACGCCGACGACGTGGTCGACATCATCCAGGACGCCGAGGACCGCGACGAGGCCAAGACCGAGCTGCGGGCGGCCTACGACTTCTCCGAGGAGCAGGTCGACCACATCGTCCGGATGCAGTTGGGCAGCCTCACGTCGATGGAGGTCGCCGAGATCGAAGACGAGTACGGCGAGGTCCAGGCCCGCATCGAGCGCCTCGAAGAGATTCTGGCCTCCGAGTCCGAACTGCTCGCGGTCATCAAGGAGGAACTCCTCGAAGTCCGCGACGAGTACGCCGACGAGCGCAGGACCTCGTTCATCGAGAACACGAACGAGGTCACTCGCGAGGACCTCATCCCCGAGGAGGACGTGGTCGTGGTCGTGACCGAGCAGGACTACGTCAAGCGGATGCCGGTCGCCCAGTTCGACGCCCAGAACCGCGGCGGGAAGGGCATCATCGGCGGCGACATCAAGGAGGGCGACCGGGTGTCGAAGGTGTTCCGAGCGAACACCCACGACTACCTGCTCTGTTTCACGAATCAGGGGCAGGTCTATCGGCTGAAGACCTACGAGATTCCGGAGATGTCCCGCACGGCCCGCGGCAAGTCCGCGGTCAACCTGCTCGACCTCGACGACGCCGAGGAGATCACTGCGGTCGTCAACACCGACGACTTCGAGGACGGGGAGTACCTGACGATGGCGACTCGCAACGGCATGGTCAACCGCACCGAAGCCTCGGAGTTCGACAACATCTTCTCGACCGGAATCATCGCGGCGAAACTCGAAGACGGTGACGAACTCGTCGACGTACAGGTGACCGACGGCACGACCGACCTCGTAATCGCCACCCGAAACGGGATGGCGATTCGATTCGACGAGTCCGAGGTCACCGCGACCGGTCGGCGGACGAAGGGGGTCAACGGTGTGAAGCTCCGCGGCGGCGACGCGGTCGCGGGCATGGTAACCGCTACAGACGACGACGAGCGGTCACTGTTGACGGTCACGGAGCGCGGGTACGGCAAGCGGACGCCGCTCGACGAGTACGGTACGCAGTCGCGGTACGGATACGGGCTCACGGACATCAAGACCGAGGACCGCAACGGGTCGGTCACGTCGGTCAAGGCGGTCGCCCCCGACGATCACCTCGTCATCATGAGCGAGGACGGTCAGATCATGCGCATCCGCGCGGCCGACATCTCCGAGTTCGGCCGGAACACGATGGGCGTAACTGTGATGGAACTCGAAGGCGATGACGGCGTGGCGAGCGTGGACGTGATTCCGGCCACGACCGAAGAAGAGTCGGCAGCGAGCGACGAGGAATCGACCGAGACTAGCGAGGAGCCGACCGGGACCGACGAGCCTGCCGAGTAACTCACGGCTCGCCGATTACCTCACCGCTGGCTGGAAACTCACCGCTGGCCGGTCGCTATTTCTGCGACGTCCCAGAGGTCTGCGACCTCGTAGTCCGGGTCGACCGACAACTCGACCCCCGCGCAGTGCTCGCGCCGGACGAACGCCGAATCGAGGCCCGCGTTGTGGGCGGCCGCCACGTCGCTCTCGCTGTCGCCGACGAATAGCGCCGAGTCGGCCCCGAGGTCGGCCATCGCGCGGTCGAGGAAGTGGGGGTCGGGCTTCTTCCGGCGGAGGTCCTCGACGCCCATCCCGCGGCCGTAGTAGGTCTCGAAGTGGTCGCCGAACTCGTAGCGGTCGAGGATGAACTCGACGGTCGCGTGCTGGTTCGAGCTCACCACGCCCATGCCGTGGTCGAGGCCGTGCCGGAGGTCCGCGAGCGCCGCTACGTCGTCGTAACGGTCCCGACTCCCGTCCCGGAACTCCGCGAGCTGGGCGTCGGAGGCGTGGCGATCCCGTGCCTTCCAGAACGGTTCGGGGTCGACGCCGTAGGTCCCGCAGACCTCCGCCAGCAGGTCGGGCGTGACCCCGCGAATCACGTCGACGACGTGGTCTGGGGTCGGATTCTCGACTCCCACCGCCGCGAACGCCGATTCGGCCGCCTCGCGCAGGGCCTCGTCTCCCGGCGGTTCGACCAGCACGCCGTCGTTGTCGAACAGCACCGCGTCGTAGTCGGGCATTTGCTTTCAGGGAGCGGGCCGCGAACTTGATAGTATCGGTTTATTTTCCTTTACTCGCTATTCACGATACGATCTACAGTTGCTCGACGTGGCGCTCCCAGAACACCGAATCGACGTACTGCTCGTCGATCCCCGAATAGCCGACCGCACGGGCGACGCGGCCGATGGTGGCCCACAGCAGTCGCTGGACGACGAGCGGTGCCATCGTCATCCGAGTCTCGTCGTAGAGGTCCTCGGCCAGCACGAGGCCCTGTATCGGGCCCGGCTCACCGTACTCGTCTTCGCCGCCGAACGCACCCTCGTGGTCCAACCCCCAGACAGTAAACAACGAGTGGACGGTCCGCATCGAGGGGAGTTCGGCCCTGAACGCCACAACATCGTCCGTGTCGTTACGAAAGGCGTGTTCCGTTTCGGCTGGGACAGTCACGGATTCGCCGGGTCCGAGTCGTCGCGTCTCCCCCGCAACAGTGACTGTGAGTTCGCCGTCGATGGCCTCGAAGGTCTCCGTCGTCGGGTGGACGTGGCTCGGCGGTTCGGTACCCTCGGGGCCGAGCCACTGGAGTAAGACCGGACGATCAGATTTCCCGTCTTCGGGGCGCTCTAATAATGCGGCCCACGTTTCCCCGCCCGGACTCGACGCGAGAGGGTACGGAGACTCTCGCAACAGTCTTGCGGGCCGTCCGTCGGGGTCGAGTGTCAGGACTGGTTCCGCTTTCGGTTCCCGTCTGTCGTTCAGCGGTCGCCCAACTCGCAAGGTCGATTCCTCCGGTGTGGCAGTCATTGGTGGAGATGACGGCCCCGTCGGGAATGGGGATTTTGCGTTGCATGGAAGGCGGATTTAAAAGGCAATCCCCCGAGAACCGATATGTGAAACATCTCCGAGTGACCGCTCACGTCGACGCCGAGCGCGCACCGACGTTTTTCACGCTTCTCGCTCACGACCCCACCATCGTGGAGACCCGCGTCCTAGAGTGGAACACGACTGTTGGTGAGCGAGAGACGGTCCTCTTCGCTATCGACGGGGACCCGGCGGCCTTCGTCGAGGGTGCAGACGACGCCCCGGCCATCGAGTCCGTCGAGTTCTCGACACGCAAGAACGGCCCCACCTACGCGCTGGCGGTGATGCGACCACTCGAATCACACATGTTCGCTGCGATTCGAGAGGCACGCGCCCAGACGGGACTGGTCGTCCGGAAACCGATAGTCTACCGCAAGGGCACGATGTCATTTCAGATAGTCGGCGACCCCGAACCGCTACAGACGGCACTCGACGACGCCCCACCGGGCGTCCGTGTCCAAGTCGACGAAATCGAGTCCGTGCCGGACGAGTCCGCGCCCGAGTCCAAACTTAGCAATCGCCAACGCGAGGCGCTCGAATGCGCCCGCGAGGTGGGTTACTATGACCATCCGAGACGCGCAACCCACGCGGACGTAGCGGACGAACTCGGCTGTACTCCACAGACGGCTGGCGAGCATCTCCGGAAGGCCGAGGCCAAGCTCGTGGGTGCAACCCTCGACGGATTCGACTCGATGTAGAACTAAGAAACAGTGGAGGACGGGGCCTACGGCGTCGGTCGGTCGGCTTCATATCGACTTACTTCGATCCGGGTTTCGTTCGGTGGTTCGAGAAATCACGTAATTCCCAGCCAAATAAGAATATAGCTAACAGATCTCTATAGGATCCGCTTCCCCAGCGCGCTCGCGGCCAGTCCGGTCGCCAGTTCCGCGGTCTCGTTGGACTCGTCGAGGATCGGATTCACTTCGACGACCTCCAGCGAGCGCAGGATGTCTTCCTTTTCGTCGCGCTCGGCGACCGTCTCCAGCGCGGAGTGGGCCTCGCGGTACACCACACCGCCCCGGACCGGCGTGCCCACGCCCGGCGCGATCTTGGGGTCGAGCCAGTCCACGTCGAGGCTGACGTGGATGCCGTCCGTGCCCGCGGTCGCCACGTCGAGGGCGTCTTCGACGACCGGTTTGACCCCGCGTTCGTCGATGTCCGACATGGTGAACGCGGTCACGTCGCTCCCGCGGATGGCCTCGCGCTCGGCGTCGTCGAGGCTCCGGAGGCCCACCATGGCGACGTTCTGCTCGCGGAGGTTCGGCGCGTTGGCCCACTCGGTGTCGGCGAAGTCGCCGATTCCGAGGACTGCGGCCAGCGGCATCCCGTGGACGTTGCCCGACGGTGAGGTCTTGGGTGTGTTGAAGTCGCCGTGGGCGTCGAACCAGACGAGGCCGAGTTCGGCGTTCCGGGCCGCGCCGGTCACGGTTCCGATGGCGATGGAGTGGTCGCCGCCGAGCACCAGCGGGAAGGCGTCGTCCGCGATGGCGTCGGCCACCTCGTCGCCGAGCCGAGTGCAGAGGTCGGCGGTTTCGCGCAGGAACTTGGCCGACCCCTCGGCGGGCTGTTCGGCGTCGGGGTCGCGCTCCTCCGCGCGTGGGACCGTCAGGTCGCCCGCGTCGGTGGTCGACTCGACGTTCGCGTCCGCGAGTTCCGCCGCGAGGCCAGCGTATCGGATGGCCGACGGTCCCATGTCCACGCCGCGTCGGTTCGCGCCGAGGTCCATCGGCGCGCCGATGATCCGCACCTGTCGGTTCATGTGTGAGCGTTCGGCGACCCGGTGTAAAGAAGTCGTGATTTCCGATTGCCGAGAGAATTGCGAGAACAGTGTGCCGTCCGAGGGGTCGTTACTCGTACTGCGCGCAGACCTCCGCGATGCCCTCCTCGAAGCTAATCTCGGGCTCCCAGCCGGTCGCCTCCCACATCTTTGTGGGGTCGGCCATCGTCCCCTGGACGAACATGTCGTCGTCGATGGGGTTCTCGACGTGCTCGGGTTCGACGTCCGAGTCGAGTTCGGCCTTGAGCAGCTCTACGACCTCGTTGGCGGTGTACGCTTCGCCGGTGCCGAGGTTGTAGATGCCCGTGAGTTCGTGGTCGGCCGCGAGTTCGAGCCCCCGGACGATGTCGTCGACGTGGGTGAAGTCCCGCGCGTGGGTGCCGTCGCCGTAGATGACCGGTGACTCGCCGCTGGCGACGTCGTCGGCGAACTGCGAGATGATATTGGCGTACTCGCCCTTGTGGCCCTCCGAACCGCCGTAGCCCTGATAGACGGAGAAAAAGCGCATCCCGGCGACGCTCATCTCGTGGGCGTTCGCGAAGTACTCGCCGTAGCGCTCGCGAGCGAGTTTCGACGCCTCGTAGCCCGTGCGGGCCTCCACGTCCATCTCCTCGGGCGAGGGCTCGAACCGGTCGCCGTAGATGGAGGAGGTCGAGGCGTACACCACCGTCTCGCAGCCGTCCTGTCGAGCCTGCTCGACCGCGTTGGCGAACCCCTCGACGTTGACTCGTGCGCCGCGCCGGAGCCCGGCGATGCTCTCCTCGTGCATCGTGAGCGAGGACAGCGCGGCGAGGTGGTAGAGCACGTCGACCCCATCGGTCGGGAGGTCGTCGTCGAGCACGCTCGTCTCGTGAAACTCGACGCTGTCGTCCAGATTTGCCGGAGTGCCGAGGTAGCAGTCGTCGACCGCGAGCACCTCGTTGTCCGCTGCGAGCGCGTTCGCGAGGTTCGACCCGATGAATCCGGCACCGCCGGTGACGAGGACGCGTTTGCCTTGCATGGTTCGTAACTCCGCCTACACCGCCAAATCGGTGTCGCTCCGTTCTGCCTTCGGAGGGGAAGGCGGACTGTCCTGAGCGGGCGCAACCTATGGGCCTCCCCGACAGAACGGGGTTGCGTACCACGGTACGGTGACGCATTCGTGGCAACTAACGCCGTCGTTGGGCGGTTCGTCGCATTTAAGGCCGCCCCTTGCCAACCTCCCCACAATGGCTTCCATCGAGCTGACCGCGAGTCAGAAGACGATCCTCACCGCTCTGGTAAATCTCCATCGCGAGACCGAGGACGCGGTCAAAGGCGAGGACATCGCCGAGCAGGTCGACCGCAACCCCGGCACCATCCGCAACCAGATGCAGAGTCTGAAGGCCCTCCAGTTGGTCGAAGGCGTCCCCGGTCCGAAGGGCGGCTACAAGCCCACCGCCGAAGCGTTCGACGCGCTCGGCGTGCAGGACATGGACAACGAGGCCGAGGTCGGGCTCACCCACGAGGGCGAGCCGGTCGAGGACGCCAACGTCGAGGAGATCTCGCTCACCAGCGTCTACCACCCCGAGCTCTGCCGGGCCGAACTCCACCTCCGCGGCTCTGTTCGGGAGTTCCACGAGGGCGACAAGGTCGAGGTCGGTCCCACGCCGCTGTCGAAGCTGGCCATCACCGGCACCGTCGACGGCAAGGACGACACCAGCAACATCCTCATCCTGAAGATCGAGTCGATGGAAGCGCCCGCCGAGCAGCCCGAACACTGAGGCCTCCCCGCGAGCGCTGAAACCCAGTTTTCGCTGCACCTTTCGTCTCGCTACATTCGTCGCTCACGGGTCGACAATGCCGAAGCTATCGCGCGCCGGCAAGTCTTGCGGGCGCGTTTGGCCGTGTTAGGCACTCACACCCACCCGAACAGGGTTTCAAAGCCTTTGTATCGGAGGCCTCCTGAGGTTTCGGTATGACTGAGAAGGTCGTCGTGCTCGGCGCGGGGTACGCCGGTGCTGGCGCGATTCAGAAGCTGGAGACGGAGCTACAGCGGGTGGACGCGGATCTGACGTGGATCTCGGACAACGACTACCATCTCGTCCTCCACGAGGCCCACCGCGCGATCAGGGACCCAGGGGTGCAGGACGACATCACGATTCCCGTGGGCCAGATCGCTTCGCCCGGCACGGAGTTCGTGAAGGCGACCGTCGAGGGCGTCGACACCGCCGAGCAGGTGGTCGAACTCGACGGCCGAACGGTCGAGTACGACTACCTCCTGGTCGCTCTCGGGAGCCAGACCGCCTACTACGGCATCCCGGGAATGGAGGAGCACGCGCTGACGCTCAAGAGCCTCGACGACGCGCTCGACATCCACGAGCAGGTCGCCGAAGCTGCGAGCCAAGCGTCCCGGAACGACCCCGCGCAGGTCGTCATCGGCGGCGCTGGTCTGTCTGGCATCCAGAGCGCGGGCGAGGTCGCACGGTTCCGCGACGAGCGCCGCGCGCCCATCGACGTCTACCTCGTGGAGGCGCTCGACGAGATCATGCCGGGCCAGGATTCGGAACTCCAGGGCGCGGTCCGCAAGCGTCTGGAGGACGCCGACGTGGAGATCATGACCGACGACCCCATCACGGAGGCCAACGAGGACGCCATCCACTTCGACGAGGGCGACCCGCTGGAGTACGACGTGTTCGTCTGGACCGGGGGTATCACCGGACGCGACGCGATGGACGACTGCGGTCTCGACGACGAACACAACCGGGTCACCTGCGAGTCGGACTTCCGGACGAGCGACGACCGCGTGTTCGCCATCGGCGACTCGGCCGTCGTCGATCAGGGCGACAACCCTGCGCCGCCGACCGCGCAGGCCGCGTGGCAGGCCGCCGAGGTCGCCGGCGAGAACGTCGCGCGCACCATCGAGGGCCGCCCGCTGGAGACGTGGACGTACGACGACAAGGGGACGCTCGTCTCCATCGGCGAGAAGGCCATCGCTCACGACGTGAGCGCCGGTCCCGTCACGGTCCCCATCCGGACCTTCAACTCCTACCCCGCGAAGTTCCTCAAGAAGTTCGTCGCCGCGCGCTGGATCGCGGGCCTCACCTCGTGGCCGCGCGCGCTGACTGCGTGGGACTCGCTGTAGGAGTTGTCGTCCCGGTAGTTGGTATTTTGGCCCATCGTTCAGCTACGGTGTAACAGTGGAACGCCGTTTCGCTGAGTACGCGGTGCAAATGTAATAGATGGTCCCTCACCGCTGTGTTGGAACGCAATAGCCGCTGTTTCTGCTGACAGCGGTGTGAGCGACATGGCTTTCGCAGTCGTTTGTTTGAATGCTAGCTACTTCTACGTGTCCGCTTGCGTTCGGCCGTGCATTTATCTACTCGGCCCTGGAAACGACTCGAAGTCGGTCAGCGAGACGTAGATTCCGCCGTTACCCTCGGGTTGGAGCACGTACGACGTCGGATACTTGTCGGCAGCGGCGTACGCTGCTGGCGTGTTCAATTTGACATCCGTCACCGTATCTAGTCGATCGGCGAAGTCGACGGTCACCATCGGCTCAAATAGTGTGAGCTGTCCTACGCCGTCACCGTCGGGGTCGGACGCTCCGTAGATATGTGTGTGCGTGAACTCCCCGTCCTCCTGATGCTCCGACGAACTCGGGTCGGCAATCGGTTCGCCCCGCCCGGCCTCGACAATCGGCGTATCGGGACTTCCGTCGTCGTCTGTATCGACTACGTTAGGTCGGATGTGGTCCGCAGGCATCTGGGCCTTCGGAATCGAGTAGGTCGCCGGTCGTTGCGTGATGCTTTCGACGATAGATCGGTCGAGCATAAAATATTGGATATCCAAGTGGGGCGTGTCGTAGACGCCTTCCGGCCAATGTCCTTCCGGTACGTAGTCGAACTGTAGGAATGTGAACTGATGGAGGTCGATGGCGTCGCCAGCAGTCGTTTCCAACGGAAATGACAATCTCGTTGTCACTTCCTCGTTGCCCAATGCGTCGAGTGCGCCGTTATCGACGTGCAAACCGAGCGACGTAACCTCTGTCACCGAGTTGGTGGTAGCGTACGCCGTCACTCTTCCGTCTCCGACTGCAAACGAGTCCCCCATCTCAAAACGACGTTTCGGAACCGTCGTCACGTCTCGACTCGCGCTTCCAATTCCTGTTACGAGACTTTCACATGCAACAGTCGTTCCAGTCCTCAAAAACGTTCGTCGGTCGATACAGCTTTCGTGCTTCGATGGTCGTCCCATTGGTTTTCCCCGGGCCCGCAATGGACCCTGCTATCGTGTAACGCCTGATCGGTCCATAGTCCTATTCGATAGGACGTATCCGGTCCTCTGCGAACGTTCCCACCCCCTGCAAAAGCTATTAGCGACCTCACGTAGGTAGCGTACAATACGGAGTCTCTGTGGTGAGTTACCAATGACCATGGATGCGACACTGGATGCGATCCAGTTCTTCGCGAATTCAGCAAACAGCGTACGCGTGTTCGAGGTACTCACTGACGGATCGACAACGAGTCGTGCCCTCGCAGAGCAAACCGAAGCCTCACGGTCAACCGTCGCGCGGGTTCTCGATAAAGGTGAATCAAGAGGGTGGATCGACTCCGAAGGTAGCCAGTACGAACTCACGGAAATGGGAGCGGTCATGATCGAGGAGTTTCGGTCCTACCAAGAAACGCTCGAAGGTGTACAACATCTCGGGAAGGCCATCGCGTGGCTGCCATCGCCTGCCCACGAACTCGACTTCCGTCATTTCCGCGACGCCGAGATCATCACCCCGACTCCGCCGACGCCGTCCAAACCGTTTGATTACGTGGCGGAGATGCTGCGTACTGCGACCGAAGTGCGTTCACTCGTAGAACTCGCGATGGGGCGATACTTAGAAATCATCCACGAACAGGCAGAAGCTGGACAATTAGATGCGGAACTCGTCATTCAAGCAGACTGGTTTGCCGATATCGATGACAAACCGGAACAGATCTCGCTCTGGCGAGCGCGAGTAGACCGAGATGAAGTCTGGACGTATGATGGTGAGGTCCCGATTAACATGCACATCTTCGACACCCAAGTTGTAATCTGGATGGGTGAAACGTTGGACGAAGATCGCGTGATACGGGGAATCGTGGTTACTGAAACCCCCGCTGTTCTGTCGTGGGCCAGATCGCTGTATGACGGCTATCGAGACGAGTCTGACCGCCTCGACTTAGCAATGATACTAGAGATGTGAGTTCGCGTAACGTACGATAATTGTCTTATAGAGTGTTCTGCTCATCGAGGTGTTTCCTACAGTACATCTTCCGTCGGTCAAGGAAGAGATCAATAGAACTCACGCCTTCTATGCGTGATACAGCCACGCTCTGTACTTACTGCGAGTTCCGTGAGCAGTGTCCACCAACGAAATCGAACTGCTAACTACTGCTATCCCCGCTCTTCGAGAATCCGGTCGATGATCCGGCCGGTGGACAGCAGTTCGCCCTCGTACTCGGGCTCGCGAGCCCCCGAACGCCGGACTTCGCAGTCGACCCCCCGCCGAGCGAGTTCGTCTTCGATGGCGGCCTCGTCGTGGTGCTGGTCGTGACCGAGCGCGATCACGTCCGGGTCGAGTTCCTCGATGGGCGCGAAGATGTCCGCCGGGTGGCCCACGCGGGCGTCGTCCACCGCGTCGATTGCGGCGACCACGTCCCGGCGCTGGCGATTCGGCAGGACGGGCGTCTCCTTGTGGGTGACGTTCTCCCGGCGCGCGACGATGACGGTCAGCCGGTCGCCCATCGCCGCGGCGTCCCGGAGGTAGTGGACGTGGCCGGGGTGGAGCAGGTCGAAGGTCCCCTGTGCGACGACGTGGGTCGCGTCGTCTGCCGTCATGCCACCTGCCCCGTTCCGTTCCCGCGTCTCGTCGTCGGTCCTCGCGTCTCGTCGGAGTTGGCGTCGCGTCTCATCGTGTGTCCTCGTCGAAGTCGTAATCCATCTCGGCGTCGATGTCGGCCTGCGTGAAGTCGAAGAACGATTCGCCCTCCGGCAGCGACACGTCGAGCACGTCGAGCTCCCGGCGTTCGCCCGTCCGGTCGAACGCCTTCCAGTCCCCGCGGTCGTAGGGATAGCCGATGATGATGTGAACCTTCCCGCGCCCGAACGTCGCCAGATCCTCCTTGCTCGGCTTGAGCACGCCGTTGGGATGCGAGTGGACCGACCCGACCGAGTTGAAGTCGTTCGGGACCTGACTGGTCTTGACGGTCGCGCTCACGGGGTTGGTCTCGGTGCCGGGGATGACAAGCACGTCGGTGATGACGGTGCCGTCTTGGTCGAGCCCGAGCGCGTGGGCGTCCTCCCCGCGGAGGAAGCCCATGTACTCGTGGGGGTGGGCGTCCTCGGACGCCGCGAGGGCGAACTGGAGGGCGTCCTCGGCGATGCCGAGTATCTCGCTCGACCGGAACAGCCGCATGGACTCACTTCCGGTCGGGCGCGTTCTAAAGGTTGCGAACCGCCCGCCATCGCCCGGTGATGATGTCCGGGACGTTTCGCCTGCCGACCAGTCGATACTCCCGTTTCGGTTCCCGTCGTGGCTTCAGGATTCGACTCGGCCGTCGCGCCAGTCGACTCGGGCGAACGACGACGCAGATCCGCACCACTGTCAGGAGTCCAGATGCGACGACGTCCCGTCGCGTTCGGATACAACGAGACGATTTAAGACATCCGAGCGACACGTCTCCGGTGGCACATGAACCTCGAACAGCTCTCCCCGTTGATCTCCCTCCTCTCGGGCGTGCTGTCCATCGGTTATCTGGTCGGCGACGAGATGCGACGGCGGGCGAGCGCCACTGCGCACAGTCACGACTCCGGACGAATCTCGCTCGGGGCCGCACTCCGGGAGCACGACACCGTCCTGCTCACGACGGTGACGCTGTTCTTCCTCGGCGGCCTCGCCCACTGGTACCTCCAGTCGACGCCGTACTTCCATCCGGTACTCCTCTGGGGGTTGGTCGCGTTCGTCGTCGTGGCGACGGCGATAACCGAGGCGACGGACGACGACCCATCGGAAGTCGGAGGCGAGTAGTCCGCTTCGACGCCCTTCCGAGTATAAAGACGTAAGACCGCGGTCGCACACCGGGTAGGTATGCAACCCCGGTTCGTGGGTCGGCTCGGCCTCGCCGACGCCGTGACCGCGACGAACGCCGCGCTGGGCTTTCTCGCGGTCGTCGCGGCGACGGTCGATCCGGAGCTGGCGGCCCGGCTCGTCCTGCTCGCCGCCATCGCTGACGGGCTCGATGGCGTGGTCGCCCGGAAGTTCGGGAGCACGCCCGCGGGCGAACACCTCGACTCGCTGGCGGACGTGGCCTCGTTCGGGGTCGCGCCCGCCGTGCTGGCGTTCGTCCTCGCGCGCCAGCAGTGGGGACTCGCCGAGCCCTCGGCGGCCGCGGCCGCGACGTTCGCGATTCCCGCGTTGTACGTCGCGATGGCGGTCGTCCGACTCGCGCTGTACACCGCCTACGACGTGGGCAACGACCACACCGAGGGCGTCCAGACCACGCTCGCGGCGACGCTTATCGCCGCCGCGGTGCTCGCGGGCGTGACCGACGCCGCGGTGGTGCTCGGTGCGACGGGGGCGTTCGCGTACCTGATGGTGACCGGCGTGACCTACCCGGATCTGTTCGCCCGCGACGCGCTGGTGATGGGCGGTCTCCAGGCGCTCGCGGTGGCGGCCCCGCTCGCGCTCGGGCGGGCGTTCCCCACGGCGTTGCTCGCGGCCGCGCTCGCGTACCTCCTGCTCGCGCCGCGGTTCTACTGGCGGGAGGTCCACGAGTCGCCCGCCGACGCGCCGGACACCGGCGCGTCGGCCGGCGACGACCGCGGGTCGGACACTCGTGAGTCAGCTGGTGAATCAGGGAGTCGCGAATCCGAAACTCGGGAGTCGGAAGCCCGCAAATCCGAGGCCCCCGACCCCGAGGCCAGCAGCGGCGACTGAGGCAGGTGACTCTTTCTCCGGAATCACTCGGTGACGCAAGCTATCGGGTGGGACTGAAAGGGGCCGGTCGCTCGCGTTCAGTTCAGTCGTCTCAGCGCGGCCACTATCTGGCGTCTGCGCGAGCGAAGCGAGCACAGGCTCGTCAGAGCTTGCCTCTGACGGCGAGCGCAGCACTGCGCGCGCCAGATATCCCGCTGAGCGACCGCGAGCGACCGGGGGCTTTCGGAAAAGAAACTGCATCTCTACGAGCAGTCAGCTCCAAGCGTTTACACGTTTCGAGGACAGGAAGGGATTTTCTCACGACTTCAATCGAGTACCGTCCGAGTTGGAAGGGAAACGCTCTTGAAGCGTACGCACGGAGTTTCGACCATATGAGTCCGGCAAGCGAAGCGGGGTGGGACGAATGAGCGACGAGGAGACCGACGCCGAAGAGACCACCGAGGAGGAGGCGGCCGAAGCGTCCGCCGAGGAAGAGGCGGTCGAGCCCGTCCTCTCCGAGGAGGAGATCGAGGCCGAACTCGACGAGGCCGAAGCCGAACTGGAGGCCGCCGAGACCGAGGCGGACCTCGACGAGGTCGAGAGTCATCTCGACGAGATCGAGGGTCACGTCGAGCGTGCCGACCTGCCCGAACCCGACGACGAGGACGAGGCGGGGCCCCGCGAGGAGTTCGAAGACCGGCTCTCGGAACTCCGCGGCGACCTCGAAGAGGCCCGCGGTCCGTACGCCGAGGACGTGGTCGAGGACGCCAGCGCGGCCGGAGAGACGGTCGAGGACACCGAGTGGACCGACCTCGGGCGCGAGGAACTCGCCGAGACCGTCGAAGCGTTCGTCGCGGACGTGGACGAGGCACTCGGCACCAGTCTCGGCGTGACCGTCACGACCGAGGTCGAGGACCTCGCCGGAGCCATCGAGGAGGCCGCCGTCGCCATCGGCGAGGCCGACCTCGACCCGGACGACGACGCCGACACCATCGCCGACCTCGTGGCGGCGACCGACGAACTGACGGCGGGCGTCGACGACGCCGAGGAGTGGGACGACCTCACCGTCCGCGAGCAGTTGCAGGCCGAGGGCTACTTCGACGTGCTCGACCACCGCAAGGACTACCCGCCGGAGTGGCACGCGCTCAAGGTCTGGGAGAAGCGCGACCGCGCCGACATGGTCTTGCTCGCGCTGGAGAAGATGGATTCGAACTTCATGGAGGAGCACTGCCTCGACGCGCTCGCTCGGATGGGCAACGCCGAGTCGCTCGACACCATGGTCGAGCGCGCAGGGCGGCGCGACGAGGACGCCATCAAGATCATCGGCAAGATCGGCGACGAGGAGGGCCTCGACGCCGTGCTGGAGTACGCCGACTCCGACCCCGGCCTCGCCAAGCCCGCGCTGAAGGCCATCGGTGAGATCGGCAGCGAGGAGGCGACCCAGGACGTGGCGAACCGACTCGACGACGAGGACGCCTCGGTCCGGAGCCGGGCCGCCCGCGCGCTGGGACTCATCGGTGATACCCGCGCCATCGACCCGCTGGCGGACGTACTCGAAGACGACGAGGCCGATGAGGTCCGGGCCAGCGCGGCGTGGGGGCTCAACCAGATCGGCACCGAGCGCGCGCTCGAAGCAGTCCGACCGTTCGCCAACGACCGGGCGTACCTCGTTCAGTCCGAGGCCGAGAAAGCGACGGCCGACGTCGAACCGGCCGCGTAGGGTCGCTTCGGCTCCCGTCGCATCACTTCGTCGCCACGTAATCGCCGACTATCGATTTTCAGTGCTACATTGACCCCGTAGCGACGCGATTAGTGTGACGATACCGGATCACTGCCCCCGAGTATCCCTTAAATAACAAAGACGTGGTTGTCCTTTTGTAATACGTGTACTTCGCATGTCGCTCAACGCGAAAACGCTCGGCTACTGTCCGGAATGCGGCAACGAGATAGCCAGGGACTTCCTCCTCATCGAGTACGAGTCCGGGGGACGCCCCGCCCGCTTCGCCGAGTGTCCCGACTGCCGGAACGTGGTCCACCCGTCGACCGAATAGCCGTCCTCTTAGCCCAGTAGCGCCGCCACGAACTGCAACGCGAACGCGACGGCGATGAGGAACGCGCCCACGCGGCCGATCCAGGTGTGTTCGGTCACCTCCATCGGCGAGATGTCGACGCTGTAGTCGTTGTACTCCTCGCTGTACTCGACGTAGCTCGGGATCTGGAAGAACTCGAAGAAGACCAGCGACGCTCCGAGCGCGCCGAGCGCGTAGCCAGCAAGTTCGAGTGCCAGCACGAAGTCCACCATATCCAAGTCGGCGAACCTGTCGAGCAAAAAGCCACCGGTCCCCGAAGGTTTAAGTCCGAAAGCGGGACGAAAGCCCCCCGTGTCCCGCTCCAGTTCGGTTCCTCCGGTCGTCGGACTCGCCCTTGCCGTCGTCATGGCTCTCTCGGCGGTGCCCGCGGTTACTCCCGCGACAGCACCTGCTCCCGGAAATTCGCCGGCCGACGACGACTCAGCGAGCGCGGCCGGTGTCGGCGATACGGGCAGCCCCGACATCGTCGCAGTCTACCCGAACCCCGCGGCCGACCGCGACGCCGGGGAGTTCGTCGTCGCCCGGTTTCCGAACGCGACGAACCTCTCGGGGTGGTCGCTGGCCGACGACGACGCGACCGCTCGCCTCCCGAACACGACCGTCTCGGGCCGTGTCGCGATCTCCTCGGACCCCACCGCGGCTCGGAATCGAACCGATCACCGCGTCCTCGGACTCGGGAGCGACCTCTCGCTTGCGAACACCGGCGAGACCGTTCGGCTGACCAGCGACGGGGCAGTCACCGCGACCGTCACCTACAAGAATGCGCCCGAGGCCGAACGCTGGCACCGCTCCGAAGGCGGAGGCGAAGCCGACTGGCAGTGGACCCCGCTCGGCGCGACCGACTTCGAGGCCGTCCGGTCCGAGCCCGCACAAGCCCGGGCGTTCGTGCTCCCGGACGCGCCCGGCGCCCCCATCGAAACGCTCCGAACGGCCGACCGGCGACTGCTCGTCGCCGGCTACACGTTCACCTCCTCGCGGGCCGCGGACGCGCTCGCGTCCGCGGCCGACCGCGGGGTGGCCGTCCGGCTGCTCGTCGACGCCGGACCGGTCGGCGGGCTGACCCGCCGCGAGGCGAACGTGCTCGACTCGCTGGTCGCACGCGGCGTCGAGGTCCGGGTCCTCGGCCACTCGCTCGCCCGCTACGAGTTCCACCACCCGAAGTACGCGGTCGCCGACGACCGCGCGCTCGTGCTGACCGAGAACTGGAAGCCCGCGGGGACCGGTGGCCACGGGAGTCGCGGCTGGGGCGTCGTCGTCCGGGACGAGGGGACCGCCGACCGCCTCGCGGCGGTGTTCCGCGCCGACGCGGACTGGCGCGGCGCGACGCCGTGGGACGAGTTCAGCCGGGGCGAGAGCTTCGAGACCGCGAACGCCTCGGACGGACGCTACCCCTCGAAGCTCGCGCCCGAGAACGTCAGCGTCGACTCGGCCGAACTGCTCGTCGCGCCGGACAACGCCGAGTCGAATCTGGTCGCGCTGCTCGACTCGGCCAACGAGTCGATCCGGGTCCAGCAGGTCGGCATCGGCAGCCGGAGCTTCCCACCCCTCCGCGCAACCCTCCGGGCCGCCCGCAGGGGCGTCGAGGTTCGGATTCTGCTCAGCAGCGCGTGGTACGCCGAGGAGGAGAACCGTGCGTTAGTCGAGTGGCTGAACGACCGCGCGGAGCGCGAGAACCTGCCCCTCGAAGCCCGCCTCGCGAATCCCCGGGGGCGCTACGAGAAGATCCACGCCAAGGGCGTGGTCGTGGACGGCGACGCGGCCGTGGTCGGCAGTTTGAACTGGAACAACAACTCCGCGCGCGACAACCGGGAGGTCGCGGTCGTCTTACGCGGCCGTGAGGTCGGTTCGTATTACGCCGACGCGTTCGACGCCGACTGGCGAGCGAGTCAGGGTGGGCCTGACGACGGCAATCGGATTCCGGTCGGCCTGCTCGTCGCGGTAGCGGTCGGCGCACTCGCGGCGATAGCATTTGCAAAACGAGAGGTCGCGTTCGAGAACTGACGGGCGAGCCGAGGACGCTCAGTCGTCGTCCTGCTCGTGACCGACCACGGTACTCTGGAGCTCCTCGTCGAGTTCCGCGTCGGCCATCTTCTCGACCAGCGCGTCTAGGACCTCCTCGCGCATGCCGGGCACGAACTTGATGGAGCCGACGACGAGGTGACCGCCGCCAGAGACGCCGCCGCCGACGATCTCCTCGTCGAGCTCCGACACCATCTGGGGGATGTCGAGGCGGACGCCGTCGCTTCGGAGGACCGCGAAGTCCGGGCCGTAGCCGATGGTGATGACGGGGTCGCCGGTCTCCTGGACCTTCCGGTCGTGGATCTCGCCGGTGGTCTTTCCCGGTGCGGGGTAGGTGAACCGGTGGGCGTGGTTCTCCACGTCGATGCGGTAGAGGTGAGCGTCGCTGTCGAGTCGCTCGTGCTCGACGTGGGGCATGGCGGCGTCGAGCTGGTCGTCGACCTCCGATCGAGCGGTATCGGAGAGGAACTCTACGAGTTCGCGGTGGCGCTGTTCGTCGCCGCCGACGTTCAGTACGTCGTTGATGAGGTTGCGCCCCGCATCGTACTTGAGCCAGTGGGCCTCGTAGTCGAGCGCCTCACCGACGTCCCGGAGGACCGACTCCTCGTAGCCCTCCGACTCGGCGAGCTCCACGTAGTCAGTCATCGCGTCGGCCTTCGAGCGGTCGCACAGACCCGCGACCGCGGGGACGTGGCGCAGTTCCTCGGTGATCGGCGGCCAGATCATCCGCGCGAGTTCGACGCACATCATCCCGGTCGTGATGCGGTAGTCCTCGTCGTACAGGTACGGGTTGACGTGGGCGTCCACGTACGGCTCGACGGCTTCGGGGTCCGGATGGTGGTGGTCGACCACGACGATGGGGATGTCGTAGTGCGCGAGGTTCTCGTAGGCGGGCACGTCCTCGGCGGTCGAGCCGTTGTCGAGCATCAACAGGAGCGGGAGCTTCTGGCCGTGGCGGGCCTGGTCCTCCAGCGCGAAGTTGAGGTCGCGGGTCACGTCCTCCATCTCGTAGAACGGCGCTTTGCTCGGGAGGCGCTTGAACAGGTGGCGCTTGGCCTCGGGGTCGTGGTGGGTCTCCTCGATGAACTTTTCGAGCGCGAGCTGGACCGGAATGGATGCGCACATCCCGTCGCCGTCGGCGTGGTGGCGCACGCGGATGGGTCGGCTCTCGAGGACCGTCCGGCGGAGTTGCCGAGCGACCTCTTCGAGGTCGGGGAACATCTGGGTGAGCGCCGGCCACTCCACGAGCGGTTCGACCTCGTTGGGTTCGGCGCGCTCGTCGAGTGCGTCGGTGAGTCGCCCGCGGACGGTCTCGGCCTCCTCGCCAGCCAGCACGTCGAGGCTGTCGACCTCGACCTGCAGGGCGTTGTCGCGCTCCTCGACGTCGCCGGTGACCCGGACCACGTCGTCGATCTCGACCTCGGGGTAGGCCCGGACGCCCGCCTCTTCGAACGCCGCACAGGGGATGACGCCCGTCTCGTCGCTGACGTGGAAGATGGTCGGGCCGCCGGTCTGCTTGATCTGGACGACCTCGCCTTCGAGGTGGACGGTCGCGCCGATCCGGTCGCCGAGTTCGCCCGCGTCCGCGACGTCGTAGTCGTGGCCGACCTGCTGGGTCTCGTAGTCGCCGACCTCTACGGGCTCGAAACTCAGGTCGCCGTTCTCGCGGATCTCGGTGAGTTCGACCACGAGGTCGTCGTCGACCTCGTAGCTGCCGTCGTAGGTCGACTCGTGGGCGAGCCCGGAGACCGAACTCGAAACGTCCACGAACACGCCGTAGTCCACCACGCCGTTGACCGTGGCGCGGTAGTAGTTGCCCTCGGCCACGTCCTCGACCGTGCAGTCGGGGTCGAGGTCGTACACTACGGGCGGCCCGCCATCGTCGGAGCTATCTGCAGTCATTCTTGTCGGGGGATTCGGTTCGACCGATTTTAAGGGTTTGCAACTGGTCGCGAGAGCGTAGCGGAGTCGGATTCGGCGAGCGCGAGTCGACGAGTATCGCCGTCGGACGTTTCGTGAGGCATATATCGTTTGCCTCCCGAGTGTCGACCATGGACCGCCGAACGTTCCTCGCTTCGGGCGCGGCGCTCGCCTCGGTCGGCCTCGCCGGCTGCAACGCGTTTCTGGGTGGAAGCGCGAGCGCGGGTGGGGAGTACGACGTGGGCATGGGCGCGGCGTTCTTTCGCCCCACCGAGATCGAGGTCGAAGTGGGCGAGACGGTTGTCTGGGGAAACACCGGCAACCGAGCCCACACCGTCACCGCCTACGAGGACCAGATTCCCGAAGAGGCCGACTACTTCGCCTCCGGCGGGTTCGACGCCGAGCAGGCCGCCCTGGACGAGTGGCAGGAGGAGTTCGGGGGGCGCATCGACTCGGGTCAGCGCTTCGAGCACACCTTCGAGGTGCCGGGAACCTACCACTACTTCTGCATCCCGCACGAACCGTCGGGGATGGTCGGACAGGTCGTGGTGACGGAATAGGGACTTCGCTCTCGGACAACCGATAGTCGAAACGACGATGGGACTGCTGGAGGCGGTAGTCCTATGTGGGGCGGTCGCATGGTCCCGAGTGCATCGCCATGAAACCGTGCCAAAACTGTCAGGCGGTCATCGACGAGTACACTTTGGACAAACAACTCGAACCCCTGCGCGAACTCACGGTCGACGACTTCAATGTCTGCGTCGAGTGCGCGACCGTCGTTGCCGATGCGTGCGTGGAGTGTAACGGCGCGGTCTACGTCCCCCGGAGCGTCACGGGGACGCCCGACTACTGCCCGGCGTGTCGAGCCGAACACATCGACCGCACGGGATACGACCCCGGCTGGAAACTCGATACCTCGTCCTCCTGAATGGTCGCGTCGGTTCACGCCGGCTACCTCGCAGCGTTTCTTCGCGGTCGGCCTCGGAAGCAGACCGGATCCGGCGGTGACGAACGAGACGACATCACGGAACGAAAATCGAACCGAAACGAAAAACCCGCGCTCAGACTTCGACTTCTTCCTCGTCGACGTCCACGGAGGTCTCCTCCTCGGCGGCGACCTCCTCGGGTCGGGCTTCCATCGTCGCCTTCTGAATCTCCACCCGGCGGAGCGGGTAGATGGTCTTGGCCTCGCCGTAGATGGCCGAGGAGAGCCGTCCCTCGACCACGCTGTCGATGAGGTCCTCGAACGTGCGGTCCTCGGCGGCCTCCTCGACGATGTCGACCATCGTGTTGCGGATGGCCTTCTCCTGGCTCGCGTCCGCGCTCTTGGTGGTGAACGCGACCGGCTGGATCTGGACGCGGTAGTCGTCGGTCGTCAGTACGGTGACGTACGCTTCGATCTTCGAGGCACCGCGGCGCACCAGACTCCGCAGGTAGTCGCGGGTGAGCTCGTGCTTGATGAACTCAGTGTAGGCTGAGTCGCTGCCCACGTCGTCGATCTTGAACGTGAGCTTGGTGTTGTTCTCGCTCGCGTCGCCCTTGAGTTCGCCCAGCGTGGTCTCGATGTTCCGGCCGACGACCTTCTCGGGCTCGTCGGCGGGCGTCCCGCCCAGCTCTTGTCGGTCGAACTCCTGGGGCGCGTGGATGGTGTACCAGCGCTTCTCCTGTTTCTGCTTGGATACTGATCGTTCGCTCATTTGTCGTGTGTAGTGTTGGTCTGCGTATCTGCGTGTCGGTTGGCGATCTGTACGACTTCCTGGGCCACCGCGAGGTTGACGACGTAGTCGTCGACCGTGGTTCGGAGACCGCCGGTCGTGTCGCGCTCGATTGTCGTGACGACGGCGGAACGCCCATCGTCGCGCTCGACCCGCGTGTCGATCTCGGACGTGTTGTCCGGGCGGACCGACCCCGCGAGCACCGCCGCGTCGTCGACCTCGGTCCGGATGGTCGCCGAGCGCGAGCCGGGGTCGCCAGCAGTCGCGCAATCGTCGGTCATGTCGAGGCCTCCCGGAACGCCGAGACGAACTCGGTCGCGTCCGTTTCGGAATCGAAGCGGGCGTACCCCCGTCGAGCGGTGCCGCCGCCGGTGCCGCCGACGCTCCGGGCTGCCTCTCGGGTGGCTGCGCCGACGTCGGTGTCGGTAGTGTCACCGACCGGCGAGTCGGAACTGGAAATCCCACTGCCGGCCGAGTCGGCGGCCGCGGTCGTTGCGACGACCGCGGCCGCCGACTCGC
>NZ_KZ859503.1:0-34170 GCF_003382685.1 Halorussus litoreus | reverse complement strand
GGGGGCGCCCGGCCCCCGCCCCCCCCCCCCCCCCCCCCGACTCGCTCACGACCAGCGCGACCGGTTCCGGCGACCGGAAGTCACCGAGCAGTCGCGCGGTCGTCTCGACGGGAGCCGACTCCGCGCGCAGGACGAACAGGCCGTCGTACCGGCCGGTCGTCCCTCCGCGGAGGGCGGCGTGCGCGCGCTCGGCGTGGGTGCGCCACGCGTCGAGCGCCGTCGCGCGGACGTCGTGGCCGAGCGCGAGCGCGGTGCCCGTGCCCGGTCGCTCGCGCGCGACCGCCGCAAGCACGTCGGCGTACCCCTCGACGGTCGAGAACTCACCGTTCGCGACGGCGTGGGGTCGGAGCCCGCGCTCGACCGCTTCCGCGGCGCGGTCGGTCGCGTCCTCGCTTCCGGCGACCGCCAGCGCGAACTCCGAGGCCACCGAACGGTGGGCCGACGCGTCGAGTTCCGCTGGCAAGCCGAGTTCGGCGAGCGCGGCCTGCGCGGCCTCCGCGTCCCCGGAGTACTCTGCGTGGCCGAGCGTCGTGTGCGCGAGGCCGTCCGCGAGGTCCTCTGTCGGGACGCCCACGCCGGGTCGTCGCTCGACGCCGGACTCGCGGGCCGCTTCGAGGACGTGGGCGCTCTCGCCCGCGCCGGGCGGCCGTTCGGCGGCGACGACGCCGGCCAGCGCCAGCACCGGGTCCGGCGCGGCGTCGAGTTCGCGGGCCGCGTCGAACGCGGTCACGCTCGCTGGCGTCGAATCGGCCGGAAGGTGTACGTCTGCTGCAGGGTCGAGCCCCACGCTGACGGTCGTCTCGTCACCTTCGGAATCGGCCACACCGTCGCTCTCGGTCGCGGCCAGCGTCTCGCCAAAGCGGCCGACGCGCACCTGATACGGCACGCCGCGGTCGGCGCAGGCGCGTGCGAGCAAGCCCGCCGCGGCCAGACAGTCGCCGTCGGCCAGCGCGAGCACGCGAACGAACGCGGCGTCGCGCAGGCTGGCGGCCACGTCGCTGGCCGAGTGGGCTGGCTCGTTTCCGGCTTCGGGGCGGTCCGAGGTTGACATGTGGTCTCCGGGATTCGTCGTCTTCGAGTGGCTTCGGTCTCCGAGGGGTTCAGTCCTCGAGGAGTTCCTTCGCGGTGTCGTACGAGTACGTGAAGTCCGCGTCGAGTTCGTCGCCGCGGTAGTAGTCGACGAGGCGGCGGACCTTCGACTGGGTGTTCTGGAGCGCCCGCTTGTTCTGGGCGTCCTGCGGATTCTCGTCCATGTGCTCGCGCAGGCGGACGGCCCGCTCCATCAGGTTCCGGAGGTCCTCGGGCAGGTCCGGGTCGGCGTCGTTCTCGTCGAGGATCTCGGTGACCTTCTTGCCAGTCGCCAGCTTCACGTCGGGTATCGGCGTGCCCTTCACGCCTTCGTCGCGCAGCTTCAGGCCGATCTGGCTCGGGCTGTGGCCCTGCTCGGCCAGCTCGACCACGCGCTCTTCGATGGCGTCTTCGTCTACGTCGCTCCACTCCGGCGGTTCGTCTGTCACGGGCTTGTCCGAGTCGGACGACCCGCGACGGCGGGTGTGCATTCGTGCCATGGTTATCTGATTGGAACTGCACAGGCCGCTAAATCGCGTTCCTGTGGCGTGCGAGTGCGTCTGGGTGACGCGGCGCACGTCCGCAATCCCGAGCTAGGAAAGAAGCGAGGTCGCGAGACCTCGGTCGCGAGCGGGCAACGCCCGCGAGCACCTAGCGAGTCAGATTTGCGGCTGTGCTGTTCCCGTATGCGGTACGAGTAGGTGGAGGTAGTTAAATGGTAAGATTCGAGTCCGTACTTGGGATCTCATCGAGCAACTGGAGTGGGACAGGATAGCTCTTCTACACGGCGCGCGCTGGCGCGGCCTCGCGCGCGATGTTCGCACGCGCCGGAATCAAAGTCCAAGATAGCGTCAGTAGAGAACGACCGAGATTTCAAACTGCCGACGACCGCGCTATCTCACGTCGCGGGTGGTCGGATTCCGAGAAGTTTATCAGTACCCCCGGACAACGATGGAATGCGTTCGAGGGCTCGTAGATCAGCGGTAGATCATCCCCCTGGCACGGGGAAGGCCTCGGGTTCAAATCCCGACGAGTCCACTCCATTTTGCTTCCTCGCTTCACCCACCAGATATTCTATTCTTACGTTCCTATCCGGCGCTAAATCCGCCCAAAAATCCGATGACGTGGACTCGTCCGAGCTCGACGACTTCGTAATCTCGAAGTACGGGTCCCTTACGCTCTAAACTCACACGATGACGGGACAGTAGGGCGTAGCTATCTCCAAGATAACCCTCCGGGAAGATTGGCTTATCTACAGTAAATGTGAGTGCTGTCCGAACGATGTCCGTCGTCCTCGCCCGAAGTTCGACTCTCGTGAAACCGAAACGCGCGAACGGTACCAAATATTTTTGTCCAATGCTATCGTTTGCCGTGTGGGGTGTTGACACGCTATGTTACGAACGACGCGCCGATTCGCACTGAAGCTAGTCGGGGGCGGGACGGCGTCGGTGATGGGGAGTGGAGTGGCTGCGAAGGGACGGACCGAGACGGAAGCCGTCGAGCGGCAGAACCAGAGTTCGCGAGTACTACCGCCACCACAGAAGGTGCTGAAAGACGCGCAAGCGGCAGGAGAGCGTACCAGTTCGGCAGATATTACGGAGCCGGCCGTCAACGTCGTCCTTCCGGAGATGGACGACGACCCCGACGTTCGACGAACCGACGAGGGGTACGCGGGCGAGCACGCGGGCCAACTCGGGCGTTTGGCGGCCGCGGTGGCCGTCGTGGACGCCGACGTTCGACTCCATTATCCCGGGCCCGACACCGACGCGGCCGGTCCGTGGTTCGTGCTCGAACCGCTTTCGGGTCAGCTATCGACTGTTCAGGCGGGGACGGGACGGGTACAGGTGACGATGGACTACCGCGAGTTCGCCGGCGAATCCGACGGCGAGTTCTCGGACTGCCTCACGGAAGTCCGTGCGGCTTCCGATCTGTCCCATCCGTATTACCCGGTCGACCGTGCGGTGTTCACGACCGGGATGATGAGCTTCACGCTGTCGGACGTCGAAACGGCCGCTGAAACGCTGACAGTGACGTTCGACGTCTCGACGACGCCCGCGACCACGGCCGAGAGCGTCGAGGATCGGTTCGCGTCGCTCGACTGCGTGCGCGACGTTTCGTACGAGTCGGTCGTCGACGTAGCGCGCGCCAACCCGTCGACTGAGGTCAGAGACGCGGTCGAGCGGGCCCACCGATCGGTCCTCGGCGTCGCAACGTACGAGTGGCAACCGACTCCGACGCGTTTCGGCTCGCTTCCGCAGGAGAAGATCGCGTTCGGACTCGGGGGTGCCGGAGCGACCGAGTTCTCGAACGGGGAGTACGCGTCCTGCGTGGACGTGCTCTCCGAGAGCGTCACCAATCTGGGTGAGATCGAATGAGAACCGTCGCAAACCCCGTCGAGGGGACAGAAGTTCGCGTCGAACCCGCCGAGTCGGAGGGAATAACGATCAACGGCGTCCCGGTGGAACTCGACAACGCGGTTCCCGTGTTCCGGATCGACCTGCGGGACGGCGATCGGCGGACCTTCATCGCGGAGCACGTCCTCTCGGTCCTCGGCCTGTCGGGGATCACCGCCGCGGAGGTCACGGGCGTCCGGACGGAGTGGGACTTCGCCCGTCCGGAGCATCGCTTCGCGTACTCTACCGGGTCGGACCCGAGCACCGTCGTCGGCCACCCCGCAGGGCTGCACAATCCGGTTCTCGCCGAAGCGCTCCGAACGGCCGAGACGATCGAACGCGGGTCGGAGCCCCGACGTAGCGTCTCGGAACCCGTCGAATACGGGGACGGGGCGATCCGGATCCGACCGCGCGAATACGGAAGTGGTCTCCTGATCAACAACCACTACGAGGACGGCGTCAAGAGCTTCGAGGTCGATCCGCAGGCCAGAGACGACGAGGCGACGATCAAGGAGATCGTGACCTCGACGACCCCGTTCCTGACTCGGCGCCAGGAAGGCCTGACCCATTGGATCGGCGACCTGGTGTCCGACATCGGGGTGATCGGTGGGTTCGACGACCTCGTCATCGACTCGTACAGCGCAGGCCACGACGACACTATCGGCGTCTCCCGAAAAGCTCGCGACGAGGGGGTGGTCGTCGAGCGCTCCGGCTGAAAAACGGACGAGAGTCGGTCGCTCGGGCGAAAAACTGCAGTTCGGCCGGTTTTACGACTGGTTGCGGTTACTACTTGGCGGGTCACGTTACAGCCTTCGCTCAGTGGGTCGGAGTGCGAGCGGCAAAACAGCGATTCAGACGTTGATGTGACCTTCGCGCCGGAGCTGGTCCTGCGCGGACCCGTCGTAGCGCCACTCGATGTCGGCCTTCTCGTCCTGCCAGTCCCACGGCTCGCAGAGGACGATGTCGTCCTTGCGGATCCAGATGCGCTTGCGCATCCGGCCGGGGATGCGGCCCATGCGCTCGACGCCGTCGTTGCAGCGCAGGCGCACCCGGTTCTTGCCGAGCATCTCGGTCACGATAGCGAACTCCTCGTCGTCGTCGGGCATGCGGAGATTCCGTCGCCCAGATTCTTCACTCACAGTATAAAGACGGCGCGCGCGTATTTAAAAGGTGGCATTTTTGCGTGCGAAAAAGTAGCACGTCGCACCGAAGTACGGTCGTTTTGCTCCCCGGTTACGTCAGAAGTCAGCCTTCGAAATCCACTCGCGGGCGGCGGCCACGAACCACACCATCCACACCGAGAACACCACCAGCCAGACGCCGTACTGGACCAGCGGGTGCGGAGCCACGACGTAGGCGAAGCCGAGTAGTCCGATCACCACGGCCAGCGCCGAGAGGTTCCGGTAGTTCGGGCCGAGTATCTCCCGCATTCGTGCCGGTTTACGCAGTCGACCCACATCACTGTTGGCGCTCCGGGGTGGCGAGTTCGGGATAGGGAGTCCGAGAAGCCTTTTCCGAGGCTACCGCCGCATCACGACGCGACCGCTGGAGTGAACCGTGACCTCGTACACGTCGTAGGGGAACGACACCGACACCTCGTCGCGCAGATCGCCGTATCGCCGGGGCTTGAACAGCGTCTCGAGCGCGTCGCAGTCGACGACGGCACTCAGCGGCGTCAGCCGCGGGGGCTCGTGACCCACGACTTCCGAGAGGCCGAGCGCGATGCCGGTGCAGACCTCCCCGTCGAGCATGTAGCCGCTCACGTCGAAGACGTACGTCGCGGTCGGTCCACCGCCGTCCGAGTCCGTTCGGATCTCGACCGGTTCGATGGTAGTTCTCGACGAGGACATTGGCGTGATAGGCCCTTTCAGGAGTGTGCGTACAAAGTCGTTGCGGTGGCCACAACGTCCGACTCCTCCCAGATGGCGGTCGTGTTCGATGTCGGACAGCGGAGCCAGCGCGAGGCGCGGAGTGAAATATTCCCAACGGGTGGCGGATTAGTTTATAACGCCGTGGTTCGATGGGCCGCGTATGACCGGTCGGCGGGGAACCAGCGACGGGGTTGGGCGGCGAGACACGCCAACCGGCGACGAGTCCCGCTGGGAAGGCTTGCGCGGCCAGACGGAGGTGCTGAGCGTCGCGCTACTGCTGGCTATCACCGTCACGGGGACGGGGCTGGTCGTCGCCTTCGGCTCGTCCGCGCTGTCGGACTCCCAGCGGGCCTCGGAAGTCGGCAGCGCGGAGCACGCGATGACCCAGTTCGACTCGAAGGCGAGTCTGGTCGGCCTCGGCACGTCCTCGGCCCAGACGATGTCGCTCGGGAGCGACGGCACCACGCGGGTCCACGAGGACCGCGGGTGGATGCGCGTCAGGGTGGTCAACCGGACCGATGGGACCACCGAGCACGTGGTGATGAACGACACGCTCGGGGCCGTCGTCTACAGCAACGGCGACACCCGCGTCGCGTATCAGGGCGGCGGCGTCTGGAAGCGAACCGGGGGCGGCGCGACGATGGTGTCGCCGCCGGAGTTCCACTACCGCGGAACCACGCTGACGCTCCCGCTCGTGAGCGTGAACGGGAGCGGAACGCTCGACGGTACCGTCCGGATGACTCGCGACGCGCCGACCAACTCGACGTTCCCGCGGCCGGGCGACGCCGAACTCCGGAACCCGCTGGAGGACGGCGAAGTCAACGTCACGGTCCACAGCGACTACTACGAGGCGTGGGGCCGTTTCTTCGAGGACCGGACCGGCGGCAACGTCTCCTACGACGACGACCGCGAGCGCGTGACCATCACGCTCGTCGTGCCCGGCAATACGCGGAACGTCACCAACGCGCTGGCCGGCACCACGCCCGACCGGATGACGATCAAGGGCGCGGGCGGGTCGTCGTTCACGGACAGCTACAACTCCTCGGACGGTCCGTACTCCGAGGCCGACCGGACCGAAAACGGCACCATCGTCACGAAGGGCGGCGTGGAACTCACCGGCGGGGCCGAAATCTTCGGCGACCTCCGGACCGGCGGCGGCACCGTCGACGTGGGCGGCGGCGTCGCCGTCCACGGTAACGTCTCCTACGGCGGGACGCTCGACTGCGGTGGTGGCGGTCCAGGTGGCGGTCCCGGCGGAGGGGGCGGAGGCGGCGACTGCGGCGCGGTCGACGGTTGGACCGCAAACAACGGGACTGCACCGGATCTGAACCCCATCGGCGACGTGGTCGACGGGCGGATCGAGACGTACGCCGACCCGTCGAACAACCGCAACGACGAGGTGTCGGCCATCGACGGGGAAGCGTTCAACGACTCGGAGTCGACGCTCACGCTCCCCTCGGCCCCGGACGCGGGGTCTGCGTACTACCTCTCGGACGCGACGCTGGATAGTTCCCAGACATTAGCGTTCGACACGTCCGAAGGTGACGTGGTTCTCGCTGTCGACGACGACGTTGTCTGGACCGACGTGAACGTCGAGGTGACCCACCCCGACCGCGGCGAGGTCCGAATCTACACGTCGGCATCGACGTTCCGCGTGACCGGTGGGAGCGTCGGCGACACGATCGATCACCGGTCGCCGTCGCTGCGGGTGTACGCCGGACCGGGGTTGGACTTCGCGCTCGACGAGGACGCGACCTTCGTCGGGCTGGTGTACGCCCCCGGTACCGATTCGGCCTCGGGGTCGATCACGGTCCGAACGCAGTCGGAACTGTACGGCGGGATCGTGGGCGGCGGAACCGCGCTCCTCCAGTCGGGCGGCTCGATCCACTTCGATCAGGCCCTGCGCTCGGTCGACCCGCAGGCCGACGTGGGCGAGGACTTCCCGCAACTGACGTATCTCCACGTCAGCGTGAGCCACGTGAACGTCACGAGCGCCTGAGCCTCGGTAACGTTTCGTCGAAAGCGGGTTGCATCGTGACTGCTCGGACACCATCTCTTCCTCTCTTCGCGGTTCGCCGACGGCGACTCGCGAGTCGCCGTCGGCGAGGCGCGAGATGCGAGCCGAGTCAGGGCCTCTCGTCCCGGTGGCGGGGATGTGCCGGAGGTTGCTGGACGAAGTCGGCCTCAGCGGGTCACCTCGAACTCCACGACCGTCTCGGGAACGACGAGTCGCTCGGTGTGGAACTGGTAGGTCACCGCGCCGTCGCTGGCGTCGCCGTCGATGGCGGTCATTCCCTCGTCCTCGAAGTAGCGACCCCACGCGCCCGCCCGCGGGGACTCGACCGTGAGGTTGACCCGAGCCTCGCCGGGGTCGTCCAGTCCGGTGTCGAACTCGCCCGCCGACCCCGACGGCTGGCGGTGGGCGACCACCAGCACCGTCGAGTCCCCACCGATGCCGCCGGAATCGCCCTGCGGGTAGGTGACCAGCAGCGGGACGAGCGACCGCCGGTCGTCGACCACGAGGCCCGGCTCTACCCGCATCACAGCCGCGCCGTCGTCGACCCGGAACGTCGCGCCGCCGGAGTACACCACCGCGCCGCTTTCGTCGTCGTACACCAGCGGTCGGGTCGTCGCGACGAACGTGTCGTTGGCGTCGCTGTCGGTGTGGTTCACCTGCACCGTGAACCGCACCGGGTCGCCGAAGCCGATGGTGGCCCCGTTGAGCTTGAGTTCGGTCGCCCGCGAGGGCGCGCCCTGCCGGCTCACGTCCGCGACGTTGTCGGCCAGCACCTCGAACGCCCGGACCGCGTTGGTCAGCTGTTCGTCCTCGCGGGCGTCCTCCAGCCCGCCGATGCCGGTGGTGTACACCACGCCGACCGAGGCGGTCACCAGCGCGAACGCGAGCACGAAGCCGATGGTCTCGCTGGCCGCGCGGCGGTCGCCGAGTCGCAGGCTCCGCTCGCGGCTCTCTCTTGGGGAGTCGTCCCTCCTCACGCTTCGGTCACCTCCAGCCGGTTCGGGTCCGGGGCGGTGTCGAGCGCGATCCGGAGGTCGTCGCCCCGGACCGTGGTCTCGGCGACCGGCGCGTCGGTGCGATAGCGCACGACGACCTCCACGTCGGGGTTGTCCGCGGTGAGCACGATGCGGTCGGGCGAGGTCTCTATCGCTATCTCGTACCGGGTGGCCGCGACCCTGTCGGGTAGCGACACCGAGAGCGCCACGGTCGGCTCTTCGCCCGTCTCCGCGCTGTCGTGGGCCCCGACCTGCGCGAGCCGGTCGGCCGCCAGCAGGTCGGCCGCGACGCGTTCGCCGACGACCGACAGCTCCGTCCGGACTGCCGACTCGCGCTGGTCCTCGACCATCCCACCGGTCGCGGTCAGCACGCCGCCGACCAGCAGGGTCGCCACCACGAGGTTGAGCGCGTAGTTCACCGTGACCGAGACGCTCCGGGTGTCGCTCCGCAACTGCCGACGCGAACTTCCACTGCCGGAGCGCCACGGTCGCCTCATTCCGGCTCACCCGGGGCGACCCGGACTCTGGTGTGGAACTCCATCGTCGCCGTCTCGAAGTGGAGGTCGAACGCGGCGTCGTAGACGGCGTGACCCCAGCGTGGCGTGGAGTCGTCGGCGGCGGGGCCGTCGAACTGGCCGGTCTTCACCTTCGAGTCGCCGGGCGGGAGGCCAACGGTCAACTCGTAGATCCCCGTCACTGCCGTGCCGTTGTCGAACGTGACGTTGTACTCGTCGCTCCCGGCGGGGTAGTCGAGTTCCGGGCAGTCGGTGCCGCCGACCGTCCCCGCCGTGAGGTCGATGGTCGCTTCGGGGCCGGACGCCGTACATCCGTCAGGGGGAGAGCCAACGAGGTCGTTCGACACCGCGATGGCGTCCTCGGAATCGTTGTACACGTAGAACTCTCGGGTGTCCGACTCGCTGACGAGCCGAACCGTGAACGCGCCACCGGGGCCGTCGGACAGATCTTCGCCGGAGACAGTCGCGCGGAAGCGCCGGACCGACGAGACGTTCTCGATGAGCAGCCAGTCGGCGTCCCCGCCCGCGCTCGTGAAGTAGCGCGAGTCGTCCGTCTGAGAGAGAATCGTCCCTTCGGACAGCGCGAGGCTGTCCTCCTCCACGTCCGCGATGGTGCCGCGCTCGGCCGAGTAGCGCGTCGAGAGGTTGTCGTAGCGTTTGACCCCGGCCGTGACGTTCTCCTGGACAGCCTCCCAGTCGTCGTACCCGGCCCGATTCTCGGCGTCGACGACCGCACCGACGCCCGACGCGGTCTCTCCGCGGAACGCGACCGCTTCGCCGTGTTCGACCCCGGTCCCGCGGGTCGCGAGGTTCTGGGTGTAGATGACCGTGTTCAGCAGCAAGACGAGCGCGACCAGCGTCACCGCGACGGCGAGGCCGGTCACGAGGATGAGCTGTCCGCGGTCGCGGTTCCGGCCCTCGTCGTCCCGGCTCGTCCACCGCTCGCGGCCGTCCGGTTCGGGGCTCACATCTGCCATACGACGATGCGCACCTCCATGACGTTGTACAGTCGGTCGTCCGGCGCGGCGTCGCAGCCGTACAGGTCCGCCGAGACGGTGCCCTCGGACGGCCCCGAGAGGTCGCCGTCGTCGGCCAGCGCCACGGTCCGGGTCGCAGACGCGGCGTTGTCGCTCGGCGAGCCCATGTACACCATCGTCCGCGGGCTCGATACGCCACTACAGGACGGGGCGTCGTCCGGGGTTCGGAATCGGACGTAGACGTTGTACGCGATCCGGCGTCCGGATGTCGAGACGTTCCCGAAGGTGTCGTTGAGCGCGGCCCCGAAGTCGTTCGGCGGCCCGCCGTCGACGTAGAACCCCCGGCTGGTCGCCCCGGCGAACGTCCGGTTCTCGGCGTCCCAGAACGTCACCGCGGAACGGAGCGAACCGTTCGCCTCGGCGGTCGCCAGCAGGTCCTCGGCCGCGGTGCGGTGCTGGTTCTCCACGTGCTGGTTCGAGGTGCTGGCGGTCAACGGCGTCACCGCCGTCGCCTGCAGCGCGAAGAGGACGCCGGAGACGACGATGAGCGCCGCCGTGAACGCTTCCAGTGTGTGAGCCTGTCCGCGAGAGGTGTTGCCGTTCCCGCAGGAAGTGTCGCGTTGCTCGCGAGAGGTGTCAGTGCGCGCCATCTCACCACACCCTCACGTACAGGTCTCGTTCCTCGCCGTCGAGCAGCACGACCCGCCGGGAGACGATCACGCTCCGGTCGTCCGGTGGGGTCGGTCCCGCGGCGAGTCGTTCACCGCCAGTGGCGAGGACGCTACTATTCTCTTCGACCGTGACGTTGACGCCAGTTCTGGAGTCGAGTCCGAGGGCGGCGTCGAGGTCCGCGGCGTCGGTTCCGTACTCGCAGGCGAGGCCGTCGGCTCCGTCGCCCTCGGCGTCGAAGAACGCGGCGGCGCAGTCGGCGTCGACCACGCCGGGGTCGGTCGGCGGCGCGAGCAGTTGTTCGGCGAGCAGGTCGGCGGTCCGGTCGGCCACCAGCGCGTCCTCGGTCCCGTCGGCGGTGAACGGCTCGAACGTCCCCGGCAGGAACGCGGCCACGAACGCCACCGTGAGCAAGAAGACGCTCGCGCCGACCACGAAGTCGATGCTGGTCTGGGCGCGAATGGAACGATTGCTCGACTCGTCGTCGTATCTGTCGGTAATAACGGGTAGAAAGCCCCCGGTCGCTCGCCACCGGAAGACGGTCCTGCTCGTCGCTGCGCTCCTGCGCGGGGTGGGACTGCCGAGATCTCGTTCGCTTCGCTCACGAGACGGTCGCTCAGGCGACTGAAGTGAACGCGAGCGACCGGCCCCTTTCAGTCCCGCCCGTGTTGGATGGCAGACCGAGCGCTCGCTAGCGGTGGATGACCCGCCGTCGTGTCGTCCTAGTGGTCGGTCGTCGGCGCTGGTGGCGGTAGGGGTGTTCCGGGACATGGTCAGATGAACGCGAAGGTGATCAGGGCGACGGTGGGCAGCGCCACCGCGAACTTCACGCCGGCGAGCAGCGAGGCGTCTCGGATGTAGCCCGCGATGAACCCCGACAGGATGGCCTGCAGGGTGACGGCGTGGAAGAACAGCATCCCGAGCAGGGTGGTGTCGACGCCGCCGCCGAACTGGGCCGGGCCGCCGCCCCCGCCGCCACCGCCCGAGGCCTGACTCGCGAGTCCGGCCATCACGTCGAGGAACCGGACCTTCAGGATGGCCATCACCGCGAGCAGGGTGAAGTACGTCATCACGATGATGACCACCTGCATCCGAGAGCGCGACCGGCGCTCGCGCGCGATGTCGTCCTGGTTCTCGCTGGCCTGCGCGGCCGTCGACAGCACCGCGGAGATCTGGCTGGAGGCCTCCTGAGCCTTCGAGACCAGTTTGACGGTGCGGGCGAGCCGCGGGATGTGGTACCGGTTGTTGAACTCCACCAGCGCGGCCTTCAGGCTCATGCCGTACTCGACCTTGGCGTGGATCACGTCGAACTCGTCTGCGAGTTTGCCCGAGGAGGTGTCCGCGACCGTCCGGATGGATTCGAGCAGGGTGAGTCCGGTGTCGTTGGCCGACGAGAGCTTCCGGAGGTTGTCCGAGAGCTTGTTCGTGATGGTACGGCGCGACCGGACGTTCCACTCGTGGAAGATCGCCAGCGGGAGCAATGTGACGTAGATGGGGACGTAGACGTAGATGAACGTCCCCCAGACCGGGTTCGACACCATCCCGTCGAACGTCCGCGGGGCCGCGCCGGTCCAGACCGCGCTCCCGACCAGCACCAGCGACGCCGGGACGGTCAGCCCGAGAATGAACAGCGGGTTGTCCCGGAAGAAGACGTGGGGTGCCTTGAGCAGCGCGACCGTCTCGTGGGTCCCCTCCCGGCTCTTGATGCGGTCGAACACCGAGAACTCGCCCACGTACTTCTCGACGAGGCCGAGGTGGAGCAGTCCCCGTCCGGAGTCGGCCACGACGCGCTCGCCGCCGTCGTCCGGGTCGAGGAAGCCGTTGCCGGGTTCGTCCTGCTTGACGGTCGAGACCAGTACGAGGAATCCGACGCCGGTCAGCGGGATGAGCCCGTAGACGGTGGCGTACAGCATCTCCTCTTTGGCCTGCCCGAGCATCGACATGATGACGAGGATGATGATGAGCAGTAGGGGGAACAGCGAGAGGGTCATGTACATCTCGCCGAACAGTTCGAGCGTTTCGAGGGTCAGCTTCTGTTGCTGCTTGGCGGTCCGCATGTGCTTGTCCTTCTTGTCGTCGAGGAAGTCGCTCATGTTGCCCCCGGAGTTGACGATCGAGAGCATGTCGGTTAGAAACTGGCCGAGATCGTCACTCGGGGTCTCCAGCGACCGCTTGCGGATGGCGGTCCGGTAGTCGGTGTCGAAGTACTCGGTCTCCTGAACGATGGACTGGAACTCCCGCGAGACCTCGCCGTACGTGTCGTCGGCCTTCGCCATCGCCTCCAGAATCTCGAGTTGGTTCAGCCCGCCGATGGAGAGCGCGTACATGAACGAGATGGCGTCGGGCAGCAGCATGTTGATCTCGCGTTCGCGGCTCGACGAGCGCATGTAGGGAATCGACACCATGCCGCCGAACCCGGCTCCGAACCCGATGGCTCCGAAGACGAGGCCGCTGACCGCCACGAGCGACGGGATCTTGAACGTCAGAATGAGCCACGCCACGAAGTCGTTGGGCACCGGCACGCCGATGAGGATGCCCACCTCGATCACGCCGGTCACGAAGAGGACGTAACCGACGACCGTCCCGACGAGCCAGAGCAGTCCGCCGGCGAGGACGCCGACCGCGAGCGCCCGCGAGAGGTACAGCTCCGCGGTGTTGGGCATTCTGGCCTCCGCGAGCTTTGTCTCGATGTCGGCCACGAAGTCGCCGTCCGCGTCGAACAGGTACGCGAACAGCGGGTAGAACGCGTCTGCCAGCGAGTCGGCAGAGGGTCGGGTGCCGGTCGCGCCCCCGTGGCTCATCGCTCGTCCTCCGCGGAGTTCTCGTCGTCGGCTCTCGTGGGCGTCTCGTCGTCCCCGTTCTCAGTAGTTCCGTCGTCGGCTCTCGCGGGCGTCTCGTCGTCAGTCGCTCCGTCTCTCTCCTCTGGCTCGAACGCGGCCTCGAACCCGCCGAAGGAGTCGTCTTCTTCGCTGGAATCCTCAGCGTCGAGTTCCCCGTCTTCGTCGGAACCGATCTCCTCGGAGTCGAATTCGCCGGAGAGGTCGTCGTCTTCGGACCCGGACTCCTCTCCCTCGTCGTACGCCTCGGGGAAGCTCCCCAACTCGCCGCCCTCGCTGGTGTCCCGCACGCTGTCCTCAGGAGTGGCGGACTCCGCGTCGGTGACCGATTCCGCGTCCGCGCCGGGGTCGGCGGCCGCCGACCCCGGCGCGGACGCGGAATCGGAATCCGTGGGGAAGTCGACGTCCTCGGGTAAATCGGGGCCTTCAGGCGCGCTCGCATCCCCACGTTCACCCGCGTCCGCGGTAGTCGTCGAGTATCCGGTCCTCGGCCTCCGCGAGGATGCCCTTCGCGAGGTCGTAGGTCTCCTCGCTCGGGTCGGGCCGGGGCACCATCTCCTCTTTCTTCGGGTCGATGTCGATGTGGACGCTCTCCATCTCCCGGAGGTCAGCGAGGCTCTCTTCGAGTTTCTCGTTGGCGACCAGCGTCAGGATGGTGTCAGGGTCGTTGATGAACGCCTGAATCGTGGCCGCGACCTGCGTGTACTCGTTGAGGCCGTTCCGGATGAGGTACGCGAGGATGACCCGGCGCTTCAGAATCTCGTCTTCGAGGCGCTCGTGGTCCCACCCGCGGTCGAACATGATGTCTTCCATCGTGTTCGAACCGGACAGGCGCATGAACTCGTCGTCCTCCGCGCGCCACTGGAAGATGTCCTGAACGTTTATCTCGTCGTTCTCGGCGCTGTACTCGTTTATCTCCGTCAGGGACTTGTTCCGGCGAACCTTGCTGCCCTGCACCCGGGTCTGGGTCTGGATGGACACCAGATCGAGCGCCGTGAACAGGGTCTTGCTGACGTTGATGGGTTCGGTCGTGAACCGCTTGAGCACCTCGCCGACCGTGTCGGCGTGGAATGTGGTGTAGGTGGTGTGACCCGTCGACATGACCTGGAAGAGGGTGCGGCCCTCCTCGCCGCGGATCTCGCCCATCACGATGTAGTCGGGGCGCTGGCGGAGCGCGGCCTCCAGCAGGTCGAACTCGTCGACGTCGCCCTTGTCGTCGTCCGAGAAGGAGGGCCGGGTCACGCTCGCGATCCAGTTGCGCTGGGGCAGTTCGACCTCCCGGGTGTCCTCGATGGAGACGATCTTCGTATTGCTGGGGATGAACAGCGAGACGGCGTTCAGGCTGGTCGTCTTACCCGAGGCCGTACCCCCGGCGAAGATGAGCGATTTGTGGTTTTCGATAGCGAGCCACATGAACGCCATCTGCTCCAGCGAGAACGTGTTCCAGTTCACGAGGTCGATGGGTGTGAACGGCACGTCCTTGAACTGCCGGATGGTGTAGTTGGTGCCGTGGTCCGAGACTTCGCGGCCGAGCGTGAGCTGGGCGCGCGAGCCGTCCGGTAGCGTGGCGTCGACCTGCGGCTGGCGCTTCGAGATGCCCTTGCCCGACCGCTGGGCCATCTTGACAACGAAGTCGTCTAACTCCTCCTCGCCGTGGAACACGTTGGTGATGACCTGCTCGTAGTCGGTGTGGTAGACGAACACGGGCGAGTTGTACCCGTCGACCGAGATGTCCTCGACGTTGATGTCGTGTTTGATACCGTCGATGCGCTCGTAGCCCGTGAAGTCCCGCCGGAGGTAGTACAGCAGCTTCTCGGTCTGGTACTCCGAGAGCGTCTCGTCGTCCTCCTCGATGAGCACCGGCTCGGGTCGGACCGCGATGCCGTCCAGCCCGCCCGACTCGTCGGGCTCTAGCTCCTCGATCTTCGCCTCGAACGCGGCCCGAATCTGCCGGCGGATCGACCCGCCGGCCGCGTCGTCGAGATCCAGATCGAGGTGCTCGTCGAGGTCGACGTCGATGTAGTCGTCGAGCCGGAGTCCGGACTCGTCGTCGGAGCCCGCGGACGAGCCGGCGGCGTTCGCGGAAGTGGTCCCGCTTACAGAGTCTCTTGGGCCGTCGAACTCCGGCTCGTCGTCTCCGGGCCACGCCGGTTCGGCCGTCGCGTCGGCGGTTCCGCCGTCGTCGCCGACTGCGCCGCCGTCCGCGGCGACCGGTTCGTCTTCGGCGTCCGCGTCGGCCTTCGCCGGTGAATCGGCGTTCTCGGGGTCGTCCTCGGTGCCCGCGTCGACGTTCGCGGTGGAGTCGGCGTTCTCGGTGTCGTCGCTCCCACCGCGGCTCTCTAGCGCCTCCCGTAGGGGTTCGAGCGCGTCGTCGGTCTCCGCGCGGACGCGAGCGGCGTGCTCGCCGAGCGTCGCTCTGGTCGCCGCGACCGAGGTCTTGGTCGCGTCGTAGCGGTCGAGCAGTTGTTGGAGCTGTGCGGCGCGCTCGCCGTCGTTCTCGGCGTAGAGGTCGTAGCGCGCGAGCAGTCGGAGGGTCTCGCGCTCGACGACCGCGCCGCGCTCGTCGGGCTCGGCCTCGACCACCACGTCGTCGCTGGAGTACTTGATCGCCGACCGGAGCTTGCCTTCGAGGAACTCCTTCAGGTCGTCCTCGATGGGGGTGCAGTACGGCTCGACGACGTAGTATTTGGTCTCGTTCTCCTTCGCGGAGTGGAAGAGGACGACGAACGAGTAGGGCTTGTTGACCCAGTAGCGGTCGATCTCCCGGAAGTGGCCCTTCTTCGGGAGCGGCACCTCCTTCTCCAGATCGTAGCGGTTGACGACGGTAGTGTGGCCCTCCACCGTCGAGAAGAAGGCGTCCTCGTCGAGTTCCTCGGGCACGTCGAGCGTGCGGGCGTCCTCGACCTTCCGGAGTTCGCGGGCCTCGGCCGCGCCCTGCGCGAGCAGGTCTTCGAGGTCCTCCTCGGGAAAGCCGAGCCACGCCTCCTCGTCGAACCGGTCGATGTCGCCGTGGGCGTCGCGCGGGCGCTCGGGTGCGGTGGTAGTCGTGTCCTCGTAGTAGTACTCGTACTTGAAGTGCTCCCAGTAGTACTCGCCCTTCGTCACGGGCGTGGTCGCGGGGTCGAGCCACGCCTCGAAGTCGGCGCTCAGGTCCGTGACTTCGGCCCCGACCGCGAACACGCTGGTCGAGAGGTCGTCGTGGCCCAGCCACTCGCTCCGGTCGAACGGGATAACTTCGCCGTCCTCGTCGCGCGGGGCGACCGGACGGTCGCGGCGCTCGTCGGCTTCACGGTCCTCGTAATAGTACTCGTACCGGAAGTGCTCCCAGAGGTACTCGCCGAGTTCGACGGGCGTCTCCTCCGGGTCGAGATACGTCTCGAAGTAGTCACTCAGCGCGGCAGCAGTCTCCACACCCTCCCCGACCTGGTCGTCCGTCTCGGCGGGGTCGTGGCCGAGGTACTTCTCGGGCTCGAACGGGACCGCCTTCCCGCGCCAGTTGGTCGGCGGCTTCCCGTCCTCGTAGAAGAACTCCTCTCGGAACGTCTCCCAGTCGTACTCGCCGACGGTCGCTGCGGCGCTCGTCAACGGTTCGTCGGACACGTCGAGCGCGTCCGGTGCGTCCGGCGCGTCGCTTCGCTCCGGCGTCCTCTCGCCGCCGGGGTCGTCCGACCCGTCCGATTCGTCGGGAGCGTCTCCCGCGTCCGATCCGTCGCTCATTGGCTGTTTCCTTCCGCCCATGGTTGAAAAAACCTCTTGCCAGTTGGCAAACTTTATACACGTCCGGAAAACGCCAGTAACGGGTGGTTGAGGCCGGACAACGCCGAATTTCGAGACCGGGGCGTCGGCGAGGGGTCGGGGACTGTCACGTTTCGAACCGGAAAGCGTAACTTCCCCGGGTCGGAACCTCCAGCCGTGATGTCGATCAGGCTCGCGGCGATGGCGAGCACGCTCTTCCTCGTGACCGGCGCGCTGCTCGTCGGTGACGCCCTCCACGGCTCCGTGGTGACCGCCCAGTACTCGGTTACCTCCCCCGCGGCCGTCCTTCGAGCCGTGGTAGGCGTCGTCTGCATCGCGCTCGGCTATCGGCTCAAGACGCCACCGTCGGAGTACGCGGCGGTTCCGTCCGCGAAGTCGGGCAGTTCCTCGTCGGAGAGCGAGGACGACGGCGCCCCCGGCCCGACGGAGTTCGATCCCGAGATGTCTCCGCTCTCCGACGAGGAGTTCGAGCGCCTCGACGCCGACGACGAGTAGTTCGAGCGCCCCGCTGCTGACGACGAGTAGTTCCAGAACTTTTAACCTTGCCGGAGGACACCACAGACCATGGCCCTGAAGGACAACGTACCGAAAACGCTCCGAGGACCCATCGGGTTCGGCTCGATCGGCGTGATGATCCTCGGCATCGTCGTCGGGTACATCTTCACCGCGACCGGGATCACGCTGTACTTCGGTCAGGGTGTCCCGGCCGAGTCGCTCACGACCGTCGAATCGCTGGCCATCTCGGCGTTCGGGCTCGCCTGCCTCGTCGTCGGGTACGCCGGCTGGAAGAGCTTCAACTACTTCGCGTACTAATCCATGGCCGTCGAAATCCGCAAGCACCCCGACGCGCCGGACCGAGAGACGCTACAGAATCTCCTCGTCGAGCCGGTTTCGGTCGAGGAGATCGAGCGCGAACGCGAGGACGGGCGGGTCCTCGTCGAAGACAACGTGCGCGAGCGCGACGACCTCGACGTGATCGCGTATCTCAGTCCGGAGCCGGACGGCGAGGACGCGGTCAGCGTCGGCGTCGGACTGTACCGACTCGTCCAACTGTTCGGCACGCCTCAGATTTCCGACTACCACGCCGGCGAGGACATTAGCTGGCGAACCGACGAGACGTTCAAGTACCTCTTCCGCGCGCGCCGCGAGGAGGCCGACGAGGACGACGACCTCCCCGAGGAGTGGCTGTTCACGGTCCACGACTCGCACGTCCGCTACGCCGCGAGCGTGGCGGAGTGGCGCGACGAAGACGGGCAGTTCACCGCCGACGATCCGCTCGCGCTGACGACGTACGCGCTCGCACAGCAACTCGTCGTCGAACCGGTCGAAGCGGTGTACGAGGACATCCTCTTCTGAGAAATGGACGACCGTCGGCCCCGGCCGCGCGGCCTGCTGTTCGACGAAGCCACCCGGACGCTGTTGTTGTTCGCTGCGGCGTCGCTGTTCGGGCTCGCGAGCGTACTGCTGTTCATCTTCACGCCGGGGGACTCGCCGACGCGCGTCCATCTGGCGCTGCTGCTGGTCTCGATGGTCATCATGTTCTACCTGACCATCCGGTCGAGCCCGGCGTGAGCGGTCCTAAATTAACCGGATCGAGTACCCTTCAGCTACCGCTCAGCTCGTGACGTGCATCACGGTGAAGACGATCACGAGCGACGCGACCAGCAGGCCCGCGAACGCCGGGACCACCATCGCATACGAGTACAGACCCGCCCAGTGGCCGGCGACCGCGAGCGTGATGAACCCCGGAACCGAGAGCACGAAGAACAGCGACGAGAGGTAGCTCTTCAGCGTGGGGTCGTCGCCGTGCTTGGCGAACGTGCCGCGCTCGCGGACGGTCCGCTCGGGCTGTGGCGTGTCCTTCGGCACGGATTCAGCTACCCGAACTGAACACAAAAACGTAGTGATTCGGTCGGCGAGCGCGGCGTTCGGCGCGGTGACGGACGGCCAGCGGGCCGCTCACTCCCAGAACGCGCTGACCGAGAGCGTCAGGAGGTAGCCGCCGAGATACGTCGGCGACCAGTTGAGGAACGCCGCTGAGAGGGCTTCACCGATCATCGAAGGCAACACGATGTCTATGGCCGCTGTCGAGTACGGTAGTATCCACAGCGGCGCGATCCACGCCGCGACGAAGACGACCAGTCCGCCGAAGATCCCGAACATGCCGAGTCGAATCGACTCGCGGAGCGAGGACGCGAACAGATGTGCGAACGACCCGGCCGCGAAGATGGGGACGAGCAGCAGATTCGAGTCGAGGTCGAACGTCAGGAACTGGGTCGCGTTGTAGACGAACGCGCCCATCCCCGCCAGCACCGCGATCGCTACCCCTTTGAGCACGAACACGCCGAGGCGGTCGAGGTAGGTCGAATGGTCGGCCTCGGACGACCAGCCCGACGAGGCGGTGTTCGAGTTGCTCATCCGTCGACCTCCGTCCCGTCGAGCGAGACGTACACCATCTCCTCGACGACGTACGTCTTGAACCGGCCTTCTATCTCGACCTGTTCGGGGTCGGCGTTCCGAAGCCGGTCGGCAACGCCGTCGCGGAGCTCCAGCGGAATCTTCAGATCCGTGGTCTCCTCGGACGGTACCGACGCATCGTCGAGTCGCGTCGTCGTTCCGTCGGTGACCTGTTCGCCGTCGACGTACGCGTTCAGCTGTGCGGTCCCGACATCGACGTCCTTCGTCGTCGGATTGTGCATCCGGACGGTCAGGTGAAGCTTGTCGTCGTCGGCGACCTCGTAATCGATCACGGTTATCTCGGAACTCTGGACGTGCATCGCGGCGAGGTGGCCCGTCGTCACCTGTGCGAACGCGACGCTCGTCCCGCCAAACAAGCACAGAAACGTGCCGACGAGAACGATTCGTCTCGTCGTCAGTTCGGGGACTCTCATTCGATAGCAAAAACGAGAACCGTACGCACGGTAAAGCTTTTCATCCAACCGAAGCTTCCGCGCGAGTTAGTCCGAACTGCCGGGCGCGGCGACCGCGTCGCGCTCCTCGGTCTCGTAGAGGTGACAGGCCGTAACCCGGGTTCCGGTCTCGCGCATCTCGGGATGTTCGCGCTCGCAGATGGAGACGAACTCGCCGTCGAGTTCGGCCGCCGCAGCATCGGGGTCGTCGTCGAGCATCTGTTCGGCGGCTCGGCGGAGCGTTCGCTCGGCGTCGCTCGGCAGGTCGATCGCGGACGGGTCGACGGCGTGTGAGTCTTCGCCGGCCAGCGAGTGTTCCTCGGGCAGGTCGAGCGCGAGTCCGCGTTCGAGTATCGCGTCGACCGAATCGCGACCGGCGTTCTCGAGTGCCTCCTCCGGGTCGAGGTCGTCGGTCAGCACGCGCCGCTTGAACTGGATCGTGCGACGGAACGCGTCCTGACTCCCCGTCCAGTTCTCGGGCGGGATGACGTTCGAACAGCGCGGGTGGAACCGACAGCCGCTCGGCGGGTTCCGTGGGTCGGGGACCTCGCCGGTGACGTTCGCGCGGTGGCGCTCGGCCTCCGGGTCGATCTCGGGCACCGCGTCGAACAGCGCCTCCGTGTAGGGGTGTTTCGGGTCCATCACCACGTCGTCGGTCGGCCCCTGTTCGACGATGTCGCCGAGATACATGATTGCGGTCCGGTCGCACATGTACCGGATGAGCGAGAGGTCGTGGCTGATGAACACGTACGTGAGCCCGTACTCGTCCTGCAGGTCCTGCATCAGGTTGAGCACGCCCGCGCGGATGGACACGTCGAGCATCGACACCGGCTCGTCGCAGACGATGAAGTCCGGATTGACGACGAGCGCCCGCGCGATGGCGACGCGCTGGCGCTCCCCGCCCGACAGCTCCTTGGGGAACTCGTCGAGGTACGCGTCCGCTGGTGCGAGGCCGACGTCCTCGAGCACCTCCTTGACCCGGTCGCGACGGTCGTGATACGAGTCGCCGATGTCGTTGATCTTCAGCGGCTCCATCACCGACTGGAACACCGTCATTCGGGGATTGAGGCTCTCGAACGGGTCCTGGAATATCATCTGGACCCGCTTTCGGAACTCCCGTTCCCGTTCGTTCGTGAGGGCGCCGATGTCCATGCCGTCGAACTCGATGGTGCCGTGGGTCGGCTCGTACAGCCGGACGAGCAGCTTGCCGAGGGTCGTCTTCCCGCAGCCGGACTCGCCGGCGATACCCATGATGTCGCCCTCGTTGATGGTGAAACTGACGTCGTCGACCGCCCGGACCGGATTCGCCTCGCGACCGAGCAGTCGATCCGTGACGCCCTGCGTCAGATCGAACAGCTTCGAGACGCCCTTTACCTCGACTAGTGGTTCTGCGTGATCGCTTGCCATGTTTCCTCCTTGCTTGCTTCGGTCCGCATCGTTTCGAGGTCGTCCACCCGGTAACACGCCGACCGGTGGGATTTTTCGTCGTCGCCCTCGACCCGTCGGCCGCCTTCCGCGTCGGCGACGTCGTACATCGGCGGGTGGGAGGACTCGCACTCGTCGACGGCGAACGGGCAGCGGTCGACGAATCGACATCCTGGGTCGGGATCGAGCAGCGTGGGTGGTGACCCGGGGATGGAGACGAGTTCGGACTGTTCCTGCTTGACCGTCGGGAAGGAGTTCTTGAGCCCGAGAGTGTAGGGGTTGGCCGACTCCTGGAACACCTCGGCCTTCGGGCCGCTCTCCATGATCTTCCCGCCGTACATCACCGCCAGCTGGTCGCAAATCTCGGCCATGACGCTAATGTCGTGGCTGATGACGAGAATGGAGACGTTGAACTCCTCCTGCAGTTCGTCGAGTTCGTCGAGGATTCGGTCCTGGATGATGACGTCGAGTGCGGTCGTCGGCTCGTCGGCGATGAGGATGTCCGGGTTGCACGCCATCGCCATCGCGATGACCGCGCGCTGTTTCATCCCGCCCGAGAACTGGTGGGCGTAGTCGTCGGCCCTGTCGGGGTCGATGCCGACCCGCTCGAGCAGGTCCCGGGCGCGGGTGTCGGCCTCCTCGACGCTAGTGTTTGGCTCGTGGCGTCGGATGGCCTCGACGATCTGGTCTCCGACCTTGTACACCGGGTTCAACGCGTTCATCGCACTCTGTGGGATGAGCGCGATGTTACGCCACCGCACGTCGCGGATCTGCTCGTTGTCGAGCTGTGCGAGATCGGTCTTCCCGTCCTCGCGCACCGGGTACTGGTCGTTCTCGATGACGTCTCGTCGGGGCTCGCCCCGGTCGTTCTCCCACTGGGGGAGCGTGCCGTCGAACCAGATTTCGCCGTCCGCGATGAACCCGTTGCTGTCGAGCAGGTGGACGAGTGACTTGCCGAGCGTCGTCTTCCCGCAACCGGATTCGCCGACGAACCCGTACGTTTCGCCGCGGTCGATGCTGAAGTCGACGCCGTCGACGGCGTGAACCTCGTCGTCGTCGACTTCGTATTGTATCGACAGATCGTTTACTTCGAGTAGACTCATCGTAGATCACTCCTTCTGTGGGTTGGTCACGTCCTCCATCGAGAAGCCGATGAAGTAGAACGCCGCGGCGATGGCGGTAATCGCCAGGCCCGGCGGGATGAGCCACCACGGCGCGTTGTAGATGTAGTTGTGTGCCTGAACGTTCTGGATCATCAGCCCCCACGAGTTGGCGGTGAAGTCCGCCAGTCCGAGGTACGCCAGCGACGCCTGCGCGAGGATGGCGGCCGCGGCGTCCTGTGCGAGAAACACGAACGCCAGCGGCAACACGTTCGGTAGGATGTGCCGGAACACGATGCGCGTGTCGCTGGCACCTGCGACCTGCGCGGATTCGATGTACGCCCGCTCTTTCAGCGACAGCGTCTCTCCGCGGATGAGGATGCAGTTGTTCAGCCAAGAGGTGACGGCGATGCCGAGGATGATGTTCGTCGTGTTGACCCCGCGGATCGCGACCAGCACGATGAGGAACGGCAGGAACGGCAGGCCGTACATCACGTCGACGATGCGCTGGATGGTCTCGTCGATCCACGTGTCACCGTAGAACCCGCTGATGAGTCCGAGCGGCACGCCGACCAGACTCGACAGTAGCCCTGCCGCGAGACCGATGTACAGGGCGCTCCCTGCGGCGTACACGAGCATCGAGTAGATGCCCTGACCGGACGCGTTCGTGCCGAGCGGTGCGAAGAAGGGGTCACCGAACGCCGGTGGATGGGGCAGCGAGTTCACTTCCTCGGGCGACATGCGGGTGTTCTCGTAGCCGATGTATGCCTTCCACTCGGGAGTGTGGGGGGCGAAGACGTCCGGGAACAGCGCCCAGAGCGTGAACAACACCAGGATGGCCAGTCCGGCGACGCCCATCTTGTGGGTCGTGTACCGGTCCCAGCCGCGCTTGAACCGCTCGATGCGGGGTCCCCAGCGTTCACGAAGCGTGTCGAGTTCGAAGCCGCTCTCTGATTGGGTCGACATGTATTATCCCTCCCCGAATTTGATGCGTGGGTCGAGGTACGTGTACACCACGTCGGTCAGCAGGCGCATCACGACCACCAGCACCGCGAGGATGAAGAACGACGCCTGTGCGACTGGGTAGTCCTTCGATATCACGGCGTTGACGATAAGCTGCCCGATGCCCGGCCAGCTAAACACCTGCTCGATGATAATGCTCCCGTCGATGAGGAACGCGAGGCCGACGATGGCCTGCGTCGCGACGGGGATGAGCGCGTTCCGTGCGGCGTGTTTTATCATCACGGTGCGCTCGCTGAGTCCCTTCGCCTGCGCGAGGAACACGTAGTCCTCCTCGGTCACGTTGTTCATCGACGGTCGCATCACCAACATCACCCCGACCCAGTTCACGAACGCGAGACTGATCAGCGGGAGCGTGATGTGATGTAACACGTTCGTTATCGTCGAGACGACCGTCCACTCGAACTGCGGGAACTGGTGGTACATGTACGTCGATTCCAACCAGCCGAGCTCGTAGTTGAACAGCCAGATGAACAGCCACGCGAGCCAGAACGCGGGCATCGAGTACATCACGAGGCTGGACGCGAAGATGGACTTGTCCTTTCTGCTGCCGCGTAGCCAGCCGAGATACATCCCGACCAGCGGACCGACGATGTACGCGACGATGAACGCCGCACCGAACAGGATGAGCGTTCTAGGGAGTCGTCGGATCATGATGTCCCAGACGGGGACCCGGTTGGTCGGCGACATCCCGAACTCTCCGGTCTGGTAGTTGACCATGAAGTTGACGTATTGTTTCCAGAGCGGTTCGTTCAGGCCCCATACCTCGCGCATGCGCTGGATCTGCTCGGGTTGCATCTCCGGCGTGATCATCGAGGAGATGAACGTCCCGGGCATGCTGCGCAGCAGCGCGAACAGCAGCGTCATGATCACCAGCAGGGTGATGTACGACACCACGATGCGCTTACCCAGGTATCGCGCGCTGATTCGCGTCACCGTGCATCACCTCGCGTTTTGGTTCTGTAGTTCATATCAGCAATTTACGGGTACGTGTGTCATCGAATAGCTTCATTATTAATGTGCTGATTCCTGCCCGTTTTCTGTCCGAGGGCACGCCTTCGAGTTCGGTGTGCTAGCCGAAAAAACGGGTGTCTGGCGTTCGTTACTCCGTCTGGTGGATGTGGGTCGCCTCCCAGAACCAGTTCGCGTAGGCCGGGTCGACGATGTTCGCGATTGCACCAGTGAAGTCGGCGGTGTTCATCGGCCAGCGCTGCTTATCGTAGTCCCGGACCATGTACGGCATGTCGAGGTAGACCTTCTCGATGGCCGTCGCGTACTTCTCGTTACGGGTCTCGGGGTCCATCTCGCCGTACGCGTCCATGATGAGTTCGTCGCTGCTGCCCCCGGCGACGCCGTAGCCGGTGGAGTTGTAGGCGAACTGCTCGCCCTCGTTCTCGCCGAACGCTTCCTTGGCGAAGTTCGAGTGGAAGAACGACCGGATGGACGTCCCGAACGGGTTGGTGCCGCCCCAGCCCATCTCGTACATGTCGTAATCGGCGTTGTAGTACACCATGTCGCTCATGGTGTTGAAGCCGGTCGGCTCGAGCTTGATGGGGATGCCGACCTTCCGGAGGTTCTCGGCCCACCGCTCGAAGGCCTGCCCCTGCTTGGGGTTCTCGCCCGGTGGGTCCATCAGAATCGAGATCGGGCCGCCCTTGAACTCGGAGAGGGGTTCGCCGTCGACGTACAACTCGACGTCCGAGACGCCGTCGAGATTACTGGACTGCGCGGTGTCGAACGTGTAGTTGTACTTCGACTCGGACTGGCTGGCCGAGACGCCGGACAGCGAACCGGGGTAGTCCTGGCCGGCGAACGTGCCCGACGAGCCGTCGATGACCTCGCCGTTCTCGAGGAACGACCGGATCGACTCGACGTCGGGGTCGGCGCTGTCACCCTGACCGCGGAACTTGAACGCCTCCGCCGCTGCGCCCTCGAGCAGTTCGCCGTCGAAGACGGACTCGGGCCGGACGCCCGAATAGCCGGGCGACTGTGCGAAGTCGCCGTCGAAGACGTACCCTTGCTGGAGCTGCTGGGTCCAGTAGTAGTCGTCCCACGCGAACGCGATGGCCTGCCGGAGCGCGACGTCGTCGAGCGGTTCGCGCCGGCAGTTGAATGCCGCGTAGGAGAACCCGCTGTCGTACCCGTTAACGAGGCCGAGTCCTTCGGTGTCCTGGGCCTCCGGGATCTTGTCGGTGTCGAGCGAGCCGTAATGGGTGTCGACCTCTCCGCGCATGAACGCCTGCGTGAGCGCGGCGGTCTCCCCGTAGATCTGGAAGTTGACCTGATCGAGGAACGGGCCACCGGCGACGAGGTTGTCGTGCTCGTCGACCCAGTCCAGGTCCGTGAGCGGGTACTCCTCGGCGTCGCGGAACTGAATCTGCATCGACGTGTCGGGACGGAACGTGGTGAGCACGCCCGGACCGGTGCCGACAGGACCGTTCTCGCGTTCGGCCATCGGGTCGTAGCTCTGGAAGTCGTCGACCTCCGACCAGATGTGCTGGGGAAGCATCGGACACGCGCCGAGCGCCGAGGAGTCCCATGTCCCGATCTGCTGGGTCAGCGTCATCCGGCAGTCCCAGTCGCCACTGTCCTCTTCGACGGACTCGATGTTGTTCCAGACCGAAGACCACTCGCCGACTTCGTTCTCGATGATGTAGTCGTGCGAGAAAATGACGTCTTCGATGGTGAAGTCCTCGCCGTCGTTCCACGTCAGGTCGTCCCGAACGTTGAACGCGATTTCCGGCTGGTCGGCGTCGGCGTTCTGCAGTTCCCAGTCGGTGAACACCCACGGTTGGATCTCGTAGGTGACAGGGTCGATCTCGACCCCGAAGTCGTAGATGAGGTTCAGCGCGACCGCCGAGTACACACTCCCTGACGTCAGGTAGTTGGACGTGTCCGGGTTCTGGGCCATCCCGTACGTCAACGTCCCGCCGCGGGGGATACTGTCGGAGTCCTCGGTTCGCTTCTCGACGGTTTCCTCCTCGGTGGTGGTGTCCGCTTCGGTCTCCTCACCAGTGCCTTCCGTGGTGGTTGGGTCCTGATCGCCGCCACCGCTACATCCCGCCAGGGAGAGCGCGACAGCACCGGTACCGCTCGCCTTCAGAAACTTTCGTCGGCTTTCGTTCGCACCATCCGATCGGTTGCGCCTGTGTGGCATACCAATGAGGTATGCAATCATGCATTTAAATCTACTGGTTATGAAGTATTAGCCGGAAACGGAACAATAACGCCACTGAAAGTGGAAATTACCGGTAGCGTAAGTATGAAATCTCCATCCTCGTTCGTTCCGTCGACGGCTGCGTGCGTTCGACCAGTGATAGGGCTGTCAAGCGATTATTCGCCCATTCCTTCGCCGTAGAGGCCCAGATACCCGAAATACACCGCACCGGCAGCGGCCATCGCCGCCAAAGACAGCCACGCCTCCGACCCGAGCGGGCTCGGATTCGACTCCGACCAAAAGACGCTCATGACCGACCAGAGTGTGGCGAAGACGAACCCGAGCATCATCAGCCACGTTCCCAGCAAGCGATTCTCCGTCCGCGCGGCGACGAAGCCGGCGGTCATCAACAGTCCAGCGAAGATCGCCAGAACCCCTCGGGTGCCCATCGCCATCGTGTACTCACCTACGATGCGGACAGGTGGGTGATAAAAGTGTGCGTTCGACGTTACGCCGTTCGGGAGACGCCGAACTGCTCGACGAGGGTGGTCGCAGCCTCGTGAGACGACCCGGGACCGCGGGCGGTCACGGGGTCGCCGTCCACGGTGACGCTGGTCTCGGCGTCGAGCTCGGCGTCCCAGTTCGCCCCGCGGCTTTTACCTCGTCCTCGACTCAGTACGGCAGCTTTCGCCCGTCGGGCATCAGGTCGTGGTCGTCCACGATCACTCCTCCCACTCGTGGGGGAAGCCGGTGACGTCGCGGCCCTCTACGAGAAAGCCGCCGTTACCGTCTTGGGAGTGCTCGCGCGCGTCGGTCCCGCAAAGTCGCACGCGACGGCGCGCGCACCCCGGCCACGAACCCCATGAACAAAAATTATTGAAATATTTGCCGCAGCTTCGCATCGGTTTGACCGCGTAACTGCCGAATATCAGCCCATATTTATTTTTTCCTGAGTAAATATGTCGAACCCCACCGCGAAGAATTATATTCTATGTTACTATTCTGCTCGGGAGCTTCTGCCCGGACTAGAATACTCGTCACGTACAACTACTGGTGGCTTTGCGGACTGCTGGGTTCAAATCTACTCCGTGCAAGTTCACGATCTCGCCAGCCAAGCGGCGACGAGACGCCGCTCTCGGTGGTCGAGTCCGAGAGAAGTAGCGGGAGGTGGATTTGAACCACCGGTCTGCGGGTTATGAGCCCGCCGGAATCTCCTGGCTATCCCATCCCGCTATCACTTCGTAGCGCCGTCCCACAGTTAAGGATTGTGATTCGGCTGCCGTCCGCGGATTTATGGCCCGTGGTACCACTCAACTTGGACGTTCCCGTGCGGCTGTTCGGCGGCGAGAAAGCAGTACGAACCCCAAGAGGTTTATCTCTCGCCCGCTCGCCTACAGTTCGAATGGAGTACGCGCTCGCCCTGCTGTGGTTCGTCGCCTTTCAGGCGCTCGCGGTGGCCGCGCTCCCGCTCGCGGCCCGGCTGTTTCCCCGGTTCCCCGACCGCGGTGCGGCCGTCGCGCTGCCGCTCGCGCTTGTCGTCGTCACCACCGTCGTCTACTGGATCGGTCATCTCCGATTCGGCCGGTGGACCGCGGTTCTCGGCGTCTTCGCGCTCGTCGGTCTGTCCGCAGCCCTCGTCTGGCGCGACGAGTCGGTGCGGCCGGGCGGTCGCGCGAGCGTGCGCCCGTACGCGTACGCGGAATCAGTAATCGTATTTGCGCTGGCGTTCGCGCTCCTCGTCGCGGTTCGGGCGGTCGATCCGGCCATCGTCCCGGGCGGCGGCGAGAAGTTCCTCGACTTCGGCATCTTCAAGTCGCTGATGCGGACTACCGCACTGCCCCCGGAGGACATGTGGTGGGCGGGCGACCACGTGGTGTACTACTACGGCGGCCACCTCGTGGCCGCGACGCTGTCGCATCTGACCGGTACCGCCCCGCGGTTCGCCTACAACCTCGCGCTGTCGGGCTTCTACGCCTCGCTCGTGACCGCGGCGTACGGCCTCGGAAGCGCGCTCGCCGACTCTCGCGGCGCGTCGGCCCGCGTCGGCGGCACCTTCGCGGCGTTCTTCGTCGGCTTTGCGAGCAACCTCGTCGTCCCGGTCACCGGACTGATCGGGCTCCTGCCCGACTCGACTGCGGCGGGCGTCTCGAACTGGGTCGCCGACGAACTCCGCAGCCCCGACGGCTCGCTGTCGGCAGCGGGAGAACTCGTGGCCAGCGGGCTGAGCGAGTTCGGGTACTGGGGACCGAGCCGGGTCATCCCGAACACCATCAACGAGTTCCCGCTGTTCGCGTTCTACAATGGCGACCTCCACGGCCACATGCTCAGCACGCAGTTCCTCGTGCTGATCGCGGCGCTCGGGTTCGCCTACTACCGGACCCCGCCGAGCGAGCAGGGCCGCCGGCGGGTCCTCGCGCTCGGCGTCCTCCCGGTGGCCGTCGCGTTGCTCGGACTGGTCAACGCCTGGAGCCTCCCGACCGGCCTCGGGGTCGCGTGGCTCGCGCTCCTGTTCGCAACCGGCGACCCCCTCTCGCTGGTGGTGCCCGGGCGCTCGCCCGGCGGACGGACGACCCCCGTCTCGGACGGCGGCGAGTCGGTCGACGGCGAGTCGGTCGGCGGTGAGTCCCGAGAGGAACTCTCTCCCGAGACCGTCCTGTTCGGCGAAGCCCGACGCGTCGGCTCGGCGTTCGCTGGCGCGGGTGCAATCGCCGCGCTGACCGTGGCGTGGCTCTCGCCGTTCGTCGTCGGTATTTTGCTCGGGTCGGCGAGCAACCGGAGCTTCGACGTGTTGCCGAACCCGTCCACAGCGACGGGACTCGTCCTCGTCCACGGCGCGTTCCTGTTGGTGTTCGCGCTCTACCTCTGGCCGCGCGCCAAGCGGACGTTCGCGGTCGACCCCGCACGCGTCGGCCTGCTCGGCGTGCTGGTCGCGGTCGTCGCGTGGATGGCGGGCTACGCCGTGCTCGCGCTCGTGGTTCCCCTCCTTCTGTTCGGCTGGCTGTTGCTCCGGTCGCGGGAGGCTCGGAACTCCGCTGTCGGCTACGGGACCGTCCTGCTCGTGGCCGGGGCCGGACTGGTGACCATCGTGGAGTTCGCGTACGTCGAGGACGGTGCCATCTCGGGCCGGTTCAACACCGTGTTCAAGGTGTACATGCAGGTGTGGGTGCTCTGGGGGACCGCCGCGGGAGCCATGTTGGCCGCCCTCGTCAGCGACCGGGCGGGACTGGGCAGCGACGGGCGGTCGGAGTCGGCCGGCGGGGACGAGCCGAGTCCGGCGAGCGACGCCGACCGGTCGGCGTCGCTCGCCGGACTCGGCGTCTCGACCGGTGGATTCGGCGTCTCGCGCGGGGACCTGATGGCGGTCGTCGCTGCGATCCTCGTGGTGTCGACTTCGCTGTACGGCGGCCTCGTGCTGAAGTCCCATTTCGCGCCGAACGGCGACCTCGTGAGTCCCGACGAGACGACCCTCGACGGCCTCGCGTACCTCGACGAGCGCCATCCCGACGAGGTCGAGGCCATCCACTGGCTCGACGACAGGGCGGGCCAGCCCCACGTCGTCACCGCGCCGGGCAGCCCGTACCAGTGGTCCAGCCCCGTGCCCTCGCTGACCGGTCTCCCGGCTGTCGTGGGCTGGGTGTATCAGGAGGGCGCGTACCGCGGGTACGAGCTGGCGCAGGCCCGCGAGGAGGACGTCGACTACATCTACACTGGCCACCCGAGCGAGCGGGCCGAACTCCTCGATACGTACGACGTGGAGTATCTCTATGTCGGGCCGCTCGAACGCGAGGCGTACCCCGACGCCGATCTGGAGTTCGGCGACGAGGCGGGCATCGAGCCCGTCTTCGAGAAAGACGGTGTCGTCGTCTACGAGGTGACGCTAAACGAGGACTGAGAACGACGACTGAGCTACTCGCGCTCGCGCTCCCACGCCGACCGACACGCTTCGTTGCAGAACGCGTGGATATCGATGTCGCCGTCGGCGTCGCGTACGGTCGCCACCGGGTGCCACTCTTCGGCGGGTACGTCTTCCCCGCAGTACGAACACTGCCGATTCACGGATTCGTGCTCACTCCGTAGACCGTTGCGCTCACTTCGCGGGCCGTCGCGCTCGCTCGGTAGACCATCGTCCTGGCCGACCAGTACCGACCGACGGGCCCCGAAGCGATCACTGTCCCCCGTCCCCATACTATCTGACTTCGTAGCTCGATCCGGCGCGGGTGCCCTCGTTCTCGGGGGTGTCGCCGACCCCCGCGAGAGCCTCGCGCTCGGAAGCTTCGACCTCGCCGTCCCCGCGGACGACCACGTCGCAGCCGGCGAAGGTGAACTCCACGCGACCGCCAACTCGGGTGCGCCCGGGCGTCCCGGCGAACAGTCGGTCGAGCGCGTCCGGGTCGATGACGTGGTACAGCGGCCCCACCTCGGTCGGATCGCTACCGGTTGCCTCGGACACGGCCTCGATGACGAGCTGGCTGGTCGACGGCTCCTCGACGGACTCCCCACTCAGTGATTGACTCATTCTGTACTCGTTCGAACGAACGGCTCGGGGATAGCAATTAACGATAGATGCATATCCCGGCGCGAGCCGTGGGGGTTATACTTCTAAATTCCGCGCAAATGTTGCCGCGAGTGGTCGTTTCGGGGCCTCTGCGCGAATCGACTCACGGCTCCTCGAACAGGAGCGCGAACAGTTCGCGCTCGGCCCGACGAACGTGGCGGCTCACCGTCGGCTGGGACACCCCGAGCGCGTCGGCGATCTCCTCGGCCGTGCTCTCGCGGGGCCACTCGAAGAAGCCACCGAAGTACGCCATCCGGACCACCTCGCGCTGTCGGTCGGTGAGTCGGTCGGCGAGTTCGGACTCGAACTCCTGGCGAGTCAGCACTGGTTCGTCACGCTCGCGGCGGGCGACCAGTTCCACGTCTTCGTAGTAGTCCTCGAACAGGTCCACGAACGTCCGCACGTCGGCGTCCCACGGGACCCGGATCACGAATCGGCCTTCGCCGTCCGCGGCCGTCAGCGTCCTCGGCATCGCACTCCTGTCCAGCAGCGCCGTGAGGAACGAGTTCTCGCTCAGCGTGGTCTCGTAGAGGTGCTCGTCGTCACGGTCGGCCACGAGTCGCACGTCCTCGATCCACGGCACGTCCTCGACGTAGTCCAGCGTCTCCTCGGCCGGCGGTCCGGAGATGGTGAAGAACACGTGGAGTCGGCCGTCCGCGCGCTGGACCGCGCTCTCGAACTCGAACTCCGCGTCCGCGTCCGAGACGAACGCGAGCACTGCGGTCGAGGTGCCCCGAACCCGGAAGTCGAGCTCGACCGACCGGTCGCTGGCGAGCGCCCGGCGCTGTTCGAGCGCGTTCATCGCGTAGCCGACGAACTCCCCGAGTTCGGTCAGCACCGCTCGCTCGGTCTCGTCGAAGGCTCCGGACTCGCCGGCGTACAGGTTGAGCACGCCTCGAACCGTTCCGTCGTAGACGACCGGCACCGATGCGCTCGACCGGTAGCCGCGCTTGAGCGCCTGCTCGCGCCACGGCTCGAACGGCGGGTCGCCCAGCAGGTCGTCCTGCACCTGTACCTCCTTCGTCCGGACCGCGCGCCCGGCCGGTCCCTGGCCCCGCGCGCTCTCGCCGTCGGCGGTCACGATCACCTCGTCGAGATACCCCTCCTCGACCCCGGCCCACGTTGCCGGCTCGACCTCGTCGGTGGCCCTGTCGAGCGTGCCGAACCACGCGAACCGGTACAGCCCGCTCTCGGTGAGCCGGTCGCACGTGGCCTGCCCGACCTCCTCGGGCGAGGACGCTTGCGTGACCGCCTTCGTGAGCTCCCGGATGACACCGTTGACGCGGTTCACCCGCTCGAGCTCCCGATTCTTTGTCCGTAGCTCGTCGCGCTGCTCGCGAAGCGTCACCTCGCGGGACGCCCGATCGAGCGCCGACCGGACGTTCGAGCACAGCAGGTCCGCCAGCGACCGGTCGGTCCCGTCGAACGCCCCCGGCTCCGGCGACGCCGCGACGAACACGCCGTGCTTGCCCAGCGGGATCGTGAGCGCGGACGAAAGGGCGGTGGCTGACGGCCCTGCTTGGACTCCTTCGTCCGCCTGCACCGCCGCTTCCGCGTCCGTCTTTTCCCCCGCCTCCACGCCGAGGTCGTCGACGACTCGCGACTCGCTGTCGACGAACGTTCGCCACGCCGCGCCCTCGCTCCGGGCTCCCAGCAGCGCGTCGTCGATAGTGTCACCGTCCCACCGCAGTGCCTCGGGGACGAGCGCGCTGGCCGCGTCGTCGTACAGCGCGACCGCCGCGTTCGGGAACCCGAGCACGTCGACCGCGGCGTCGACCGTGGCCTCGCAGATGGCGTCGGGCGTCTCTGCGTCGGCGAGCGACCCCGCGGTGCCGGTGAGTTCGGTGAGCTTGGCCTCCCGGAGCTTCCGGTCGGACACGTCTCGGACCACGCCGACGCGGGCCAGCTCGTCGTCGTTCGAGAGACGGAACGGCGTGACGCGTGCCTCGACCGGAACCGACTCGCCGTCCCTGGTCGGCATCTCTCCCTCCACAGTCACCACGTCCTCGCCCGCTTCGAGCGCCTCCTGGACCCATTCCGTCTGCTCGAACAGCCCCTCACCGAGGATCTCCGTGACGTGACTCCCGAGTATCTCCTCGCGGGAGTAGCCGGTGAGTTCCAGGTAGGCGTCGTTGACCGCGACGTACCGCGAGTCGGCGTCGAGGGCGTACACACCGTCGCTCACCGCGTCGAGCATCGCGTCGTGGCGCTGGAGCTCCCGCTCGCGCTCGTGCCGTTCGATGGCGGTCGCGAGCAGGTGGGCCATGCTCCGGACGAACTCCACGTCGTGGTTGGCGTACGACCGGCGGTCGGTGTCGTGGGTTCCGAGGATGCCCCATGGCTCGTCGCAGGACCCGACGACGGTGCTGATCCCGCCGGACACGTCGTGGGACGTGAGCAGTTCGGGGCCGGAGAACCGATCCTCGGTCGTGAGGTCCTCGACTACGACGGGCTCCGAGGAGAGCAGGGTGTACCCCGCTTGGGACTCCCGGTTCGTGCCGACCGTCGCGGACCCGACGACCCCTTCGCGCCAGCCTACCCCGGCGCGGAGTAGGAGATCGTCCTCGTCCGGACGGAGTTCCAGCACCTTCGCGTAGTCGTGGTCGAGCGCGTTGGCGACGAGTTCGACCGCCTCGTCGAACAGTTCGTCGAGCGGCCGATCCGCCAGTGCCTGCCGGGAGAACTCCGCAACGGCGTGCTGCTGGCGAATCCGATCCTGGAGTTCCCGCTCCGAGTCGCCACCGTCCGCGTCGCTGCAGTCTGGGTCACCACCGTCCGCGTCGTCCTCGTTCACATCGCCACCGTCGGTGACAATTTCGTTCGAAAGCGGACGCGGACTCCGGCCCGTGCGCTCGGCGACGCCCTCTTCAGACGAGGCGGCGAGCGTGGTGCTGGCGAGCGCGGCG
>NZ_QLVG01000002.1 GCF_003382685.1 Halorussus litoreus | reverse complement strand
ACGAGGCGTGTTCGTTCACTGCCTGCGCGCAGTTCGCACTCGTCGATCTTCTTCACGAAGAGGCGGACTCAGAGACGAGTCTCGTCCACGCCGGAGAGATCGACCCACTCGAGGCTCGATACCACCGGTGAGTTAACCAACATCAGGAGCGGTAAAGCTGCTGTTGTTGGTTAATAGTGGCGTCCGCTGGTGGTATTTTCTCGCCCCGAGAGCGGGCGCGGGGCGAGTACTCCCGCGTCTTCTGGGTGATTCGAGATGGCGCTTTCAGCACGTCCGACCAGCAGCATCGCGACTGAAATTACGGCAGCCCGGCAGGCCGACCACGTAGCATTCCTTCACCGCGTTCCCTTCGCGCTTGACGCATTCCGACTCGGGTTTCTCACGGGTTTTCGCGAGGACTGTACCTACCAACAGCACCAGTACACAAACTTGGAGTTACCAGTCGGGATGCTGGATAACGACTTTCGCAATCCTGACCTTGATCGGTACGTCGAGCGTTTCTTCGAGTACGAACCACAGGTCGGCGTGATCGGTGACGCCTACGACGTCGACGAGGTCAACGAATACGTTGCTGCCGCTCGCGAGATTCAGGGAAGCTATCCAGCGGCTGACCTCGTGATCGTCCCGAAGTGCCGTGCGGCGATTCACGCGATCCCTGATGACCTCGTCGTCGGCTACTCGCGCGGCTACGCTGATCGACTCGCCCACGAGTTCTCCGACCCTGTGGACTGGCGCGGGCGGCGAGTGGGTCAACGAGGAAGTCGTCGTCGACGAGGGACTGGTGACCAGCCGCAAGCCCGACGACATCCCCGCCTTCTGTGATAAAATCATCGAGGAGTTCGAGGAAGGTCGCCACTAACGGCGCGGTAGCGCGAAAGGGTCCATCGCCACGTCCGGCGTTCGTGAACGAGATGTGAGATTCGTCTTTGCTGCTTCTGTCTGTCCAATTTCAGATGTTAGGGGAGTTTGGCCTCCAGTACGTCGACTTCTTCTATCTCCGGCGGTTCTGCGAACAGCTCGTCCGCGTTTTCCTCCAAGGCAGCAGCGATTTCGCCCGAGAGATGCGCTTCCCGACCGGATTCATCCGGAAAGGTGTCGAAGATGCCGAACGTCGAATCGTCCATGCGGAGCGCGAACCACGTGGTGGTGTCCGGTTCTTCCTCGGCCATCGGCAGTGCCGAACGGAGGAATTCCTCGACATCGGATTCTTTGCCGGACTGTGCTTGGAGTCGAACGAGGAGGGCGACGTTTGCGTCGGTCATACCCAGTCCGTAGGTAGGTGCGCAACTCACATAACTATTTATGCTAGACGCTCAGGTGCTGAGGAGTACTCGGGTGAAACGCAGAGCCTTACCCGCTGCTTCCTCCTTCCGATTCTTACGCCGCCTGAGTTACGTGATCTTCTTTCCGGGGCGGTAGCGGCTGTGTCGAGGACTCACCCAACACCTGCTCAAAGCTAAATGAGCCGTGGCGGTGAGCGAAGCTCTCCGCCGGCTCGCCGTTTGTGAACGTCGACATCGATTCACGCAGCGCCAACAACGATGTACGCGCGCGTGCCGCATGGCACCGCGCGTACGGGACTCCAAGGCCGTATTTCAGCCGCCAGTTCCCCCCTTCGATTGCATTCGTACTCACTGGCCCATTGAACTCTTCTTCGTCCTCGTCCCAGAACGATGGGTGCTCCTCACGGAGTGTCGCCACTATCTCCTCGTACGCAGTCTCGTACTCGTCTTCGAGATACTCCCGCAACTCCTCTAACTCGCCCGCCTCGTGCAGTTCGGACACGCGCTCGTCGCTGCGAGCGCGTGTCCGGAGCTTGTGGACGAGACACTTCACCCGATCCGGCAAGATGTCGTTGTAGCAGTCGTTGTCGTCGGTGAGCCAATAATCCACACCCAAGAGCGGGAAGACGAGCGCGAGCGCCAGCGCTCGCGCGAAGGCGGTGTTCCGACACTGGAGTCCGGCGAAACAACCCAGCTGAGTCAGATAGGAACATCCGACAGTGAACCCTTCCGGCCACTTCTTCGGGTTTTCTCCCTCCTGTTTCCGGCGCATATTTTCCTCGTAGAGGTCTTTCTTTGCGCCCTTCTTCGCCGGATAGGTCTCGTCGGCGACCCCGACGAGACCGTCGATGTCCTCGGCAGCGAGTTCGTCGGCGAACTCGGTTTTGAGTTCGTCAACGGTGCTGACACCGAACAACAGCGAGAGGAAGTTCATCGAGAGGATGCAGCCGGCAATCGTGACGCTGTGCTGCTCGGCGACTTCGTCGCCGAACAGCTCGGCATAGCGTTGGATCGTATCGCGGTCAACCTGGAGACCGTACTGATTCTGAAGAATCCGTTCGCACGCGTGGAACGGATTCTTCGCCGCATGGAACAGGCAGAGATCAACGACTGGTTTGGCGTATTCACAGTCCTCGTAGAACAGCTCCCCGATATCGCCATCGTAGGAATGTCTGCACTCGGAGCACTGATACCGCTGAATCTCGACAGTGATCTCGTCGAAGCCATCCTCGGTGATGAGGATGGCGAAGAGCCGATCCGTTCGGTAGCCGTTCTTCCAGACCGTGGTTTCACCGCACTTCGGACAGGGCCGCGGGTCTCCGACCCGCTGGCCCTGAAACCCGCGAAACCAACTCTGAAACGCATGAATTAGACCGAGTGGTACGAGGCTGTTCAGCGTCTTTTCTTCGGTTTCGTGCATGAGTAGTGGCCAGTAAGAGAGGGTGGTATTTCACTCCCGTTGCAGACACCACCCCAAGAGGGGCACGAGCGTATTCTATGACAGGGTGCGACGGAGTCACTCCGTAACCCTGAGCGGATTCTTCCTGCCGGTGTGACGCCGTCGTCCAGTTTTTCGAGCCCCCGAAGAGGGCGAAGGCTCGATAACGAGTCTTCAGACTGAGGTGAATTCCCGTGAGTCAACAACAACGTGTGAACGACGTCTCGATCGATGCGATTCCAGTCGATATCACGAACACACAATCCGGCGAGGTCGAGCCCGCCGAAGTTCCCGAGGAGATCCGGTCAATCACTCGTGGACTCGCAAGTGAGCAGCCGCCGACGAACCCGCTCGTCGTCTTGAAAGCGGCTCGCTGGTGGTACATCCACGGGAAGGGCGGGACTGATCCCGCGTTCCAGTGGGCCACCGAGTGGGCGCGACACCTCGCGACCGACACGCCCAGCGACGTGGAGCAGTTCGATGAGTTCCTCGAGTACCTCGTCGCGGTCGGCTTCGCTGACGAGAAAGCAGTCCTGCGGTGACCGCCGCCGCGAGTTTTTTGTGCGCCCCAAGGGGTGCGGCGCGTCCTGAACTGACGCAATCGCCGTGAACTCGATTCGGTGAATATTATGGCTACGGCCAGTGACTCGTCGGTCTCGTTCGAGGAGACCGACGCCCGACACGACGAGATGCACAGTACCATCGAAGACTGGATCGACGACCTCGTTGCAGACGTCGAGGACGCGCAGTCCAGCTCAGAGTTCCAGGAGTGGCTTGATGTTCAATCCCGGTTCCACGACTATTCGCACCGGAATACACTCCTCATCAATCTCCAGTGCCCTGACGCGACGAAGGTCGCGGGGTACAACACCTGGCGGAATGAGTTCGACCGGCACGTCCAGGAGGGCGAGCAGGCGATCTGGATCTGGGCCCCGATCATCACCACGCAATGTCCTGAGTGCGAAAATTCGCCCAGCTACCACGAGCAAAGCGGCTGTGAGTACGACGAGACGGCGCCGGACGAGTGGTCGAAAGGGCTTGTCGGGTTCAAACCAACGGCTGTCTTCGACGTGTCCCAGACCGAGGGTGAGCCGCTTCCCGAGTTGGAGACAGAGGCGACTGGCGATGCCGACGACCTAGTACCCGCACTCGAGGATGCAGCCGCTGAGATCGACGTGACGGTCCGTATCGTCGACGCTGTCGACTGGGAGCATGGCGACGCCAAGGGCGTCTGCAAATACCGGAGTAAGCGTGATCTCCAACCAGTCGTTGAGGCGAAAGCCCGCACGAATCAGGCCGATCTCGCCGTGACGCTCATCCACGAGTTCGCTCACGCGCTCCTCCACGCAGACGTCACCGACGAGACCGAGCGGGCGAAACGCGAGGTCGAAGCCGAAGCCGTCGCGTACATCGTCGGTCGGTATTTCGATCTCGACACGAGCGGATCCGCATTCTACTTAGCCGCGTGGCAAGGTGATGAGCCGGACGTGATTCAGGATCGTCTCAGTCGGATCAGTTCGACGGCTCAGGAAATCATCGGAACGGTTACAGAGAGCTGAACGCGCGGTTCTCGCCTGTTAACCAACATCTGGACGCTAATACCGTTCTGCGTTGGTTAAGTTTTTAGCGCCCGCCGAGGGGCGGAGGCGCATTCCGGTCTCCACGAATCATGACTGACCAGTATGTAACCGCCGTCCTCGACGAGGCGGAACGAGTTGCAGACCAGCACGACCAGGTCGCCCGGTCGACGGACAATCCAGCGCACGAGTATCTCAGATACGCAATCCTTCGGTTGCTCGAAGGCGAGTCTGACGATGCACCAGCAGACGTGCCGCAGATCGACGGCGTGACCGTCGGGTACGGGGAGGACGAGGCAATGTTTGATAGTTGGAGCGCCGACGTCGAGTGGTGGGAGACGGTACCGGCGCAAGAAGCGTGTACTCGCTTCCGCGTGTTCTACCCCGACGAGCACGAGACCGTCCCGCGGGTGATCGTCGACGTGATGGGCGCCCTCGGCGCGTGGCGCGTCTGGACCGGCAGCGCTGCCGCCTGCGGCTCCTACGACCATCGCGAACGGCGCGAAATCCACTTCCTCTGGCCGGAAGGGCATCCGGTCGAAGAACTTCTTCCAGATCGCCTCCAGGGACCTGACGCCGCCGTTGCGCCGGATGGCGGACAAACAGGTGACGTGCGTGACCGGATGGTCGTCACGGAGCACTCAAGCCAGCAGGACGACCTCGAACCGCGAACCAGACGCGCCGTCGACGAAGAGATGGCCGTCTCGCTGCTCGAAAAGGGCGGCCGCTACGAGATTCACTCAGCGTCCGGGAATCGATACGAAGTGGATGTGATCAGCGAATCCTGTACCTGTCCAGACTGGACGCAACGAACGCCCGATGGTGGATGTAAACATATGCGCCGGGCGGATCACGAAATCAAGCAGGGACGTGTCCCGCGACCGGACGGTCGACTTCCCTCGGATTCCTGAGTGAATCCCGGCGATCTACTCCGCTGGACGGACTGTCTCACCATCTCGGGAGACCCGGTCGAACTCCTCGAGATACGTGACTCGCTCCACGACCTCCGCCGTATCGAGTTCGAGGTCGGCCGCCAATTCGTCAACCGTCTTTGGTTCATCGAGTATCTGGAGTACCTCGAGCCCGCGGTAGTACCGGGTCGTCAGCTCCTGGACGCGGTCCTCGATCGGCGTGGTCACCCCGTACCGCTCGTCGAGGTCGACCAGGGCCTCGTTCGCGAAGGTGGCGAACTGGTCGTCGCCGAGCCGGTCGATCTGCGCCTCGAGTTCGGCCCGGACGACGTCGTAGTTGAGTCCAGCCTGCACGAGCATATTCATATCCTCGATGTCGTCGTCGCGGCCTGCGATCAGTTTGAACAGGAAGATATCCTCGTTGTTGACTAGGCGGACCGTCAGTCGATCCGTGTTGAGGAACGGCTCGCTGCGCTTCTGCATGCCGTCGGTGAGGACGAGCTTGTTCGCGACCTGCTGATTGAAGATGTCGAGGCGACACCCATCGTCGTTCTCGACGCAACTCGTCGCCCCCAACGCCCGGTAATCCGAATCCAGCGACTGTACCTCCGCATACCCGAGGTCCATCAGGACGGCCCACAGTTGACCGTACGCGTCGCCATCCGGGACGACCAGGTCGATATCTTTCGTCGCCCCCTTGAGGTCGCGCAGCGACATCGCGCCGCCACCGATCAAGTAGACCGTAAGCGGGGCTGAGAGGCCATCTGCGATGCGCTGGAACTCGTTCTCGATGTACTCGCGTCCGAATCTTGGTCTCATTGTGGTAGTGGCACCTCGTAGTCAGCCGCCAGCTCCTGGAACTCGCCCCACTCCGGGAGCCGGTCGTCGTCGACCTCTCCGTGCGTTTCGAGATAGCGGAGCAAGGCGTCGATTTCGTCTTCGAGGTCATACTTCGCCGCTCGCTCTCGGAGGTCCTCCTCGTCGACGTCAACGTGGCTGAGCAGGAGGAGACAGTACGAGCGGTGGCGGCTGCCGTCGTCGATTAGCAGCGTGTGACAACACAGCTCCGCGGGCGAGACTGCGTCGAGCTCCTCGGAGTAGAGATAGTAGCGGTGGCCGGTGAGCAGGAACTGAAGGTCGAAGGCCGCAAACCGTGCGAGGCCGGTTTCGTGGAACCCCTCTGCGTTGATCTCCTTCTCGGCCTGCGCGAGGAATTCGTCGTAGTCCTCCCAGAGAATCGTGCCCTTCGGGGCGACGGCTTCGAGGCGTTGGCGATGCAGATGGTGTGCGAGTTCACGGGCGAACTCGTGGAGGCGGTCGAAGTCGGCGTTGAACTTGTAGTGGCCGTCGGCCGTCCCGACGAGCCCACGGTCGCGAAACCGCTTGAGGACCCGGTTGACCGTGTTGCGGTAGTTGTCGCTCCGGTCGGCGATCTCGGAGACGGTTCGCGGCTGGTCGAGGTAGTACAGCACCTCGAGTGCCTTCCCGGTCAGCAGCTCGGGGAAGTCGATGTGGGAGTGCTGGCGGACGAGGTCCTGGTAGAGCTCGACGGCACGAGCGTCTGACGGGATGACTCGTTTTCGGCGGCCGTCGCGTTCCGTGTAGACGAGTCCCTTCTCGACGAGGTCGGCGACGGCACGAGAGAGGTAACTCTCGCTGTGGTCGAGCTTCGTCGCGAGTTCGGAGATCGTGTCGCCACGGTCGACCGTAGCGAGGACCTCGAGTTCGATACGCCGGAGCACGATGTAACATAGTACGAAACTTGTATATAAAGAAGTTTCGAGTAGTGTTACAGTCAGCAGGCACGAGAGCCGTCTCCATCATCTTAACCAACAAAACTATGGATTCGTGGGCCGTGTTGGTTAACACGAGAATAGCCGATGCCCTACGAACCCCCGACCCCACCGGCGAACCTCCCGACGGAGATCGTCAACACGCTCAACGAGTCGGACCCGGAGCAGCTTCGAGACGTTGCGACGTACGCTGAAGCGCTCGCCGAGCACAAGGAACGGGAGGCCCGTCTCGAGGAGTCAGCAGATCAAGAAGAGGTCGAAGAACGGCCAGACGATCTCCCGGATGACGTTCCTGCCAAAGCGACGATCACGGTCAAGGAGATCAACGACAATCGCTACTACTACTGGCAGTGGCGGGAGGGCGATTCAGTGAAGTCCAAATATAAAGGGTCGGTCAACCCGGACGAATAGCCCCGGACATTCATCAGTGATGCCGGTTGCTAATGGGCGGCGAAAGGCCGACCCATGCCCATCGAAGTTGAGTGTGATTTCTGTGGTGAGACAATCTCAAGACCTCCGTCGGTAGTGGAGCGTGCAGAGCACCACTTCTGCGATAAGACTTGTCAGGGGAATTGGCGGTCTGAACAAAAGGACAACAGAGTCACCCTCCACTGCGACTACTGTGGGACGGATTTCAAACGATACGAGTGGAATCTCAAAGACGATCAGACAAACCAGTTCTGTAGCAACGAGTGTAGGGGACGATGGCAGATAGAAAATCGTCCACAGACAGAATGTACAAACTGCGGTGAGACAATCGGGCGGATTCAGTACGATATCGAATCAGCTGATCGCCATTTCTGCAGTCGAGACTGTCAGTGGGAATGGCAGGAGGAGACAGCTACCTACGATTGGGAATCAACCCCGAACTATGGACCGCTATGGAAAGAGCGGCGTGAACAGGTCTTAGAGCGAGATAATCGAACCTGCCAGGGGTGTGGCCGTAACGAAAACGAACTCGGATATACGCCGCGAGTACATCATATTCGGCCGTTCGCGGAGTTCGATGAGGATGAGGTCGAAGCTGCTCACGATCCATCGAATCTAGTCTCGCTCTGTGAGCCTTGTCACACCAGATGGGAAGGCGTCCCGCTTCGTCCGAAATTGCTCTTAGAATAAGTCCGGAGGAAGATACCTTGCTCAGGACAGAACTCGACGAGATGCCGCAGAGTATGGATGGCCCGATCAACCCGGACGAGTAAAACTCGATGATGGAGGACACCCACCCCACGTTTCCGTCGTAACTGGATGTTGGTGGAGGGGGTAACGCTGATTTCGAAGGGACCACACCCCCCACGTTTCCGTCGTTTCTCCACGACGGCGTAGGGAGAGGCTACGATAGTGCAATACAGCCACTAATTCTGTTGACCTAGAACCAATCTAGAGATGAACTAACTTCTGCAATACATAGATTAAAGTGGTATAGCTGAGAAATGCTCATTAAGTGTACTTCGACCAAAGAGGGGGCGAAGTACTTCGCCCCCTCAGATGAAACAATCCTTTCCAGCTGCTTCTGTAGACGGCCAGTATTGGATGGCTAGGCCGCTCTCGTCTTTGGTATCTCGTCGTAGATGTCTTCTTCGAGTCCCCTCCCCACCTGTTCGGTGATTACGACGGAAACGTGGGGTGTGTGGGTTCGGGATTCGACATCGAGGCGACGCTTCCGTCTACGGGTTTCCTCTCTCACGTCGGAAACGCGGCTATATTGTCAGCAATCCAATTCCACCGAATTACGGCATTTTCCGGCTGATATCGGACAAGGAACGTCGGAAACGTGGGATGGCGTTCTCCACTAGATTTATACTCCCCCCGCTCACACCGTGTGATATTCAATGACGCCCGACTCTTCACCCAGTTCTGTCGACGATCCACTCTTTGAATCCGGGCATCGTATCTTCGCGAACAAGGATCTCCTGAAAATCGGCCACGTTCCGGAGGCTGACCGGATCGTCGGTCGCGACGAGGAAATCTCGAAGCTCGCGAAACGTCTCAACGGTGCTGTCCACGGGTACTCCCCGGAAAACGTGATGATCTACGGGAAAACGGGGACCGGTAAATCTCTCGTTTCGAAACACGTCTGCCAACGAGCTCAGAATGCCGCTCAGGATGGCGTCGAGATTGGAACCGCGTATATCGACTGTGCTGAAGACAACACGGAGACTCAAGCAATCTCCTCACTGGCCGCGAAGCTGAACGATGAATCTTCGACTGGAATCTCCGTCCCCCATACCGGCCTCAGTACGTCGAAATACTACAAACTCCTCTGGAAGACGCTCGACGCTCAATTCGATTCTGTGATCATCATCCTCGACGAGATCGATCTGATGAACGACGACAGCGTGCTGATGAAGCTCTCGCGCGCTGAGGAGGCGGGAAAAATCGACTGTAGCGTCGGTGTCATCGCGATCAGCAACAAGATCCAGTACGTCGACAACGTGAACGAGCGCGTGAAAAGCAGCTTCCAGCACAAGGAGCTGTTCTTCAAGCCATACGACGCCAACCAGCTTCGGGAGATCATGTTCAACCGTGAGGACGCCTTCCAGGACGGCGTCCTTTCCGAGGACGTGATTCCGCTCTCGGCGGCCTTCGCCGCGCAGGAACACGGCGATGCTCGGAAGGCGATCGACATTCTTCGCCACGCCGGCGAGGTCGCCTACGAGGCCGGAGCAGAGCAGGTGACGGAGGAACACGTCCGCCAGGCACAGCAGCACGCCGAAAAGGACCGGTTCAGAGAACTCGTGAACGGCGCACCCACGCAGGCGAAAGCGGCGTTGCTGGCGCTCACGGAACTGAGTGTCAACAGCAATGACGATGCGTTCCTCACGAGCCGGGTGTACGACCAGTACGAACGCATCTGCAACCATCTCGATATGGATATCCTCTCAGTCCGTCGGTTCCGCGACATCCTGAAAGAGCAAGCCTTCCTCGGGGTTGTCGAAATCGAGAAGATCAACAAGGGGAGTGCGGGCGGCATCCACCTCCAGAACCGACTCATCGAAGATCCCCAGGTCGTCCGCGAAACGATCCTCGAGGACAGCCGGATGCAGGACTGGACTCGCGAGTAGTGACCCCCTACTACTGAGTGGGTGCGGACGACGGAAATCTGGGGTGGGGCGTGAGGAAACGACGGAAACGAGGGGGGTCGAAAATTACGTCGGAAACGTGGGGTTGGATCGAAACGACGGAAACCAGGGGTGGGGTCCACTACGACAGTTCGTTGGTGGCTCCGAACGAGCTCAAAACGGCGTCCCTCTCACCGGAGAGCTCTCGGCGAATGTCGGACCGATCCCAGCCAAGCGGTAACAACACACTCTCGACAGCTCTGACTAGCTGCGTCTGGTAGTACGAGGCGTCGTAGGTCTCGATCGCTTCGTGGGCGAGGGCGACCCGGTCTCGCGAGGATTTCTCGTCGTCGACGACCACGTACTCGATATCCTGGCCCGGGTGGACTGCTAGTTCCTGCTCGCGGGCTCGCTTCAAGGCGGCCATGTTCTGGGTATTCTGTGAGTACCCTTCAAGCGGCTTGGAGACACGATTCCGCTCGACGAGCCGCTCCATTGCTACGTTGCCCGCCTGCAGTTCGTCGATTGCTCGTTCGAGACACCCGAGCACTGCGTCCGGTGACCGCGTGGCATCGAGCCGGTCGAGACAGTCCCGCTGGACGTCCTCGATGAACGGCGGGGTCGAGCGCTGCCGGGCTTCGATGCCTCTGATCTTGAAGTCGTCGTCGCCGGCGACCTTCCCGAAGTACTTGGTCAGCGCGCCGGCGTCGCTCTCGCGCTGCGGCACGAACGCCACCCAGTCGTAGTGGGCCTCGTGTTCGAGCCGAATCTCGACGCGTTCCGTGATCCCCGTCGCGAGCGTCTCGAGGTCCTCGCGGTCCTCGTCGTCGACGACGGGGTCCGGCGTCACCCAGATGGAGTCGACGATGCCGTGGACGACGCGCCAGCCGCCGGCTTCTAGCCGCTGTTTCGCCGTCAGCAGAATCTCACGAGCGAACGCGTTAATCGCTTCGTGGCACTCGATGCGGCCGAACTTCGCGTTGCTGAACCCTTGATAGCCGAAGCAGGCGACGAGTATCCACTTTAGCGCTCCCGACCGTCCCTCGAGTTCCGCCAGCCGGTCCTCGTCGGGGTCGTCCCGTTCCTTCTCGCGACGGATGGCCGCCTTGATCTCGTCGCGAGCGTCGATGATCGGCTGTAGCACGTCGACGAGGTAGCCCCAGTCGTCGCAGATCGAGTACCCGAGGCCGGGGACGTCCTCGCGGTCGCTGTGGCAGTCACACCGGATGACGCCCGGCGAGACGTTCCGGGTACAGATGATGTTCGGGTACAACGAGGAGAAGTCGAGTTCGTGGACGTTCTCGTGGAGGCCGACCTCGGGCGCGAAGATGAAGCCGCCACGGTCGGCGTCGTGGAGCGTCCCCATCGGCTTGTAGAACTCATGGCGCCAGGAGTTCCATGGCACGAGGACGCCGCGGTCGTGGGCCTCGCAGATTTGGATCGCCGTGAGCACGTTCCCGATCGACGCCCACGCGAGTTCCTGGACGGGCTTTTTCGAGCGCGACACGAGGTCGAGGACGCCGTCGAGGTTCGTCTCCCCGTAGAAGAACGTGTTCGACTCGTCGATGATCGCCCGGCCGGGCACGTTGTACCGCGCCGGCGAGTGACCGACGCGGCCGTAGCTCGAGTACGTCGACCGGCTCGCAAGCTGCTGGTAGTCGACGTCCGGCCACCGACTCAGCGAGAAATCGTCGATGCCGGCGTCCGTCGCCATCTCGTACAGAGTAGGGACGATCTCGCTCGTCGAGCAGATCAGGACGTCCGGATCGTGTGATTCGAGCGCCCCCTGGACGGCGGTCAGGAGATCCGTCGGCGAGCCGGTGACGGCGTCACCGGCGACGGACAGCTGCCCATAGACGTCGTTGCTCGTTTCGGTCACCGGAACGCTGAGCCGGAGCGTCGACAGTTCGCTCGCCGGCGTCGGATCGGCGCCGGTCTCCAGACAGTACCGGAACTCTCGCGAGAAGTCGACGTTGAAGCAGGCGAGATCCCCGACTGGATAGGCCGACAGCTGGCGTGCCTGCCGGGCAAGTGGGGTGACGCGGTCGATGTCGCCCACATCGACCGCCAGAACTGCCTCCTCGTCTCGTCGAAAGCCCGGTCGTCGCGCAACAATCTCGGTCGCGACGACGTCCGGGTGCTGGTCGTACACCGATTGGAGTGTCGTGAGGTCGAGGTCGGACGCTGGGTCGCGAGCGGCGACGTAGAAGCGTGGAGTGTAGTCATCGCGCTCGGTCGCGACGGCGCCGTCGGCGGTTGCCTCCCACTCCAGGACGCGGCCGTCGTCCAGAAAGTCGATACTGAACGGCATCGTCACGGGTTCGCGTCCGGTGGGGCACTCTCCTGGTCATCGCTCGTTGCGACCGCGGCTTCGAGCTCCTCGAGGCGCTCTTCGTGGTCGTCGAGGCGGGCCTCCTGTTCGAGATCGATGCTGAGCAGCGCCGGCAGCAGCGGATTTTGGTGGTTCAACAGCCCGCTCGCGTCGGCGTGGTCGCGGGCGTACTCGAACAGCTGGTCAAATCGTGGCTGGTCGCGACGCCGCAGTGCCCGGCGGAACTCTGCCCACCGCTCTTCGATGGCCCGGAGCGCATCCCGGTACGTCGGGTTTGTGCGCCCCATCGCTATCGCCCTCCTGTCCCGGTCGCCGTCCACGCATCGAGCAGGGGATCCGCGGTGGCCGCCACCGTCTCACCGTCAGCGGTGACCCCTGTCCCGACACCCTCCGGGGTCGGCGTCGACGACGTCGGCGTTGTCGGTTCCACGCCGACTTGCGTGGCGCGTGCCGCGAGCAGCTGCCGCCAGTACGCGAACGTCGTCTGGTAGTACGCGCCGTCGTCGACGGGATAGACGAGCGTCTCGAAGTCCTCGCCGACGACCCGTGGGCCCATCCGAGTTTGCTCGCACTCGAGATGGTGGTCCGCGACCGTCGAGACTGGCTCGGTGAATTCGTTTCGTTCGTTTCTCGTAACGAGCACCGGTATGTCGTATCCCTCGGCGTAGGTCGCTAACCGGGCGAGAGTTCGGGCTTGGAGGGTTTTTGCGTGAGTCTCGCCAAGGGTATCGTCGGCGCGGTACTGGGCGTCGACGGCCGGCGCGACGATGAGGGCGGGCGTGTGGGGCGATGCGTCCTCGTCGTGACCTGGTGCCTGTCGACCGGCTACCCGAGCGTCGGCGGTGGATGTCTGGATCGACTTGTTCACTGCCGTCGGGAGATCACAGACGGCGCCGTAGTGCTGGTAGGCAGTGAATCCGCGGGCGACGTGAATTCGGTTGAGCAACCGTTGACTGGGCGCGATCTGGGCGAGTGTCGTCGTCGTCGCGTGTCCGTTTGCGTCGACCCAGAAGGCGGGCCCGTCGTGCAGGAGGAGATGGTCGAGCACGAGCGACTGCAGGATCGGGACGCCGCGCCCTCCTTCGACGTCGAGCAGGGTAATACCGTCGTCGAGTTGCGGCAGCAGCATTTCGTCCGTAGCCGGATCGGCCTGGTCAGCAAGGGACCGATTGCGGTCAGCCCCCCGTGTCGGCTGATCCACCGCCAATCGGTTCGACGTTGAGTGTTCTCCCATACTCCGCTAGAGGTTTACTTTACCGATAAGCCGCGGCGTGTCGTTTCCGTGTTTCATAGAAGGTACGAGAAAGATGATTATCCGTCTTCAGGCAGCTGTTTATGCGGCTATTCAACGGTTTCAAAGAATATTTCCAGAGTGGCAGTCAGCACCGTTTTCGTCTAGCGAGGGAATCTCGACCTTCAGGCTGAGCAGGAATCGCGCTACTCTCAGACGCAGCTGCCGTTAGTCGACATTGCCGGATTCCCCTCGTTTTGCATCGATACACTCTCTGACGAGGCTCGATAGATTGATGTGATTCTCGTCTATCCACTCGGCCTGTTCTTCCGTGATGGTGATGTTCTTCCGTATCATCACCACGTTCTGTGTGTTCGATGCGCATAAGTGTGTATAGTGTGTACTCATTCGTGTGTCCGAGTCGGTGACGAAAACGCTTCAGGCTACGCTCGTGCCACCCACAGCAGGCAAAGAGCAACGCCTGTCGCGTCTGCTGGACACATATCGTGAGGCCCTGCACGACGCCTTCGACGCCGGGGCTGAGACAATGTCTGCAGTCAACGACATTGTGACACCCTACGACCTGCCGTATCAAGCCAAAGACGCGCTCAAGTCCTACGTCCCCAAACTTCGGGACACGTACAACGCTTCGGAGTTGGACGACGGGCATCCGCTTCGACTCGTCAACCGTGCTGCGAAATTCGACTACTCCGACGAGCGCGAGTACGGCTACGTGTGGCAGGTTCCCCAACCCGGTCGCGGGACGAATTTCTGGATTCCACTGCGTATCAACCCCGAGCAGGAGTCGCTGTGGAACGACCTGTTGACTGACGATGGGGCAGAACCCGGTGAAATTCAACTCCAGCGACACCGAACGTCGTGGGAGTTGCACGTCACCGTCGAATACGAGGTCGAACAGACCAACTCGGACTATGCAGACCCGACGTACATCGGCTTCGACGTTGGTGAGAGCGCGTTGATTACGGGCTGTGCCCTGAAACGCGACGTGCCACGGGAGCCGATTATTGTCAGTGGCAATCGAGCACGGCATCTGCGGAAAGAGATGCACACGACGCTCAAGCGGCTCCAAAAGCGTGAGGCTGCTGAGTGGCGGATCGACGAGCGTTTCGACTACTACCAGAACGCGCTCACTGATATTGTCGAAAAAGTGTCTCGGCGGGCCGTCGAGTATGCCCGTGGGTTCGAGAACCCCGTAGTCGTCATGGAGGATCTGACCGATATCCGCGAATCGCTGGACTATGGGAAGTGGATGAACCGACGACTCCACGCATGGGCGTTCGCTCGATTGCAGGGCCGTATCGAGGACAAAGTCCGAGATGCTGGTATCCCGGTCGAGTACGTCAACGCCGCTCATACATCGCAAACGTGCCACGCCTGCGGCCACATCGGAACCCGGGACGGCGACGACTTCCGGTGTCAGAACAACGGTTGCCACATCACAGTGTTCCACGCCGATCTGAACGCGGCGGCGAATATCGCTGGCCGCGTTGACCCGTGGGGAGAGAGCCTGTCTTGGGAACCGACAGGCAATGACTCGCCTCGGGATGGGAGCGCCCGTGACAGCGCCACAGTCCACCGTGAGACGAGCGAGAAATCCTCGCAGATGAGACTCACGGCGTTTACGGACTGAAACCTCTCCGGGCTTGCCACGTCGGCGGCAGGGCCGGAATCCAACCGTGTTGGAAGCCCCGCCGTGTACCGAGGGCGAGGATGTCACACTCGACTAGTTGTCCACAGTCCCGATACGCTTCGCCGTGGCACTTCCGTGTTTCATGGAAGACCCGAAACAGAGGATTAATCGCCCTCAGTCGGCGAGTTTCTGCGGGCATCTACTGGCTTCCGCGAACGTTTCCAGAATCCAAGCTGAGCTGAACACAATTCAACCAACAAACTGGGGATGTATGTTCTGTGTTGGTTAATAGATGAGAATATAAAACCATCTGAACAGACGGGCGTGTAAGTAAGACTCAATATCAGGGACGCTTCGAAAGGTGTTGCGTAAATGAAATGAATGAGATTGCTATTGGAAATATAACGTTAAGATACTCTTACTGCTGTCAGCGCAATCTACATAACCCGTCACGAGTTATCATATCGGAAGAGGCAGCCTCCGCGTTTCATCATGGGACGGAATATTGACGATATCGCGGATGACAGAGCGCTAGGGATTCAGTCCGCTGGCGAGAACTATCACGACGACTTCCTCGTCAAGCGGCCCAAAACGGAGTGGTCGCCCTATATTGATGAGACCGCGAAGGATCTCTCGTCTGGCATCCAAATTAGCGACCTCTCACTTACGAAGGACAACTTCGGCCAAGAGTTAGGAGCCTATTACCGACGAGGTTTGAAAAAGTCCGCTGGGCGGTACGCCGATTTGCCAGCGGTACTGGAAGAGAAGGTCAGTGATGAGAAACTCGGTCTTCTGGCATACCAGCTCAATGAGCTCAGTTATGATATTTCAACGAGTGATCTCGGCATTGACGATGTGGAAAAGGCGACGGAGGCAGTACTTGAAAAATTACTCACCCGGCACGTCGGGGAGGACCTGAGTGTCTCGTTTGACCTCTCTGGTGCAACGGTCTCCGACATCACGACGCAACTGTTCAACAACGAGACCATCGCATCGAACGTCGATCTCCTGTTGACTGAAATCGAGAATAGCGCCTCGCAGGGCTTGCTTTCGCTCTTGGACGAGCCCCAGATGATGACGCCGCTGTGGGAACACCAGCGTGACGCGCTGGAAAAGTGGTGGGAGCACGACAAGCGTGGCTACGTGGATATGGCAACGGCCACTGGGAAAACGGTCCTCGGCCTCGGTGCCATCGCGCTCCGGTACGGTGAACTGCATCCAGAGGATCAAGCTATCGGTGGTGTAGCCGATCCCGTGGATTCGACCGGCAGCGACGACGTGCTCATCGTCGCGCACAGCGAACTCATCCTTGAACAGTGGCGGCGGGAGTCCGAAAAGCACCTTAACATCCCCCAAGAGCGAACGACAGGGAGCAACGATATCACGCTCGAATGGGGAACGATCCACTTCCGTACCCCGCAGTCCCTTGTCAACGAAGACCGAGTAGCCTACGACCTCGTACTCCTCGACGAAGCACACCATTACGCGACCGGCAGTGAGTGGGGATCACTCCTCGACGAATTCGATGGCAACGTCTTGGCAATGTCCGGTTCTGTTGACGACGCGGGTAGCGACAGCGAACGTATCGAGGAACGCCTTTCTAACAGTATTGGCCCTAGAGCCAAGCGGTACACCGTCACAGAGGCGAGAAAGAACGGCGTTATTCCTTCCTTTGACTGGGAAGTTCATTATGCACCTTACGACGTCGTCGGTGATGATCTCGAAAAAACCGCAGAACGAGCGGAACGATCATTCCAAGAGTTCCGGCAACGTCTCCGGCAAGGTGAACTATCCCTCGAGACTGACCGCCGACTCCGAACCTACGAAGATGTCCGCCGATTCTCCCATACGACGGAAGGGAACTCGCTAAAACAAGAAGACGACGCGTTCCGCGACTTAGTCACCCGCCTCTTCTCGCGGCGGACGAAACAGTGGAACCTTTCGCCGACATTGGATGTGGTGGTCGATCTCGTTGTTGAACATCACACGACGGAGAAGGTCGTCGTGCTTGCGGATAGCAACGCACAGGTCGAGGAATTAGAATCACGGATCACCGACGTCGTGGCGAATCCCTCCTCGGTGTATCTCGTGTCTGGCTCACAGAGCAGGGGAGAACAGCTCGAAACGATCGAGGAGTTCGACGAGCCGGAAAGTTCGGGCGTCCTCATCGGAACCGGTGACCTGCTGGGTGAAGGCGTCGATATGCAGCACGCGTCAGTGGCAATCAATATGGCTACAGGTGGCGTCAATCAGGAACTCGTTCAGCGCATCGGGCGTGTGCTTCGCAACCCTGACGATACGCCCAAGCACGCGATGTTCTACAACGTCGTCGGCGTCCCCCCGACTGAGGACGCAGCTATCCCACGGGAAGACGGTAAGCAGATAATCGAGCAAGCAGCAGGGTTCTGCTCGCTCGGACGCCGTTTCGATAAGCTACCTGGCTTTGCACTGTCCGGGCCGATAGACGGCGATGTCGTTGGAACGCTCTTGAGAGAGGGCGCACAGTTTATCGATTCGCTTGATGCTGACGGGGAATACGAGTGGGACAAGGAAATCATCAATCAGGCTGATCTGACGGCACTCCACGACGCTGTCCAAGCCGCTGACGACGATGTCGAGACCATTCTAGGCGAATGGGAAGAATACGCCTGGGAACACAGCGAGGATAACCCACCAATCACTGACGAAACAGACACGGACGGGCCGGCAGAGACGGCGGACGACGAGTCACAGAATGAGCAAAGCGTGGTGGAATCCGAGTCGAGCGACGCGGGGACGTTGTCAGCAACAAAGCGCAACCGTATCGAAGACCTCGTCCGACTCCAACCAACAAAGAACGCGGCGTTACAGGACCGGTGGGGGCTGTCATCTGGAAGCGACGTTCACGAGTACCTACAATCTGAACTCGCAGACTATCACTTCCGCGATAGCGACAGTCTCATCTGGGCCAGCGACAAAGCCGAATCCCTCGTGAACGGCGACTCACCCACTGAGGAAACCACACAGTCGAAATCGGATTCCAGTACTGAGATCGAATCCAACCAGGAACATCCCACCGAAGACGATCTACTCGATGAGATTCGCCGTCTGAAAACGGAGCTCGGGGAGGTGCCCACCAAGATCGAGATGATGAACCGGGGCGAGTATGCTATCAGTCAGTTTGAGAACGCCTTCGGTTCGTGGTCCGACGCAATTCGAGAAGCAGGGTTCGAACCCAAAGGATCGCAACAGAGCACGTACACTCGGGAGGACGTCCTCTCAGGCCTCCGTGAGGTCGCCACAACACTCGAGAAATCACCCTCAGTAAACGACATCAACGAACATGCCCCATTCAGTGCCACTGTCGTCTACAATTACTTCGACTCAATTGGCGATGCGCGGCGAGCAGCGGGCGTAGACCAACTGGACGACAGCGGAGAACCAACCGCTGACGATGAGACTGCGGCGCAAGTAGAGCCGAATCCGCTCGCCGAATACTACGAGCTCTTCCGGACCTTCGCATCGCTTCTCGAACGGCTCGTTGAGTCCGAGCGGACGGCATATCGCGTCGATGGCGATGATCCAATGAACCGCTGGCAAGCCGCAGTTACCGACGTCGTATTCGGGGACGGATTAACTGATGACAGTCCGAGCTATGGTGAACAACAGGGCTCTCGAAACCCCCACAAGATGGCGAAATACCGCCAAGCGTTCGGTGACGGGGAGATGGTCACTGAGTATCAGCTCGCACAAACCGAGCGCTTGGAGGACGAGGATGCCGCGGTGCTCATCGAACAGCAGGTCATTGATCCTGGGGAACAAATCTATCTCCCGGTCGCGCCACAATCAGAAGTACCGCTCCCGATTGCAGTCTCGTCCGACGACGAACTGGACGAAGCACTGGCACTCCTCCAAGAGTTCCCCGCAGAACCCGAACCCGCAAGCAGCGAGCGATCCAAATCACAACCACCAGAAACGGACGACGACGATTCAACGTCCGAAACAACTGCACCTGTCGAAGAGGACGAGACAACTCTAGAACAAGACGACTCTGATCAAGAGGCAGATACCAGTACTGAGACGGACAACGGTGCGCCCGAACAGACGATCTTCTGGGCACAAGATGTCGATCCAATCACCGAGTACGAGGAGGAACAAGCAGTTAGCGACGATACCGCCGCAAACGGCGATTCATTAGATAAAAAGATCGACGAGTGGAAATCCCAGCTGCTCGACCTGACCCGCCGGAACAAACTCGTCTCATTCAAACCAACGAAGACGAAAGACCTCCCGTTCGAGGACGCGAACCCCACGACTATCGCCGGCGAGATTGACGGCGACGGTGAGCTCTTCATTCGGAAGCGGCCGACAGAGGACGACGAAGACGACCAGCCTGACATCGCAACGAACGAAGTACTGCCAACGCGGGCACCGGATGAAGCGGCAAACTCGCTATCCCAGATCGCGCTCAAGAACAAGCAGTACCTTCGGGAGCGCGGGGTCGATTCCCTGTACATCTCGCTCGGGATGTTGCGTTGGTACAGCGTAGACCACAGCGACGAAGCGAACCGCTCACCACTGTTCCTCGCTCCCGTCGAATTAGAAGAGAAGACGCTTCAGGACGAAGAGAAACACGACTACGTTCTCAAACCAAAAGCAGAAGGACTCCGGCTCAATCCCGCGCTCCGCAAGAAACTCGCGGCCGAACGAGGAATTAGCCTGCCCGCGGACAACGCGCTCTCACTCGCAGAGATCGACGCCGCATTCGAAGCAGTATACGAAACGCTGCGCGGCTTCGATCGATGGACGATTCAACCGGACGCAGTGTTGGGGATCTTCGACTTCACCAAGTACAGTCTCTACTCCGACCTCGAGCGCAACCGAGAGGCAATCAAAGACGACCCAATTATCCAAGCGCTCAACGGCGAGATGGAACCGCTCCAAAAAGCCGAAGGCGACATCACGACGCCGAAAGCCTCAGAACTCGACGACGTCGTCGATCCCATCGACACGTACCAAGTGCTCGACGCCGATTCCAGTCAACAGGAAGCAATTGAGGCGGCGAAACGAGGCAAGAGCTTCGTGCTTCAAGGACCACCCGGGACCGGGAAGAGCCAGACAATTGCGAACATCATCGCGGAGAAACTCGCTGCCGGCGAGCGTGTCCTGTTCGTGAGCGAAAAGCAGGCAGCACTCGACGTGGTCAAAAATCGACTCGACGATGTCGGCCTCGGTCGGTTCTGTCTCGAAGTTCACGGTGAGAAAGCAACCAATACGGACGTCCTCGGGAGCGTCCAAACCGAACTGAAGGCCCCGCAAATCAAACCCGCGGACAATCGCGCCAAACGGCTCGGAAAACTCCGCGAACGGCGAGACACCATCAATCAATACGGGCAACAACTGTTCTACTCCCCTGACGGATGGGATCTGACGGCGTACCAAGCGTTCGGCATCGTGAGCAAACACGCAGACGTTCCCCGCATCGATGTCGGCATCACACAGCCACTGAGCGTGGGCCAAGAGACACTCGAAACCGCCATAGATGAGTTAGAGACGCTCGCGCGCTTCGGTGAGGAAATCGTCACCTACGAAACGAGCCCGTGGCGACACACCACGCTCCGACAGTGGGGTGTCGATACTGGCGACTCGATGCGCCAGTCCCTAGAGCGGCAGGTCGAAGCTATCGAGACGCTGCAAGACGTTGCAGACGAGCTTGAAGCTGAATTAGGTCTTCGGCCGGACTCTCTTGCTGAATTCCGTGAGGTGAAGCAACTGTTACAGCACGTCTCGAACCGCCCGGATATTGCCTGGCAAGACGCATTCTTCGACGGGTCGTTCGCACAGGAAGGCGGACGGTTCGAGGAACTCGCAGAACTTGAACAAGAGCGCGAATCGCTCATCGATGAGCTTTCAGACCACTACCAGCGGAGTTTCTTCTCTGCGAACGGCGCGGAGCTCAACAACGAACTCGCAGCATACGGAATGCTGAAGGTAGTCAAACCGAGCTATCGGTCGCTCAAGCGAAAGATCACGACCCACGCTCGAGACGACTACGATCCGAGCCATGACCAACTCCTCGAAGATACACGCAAACTCGCAGAGGTCCAGCGAATTGAAGACCGGAGAGAAGATTTCCGGGGCGTCATAGAGCGTCTCGGACCGCTGTACGAGGGCGGTGATACGGATTGGGAGACGCTAACCCAGGCCCAGCGGTGGGTCGCCAGGCTCGACGAGCACGACTCCACGTTCACGAACCCGATCGTCGAGTCTCTGGTTGAGAACACGCTTCCAAGCGTGGATCCGTTACTCGAGCGGACGAACGCAGCGCTCGCGGACTACGACGACGCTGCCGCGTTCTTCGAGAACGCGATGAACGTCGAAAAGATGCAGGTCAATGGTACGCCACTCCGGCAGGCGTCGTTCCCCGAACTGTCGGAGACACTCCAGGAGCTTCGTGGTGACGTCCCTGCCTTGCAGCGCCGCGTCCAGTTCGCCTCACAACTGGACACTGTCCGTGACACAGTCTGTGAGGAGTACGTCGAGCGGTTCCTCCAGGGGGACTACAAGAGTGACCATCTCGTCCCGGCGTTCAAGAAGCGATTCTACACGAAATGGCTTAACAGCGTATACGAGCAAACAGGTCTCGGGTCGTTCAACGCGGACGAGATGGAACGATACGTCGAGGAATTCCGCCGCTTGGACAAGGAACAACAGGAACTCGCAAAGATCGAAATCCAACACGAAGTGACGAAACGCCGGCCTTCGTTGGATCTTGAGCACGCCTCCAGCGCGGAGCAGGTCCTCGTACGCCGAGAAGCGGAAAAGCAACGCAAACACAAGCCGCTTCGTGAGTTGTTCGACGAAGCAGGCTCATTCATCACGCAGCTCACGCCGTGTTTCATGATGAGTCCGCTGTCGGTCGCGCAGTACCTCAAAGCGGACTCAATCGAGTTCGACACCGTCGTGTTCGATGAGGCCTCACAGATCATGCCGCAGGACGCTGTGAGCAGCCTTATCCGTGCCGATCAAGCGGTTATCGCGGGCGACACGAAACAACTCCCGCCGACGTCGTTCTTCCAATCCGACGTGGAAACCACGGAAGACGTACGTGAAGACCTCGACAGCATTCTCGAAGAAACAGCCTCTGTCCTCCGCGAGAAGAACCTCCGATGGCACTACCGAAGCCGTACTGAGGAACTCATTCAATTCTCGAACTACCACTACTACAACAATAGTCTGCGGACGTTCCCGGAGAACGACCCCGACGTTGAAACTGGGGTGGACTTCGAGTATGTCGAAGACGGCGTCTACGACCGGGGAGGCTCGAGACAAAACGCGGTCGAAGCACAGCGAGTCGTCGATCTGATCGAGGAACACGCAGAAGAACGGAGTGACAAGAGCCTCGGCGTCGTCGCGTTCAGCAGCGCCCAAGAACAAGCTATCCGAGACGCGCTCGCTGAGCGACGTGAGGAGAGCCCCGTGCTTGATGCGTTCGTCAGTCAAGACGACGTGCTCGACGAGTTCTTCATCAAGAACTTGGAAATGGTGCAGGGCGACGAACGGGACCGGATGATCTTCAGTGTCGGCTACGGGCCCGCTCAAGATGGCACGATCTCGACGAATTTCGGCCCGATCAACAAGAGCGGTGGGGAACGCCGCCTCAACGTAGCAGTGACGCGTGCGAAAGAGCACATCACGGTCGTGTGCTCGATGCTCCCCGGCGACATCGATCTCTCAGGCTCGAACAGCACTGGTGCCAAGCACTTCAAGAACTACCTCGAATATGCCCGCAAAGGCAAACAGGCGCTCGTCCGAGACGACGAAGTGACGGATACGCTCGATTTCGATTCACAGTTCGAAGAGGCGGTATACGACGCACTCGAAGCGGAAGGGTACGATGTCGTCTCGCAAGTACAGAGCTCCAGCTACAGCATCGACTTAGCAATCAAGCACCCAGAGCAGCCCGGGAAATTCATCCTCGGTATTGAGTGCGACGGAGCGGCGTACCACTCCTCGAAGACAGCCAGGGACCGAGACCGGACTCGGCAGATGGTGCTTGAGGAGTTGGGCTGGACGATTCACCGGATCTGGTCCCCGGACTGGGCATCCAATCAGGAGCGTGAGATCAGAAAGATCAACGAGAAAGTTGAGGACCTCCTCGACGGCCAGTCGTTCTCCACAGACGACCCCGACATCCCCTCGCACGAACCCGAGGTTATGGAGGTCGATTCGAAGGTTGAGCACGACGAGATTACCGAGTTCGAAGAACCCTCACTGGAGTGGGACGAGCGATACGATCCCGATAAACAGGGGATGGATCTGGCAAACAGAAATTCAATCCGGGACACCGTCGTCCAGAATGGCCCCATCAAATACGACACCGCGATGCAAACCTACCTCGATGTCTGGGGTCAGTCTCGGGCTGGACAGAAAGTCCAACGAATCTTCCGAAACCGCCTAGACGAACTCAAGAGGCAAGACAAGGTCCACGAACACGGCGAGTTCCTGTGGCCACCGCTTGATGAGCTGGAGTTTAATATCCGTATTAACACGAAATCGGCCACGAGAACGATCGACGAAATCCCTCTCGAAGAGATCGCCAAAGCAATCACTGTCGTGCTCCGCGAAGGCGGCGCGATCGAGGAGGACGATATCGTCCTCGAGACGACGCGACTGTTCGGGTACCAGCGCCGCGGGAACCGGATCAAGTCCCGAATCAGTGAAGCCCTCAGCCTCCTCAAAGAAGAAGACCTCATCACGACAGGTGACCGAGTCACCCTGAACGAAACGAAACATCCAGACACGGTTCTCCTCTCCCGAATTTATCCGTCTGTCTCACCTTCACCGCCGAGTGATGACCCATCAGGACAGAACTCAGACGACGCAGCCCCTCCATCTCAACAGAGAGCTGACTCGTTCCCCTTCCTCGATTACGATCGATCACAGTGGCAAGTCCCCTGTCCCTACTGCAACTCCAATATCAACAACACAAAAGACGCATTCGTGACTCACTGGGCAAACGCAGACCGGTGCAGTGGTCCGGGACCAACGCCACCACGAGCAATTAACCAGATGTCTCAACCAGAGTGGAAAGACATCCTCGAGACGATCGAGTCACGTACCACCGCAGAGAACACTAGTCAATCAGTTATACACTCCACAACCAACGGTGGGACGGAGATCCAACAGGCACAGCAACCAAGCGTCAATCTCGACATCGAGAGTCCTGATGGGTCGTTCCCATGGCTTCACTATCCCGACAAGGGCTGGAAAGTCCCCTGTCCCTACTGCGATAAGAAGGTCTTCAACAGTGAGGAGGCATTCAGAAACCACTGGAGCGCCTCTGAGACCTGCTCCGCGAGTGCAGGCCAGAATATAGACGGCTCAACCGCGAGTACCGGAGACAACCCCCCGAATCCCGATCGAGTCGATCAACTCTCTACGCTCTTCAAAAATCATCTGAACCGGGATGAACACTCGGACCACTGGATCAACTTGACCTTCGAGAACGACGGGCAGACAGATACCCACTACCAATATCTCGATGGCGCACACAACCTGACCCGCCTTACCCCCTCACAGAAAGCAGCACTCGAGGATGCAGTAGACCAATACGATCTCACGATCGAAGCTGAAGATGACAACTACGCCACCGTGACGAGCAACTCACAACAGCCGGATGTCGAAGCAAATCTTTGTCTCAGCCTTCTGCGCACCGTCTACGATACCCAGATTGAAGACGTGAAGCAGGCCGCCGAGCACGGTGACGGCTACGAAGCATGGTAACCGAGACAACACGGTGACAATACCGATCCCGAGTGGACACTTCACTGCAATTCAAAGGTCAGCCCCACAGTCGGGACAGTAGCTCGGATCCGGATACGGACTGAGGTCGGAACCGCATTCGGAACATCGTTTATTTTCACTGGTGCTTGTTCCCTGCTCTTCTGCCGCAGACTGAGACGAACTCCCCTCTACATTCTCAAACTCCCACTCAATCTTCTCAATCAAATCAGATTCCGTTGTAGACTGCTTGGATGCCTCCTCACCGTCAGACTCTGGCAATGGATCCAGATGACTAAACAGTTCCCGCAACGTGGATGCTTTTGGATTCACATCCTGTCGTTCAATCCGAGAAATAAGCGGCTGCGAAACATCCGCGACCTCAGCTAACTCACCCTGGGTATATCCAGTTCGTTTCCGTGCGTCCTTCAAAACAGAGGGCATCGATATCTTGACCTCTTCTTCTTCCAACTCTGAGGTCGAGCTATTGAGCACCGAAACCACACTATAGAGCGTATCTATAGTCGGATCAACATCTTCTCCCTCTATTCGAGCAATCAGCGGTTGAGACACCCCTGCACGCTCAGCAAGTTCGGACTGAGTCAACCCTTTGTTCTCACGCGCCGACCTGATATCCTCTCCCGTCGGTATCTGCATACCCCGATTTGGCACCAAGGCAGAATAATTCTTCAGGACTACTTCTGTCAATCCTGATTACCAGCCGAAGAGTCTGTATGGGTCACCTTAGGTAGGAATCCACCCGCAAGGAACTGTGCCAACCGTACCCGAAGGACGATCTGGACGCCTACGAGATCTCGACGCGAGTTAACAACCCTGGCAACGACGATCCCCAAGTCATCGAGCCGCTGGACAACGAGCAATCGGGCCTCGGCGAGTTCAGTTCCTGATAGCTGACGGGGTCACCGTTACTGCATCGGCGACGCCGCTGCCGAATCGACGAGCGAGTACTCTCGATCCCGACTCGTCCCCTCCGTCTTGAGGAGGTTCTACCGGATGTTGAGGCGACTCTCCTTGGTGCTTGACTCTGGGGCCATTCACTGCTCCATCTTCGAGAGATACGTTCGGATCGTCCGTTTCTCCCCGCGTAAACATTCCCCCACTCCCCCACGGGATAGACTTCCGTCCGCTACGTGTCACAACACGAAAAGCGCGGTACGCGGTCCCTTTCGTGCATTATAGAAGAAGGGTATCGTGATCCATTGTTTAAGATATTGGCTGAAGGAAGAATTCTGCTACGGTGGGAACCAACCTGCGAGGTCGCACACGTGGATGTCGACTAACCCCAATACAGTTCCAACTAGTATCACCCCTACCAATAGGTAGTAAACGAACAGGTCGTATGCGATAGTATATTCGAACTCGAACTTACCACGAGTCCACTCTATGCAGTCGAAGAACCACTGAAATCGAATATCGTCCACGTTAGCCTTCAGCTGGTATTCTTCTTTCTCGTCCTCGTTGAAGAACTTGCCATAGAAGTTCACTGCGGAGCTTCTATCCTCAACCAGCATATCCAACTGGTGGTGAATTCCCCTTACTCTCCGAAGGACTACCAAGCCGTATATGAATATTAACGAAAGGAGAATCGTGAAGACGGTATTCGAATCGACCGACTCTGGAAGCCTGTAATATACTGTTGCACCGATTACGAGTATGAATGCGATAGTCCTGAAGATGTCTCTCGACAAGCTGTTGATCAACTGAGAGCGGAGGTCAGAGAATCTACTGTTGGTCTCGAAAGCACTGTCGATCAACTCTTGACGAAACTCAAAGAAGTCGTCCGTGGTCTGCTCAACGTAGTACTTGTAGTTCGATTTAATAGAGCCATGAATCTCGCTTATATTCCCAATCACGTCCGACAGATCCTGAGCGAAAAGAGTGGTAACGTTTCTGACTATCGGTAGCCGTGTCTCTGGCTCGTTTCCTTTGATATACGCCCATTCGAATAGGGACTGAAAGTCCTCGATATCCAAATCTCCTATCTGGAACGTTGTCTCTGATTGGTCAGCATCACGAACCAGAATCTCATCTGAAGAGGCTTGGATACGACCCTGAATTAATTGCTTCCCGCTAATCTGGAGCTCCCACATACCATCATCCTGCTGGGCACTACTGGTGATGGAGAGGATCGAGAACAAGATAGCATGGTTTTCGAATAGAGCCACAACCCGTTCTTCCTCACTCGTGGCAGGCTCCGAGTCGAATTTGAAGAACGAGGGTGGAAGATACACCGACGATACGTTCTCGATGAGTGATTGTGTTGCGACAGAAGTAACGATATCCTCCCAGGTACTTCGACGACTCGTTATCCACTCCGATAGCTGGTCTACCGTACCGAGTCCTGTAACTGCAAAGTCGTCACTGCACATCATTGAGTCGAACTCATGAATCACGAAAGCCAGCCTATCCCCGTCATCAAGATATTTTTCTCTGAAGTTCTCAGGCGACACGTTCGAGATACGTCTCTCGAAAAAATCGAATGAGAAGTAGAACTGTAGGCTCAGGTCCTCGAAGTTATACTCCTCCTCCAGCTTCCGCACGATTCCTCGCTTCTCGATTCCAAAGTCAACAGTGAGTTCTATATCTTCTCGAGGAATCAGAACCTCTAATGCATCTATTAAATCGTGTACACTTCGAAGACGGTCATTTGATAGACTTCGAATGGCATCCTCAGTTGCCTCGTCATCGTCGTACAAGTCGCTGATATCGTATCCGTCACCAGAAGTGGGATCTGACTGGATAATGCCGAGGTTCGGATCCCAGTCCACATCGTATCGATCTTCTCCAGCATCAACGTCTATCTCGAAGGAACCAGGATCAAACGACTCTGATAGCGTCTCAACATCCTCAATTAGCTCAGGTATCTGATCTTTTTCAATTTGAGTCGAATCTATAGCATATCTGCTATTCTGTTCTGTCGAAAATTCGCCCCACTCTTCCAAGAACGTCGAAATAGCAGAATCTAATTCGAGCATTGAATCCCACGACTCTATCCTTGGAAGTCTTGGTCGAGTTCGTCCCCACGGATGGTAACGACGTACTCTCCGTCTTCGTGTTCAGGTCGCTGTATATCTATTTTGTCCCCATCCGCATCAGACATCTTTGCCTTGATTTTTATTCCGTCGATATCATACACGACGTACTTCGTGGTATTGTTTGGGTCAATCTGAACTTCGGTCTCACCTTCCTCGTAGAGCATTTCATCCACTTCACCCTCGTCGTAGTCTTCGCCAAGTGCTTGTTCCGCTGCTTCGTGGACAGTACCACTGTCCGCTACGCCGTCCGTGCCTTGGATGGTAGTTCTGGCATCCTGTACTTCATCAGGACCGAGCACAGTATCGTCTTGTTCCTGCTTGATTTCAGATAGTCCGTTCAGGATGGTCTGACTTTGCTCCCGACTCCCGCTGCTCGTTACGCACCCCATAAATTCCTCGAAGTATTCAGAGTCAGAGTCTTCCTGAAGGAACTTCACGTCTCCATCCAAATTGAACACATTGTCGTCGCTGAGGGGATCAAATATAGGGTATGTACAGCCTTTCTGGAGGTCATCTGTAGGAGGAAATGCGTTCTCAATCTCCTCATATTCTAACTGTCTGGTGTCTCGATCTAGTATCGGTCGTTCCTCACTTTCCACGACATCCAGCTTGAGAATGCCAACAAACGGCTCACCATCGTTCACAGCCTGGATTGTAAACAGATACCCTCTGGAGGTACGACCGTCCATGTGAGTGATTAGTCGGTTCTTCAGAGATTCGGATAAATCCTCGAACTCAGTATAATCAGAGCTATCCTCGTCATCCAAATCCAGATCCAGAATTCTATCTAAACGTTCCTGAGTTTGGTCTCCCGCATCGCTATCTCCATCAGTACCGTTAGAAAAATGCCCAACCGTTACTTTGCCATTGTCCTCTTTGTTGATCACACGAGTTAGATAACCGACGAAGATTCCCATGACCCGGTCATCAATATCGACTGTTCGAGTGCTCACCACCCAATCATCGTCATTTCCAGATTCAATCTCGTTTGATACAGGCGAGAAAGCGACTGCGTTGATATTAATGACCATATGTGGATCTCCTGCTGATCGGTTTTAGGATATTCGATGTCTTGACTACAATGCATTTATTTCTTGTGTTGTTCCTTACTTTTGCGAGTTTGAATCTGGCCGCCTCTACTGGTTTGATCCTGAGATCCCAATCGTCAACTGGATAATGTCATTTGGGGTTATAACCCGGTCTATTCTGTATGTGGTTTAATACCTGTGCTGAGTGTAACGAGCACAAATACATGGAAGAGGGCGGCTAATGCCGATTCTCTATTCAGCACGACCGATGAAATCTATCACCAATTGAGGGTTTTAATAAGGCCCCCCATTTTTACGCGCAACTCGACCAATCAGTTCCTTAACCAGCTACTCAGCGAGTGTGGGAGATGGGTTGTCGATTGCTGTGTATTCCCGATCTCGGCTGGACCCGTCTGCTTCAAGGAGGTTGTATTGAGTCATCTTTGACAGATATGCCCGAACAGTCCGTTTCGTCCGCGGATCATCGACGTCCTCGGAATAGCGTTCGTGGATCTCGCTCGGCCCGACCGGGCCGTGCTCGCGAACAATATCGTAGACGACGCGCTGGTGCGGTGTGAGAGAATCGAGGCTCTTCTGCTTGATCTGGGCCCGGGCATCCTCGGCGGCGTCTAGGAGAATGTCGTCGGTGATGCGCTCGTGGTTCTCACGATCCGCCTTGCCGGCGGCCGTTCGGAGGATGCCGATAGCGAGGCGGGCGTCGCCGGCGGCCGCGTCGGCGATCCGGTAGAGTTGGTCGTCGGTGATGACGTCCTCGTCGAGCCCCCACTTCGCGCGAACACTCAGGATGTCGTACAGCTGCTCGTCGTGGTACTTGTCCATCCGGACGTGCTCGCTGGAGCGCAGGCGGCTCACGAGGCGGTCGTCGACCCGGCTGAACAGCTCCTCTTCCTTGTTCGCGATGCAGATGATTGCGAACTGCGGGAGGCTGTGGAGGTCGTAGATGACGCTGGGGTCTTCGAGCTGGTCGACCTCGTCGAGGATGACGACGGTTCGTGGGCCGTCATGCTGCTGGAGGCGATCGACGAGTTCGTCGTGCGGCGTCGACTGTCGGTGGATGTCGATAGTGGCGCCGAGGTCGTCGAGGATCTGGTAGAGCGTCCGGAATCGGGTATAGTTGCGCCAGCAGTTGACGTAGGTGGTCTCGACGTCGAGGACCTCTTCGCGGAGCCGTTCGGTGACGAATTTCGAGATGCAGGTCTTGCCAGCGCCGCTGGGTCCGGTGACGATGGCTGTGTCGGCGGGTTCACCGTTCGTGATTGGCTCGAGGACGCTGGAGAGGTGGTTGACCTCGGCGTCGCGATGCTCAACTTCCCGAGGAACGAACCCGGCGCGAAGAACGCGAGCATCGCGAATCATCTGTCTCTGACAGACTGATTTCGGGTCAGGTTATAAAAGCCTGACCGGGTTGTTTCCGGAAATTCCCATAATAGTACCATCTTGAGCATCCAACCTACGCTGTATCCCGATTTGTGTTCGCAGAAAGTCGAGACTTCCGGAAACTCATCTCTCACTACTTATTGACACTAAGTGGGTGATTCTCTTCGATCTCCGAACGACAGGATGCCGGAGAAATAGTCATTATGATCGAGTGACAAGGAAGTTCAATACACACATCGACTCCGATGCCATATCTTGGAGTTCTAAACGGAACACGGGTAATCCCACCACAAGTAGCCGACGGTACGACTGTTACTTGTCCTGCGTGCGACCAACCGATGGCCGTTGTACGGTCTCACGAACGAGGTTCTGCTTTCATTTCCCGTCATTTTCGGCACCACGAACAGGAGGGTCGTTCTGAGATGGGCCAAACTGCAGGTCAGGCAACCTTTGCTGATCTTGTAGATGTCGGCGAGTGCCCTGGTGAATCGGACGAACATATGAAAATGAAGTCCATTGCGTATGCTCGATTGGAGCACGATTTCCCCGATGCGACAGTTGAGCTTGAATCCGGTATCGACGGCCGAATTGCGGATGTCCTGCTCACATTTGACACTCCCCGAGAGCCCTATGGAAGGGGTATCGCGATAGAGGCTCAGTATCGGAATCAGGGCAAAGATGTCGAGGCAGTTACTGACCACTATCTACAGCGTGACTATAGCGTTGCGTGGCTTGATGAAGATGATTTCTCAGAGTACGATGTTGATTTCTCCGGAATACTGTCCGTCTGGCCCTATGCGCTTCCGTCGCGGTCTGATATGGAAGGGTACCCGGAAGTCATCAGATGGCTCTGGCAAGAGAAATCGCCCTCTGTTTCGGTAGAGGTCCCTATACCCGGAGAATATTGGGTTTCGCTCGATAAGTCGGATGAATGGGTGACCGTTGCTCAACAAGATCTCCGACGGAAGGGGCGCGCTTGGGCGACTGTTTCTCGCTCACCAACGGGTCAGCTAACTCTTCAGCTTGGAAAGAAGGACTGGGGCTGGGACGGAGATACCCACTGTGTCACCGTTCAGCTTGAAGAATCGGATACCGAGGAACTCCGATCATTCACCGATAACTTGGAACGGCTGGCATTTGGGTCGGATCGTCCGACTGAGGCAGATCGGGAACGCCCTTGGCATGATTTGACAACGGCTTGGTTCGCCGGCTCCCCCCGTGTTACCTCCTGGCTCTCAGCTTCCCTCTCCCCCGATGATGACGTAGTCCTCTCGTTAGGAAAGAAACATCCGAAGGAAACCGATCGCGTTAGTGTGCAAATTGACGAAACTGCGACTCGGGCTCTAAATGAGCTCACTGATCTCCTTGAGAGGGCTTTCGAATTGGAAGCTTAATTGTGGTTAGAACGGTTGGTTCTCGAGAATGTGCTCCATAATGAGCTGCTCCCGGGCATCCACGAATTCCTCAAAGGTCATCTCCTTGGCGTCCTCCGGGATATGGTGAGTCTGCTTGTAGTCGTCCGTTCGGGAGTTCATCCAGTCCTCGAAGTCGTCATCGGATTTCATCTTGTTCGTCTTGTCGATCAGCAATTGGAGGTTCCCCACTCGGTTGGCATCTGCCTCCTCCGGGAGGACCGACTTCGGGATAATGTGGTCGATATCGTAGTCTTTGCCTCGGGCCGGTTCATCGGGATAGTGCGACAGCTGGAGGAGGAACTCGATATCGCGTTTGCCGTACTGAAGCTCCTCGAAAAGCGTGGTCAACTTTTCTTCGGTGAAACGGAGGGACGTCCCGTAACTCGACGCCACTTCATCACTAATCCGCTCAAGTGGGAATTCCGAGGTCTCCTCTTCTCGGATAACGTCCCGGACGAGATCGGCGATCTGGTTCGATGATTGGCTGGTGAATCCATTGAGCCGGGCCGCACAGATGTAGTAGAGAATGTCACGGCGCCGCCCGCGACCCTTGATGGAGGTCGAATCGAGCGAGGGGTTCTCGTTCTGGTAGAGGTAGTAGGCGATAGGCGTGTAGAGGGCGGGACTGAGGATGTAGGTCACCGTTGGATAGTAGCTGTTCAGGAGTTCAGCGAGTTGCTCCATCGTGTTCGGGAACGTATCTGAAAGCCAGATCTCCTTCAGATTCCGCAGAAGGGCGAGTGTGTAGTTGTCGAACCGATACTGGATCTCGTTGCCGTTGATCGCGAGCAGTACCTTCTGGATATGCTTCGTAGCAAAGGGCGCGTTTCCGCCGTCGATGATTCCGTTCAGTTCGTCGACCATCGAGTGAACCTCGTCACGTGCGTTGATCTCTGGGGGTTCCTGTTGCCAGCTACTGGTCATCAAGGAAAGGAGGATTTCGGCGCGATTCGGTGTCACTCCACCTTGATTGATCCGAACGAAGACGTCGCGAACACGGGCGATGTCGTTCTCGTCTTCGGTGAAGAAGTGGAGTTTCTCGTCCTTGTGGACCGCTCGATAGAGGTCCTCGAAATTGCGCTGGGCGTTGAGAATCAGACTATCCGAGTTCTCTATCTCCGGGTGTTCTCCGATCAGCTCTTGAATCTCGCTCTCGATTTCCTGGCGCTCTGCATAGAAATCGTCGTTGTCCGAAATGGACATAATCCGGTTGACCGGATACCAATAGACATTCGCAGTCGCCGACTGCTCGGACCGGAAGGAGAAATCGTACTTATTGCCAAGTTCCGAGTCTGCTGTCTGCGGGTCCGAGAGGAGGTTGAGATAGAGGCGCTTCTGGACCCACGAACTGGCCTTGTTTCGGGGATGATTGTGTTTCCGCTCGTAGAACGATCCGGTGAGGCCGATATTGAGCGCGGTCAGCCGCTGCTGACCGTCGAGAACAAGCTTCACCGGTGAAGGGAGTGGATCTTCGGAATTGTGCGGGGGGTTTCGATGGGTTGGCGTTGTGAGTGATTGGGGGAAGTTCGGTTCGTCGACGTAGTGGGTGACGAACCGATATTTGGGCTGAGCTTGAGCTTCCTCCGCAGAAAGATTCCACTGGAGAAGCGCCCCGATTGGATAGTCCCGTAGTAGGGAATCAAACAGATCGACGATATCGCTCGTTTCCCAGACGAACTCGCGCTGAATCGCTGGTAAGAGATAAGAATAATTTATGTTTTCCACGACCTCAGCGATCCGCTTGGTTTCCATATCCGACCTGTGGTGTGCAGGTTTTATATATCTACATAGACCGACTCCATGGGCGTCGCGGAACAGTTGTTGAAATCATTTCTGACGATGCGGGGGCTGTAACCGACGATGAACGTGAGGGGTATCTCTTTCGCGTCGAATTTGATGATAGCGAAACTGTTGATGTGCGCTGGCGTGATCTCCGGCCTGTTGATACGATTTCGGTGCTCCTATTCGTATCAAACAGGACAAGATAGTCTAAGTAAAGACTATATAATGGGGGTCAGTTGGACAAAGCATCGCGAATGACTCGAAAAACAATCGCCCGGAATTCAGGCAATTCCGGGCGGGTGAATATCTCGGGTTCTGAGCTCGAAATGCTCGAAGCCGGAATCGGCGACGATGTCAACGTCGACGTTGCCGATACGAAGGAAGTCGCTCACGCTATCATCGACAGCAAGGACACGGATCGGTTCTTTATCGTCACTCCACTATAACGTATGCAAACGGCACTCACCTACCGGACGAACCGCGACCTGTTCTCGAACTACTACCTGGACGAGCACCTCCCCGAAACCGAGGCGTGGGACGAGCTTAGCGACGACGAACTCCGCGAGGCGAAAGCGGACATCATGGACCTGTGGGAGCGGGAGAAGGAAACTGCTCCCAAGCGCAACGAGTCCCAGCTCGAGGAGAAGTTCATCCGGCCGATGTTCCGGAAGCTGGGTATCCCCTTCGAGGTCGAAGAAAGCACCAGCCGGACCCAGCGCCGTCCCGACTATGGCTTCTTCGAGACCGAGGACGCCGCACGCGGTGCGTTCGAGCGCCGCGAGGAAGGTGGCGATTTCTACAAGGACGCCGTCGCCGTCGCGGACGCCAAGCGCTGGGGTCGGCCACTCGACACCCGTGGGAGTGGGGAACACGAGCGGGACTTCGAGAACCCGAGCTACCAGATTCACGTCTATCTACAGGAGACGCCGGCGCGGTGGGCCGTCCTCACTGACGGGAAGAAGTGGCGGCTCTACTACGGTCCGACGAGCCATCGCCTCGACTCCTACTACGAGATCGACCTGCCGACCGTCCTCGAAAAGGGGGATCTTGAGGACTTCAAATACTTCTACCTCTTCTTCAGGCACGGCGCATTCCTCGAGGACTCCAGCGGCGAGTGCTTCCTCGATGAAGTCTACGACGAGTCCAACGTCTTCGCTCAGGAGTTGGGAGAGGACCTCCAGGACAACATCTACGAGGCGATCAAGGTGCTCTCGGAGGGATTCATGCAGTACCCGGACAACGACCTCTCTGAAGAGGATCTCGACCTCATTCACGACAGTTCGCTCATCTACCTTTACCGGCTCATCTTCGTGCTCTACGCAGAGAGTGAGGGTCGTGACCTGCTCGATACGAACAACGAGATCTACGAGGAATCCTACAGTCTGAATACACTCAAGCAGGACGTCGCTGAAGAACTCGACAGCCCGAATCCGAAGTATCGCGACTGGCAAGACAACCTCTGGGACCGACTGGAAGAGCTGTTCAAACTCATTGACCAGGGGAGTAAGTCCCGCGGTATCCCGGAGGAGGACCTCTACATCCCGGCGTACAACGGTGGGCTGTTCAGAACCGATCCCGACGAAGACGACAGCGTCGAAGCCCAGTTCCTCGCGAACCACCAGGTGGGCGACGCGTACCTCGCTGAGGTAATCGAACTGCTCACCCGGAGTCAGAACGGCAACGGCGGAGGGAAGATCTTCGTCGACTACTCGTCGCTGGACGTCCGCCACCTCGGGAGCATCTACGAAGGGCTTCTCGAGTATCAGCTCGACGTCGCCGACGAACCGCTCGCTCTGGAGGACGGTGAGTACGTCCCCGCCGACGAGGGTGACGAGGTGATCGTCGAGAAGGGAGAGGTTCACCTTACGACTGGGTCTGGCGAACGGAAGGCGACGGGCTCATACTACACGCCGGAGTACGTCGTTGAGTACATCGTCGAAGAGACGCTGGAACCGCTCGTCACTGACATCCGGAACGACCTGATGGCACAGAGTGCCCGAGGTGAGCGTGGCTTTGCAGCGGAATTCGCAGAGCGCATCTTCGATCTAAAGATCCTCGACCCCGCGATGGGAAGTGGCCATTTCCTGACGAGTGCTATCGACTACTTGGCCCGTGAGATCATCGACGCTCAAGAAAAGCAGGCCGCACAGCAGGGCATCGAGACCGTCGACGAAGAGCACGACATCAACTGGGCCCGCCGGCAGGTCGCCCAGCGCTGTATCTACGGCGTCGACCTGAACCCACTCGCTGTCGAGCTCGCGAAAGTGTCGCTCTGGCTTCGGACGCTCGCGGCTGAACAGCCGCTCGCGTTCCTGGACCACCACCTGAAGACGGGGAATTCGTTGGTCGGGAGCGACATCGAGGAAATAGAGGAACTGGAGTCCGATGCTGGTGGTGACGGGCAGAACGCGACACTCGCTGACTTCGGTGTGGCTCGGAAGGGGACCATCGAACAGCTAATGCGGATTTATCAGGACTTCATCGCCATCGAGAATCAGGACCTCGCTGATGTCAAGGAGATGGAGGCCAAGTACGACGAGTTCGAGCGGAACAAGCTTCGGCAGCGGCTTGAAGCGATGACGAATGTCCACACTGCCGAAGAATTTGGTCTGGATAATCTCCCATCCGATGCCTATCAACGTATGGCTGCGGCCTTGGAAGATGATGAAAAGTGGGCCGCAATCGAGGGTCTACAGTGGTTCGAAGACGCTCAAAAATGGGCAGATGAGAATGATTACTTCCACTGGAAGCTGGAGTATCCGGAGGTCTTCTACGACGAGGACGGGAACAAGGTATCTGACCCCGGATTTGATGCAGTTATTGGGAACCCTCCGTACGTCCGGATGGAACAAATCAAACCGCTAAAGCCGTTCCTCTCTGCCAGATACGAGGTTCATGATAGTCGTGTTGACCTATATGCCTACTTCTTAGAACGTAGCCTTGAGCTCTGTTCTTCGAAATATGGGGTTATCGTCTCAAACAAGTGGATGCGTGCTCAGTACGGCGAAAACCTTCGAAGTCTCCTTACTGGATATCAGGTTGAACAAATTCTTGATTTCGGAGATCTGGAAGTCTTCCCAGGCATTTCGACATACCCTGCTATCCTTATAGTAGATACACAACAGGAGTTTACTGACGATGTTAGCGTAGCGCAATTCGAAGATCTGGAGTTCACCGATTTGTCTGACGAGTATGATCACATTTCGATTCAGCTGTCAGCGGAATACTTTGGTGAAGGTAAATGGTCAATGGGTTCAGTGGAGGAAGAGCGAGTCAAAAGGATCTTAGATGGACGGTCTGATTCTCTTTCTGAATTTATCACTAACTCATTAGACATTTCAGGTGCCTCAGATGGAATTGGATGGGGGATTAAGACTGGAGGGAATGATGCGTTTATAATCGATGAGGGAACCCGTAGGGAGCTAATTGACAAGGATCCTCGCTCAGAGGAGATCATCAAACCACTCCTCAAGGGTAAAGACCTTGAGAAATATCGTATTGACTTCCAGAATCGATATCTAATATATGCAAAGCAAGGGATCCAGATTGATGATTATCCTGCTATCAAGAGCCATCTAGAGCAATACAAGGAGCAGATCGGTAGTACTGCGACCGATGAAGAGTGGTATGAATTGATGCAGGATCAAGCTGAGTATGAGAGGTTCTTCGAAAACGGGAAGATTTGCTATCCCGATATTTCGAAAGAGTGTAGTTTTGCGATGGACGATGAGGGCTTCTATCTAGCAAACACTTGTTATTTCATTCCGTCCGACTCATACGCCCTACTTGCAGTTCTTAACTCCACGCCAATCAACTGGTACTACCAATTCGTCACTTCTGAGTACCGGGGTGGGTATCAACGTTCATTCACCCATGCGATCAAGAACCTCCCAATCCCGTCTAATCTACTCAAAAGTGATTCAGAAAATGAGTTGTCGAAACTCGCCAAGGAAATCACGGCTACGAACCAGCAGCTAGGCGAACTGAATCTCTCACTCCTAGATTATATCGAACCATACGAGGACGGTCCCAGCCTTGCTGAGCTTCCCTCCTATCAGCCTCCATCTGAAGTGTCTAATACGATTCTATCCGAAACTTCGGAATCGAGAGACAATTTACGGGTGGGCTCTGTCCGGGTTGAGGAAGAGCGCTCAAAGCTGGTTGTGCTGGTTAGTGCCCGGTACAAACCTGAAAACGAGGATGAGTATGAGACTGATCGATGGGGTTACACTGAAACAGATTTCATTCCTGCGATAGAATTCATCGGAATGGATGATCAGACACAAGCTCTGGCTACTGAATTCATTGAATATGCTGTTGATGAGGCGGACGGATTCGCTAACTTCCGCGAAAATGCTACCACGACGAAATCCCTGATTGACCGTTTAGAAGCTCTTACTCTCCCCAGGATTGACGATATTGAGGATGATCTCAATCGATATCTGAATCGGAAAGAACAAGCTGAGGAGTTAAGTGCCAAAATTGAACGTCTCAGCCGTCAGATCGATTCAATAGTCTATAATCTGTTCAATTTGGAAGAAGATGATATAGCAGTGGTTGAGTCTACCTTAGAAGAATGACTAAATTTGAAGTCGGCGATCATGTCAAGTTCGCCGGCGGGCGTGGAGAGATTACGAAAATCGAGGAACGGCCCAACGACGGTCACCTCCTCCACGTCTACACCTCGGAGGGCCAGCTCCGCAAACTCCCTAGTGGCCTCCCTCACATCGAGAAACTCGATTCGCTCGTCGACCGCCTCGCGGCCGGCCAATCCGACGCCCCACTCCACTATGACTTTCGAGAGCGCGCGATTCGACTCGATCTCGCCTACAAATACGACCGCTTTCTCTCCCTGACCAGCAACCGCATCGAGATCGAACCGTACCAGGTACAGGCCGCCTATGAGATCCTCAACTCCTACGACCACCGCTACCTCATCGGCGACGAGGTCGGCCTCGGGAAGACCATCGAAGCCGGCATCGTCATCGAAGAGCTCATCGCCCGCGACCGCGCCGACCGGGTGCTCATCGTCGCGCCGGCCCCGCTGACCGTCCAGTGGCAGGAGGAGATGCGCGAGAAGTTCGACCGCAACTTTGTCATCTACGACCGCGAGACGGTTCGTACACACCGGAAGTCCCACCCCAACCAGAACGTCTGGAAGCAAGAGGACCTCATCATCACCTCCATCGACTTCGCGAAGCAGACCACCGACGACCCCGAGTCGGACCGCGTCTCTGTCCTCGATGCCCTCCAGAATCTCGACGAGGAGTGGGACGTCGCGGTCTTCGACGAGGCTCATCACCTCACAGCTCGCCGGTCGAGCGACGACTCAATCGAGCGGACACAGCGGTATCAGGTCGGTGAGGCCGTCGCCGACAACTCCGATGCGCTGCTGCTGCTCACCGGGACCCCGCACAAGGGGAAATCAGACCAGTTCTACTTCCTCGTGAGCCTGCTCGACCCGTATCGCTTCAGCCACGAGTCGCAGATCAGTCCTGAGGCGCTTGAGGACCTGATGATCCGCCGGCTGAAGGATGATATGTACGAGACCGACGGGACCCGAATGTTCCCCGAGAAGAACATCGAGGCGCTCCCGGTCGAGATGACTCGCGAGGAGCGGAAGCTGTACGACGATGTCACCGAGTACATCCGCGAGTACTACAACCTCGCCCAGCAGGAGGAGAACCAGGCGGCGGGGTTCACGATGGTCATCTACCAGAAGCGGCTGGTCTCGAGTATCTACGCGATCCGGAAGTCCCTCGAAAACCGGATGCGGGCCATTCAGAACGACGCCGTGGCCGAAGACCTTCCCGACGAGGTTCAGGACCTCATTCCGCGGTATAGTACCGAACCCGAGACGCTGACCGACGCAGAACGCGCTCGGGTCGAGGAGGCGCTTGAGACGGTCACGATTACGCTCAATCAGTCGCAAGTCCAGCAGGAACTGGACCGCGTGAAACAGCTCTGGCAGCAGGCCAAGAACATCGAGACGGACTCGAAAGCCCGATTGCTCCGGCAGTTCGTCGACCGTATTCTCTCAGAGGACCCCGACGAGAAAATCCTGATCTTCACCGAATACACGGACACGCTAGAGTATCTACGTGACGAGGTCTTCGCTGACCACGACGTCGCGCAGGTATACGGCGACCTCGAGCAGTCCCGTCGACGGGAAGAGATGAGCAAATTCGAGGAGGAGGCCAACCTGATGCTCGCGACCGACGCCGCCCAGGAGGGACTCAACCTCCAGTTCGCCCACATCATGGTGAACTACGACCTCCCGTGGAATCCCATCCGGATCGACCAGCGGATGGGGCGGCTCCACCGCTACGGCCAGGAGCACACGGTCGAGATTCGCAACCTCTTCTTCGCCGATACCCGCGAGAGCGAGATCCTCAACCTGCTCATCGAGAAGACGAACCAGATCGAGTCGGACCTCGGGATGCGCTCGGATGTTCTCGGTCGCGTCCTCGAGGACGTCGACTTGGACGAGACGATCATGGCGGCTATCGCTGAAGGGGAGCCAACCGAACGTGTCGTCGCCGATATCGAGGCGACCATCGAGGAGAAACGCGAAGCGATTCAGACTGTCGAAAACGAGTTCCTGATTCGCGATCGCTTCGACCTCTCCGGCGAGGACGACGAGATTCTCGATGTGATCGAACGCAGTCAACACGGCGAGGTGTCTGAGGACGATATCGAGACGCTCGTGCGAGTGTTCTTCGACGAATTCGGCGGCTCTATCAAGGGTGTTCGACCCGGACCGGCGCGGATGGAAGGTGACGTGTTCCAGTTGGACGTCCCTGAGGTCTTGAGTGGAAATCAGGTGGCACGACAGTACCCACGGGCCACGTTCACCAAGGATATCGCGATGAAGGCGGATGATGTCGAGTTCATCTCGCTTGACCATCCTCTCGTCGAGTCGCTCATCGAATTCTGCCTAGACAGCGACCGAATCCAGGGTGAAATTGCGACGAAGGTCGCTGCGACGGCGTCTCGAACGCCTGGCATCCTGTTCAATTACCGCCTTGGCTACGTCTCCGGTGCCGGGGATGTGGTGACCGAGAAGTTCGTACGCCTCTATGCTGGCCCGGATGGCAGTGTAACGACGGATGTTCCGGAACTCTCGAAAACGGCCGCTCCCGACGATATCTCATCGTCTCACGAGGTTGATCGGCTCTCGAGTATGGCTGAGAACCTCTACGAGGCTGCAGAGATGGAGGCGTGGGCGCACGTTGAGTCGTTTGCAGAAGAGGCCCGAACCGAACGAGAACGGGAGATCGAAATCAAACGCGAGCACGCTGAGCGATACTTCGAAGAACAAATCGAAGAGTGGGAAGAGCGGTTAGAGCAGTACCAACAGCGGGCTGAGCAGGGTGCGGATATGTCCGCGCCGATTGGGAACGCAAAGCAGAAGCTCGAGAGTCTGCGACGAGAACGTGAAGAGGAGCTGTCCCGGCTTGAGGAAGAGAAACACGTCACGCCGCAGGAACCAGACCTCGTGACTGCGGCGTTCGTTGTGTCACCGTCGTCTGGAGGGGACTAAATGGTCGAGATCGCGAACGCCGTTGGCTCGGGCGACGTCGGTGTCGAACTGGACATTGCGGAAGTCGAAGCTGATCTCCCAGTTCCGTACACCGAATACGATCCCGAGAACTACCACGGTCTCTACGTACGGCTCGTCGAGGATGGGCCACTCATTACCCTCTACCGGAGTGGCAAGTACATCATCAGCGGATGCTCCAGCTTCGATGAATTACACGAGACAAACCGTGCGTTCCTGCAAACCCTAGCCGAGCTGGACATCATCAATACATCCATCGAGACCGGGTTCACCGTCCAGAACGTCGTCTGTACGGGAGAGTTGCAGCGATCGGTGAACCTCAATGCGCTGTCGATCGGGCTGGGACTAGAAGCAGTCGAGTACGAACCTGAGCAGTTCCCTGGTCTCATCTATCGGCCGCCGGACTTCCCAGCCGTGCTGTTAGTCTTCGCGAATGGTAATGCCGTTATCACTGGCGCAGCAGATGTGGAGACTGCGGAGGAGGCATTCGACCACCTTCAGACAAAGGTGGAGGGCCTTCTCGCCGACTAATCTTACCAAAATATAGCCAAGGAATATAGCCGAATCGTTTGGTAAGATGCGGCGAGTGATCTCCAGCTGACAACGTCTCCAAAAAGAGGCGAGACACCACCTCAGTCAACGAGAACCGACCGACTGATCCCGGCGACTCTGCTCGACCTAATTTTCTTTAGATTGGTCATCAGAGACCTCAACGATTTTGAGTTTGACATCTTGTTGGTGGCTAAGCGAGAGGTCCTGATCGGCAAGTACATCTGAGTTTACGCGGAACAAGACGAGATCTTCCTGCCGCAGAACGGTGCTGGAGATTGTGTTCCCGTCGTCTGAATCTATCTGGGCGGGGAGGCTGCTGATGTCTGCTTCAATATCGTCGATCCGACCCTCTAACGTGTCGATTCCGCTCGTGACGGTCTCCTCCGTCGGGATCGTATCTCTGATATCGTCCAGTACAGCTTCAAGTGCATCCAGTCGTTCGGTGATGTCCGTCCAGAGTTCCATATCAATCGACGGTGGTTGATTCGAATCCTCGGCATCGGAATGGACACCAGGCGATTCCTGTTCTTCCTCTCCACTCGCTGATTCATCGCTTGTGGCTGTTGGATTGACTGTATCGACTCATAGCGGTCTTTGAATTGGGTAATTTCGACGCCCTCTGGCGACAGTTCTGGGGATTGCCGTGTCATGGAGACCGTTGGGAGCTCATCGATAGGGCGGTCGATCAGGAGGCGAGAGCCACTCTGCTGGTAATTTCGCCGCCGAATTCTGCTTGCGGTCCCGTCATCCACCCAATGTGAAGCCGGCCAGTCACCGTCATCATAGAGGATGTGGGCCTGCGTATCGTCGTTGCTCCAGTGAAACAGATTATCGAAGTTCGCCCCGATTTCCTTGCCGTGCTCCGGTCGGACGTGTTTTAGAATCAGGTGCCGAGGAAGGTTTTCTTCAACGGTGTTGATGAATTGTTGCTTGGTCGGGTGGTTTGCGAGTTCGGCGTAGTGCTTGGTACACTCACCATCATTAACAGCCTCTACGCCTGAGGTCGAGAGCTGGACGAAGACGGCGTCTGGATCGTCCTTGATTACCCCGTAAAGACGGGCGATGCTTCCTTGTGTCGGAGCCTCGGGCCCGGCGATAGTGATCGCACCGGAGGCAAGTACCTCGTCGGTGTGTTCGAACTGAGGATGAACAGAGACGAAGGGGACATCGTAATCGAGCGTAGTGTAGAGCTTCGCTGCTTGGCCAGCGAGGTGGATCGGAAGTTGACGGTCAATCTCGTCGAGGACATGTCCAAGGAGGTATGCATGTGAACTCCGGTCAGGGCACTTGCCGCGACAAGTGTCGTGGCACCACTGAGTCCCCGTTCGAGGAGGACTTCGAGTGCATCGTTGAGCTTGTCTTCGAAGTGTGGCGAAGTAGCGGCGTTCGCGATCATAATATCAATATCGATCGATTCGGGGATCGTCAAGCTAGGATACCCCCCGACTGGTCGAGTTGTGAAGTCACCCGTCGTGAGTACTGTCACGGTTTCATTGTTCTGTAGATCATCGATTCGGAAGAGAAAGCCGGCTGCGCCTAGCGTGTGCCCTGCAGGCACCGGGAGGACAAACACACCATCATTGAGGGATGTCCAAGTATGATCGGAGTCAGTGCTTCTGTGATGTGGATGACATCGCCGAGGTCTTGGTACCGATCGGCCTCAGTGTAGACATCTTCAAACATAGTCGCCGTTCCAGGTGACGTATAGAGTTGCGTATCGGAAGCTGTCGAGAGAATTTGACTGAGGCTTGCATAGTGGTCGGTATGGGCGTGCGTTAGGAAGACGCCATCCAACTCGGCATCCGTGTCCAAAAACGCTGTAGAAGAGACACTTTCGCCAGCATCAATAAGATAGCTGTAGGTATCGTCATCCCGTGTAGACACATGCAGGAGTGTTGATTCGTGCCCTGCGAGAGAATTCGTGTGTTGAAACGAGATCTCCATTCGTTCCAGAGGTGTTTGCGTCCTCCCTAAAAATAGGTGGTTGAGAAATTTCAGCAGCTACCAATATAATGTGTCAATCCCCCTCATTCATGAATTCCTCGAAGGTTTCGGGAACCTCCTCGTCCTCCGTCTGTTCTTCGTAGTCAAGCGAGTCGGCCTCGAGAACTCCAAGAAAGACCGGCCCCTCATCGGAGACGGTGATCATGTGGTCGGCATCATTGATGATGATGCGACCGCCGCCGCGGAGGCGGTGGACGTACTCAGCCACTTCTTCGACTTCCGGAGTCGTGATATACTGACGGCCATCGGCTGTGTCACGAAACGGACGTCCCTGCGTGTCGACGCTCACAGTCCGCCCACGACGAGGCCCCTCATATGGATCCCCACGTTCGAGGTCGGACGGATCGGGGATCTCCGGTTGCTGATACACAGAGACGTCCGGTTCGTGTTCCTTCGAAGGACCCTCCAGTTCGCCCTTGATGATTTCGTCGCTGGTCTCCCACTTGTAGTAGTGATGGGTACCGCCGATTTCGGCCTCCCAGTCGACTTCCTCGAAGATTCGTTCGTCAACTGTATCCTGGGCATAGAGCACGTATAGCGTCGAAGGCTTGTCCGGAGCGTGTCCGGTTCGTAGGATGCGCCCGAGTGTCTGGATGCGATCACGGACATTTCCAGACGAGACACGAATAATCCCGACATCTGCCGAGGGGACGTCAACCCCTTCCTTGAGAGCCTGGACACTCAGCATCACGTTCGCAAACCCTTCGTCCCGGAACCATTCGATCCCCCACTCGTTCCACTCCGAATTGCGGTGCCCGGAGTGGTACATCACGGGTGCGTAATCGCGACGGAAAAACAGGTTTTCGAGGTCGCGATTGATATCGTCGAGTTCGTCCTCGTACTGCTGGTAGAGACTCGCCCGTTCGCTCTCCTTCGAGCCATACTTGCCCGTTTGGGTCTTCTCATCCCGCTGATCATACGGGGCGACCATCTGCTCCAGGTGTTTGATTCGTTCCTGGAATACGATCGTCTTCTTGTCCTCTTCGATTGCGTCCTCGAGGAGGCGGTGCGTGATCGCTTGTCGGGAGACCGCCTCGGCGATCAGCTCACGCCGCCGTTTCGTGTACTCGAAGAAGTCGGCAATCGCCGGCGTCGGCGAGTCCGTCGACTCGCGAATCGTCTGTAGATTCTGTGAATAGTTCCCCCGCAATTCGGCGAGTCGGTGGCCGTGGCGCGCTTCGATATCCCGAACGGCAGATGACACCTTCTTCGAGAACTGTTCGTAGGTGTGACGTTCGGCCGGCGTTAACTCGAAACCGACGTAGTTGATGGTGAACTCGGAGATGAGGCCGCGGTCAACCCCCTCGTCGTAACTCAGCCTGTAGAAAAGCGAGCCCAAGTTCTCGAGGAGGAACTCGTCGTCGTCGGTGAGTTCGTCGTTCTCCGGATCGATCGTCGACAGCGGGGTCGCAGACAGCCCCATCGTCGCTGTGTTGGGATATTCGAGGACTTTCGAGTGGACGTCCCCCGTATACCGGTGGCACTCATCGGCAACCAAGAGGTGCTCATCGGTATCGGCAGCGTCGAGCGACCGGGCCAGGAAATCGTCCTTGACGGCGGAGTTGACGATGCTCACGATGATGCGACGGTCACTATGATCGTCCTTGTGACCACCGCCAGCCCAGCCGATCTCCGACGGAGGGACGTTCAATTTCTCGAGGAATTCGCGGAGCCACTGGTGCATCAACACCTTCGTCGGCACAACAACCGTGACGACGCCGTCGGGATGCTTGTCCAGCCACTCGTCGATAGCACCAAGCGCCATCACCGTTTTACCGGCCCCCGTCACCACCTGCGCGATACCGCGTTCAGATGGGCTGGCCTCGTTGTCGAACCACGTGTCAATCGCTTCAGACTGCCAGTCGTAAAGCGAAAATCCAGCAGGGAACGTGTACGGTTCTCTCTCCTCGTCAAACGCATTTCTGACGTCCCGGCGGGAGATACCGGGGCTCGCCGCTGAGAGGAGGTCCTTGGCTTCCGCCTCGGTCTCGGCAGCGAGGATGTCCTCGAGTGTCTCGGCATAGAGTCCAGCGAGATCGCGGCCGTCGATATCATCGAATTTCGCTTTGATTTGTTCGCTGAGGGTGTCTCGAATGCGTTCATCCTCCTGGTATTCTTCGGACAGATGAATCTGGGGATGAGCCACGTCGCTCTCACGCGACGTCTCACGAACATAGTCGTCGAGGAAGCGGTTGTACAGGCTGCGGTGCCGTCCCCACCCACCGGACTCCCGGTACATGTAGTACTTTACGAGCGCCTGTTTGATGTCAGCAGCTGGGACATCGAACGTCGGGCCTCGATGATGGATCCACCGTTCGAGGTTGTGGAAGATGTCGACATCCCGCCACCGACCCTCGTAGGTGCTCGATCTGGGGCCAGGAACGTAGCCGTCGTCGGTTTCCCGGAGCGCACCGAGCTGGGTTAACAGTTCCGGATAGCCGCGTATCCCAGCATCGTTGTACTCGTATCCAAACTCGTCGGTCAGCCGTTCACGAATCTCTCCCGCTTGTAACGGCCGATCAGCGTGTCGAACGACGTAATGCGCATCCCGGAGCCCCTCAATTCCTTCCGGATAATTACCCCGGAGAACCCAGCTCTGTTTGATGCCACGCCAGAGGAACTCCGTATACTCGATGTCGCCGTCGTGGAACCGGCGCGCGAACTCCCAGACGGTGATCTTATCGTCGCGTTCTCTGAGGACACCCATCTGGATGAACGTCGACAGCGTTCGTTCGATGTAACTCGGCGAATACCGGCTGCCGTCTGGTTTGCGCAAGCGCTCACGACAGCGCTCCTCGAACTGATCTCGAGTGAGTTCGTCGTCGTTCTCGATAGCGATCTCTACCAGTGTCGGTACCCATTCCGGTCCGCGTTCAATCCCGAAGATCGGTGTTGGAAAACGCCGTCCCATGATGTTAGTCGGCAGTCATTATTTGAGGTGCGCTACTGATCCGGGTCCATCGCACTGTCTCCGAAGTAGCTGTTGTCAGTGACCACTGGTTTCGGAACGATCCCTCCGTCGAACTGTGAAATATGACCGAGATACACGGGGAGGAGACCGTTCGCAGCGGCCTCACTCTCAGTACGGTTCAGTCGACGAGTTACAAGTCGGCGTTCAGCATTCGACGCCGTTCGTTCCCACTCGTCGAAAGCGTCGCGGATCCGTCCCCGTTCGCTTGAGGGGACTGTATCGCGATCGACATTCCCCCAGATGTGACCGTGTTCGTTGATATAGATCCGCCCGCCCTCTGGACGGAGAGATTTGTACGCCGCAACAAGTTCCGGATGATCAAAGGCCGATTCAAAGCGGTAGTCCTGCCAGCTCCATCGGAGCACATCATCTGTACAAACCGCCCAAGTCTCGCCGTGATTGAACGGGAGGCCCGTCCAGATTTCCACGACGTTTGTGTCGCTGGGTGGCGTAGGGTCGTTGGAGATCTCCTCGAAATCAAAGTCGCCATCGAGCTTGCCGACATAAACGGGGATATGACCACGGTTAGCACGGGCCTGCGAAGTCCGTTGGTACTGGTCAGCTGGGACTTTTGTCAGTACTTCCCCGGTAGCGGTCAGCCGAAAGCTCCCACGCCCGTTGGTTTTCCCGAGTTCGGTGAGGGCAGTTTTGAGTCCGCCCGGCCGTTCGGTCATCGCCTGGATGTCGCCCATGTGGCTCCACTGGGCCACATCACCGAACTTCCGGGACGAAACGATACTGTATTTCGAACCGCGATATGCAGAGGGCCACGGATGTCCCGGTTCAACCGTCAGCTGTCGCCGGTTGACGGTCGGGACCTGGGTCGGCTCCTGCCTGAGCGACCCGTTTCCCTCAGCGCTCATCGTGACCCCTCTCCTCGATCGTCGCGGCGGTGGTCGTCTTCTGAGAGATCGCTCTCTTCGTAGGACCCCATCGCGGCGACCCAGGCCTCTAACGAGGCTTCCTCTTGCTCAGAGAGCGGATCGGTCAGCCGGGTCGGCTCTTCGACTTCGATCGGCCGCTCGTCAGCGGAGAGATGGCCAACGTAGACGGGGACCATATCGACGTTGCCGCGGTCGCGTCGAAGCTGGAGGAACCGTTTCACCGGGCGAGACAGCTCCCGGAATTGCGCTCGGATATCGGGAGGCGTTTTCTCGTTGGGGATCTGCGTGATGACGTCACCACAGGGCGTGATCACGAACCGACCGCCGTTCATCCGCAGCCGTTTCAGCTCGTCGGTGATCTCTTGGGGCAACGTATCGGCAAATGAGTGCCGAAGCTTCGTTTCGCCGTCCTGCCACCAGAACCGCTCGCCACTGAACGAGTACGTCGCTCCATCATAGACGCTCTTCCAGAGGTCGCCGGGATTGAGTCCGTTCGGACTGATCGGGACGGCGTGCCCCGGTTCATCACGGGGGACGAGCCGGCCGTCGAGGTCCATTTGACCGACGTACACGGTCTTGTACGCGTCTGAACTGCCGTCTCCGGTCTCGATTCGCGTGATAACGGCTCCGCCTTCGGTAACCCGTAGCGCGCCGCCGCTCCGTTTCAGCTCAAGGAGCTCGGTAATGAGGCCGGATGGTACCGGCTCCAGGTCGAAGCGGTCAGTTCCGTTATACGCCTGCCACCAAATGTCGCCGTCCTGGTTTATGCTCAGCCCGTAGCCACGATAGTGGAACGGCCACTCATCACCAGGACTCAGCGCGTCGATCGTCGATTCGGGGGTGGATGTCTCGTTATCGGCCATTGGTGTTAGTCTATTGAGGTTGTGTGGATTCTGTGTCGTTGGATCGGAACGTCTCGCCGGCAGCTGTTAGTTCATAGGCAATACCTCGTTGACCGACCTGGCTCCGGTCGACCAGTCCCAGCTCGTACATTCGACTCGTGAGGCCAGAGCGAATCGTCTCAGCCTGCGAGTTCGACCACTCCGGATTCAGATAAGCTACCCGCTCGGTCAGCGACGTTGGCCGGTTGTCTCCCTCTTCGATTGCTTGAGCGACCTTTTGCATCGCCGTATATTCTTCTTCTCGCACGCCCCGTACGTGCGAGATGTAGAACTGTCGCTCCTCCTGTGAGAGAGACGTGTCGGCGTCGACGCCGTCATCGAGAAGTGGGTTCGAGAGGCTTGCAAACTCCTGGCCAGCGTCCGTGAGCCCGATTTGCTGGGGGCTTTCTCGAACGATGTCGACGAAGGACAGGTGCGGTAGTGCCCCGGTTAATTCATCGTCATGCTCGACGCGTCCGATGAAATGCGTCTCGAATCGATCCATCGATTTGTCGGGATCATCACCTGTGGGCAACGCGGCAGCAAGCTTCTCACCTCGTTTGCGCCCTGCTCGCTCATCGTGAGTTGCGATTTCAGTCCCGATCTTCCGAGCCGTCCTCGCGGCGCGTCGCTGAAACGGCTGGAGATCAAGCCACGGACCGTCGGGGAGCCCCTCGGACGAGTCCAGCAAAGCATTCGCTAATCCCCGAACGACAAGCTTGACGGGGAAAATACGATTGTACTGTCCCCAGAGAGGACCTTTGTCCAACCGCGACTCGTCGGGCGGTGCGACCGTCGGAATGTCGTCGTACTGGTGTCGAGCCAGCGACAGCGTTGTCTTGTTCGTCCGATCAGCCGGCGCAGCATCGTCGGACCGGCGCTCTTGCGCCTGTTCGTGAGCCGAATCGTCGGGCTGGGTCTCCTCAGGCGATGCTTCTATTTCGGACTCTGGCTCTACAGAATTGAGGGCTTCGTCGAGTGATTTGACCTCCTGGGAAGTCTCCTCCTCTTCGAGCTGGATCTGATTCTCGATTGCCGTCCGAACGAACTCCTGCGGGTCATCGTAGTTGCCCGCAGCGACAGCGCGTTTCATCCGGCCGACGAGTGAATCGGGCACGTCTATTACGATATTCACCCTTTGTATCCCCTCGTACCCATTACCATACTCTATGAGTATTTATATTTTTCGTGGGTCTGTATGGGTTTGTGTGAGTGCGAAAGAGACCCCTTGATACTACCATTCCGGTGTTCCAGATGCTTTGCTACCTCCACCATTTCCGAGGCTTCTGCTGGAAACCCACCCGTTTCTTACCAAACATTAGCGGCGAGTACTGAACAGTAGTTTGGGAAGACACACTCAACACCAGATCGTCGAGGCCAAGCAATTAGAACGTGAATCGAAACTCCCCGCTATCCATTATCGAATCGATGGCGTCTTCTCGAAGGTTGTCCCCAGCCCCAGTGATGCGTTGAGCACCCGGAGGGAACTCCCATCCGTTGCGCTTGTAGACGGCTAAGTAGTCAATCTCATCAGAACTGAAGGTTTTCGAGTTCGCATATTGAGTACCAGGACGCCGGAGTTGAACCGTCGTTTGACGTGTCCGTTGCCGGACGTAGTGGAGAAGTCGCTTCGGGGACTCAAGAACCTCTGTAAGGACCTGCAGATCATAGATATCACAGACGTACGGGACAGGCGATATATCCAGTATCTTCGCGAAGTCTCGAGTCGCGATTGACCCATACGATTCTCCAAGTACAAGCCACCGATGTGCATCCGCAAGAGTGGAGGGTTCCAAGCAGATCGTCGTCCCATCCGACGTTTCGATCTCAGTAATCTGGCCAGATTGAACGCCCGTCACCAGCCGATCAGCCTGGTGGTACGCGTCCCCGATTCCCCGTTCGATGTCCTCCTTGATCGCGTCGATGCCCCCGAAATTTCCTTTCCGAGTCTCGGCGCGGAGCTTCTTTCCCTTACATTCGATTATAATGGGTTCATCGTCGTGGAGGATCAGTATATCACCCTCCACTTCCTCTCCGTCGTACTCATAGGTGTAGTTCCGAATGATCTCGTCTTCCGAGAAGACCTTCGAGAGACAGTCCTCAGTCCACTCCTCGAGCCAATCACCGAACCGCAGCTGAAATTCGCCCTGGTACTCCGAATCGATCAAATCGTAGTAGAATGTGTTGGCGAGAGCATAGAGAACGGTACGGGGAAGCGGAAGCAAGTACTCATCATCAGTTCGAACGAACGGCGCTCGTTCTAGTGGATTCACATCTACCGGCGTTCGAAATCCGGAAACAGTGCCCGGTTCGATGGCCAGTCGTTCGAGGAAGTTCTGGAAACGTGGACTGTCGTCGCACCAGTCCACAAGAGTCTCGTCGGATACCCATACCGCCTCGTCCGTGAGATCAATCGCTTTCTGAGAGAAATCTAGCAATGACGGCGACCACCTTGCGACCTCCGTATCCTGTCCCTCTAATTTCGGTGTGATCCAATCCGTGAGTTCACGGGTATAGTAGACGGCATCCTCAATGGAAAAGCCGAGTAGCTCCTCCATTTCCTGCTCCCAGGGTTTGTATGCCCGGTACGCTCTGTCGAGCATCTGAAAACCATCTGCGTGACGCAGCGTCGTGAGTTCACGCCACACCATTCCGAAGCACGGATCCGCCATCGGTGAGTCGAGCGGGAGGTGTGAGTTGCCCTGCCGAGCGTACCAGTTCTTGAGTTCGAGGAGATATGTCGCAATCTGCTCGAACGACTGTGGATCGGTCGTTTCAGTATCCGTCTGGAGGGTAATTCCGACGCCGAACTGGACGAGTCGCGGTGGGAGACCAGGATCCTGCTCCGGTGAGAGCTCCAAACCAGTCGGATTTGATTTTGCACGACTCTGATCAACCTCTCGCAACAGTCTCATCCAAAGTAGATTATGGACATAGAACTGTGTTAGCGTCCGGCGAGTCCCATTCGCGCGAATGATCTGAAGCAAAGAGGAGAGGATCTCATCGCGGTCGGCGTTTGCGAGTGAGTGGTTCCCACGCTGGAGTTGTTCATCTCGACGATGAACCTCAGAAGGGTCAAGATGTTTAGGAGAGTTCGCAAAGGGCGGATCCTCGTTCACATCCATTATTGAATAGTGTTGGGATGGTCTGCCGAAAAATCAATGCTTTCCATTTCTACTAGACAATTGGTAATTTTTGGCACTATTTAGTTCAGCATCCCCCTCCGCTGGCGTCTTTCCATCGAGATCGACGTGCTGTCCTCGAAGTCTGCGGATCAATCTGGGTGACTTCCTTTCAAAGCTGTCGGAACCACCAAGAGTAAAGTGTTACCGATATCTTTGTGAGGGGTGTTCGATGGATTCAACGCTTCTTACCGGCCCGAAACATGTCCGATTGGAACAGAAGTCGTTTCAATTGGCTGATGATATCGCCACCGATTCGCTGGGAAGTGTTCTCTACCTAACTCGGAATGACGCACGCCGAAGTGCGGTTGAGGACAGCTGGGCCGCGTCGCACGACCCACTCCGCCTTCGCGCTGAGACGCTTGATGCGGTCGTTCGTGAGTGGTACGAGCATCTCCACGGTCCGGTCCAACCACTTTCTGGACAGTTGAACCGCCGCCTGGCGGAGTACGCACTCGACAGAACGACAGCCAAAACAGATGGCGCTCTTGCTGGCGAACCGGCCTCGCCCGTTCTCGCGGATTCGTTCAGTAGTCGTTTCTCACTCTTCGATGACGCCGGCGTCGGGACCGTCGACGCACTGGCGGCGGAGTTCGAGGGCTCAACCCTCGATGACCGTATCGCGGCAGCTACTGTCGACGCGTACCGCCACTATCAGGACCTCCATGCTGACTACGTTGATGAGTGGGTCTGTACCCGAGGAGAGATGTTCGACGCCGTCGCGACGGCGGACCAGTCACTATCGACGCTCTCCCCGGAACTGGATGTCGTCGTCCTCTCCGGGTATCACGAGTTCCGCCCCGTCGAACTTCGCCTCATCGAACGCCTCGTCGACGAACTTCCGATGATTGCACTGCTGCCGCTCCATCAGGATGGTCGTAGCGGAGTCGACGCTGTTGCGGAAGATGCCCTGGAGGTCTACGAAGAGCTCGACTTTGAGACAGTAGAACTCGAGCCAGTCGACGAGCCAGGGCGGGCCTTCGGAACGATCACCGAGTCACTCTACCGCCCGGATCCGGATACTGTCCCTGCTCCAGACGCTCTGCGATGGCGTGAACTCCCGACGCCCGAGCGCGAGATTCGCTTCGTCGCTCGCGAGCTCCGAACCGAGTTGGCCGATGGCCGTGACCCCGACGACCTGGCCGTCGTCGTCCCGGGAACCGAGGCCTATTCGGGGTACGTCGAGGACACATTCGATACGTTCAACATCCCGCACGTCACGACCGCCGCCTCACAGCTGAACCGGACGTTCACCGGGAGCGTTGTCCACGACCTCCTGAACCTCGCCGAACTGGATCCGCGGGCGGAGGACCTCACATCCCTGTTAGCGAATCCACTGGTCGACGTCGTTGACACCGACCAAGACAACGCTGTCACGGCAGCTGCTCGCCGACGTGATACTGTTTCTGTATCACCTCTGCTCAATGACGTCGACGACGAAGCGGCGGCTCTGATCGAGGATCTGCTGGCCACCCTGGACTCGCTCAGAACAGAGGACATCGAGGGAGCAACCGAGACGCTCCGGCGACTGTTGAACGACCGGTTCGGCTTGGAGGCGGCAACGGAGGACTACGCTAGCGGCGCCGAGCAAGCCGTCGAACAGCGAGCTTACGACCTCGTGGACGAGGTCCTCTCCTCGTTCGAGTCGCTGGCGGCAGTCAATAGCGACCTCTCCCCGTTGGCACTCTTCACCCGGGCGTTCGATGGTGTGCCGATCCGGGTTCCACAGCGCGCTGCCGGCGGCCATGTCGAAGTGATGGGGCTACTCGACGCCCGGATGCGCTCGTTCGAGAAGGTGTTCCTCGTGGGACTGACGAGCGAGCACTTCCCGGTGACGCCGGAACGCCCGGCCTTCTTCGAGGAGATGACCGACGCCCATCCACGATTCGACACCGGAGACGAGCGCCTCCGAGGGCGTTATCTCTTCGCGACGCTCCTCGCGAACGTCGACGAACTCACGATCACTACACCAGAGACGGGCGACGACGAATCCGCCGTCGTCCGGTCGCCGGTCCTCGACGAACTCCAGCGCGTGACCGGCATCGAACCCGAAGGCGGCGTCGACGACCGCGTGGGATCCCGCGAAGACCTGCAGCGGCACGTCGCTGCAACGGACGACCGGCGTGCGGCAGTCAGCCGCGCCGGCGACCGAGGTGATCTCTCCCCCGAGCAGACGAAGCGCACGGATCGGGGACTCCACTGTGCGGCCAACAGGGGAACGGCTGGCCTCTCCGACCACGACGGCGTGTTGGATCCCGAGACAGTCGATGAGGTATACCCTCTGTCGGAGCGGGAACCCTACAGCGCGAGTCGCATCGAGCGATACGTCGAGTGTGGGTTCAAGTTCTACGCCGACGAAGTGCTCGGAATCGAGGATCCCGACGACGTCGAGGTCGTCCCTACGCCCCTCGAAACCGGATCGTACGTCCACGACGTCCTCGAACGGTTTTTCGCGGATCTGCAGTACGAGACGGAGGATGGTGTCGATCTCACAAACTTCGACCGGGACGACCTGGCGACGCACCTTCGCGAGATTGCCGTCGAAGAACTCCGGGATGCTGACTTCGAGTACGACGGCCTGTTCTACGAACGGTGGAAGGCGGAGCTGTTCGCGGGCCTGGGTGACGGCGAGAGTGCTCCGTACGAGGCCGGGAGCAAACCCCACGACGCACCGGAACAGGGGTTGTTCGCTACCTTCCTCGACAACGAACTCTCGCGGGACGGCACCGCCCGCCCACACCTGTTCGAAGCCCCGTTCGGCGAGGGACTTCCCGACTCGGATGCTGGGCCGTTCACAGTTGAGCGACCGGACGGCTCGACTGTCTCGATTCGGGGATACATCGACCGCGTTGACGTGAGCCCGGGTGGCGAACAACCGACACTCACGCTCTACGACTACAAAACTGGTCGAGTACCGTATATGACGAAGACGACCGGCGGCACGAAGTTCCAACTCCCCATCTATCTGCTCGCTGCCGCCGAGGTCGTCGACGGTGATCTCTTCGAACAGGGCTCGCTCTCGGCGACGTACTATCAGGTGCGACCGCCAAACGACCTCAAGGTTCCACGCGGCGTCGAATCGAAGTTCGATTCAGAGGTCGCACTCCGCCGGTTCCTGAACGATGTCGTTCCGGAGTGGTTGGGCCAGATCGACGAGGCGATCGGCAACGGACGGTTCCACACGACGCTTCTGTCCGCCCGCGGAGCGAACTGCCGATACTGTGACTACCGTCGGGCGTGCGATGTCCGCCATCACCGCAAGCGGGAGTTCGTCGACGAGGTTCACAAGGACGATGCAGCGTATGTTCCGCTCCGTGTTCGCGACGACGAGGACATCGAGGCGGTGATGAGCGATGACTGAGGACCCCGAGGAGATTCAGCTCACAGATGAACAGGAGGACGCGCTCGTCCAGGGCCGGAACGTCGCGATCACTGCCGGTGCTGGGACGGGGAAGACGACAACACTCACCGAGCGGTACGTGACGATCCTGGCCGAAAACCCGTCGCTCACGCCGGAGAACATCGTCACGATCACCTTCACGCGAAAGGCGGCTGCCGAACTGACCGAGCGCGTTCGGGAGGAGGTGTACGACCGGCTCAATGCTGTCGACTCACCAGAGGCCTACAACCACTGGCGAAACGTCCTTGACGACCTGGAGGACGGCTACGTCCACACCATTCACGCGTTCTGTACCCGGCTCTTGCGAGAACGAGCCGTTGAGGCTCCGGTTCCACTCGGCTTCGATGTTCTCGACGAAGACGGTGCAGCGACACTCCAGCGCGAAGTCGTGACGGAGTTCCTTGAACGCAATCAGGACGATGACGATGTTGCGCTCCTTGCCCAGCTCTGGGATCGCGACCAGTTGGTCGATGTACTCGCTGGATTACTCGACGAGCGCCCCCAGAGCGAGTCCGTCCTCAAGGCGTGGCGTGACGCCGATGTCGATGACTACGTCGATATCTGCTGGGAGGTCGTCTGCGATCTCGACGTTGCCGACGCTCGGCAGACGCTGTATGCGGACGGACTCCTCGAGCAGCTACACACCGTCGCGGGCCGCGTCGACCGCGAGAGCGCCATCGTCGACGAGGACGGTCTTCGGGCCTACCGGACCTTCACCGAGGTCTCGACGACACTCCCTGACGATCCCCAGGAAAGCGATCCCCGCGACTGTCAGCGGGCAATCCTCGAGCTATACGAGGCCTGTGAGAAGAAGAACGGTGGCCTGTACAGCAGTTCGGGGTACGTCGTTGGTGACCGGGACGATTGGGGTGAGTACGGTGACGTCTACGACGATCTAAAGGACGCCATCGACGTGGTCATCGCGGGCGTCGAACCGCACGCGGATGCAGTCGAGACGACGCCCGGTGAGCTCGAAGTAAACAGCGCCCATTACGCGCTGGCTCTGATACGGGTCTTCGATGACGTCCTCGCCGCCTACGCCGACGAGAAGGAGCGTCGCGATACGCTCGACTTCCCCGACGTGATCGAGACCACCCTTGAGTTCTTGCGAACGAACGATGCCGTCACGGAGCGGTTACGAGAGCAGTTTGCGGCCGTGATGGTCGACGAGTTCCAGGACACGGACCCGCGACAGTGGGAGTTAGTCAATCTCCTCACGGGCGTCGACGAGCAGACGGCGTCGAACGTCTTCCTGGTCGGCGACGAGAAACAGAGTATCTACGGATTCCGTGGGGCCGACGTTACGACGTTCGGGGCGGCAAGAGCGGAACTCCAGGCCGTTAATGAAGCCCGTGGGGTCGACGATGTCCCCGACAGCGAGGCCGAGAGTCCGACGGCACTCGAACTGTCCGGGAACTTCCGGACGCTGGATGAGCCGCTGTCGTTCCTGAACGAGCTCTTCGAGTACCTGTTCCAGCCGGAGGGTGACAGCCACGAACCCCACGAAGCGCCACCGCAGGAGTTGACCACACAACGCGACCGTATCGAGGACATCGAGGGACTGACCGGGAGTGTCGAGTATCTCGCTGTCCCCGACGACGCTGACACGGCGGCAGAGCTCTTCGGCGACGACCATCCGGTCGCCGAAGGTGCGCTGGACCACACCATCGAGGCCGAGGCGCAAGCGCTCGCTGCTCGACTGACCCACCTGTTCGACGATCCGCCGCAAGTCCAAGACCCTGACACGGGTGCTCATCGCGACGCTACGCCGGACGACACGGCAATCCTCCTCCGCCGGCGAACCCATTTGGATCGGTATCAGCGCGCCCTCGAGGAGTACGACATCCCCTACACTGTCGTCGGTGGCGTCGGGTTCTACGATACGCCTGAGGTCCAGGCGCTTACGAACCTGCTTCGAGTACTCGGTGATCCACAGGACGACGTCTCCCTCTACGGGGTGCTTCGGTCGCCGCTGTTCGGATTCGCGGATGATCGCCTCGCACCGGCGGTCGCAGAGGCTGATTCAGTGTGGGACGCGCTCGCCGAGACGGACGATCCACAGCTCGCGGACGCGTTCGACCTCCTCACCACGTGGCGGACTCTCAGCGGCTGTGCGACGCCGTCCGAAGATGGCGTCCTCCCGTGGAACCGCCTGCTGTCCCGGGTGATCGACGACACCGGGTATCTGGCAAGTGTGAGTGCAGATGAACGCGGTCGACAGGCCGTCGCGAACGTCGAGAAGTTCCGCGACCAGGTCCGTACTTGGAGCGAGAATGGTGTTCACACAGCTGCCGGGTTGCTCCACCGGATCGACCGCCAAGCCGAGATCGACCCTCGTGAGGGGGAGGCAGATATTCCGGGTGACGCTGAGGGCGTCCGGATTATGACGATCCATTCCGCGAAGGGACTCGAGTTCCCGATCGTCACGGTACCCGATCTCGGGAGTGATCTCAACTTCGGTCGGTCCGTCGACGACCATGGCTATGTTCGACTCGTGGACGGAACTGATGACGCGCCGCCGGTCCCGGCGGTCGGCGGGCCGAATCCGGGCGATGCGTTCTCCATCGAGAAGACGGCCGTCCACGAGTACGCCGACCGACGGTCGCGTCCACAGGAGCGGGCGGAGTCGAAACGCCTCCTCTACGTAGCGTGTACACGAATGCGGGATCACCTCCTTCTCTGCGGCACGCACGACATCGATGTCGACGAGTCTGGTACAATCGAACTCGGCGAGCCTGCAGCCTTCGACGACGCAGACCGGTGGCGCGACTGGTTACAGCCACCCCTCCTCGACGGAGCACTCGTCGCCGAGGCGGTTCGTGACGGACAAGCCCGTGGTGAGATAGATGGAGCCAGCTATACTGTTCGCAGGCCGCCGCGCCCAGTAGACTGGTACACCGACGACGACGCTGTTGATTCAGCGCCGGAGATCTCGATTCCTTCACCGCCGTCGTTATCGCCGGCGAAACGGATCGCGGCTACGACCCTCGTGAATGCGGTGGCGGATGCGTCTCCAGACGGTCACAGTTACTCTCAGCGTGAGGAGTCGGCCGGCCTGAGTCCAACGACGTTTGGGACGGTCGTCCACCGGATCAACGAACTTCGTCCACCGAGAGACGAGTGGACCACCCTGATCCGTCGTTTGAGTCGGATGGCTGGTGAGGAGCCGTCAGAATCGGACCTCCGTGATGCTGTCAACCACGCTGCTGATGCAGTCGAATTTGTTGATCGCATCGAGTCTGATACCGAGCTTCAGGGGGTTTACGACGAGTACTCTGTTGTCGCTCGAATCGATGAGTCGCGGATTGTCGGTGACATTGACCGGCTGCTCGTCACGCCGGACGCATTCCACATTATCGACTACAAGACCAACGACCTCTCAGCTACGACATCGGATGGGCTCGCGGAACACTATCGACCTCAGTTGCTCGCGTACGCTCTTGCCCTCATCCAACATGATCGGAATCGTGACGTACGAGCGTCACTCCGGTTTACTGACGAGGGGATAGAGGAGCGGTTCCATTGGGTGTCGGATCAGATGACGGAGATGGAATCTGAACTACGGTCAATGGTGGATTTGGTGGATTAAGCCTCTGTTTTTGCCAATTCACCCACCTTGCGATAGGTCAGGACAAGCTCTTGGTGGCACCCTTCGAGAAACGAATAGAACGAACGAAACGAACGCAACGAGAGTATTTCGAGTAATGAATGAATTTACTGGAACGAGCCGAACCGACGCTGGAACATAGTGTTCGGTGAACGAAACGAGCAAAACGAGAGAAACGAACAATATGATGAAAATGAACGAAACCCCTTCAACGAGTGGAACGAACAGTTGGTTTTAACATCGTAGTAATACTCTCACCGAGTGAAACACCCTCACCGAACGCACCGAACTCAACGACCAAAACGAACGAAACGAACATAACGAGAGTAACGAAAATAATGACCGACACCAATACCGCACGAATCACGGTGGCGAATCAGAAGGGAGGCGCGGGGAAAACAACGGACGTCATTCATACTGGCGGCGCACTTTCCGCCCGAGGCCACGACGTCCTCCTGGTCGATATCGATTATCACGGCGGGCTTACCTGCTCGCTCGGCTACAACGATCTGTACTACGATACCGACCGTACGACGCTGTTCGACGTCCTCGACTTCGACCAGATGGAGTCGGTGAACGACATCATCGTCGAGCACGAGGAATTCGACATCCTTCCCGCCAGCGAGAAGCTCGCGAACAACAAGAACATCCAGACGCTGCTTGAGGCGCCGAAGAGTCGCGAGCGGCTGGAGATGACACTCGACGAGCTCGACAAGGACTACGACTACATCATCGTCGACACGCCGCCATCCCTGAACGTCCTCACCGACAACGCGCTCGTCGCGACTGGCAACGTCGTCATCCCCGTCATTCCCGAGAAGCTCAACGCCAACAGCCTCCAGATTTTCGCTAAGCAGCTGAGCTCCCTCGAACAGGCGTACGGAGACATCAATCGGCTCGCAATCGTCTGTAACCGCGTCGAGCAGAACGCCGAACACCGCGACACCATCGAGGAGATCAAGTCGGCGTACTCTCTCCCGGTGTTCGAGATCCCGAAGCGGACCGACCTCTCTCAGTCGATTGGCGAAGGGGTGTCCGTCTTCGGCTTCGGCAAGGAGAACCAGCGCGTCGAGGATGCACGCGACCTGTTCAACGAGATCGCCGACCTGTTCGACGAGACGTTTGACAAGACCGTACCTGAGGAGGTGGAAGCATGACCGACGGCTGGGGCGATGCTTCCGGCATCGAGGGCAACTACGAAGAGGAGGACGACGAGGCTGATTCCAGCGAAACGAGCGAGGTGAGTGAAACGGTGGAAACCAGTTCATCGACCGAAACGACCGACTCGACTTCAACGAGTGAAACGAACGAAACGAGCAAAACGAAAACGAACATCAAGGACGAGTGGAACGGGCGGACGATCTACATTCCCGACGATGTCCTCGACGAGATGGAGGACACTTACCTCGAGTCCCAGCTGAAGCTCCGCAAGGCGGGCCAGGACGAGTTCAAGAAGAACCGCCACTTCTACCCACTACTCGTTCAGTTCGGTGTTGAGGCGCTCTCTGAGGCGGATGCCGAGGAAATCCAGGCTCGGCTCTCGGAACTCGGCGACGAATGACCTCGCGCAGAACGAGGACCGAGATTTTGTATAGCGGTATACGATATACATCTTCCTGTAGTGCGGAATTCCGGCGCTAAGAGACTTCAGTTCCTCGAATTCCCCCGATGGGCCGAATACAGAATGTGGTCGTGATTATGCTCGTAATCACGACCACTTTGAAGTACCCCGCCGCCGTCGGTGAAGCACGAATGCTGCAACCGCCTCACGACGGCGCTTCCCCTGGGGTAGAGGCACCGAGACCGGGCCCGCAGGACGGTGGAGGGCCGGTGAATGCCTGACCGGGCGCTTTCGACGCCGCTCGACGATAGCTTCGAGCGCTACCTCCAAGACAAGGGGAAAGGCCGCGGCGGCGACGGTGGGAACTATCGACGCAATGCGGCCCGCGAACTCGAGCGGTTCGCGGAGTGGGCCGCCGGCGACCGCGGCGACGACGACTGGACCGGGATCGTCCCCGACGACGTCGACCGCGAGCCGACCTTCGACGATCTTGACGAACGCGTGTTCCGGGAGTACGCCCGGCATCTTGGTGGCGACCGAGGACTCAAACAGAATACGGTACAAACCTATTACCGCTATATCTCTGCGTGGTGCGGGTGGTGTGTCAACGAGGGCTACCTCGAGGCCCACTACGCGCAGCGGGCGAGTGCGATGGCGCCGTTACCGGAGGACGACGGACGCAAGCCCGGCGACCAGCAGGCCTGGACGTCCGAACAGCGCCACGCCCTCACCCGCCACGTCGACGAGCGAGCCCGCCACGCCATCGAGACGTACACGACACTCCCGGAGGATACTGACCCACTCGACAAACAGCGAGCGCGCTACGTAGCGCTGAAGGCGGCTCGTGACCGATCCCTGGTGTTTGTTCTCGCGTATACAGCTGTCCGCGTTGGGGAACTGCTCCGGGATCCGAACGACCCGCGCCGGCGTGGCGTCCGCTGGGAGGACCTCTCCCTCGATGACGGGAGTATAGACGTCTACCGGAAGAAACAGCAGTGGGACGCCGCCAGTCTCCCCGACCCGGTGATCTCACCGCTGCGGAGCTACCGCCAGCTGATGGACCCACCGACGGAGCGCTGGCCGGTGTTTCCCACGTTCGACCAACGGACGCTCGCAGGGCTCGTTCAGGATGAGTTCGCCGACCGAGGGGAACGCCCAGAGGCAATTGCTGAGCGGCGTGAGGAGTACGTTCGCGACCTACTGCTGGCGCTCGATGGGGATATCCGGCCGCCGTCAATCACGACGGACGGCGCACGGTCGATTCTCCAACGGCTCTCGGAGGCCGCAGAAATCGACATCGCCCATCCGAAACACGATTATCTTGCCCCGCACGGTGGTCGACGCGGGATGGGTGAGGTCCTCGTCCGCGCGTTCGGGTACACGGTCGCAGCCCGGTATCTCGATAACTCGGAGGAGATGGTCCGGGAGCGATATTCGCACATCGAGGCCGGAGAACTCGGTGACGTTGCAACAGAGGCGCTCTCAGAGATTGATGGGTAATATAATATCGAGTGAACGACAGAGATTAACCGGCGATCTGTGCGATCGCGATGGCTTCCCGATAGCACGCGACTGCCAGCAACAGATATCCACCGACCAGAAGCGTCCACTCCCGACGCGTCAGCGCCCAGTCGCTGGGTGAACGAACGCGTTCGAACTCTTCCCGCCACCGGGGCCCGGACTCCTGATGCCAGAGCATTACACCTCGTGTCGCGACCACGATCGCAACGAACGCCGTAATCTCCATCGGGCCGCTGCGTTCGATGAGCACGGCCAGCGACGGCGCAATGCGGTCGCCCGTCCCAATGGCGAGTGACCCGGTACCCCAGATCGCTCCGTACCGAGGTGCCTGTACGACCTGGATAACGTACCCGAGCGGAGTATTCACAGACCTGAAGGTGTTCGCTATGACGGCGATCAACGAGACAGCTACATTCCATCCAAACAGCGTCAAGAACTCCCGCGAAACACTTCCTGCGTAGTCCGCGGTCGCGGCGGGGTCTCCACCGCGCAGGAGCCCCTGTGGGAGATGATAATAGCTGAGGATCCATGCCGCCGTGAACACGCTCGCGACGACAAGCCACAGGGAAACGAATCGGACGAGGACATCATCGTGGTTGACGTACCGCCCAATTCGCTCCGAGATTCGACCGACCGGCCCGATCGCTTTCGACGTTACCATACGAACAGACAGTTGTGGATATCCGACAAATACATTATCGAGCTTTATTGCCGCTGGCTAACCGACGTATCGGAGTAGTCACGTGGCGGGCTTCGAGTCTGTTTCTGATGGAAGGCCAGCGTCTTGGGGAGTTGGTGGGTCGCGATTCGCGAGGCGTTCCCCATCGTAGAGGATCACCAAGAGAACGGCAATCAATACGAGTGGAAGGGCCCCTGTAACTTCGGCGAGCAGGTTCAGCCACGGGTCAGGGACACCATTCGGGATGAGCGCTTCCGGGTCAGCGGGATGGAAGATTCCCATCGCATTGACGCCAGCATGGAACACCGCGAGGGCGAGCACGCTGCCGCCGGTGCTGTTGTACATCCACGTCCAGAGGATGGAACCAGCAAGGATGGAGACTATCCAGAGGAGTTGCTGGGAGAGCGGCCAGCCGCCGTGGGTGGTCGTCGCGTTCAGGAACAACGGGAGATGCCAAGCAGCCCACGTGACGCCCACGATGACACTTGAGGTCAGCGCGCTGTAGGAGTCCTGCAGGATAGGCAGCATGAAGCCACGCCAGCCGAGATCCTCCTGACCGCCACCCCACACGGTTCCCCACACCATCGCGAACAGGTAGATGAATGGCGATTCGAATTCGGTGAGGTCGATTGGGCCGCCAGCTAAAACGAACAGCAGGACACCCAATGAGAGAATAATCAACGGGAGCCCGAACGCGAGCGCCCACCATTTCGCACCGATTCGCCATTTGAACATCTGGCCGATCCACCTGCGGAGGCTTCCACCGGAGGCCCAGATGACGACTGCGGCACCAATTGGCGGACCGAACCCGCCGAAGCCGATCAGGATTGAGTGCGTCCAGGAGGCTTCCATACCCGAATACGCGAGCGCACCTTGGATCGTCCAGGTGAACGCATACGCGATTGCGACGAAGCTTACGAGACGATGCTGATCGATCCACATGCGGACATTAGACATACCAACGAGTGGGACCACATCGCAGTTAATGGTACGCCAGGTGCCGAGTTTTCGGCACTACACTCTTCTGAACACGTCTCGAATCCACTCGTATGTCCGACGACGTTCTCGTCGCTTTCGACGGTTCTCCGCTTTCCGAGCGTGCGCTCACCTACGCTCTCGAAAACTTCCCCGACGCCACCATCACCACACTGTACGTTATCAATCCGATTGACTCAGTAATCGACGTGGAGGCTGGTGGCTTGCCAGTCGCGGAGGATTGGTACGACAACGCCCAGGAACGCGCCACCCACATCCACACGACGGCGACAGATATCGCGGCGGAACACGATATTGCTCTCGACACCGTCACTGAAGTCGGAAAACCGGCGCGTGAGATTCTCGACTACGCTGTCGGCAACGGCATCGACCAGATCGTTATGGGTAGCCACGGTCGGTCCGGCCTAGACCGGACGTTCCTCGGAAGTGTCGCCGAGACAGTCACTCGCCGAGCACGGATTCCGGTAACGATCATTGGATGAAATCCTCGACTCGTGTACCGAGATTAGGATTGGATGAATGCTCGTGGGCCCACCTCAAACGTGAAATCAAACCAAATCATAGGTACCGAGAACGTGGCTGTTACTGAATCACCACCTCTCTCAACGTGTACGATCCACATTGAACGACGAGGTGGTCGTGGCGACGCGGGAGCACGGGCGCTCGAACGACATCTTAGGCGTCTCTCCGGCGTTCACGATGTCGACGTCTCGTTTCGAACAGGGGACGCCCAGATCACCTACGACGGGAGCATCACCTCAGAAGAAACGATTCGAGACGCTGTCCGCGACCGCCACGTGTCGATTCAGGACGAATCTGAGACAGCAACGGATGACGTAAGTACCCGCTCGGAACTCAGGCGGGAGGCCGTGTTCGTCGGTCTGACGCTCCTCGGGATGGCAGTCGGCCTTGTGATGGGGTGGCTCGAAGGACCACCGCCCCTCATGTGGGCCGGGTACGGCGTCGCATACGTCTTCGGCGGGTGGTACGGGCTCAAAGGCGCGATCGAGACGCTCCGCCACTATGCGGTCGATATCGACCTCTTGATGATCGTTGCCGCACTCGGCGCCCTCTCGATTGGCGCACCATTCGAGGGCGCGATGCTGCTGTTCCTGTTCTCACTATCGAACACTCTCCAGCACTACGCGATTGGCCGCTCGCGACGGGCGATCAAGTCACTCGTCGAGATGCGGCCGGACGAGGCACAGGTCCTCCGCGACGGTGAAGAGGTCACTGTGCCCATCGACGAGGTCGCCGTGGGTGACGTGTTCGTCGTCCGTCCCGGCGACAGGATTCCGCTCGACGGCGTCGTCGCATCTGGCGAGGGAACGGTCGATCAGGCGTCGCTCACTGGCGAATCAGTGCCCGTGCCGAAAGAGCCCGGAGATGAGGTGTTCGGCGGGACGATCAATGAGAGCGGCAGCTTGGAGATTGAGGTCACGCGGCAAGCCCACGAGTCGGCGATCAGCCGTCTCATCCACATGGTCGAGCGCGCCCAGAGCGAGAAGGCGCCGACACAGCGGCTCATCGACCGCCTCGAACAGCCGTACGTCCTCGGCGTGTTCGGGCTCACAATCGCAGCGATCGCCATCCCGCTCGCGCTCGGAAGCGAATTTACCAGTACGTTCTACCGCGCGATGACCCTGATGGTCGCTGCCTCGCCGTGTGCGGTCATCATCTCCACGCCGGCGGCGGTGCTGTCGGCGATCGCCTCCGGCGGCAGGCAGGGCGTCCTGTTCAAAGGCGGCGAACACGTCGAGACGGCCGCGAACATCGACGCGGTCGCGTTCGACAAGACGGGCACACTCACGCGGGGCGAGACGCAGCTGACGGACGTATTCGTCCGGGACGGTCTTGGGGACGAGTCACCGACTGCTGACGAACTGCTCTCGCTCGTGGCCGCCGTGCAGGCCCGCTCGGAGCATCACTTGGCTCGTGCGACCGTCTCGGAGGCCGAAGACCGCGCGCTCGACGTTCCCGACGCGCGACGGTTTCAGTCGGAGGCCGGGAAAGGCGTCCGCGCCGATGTCGACAACAGAACCATCCATATCGGGAATCGAAGTTACGTCGAGACGGTTCTCGAAGACGCCGTGATTGAGGGCCTTGAACCTAGTCTTGCTCGGCTCCAGACCCTGGAGGCCGAGGGGAAGACGAGCGTCCTCGTCGCCCGCGAGAACGGCGACGATGTCACAGTACTGGGATGGTTGGCGTTCACCGACACGGTTCGCCCTGGGGCTGCAGAGATGATCGAGGACCTTCGATCGCTCGGCGTGGAGCACATCGTCATGTTGACCGGCGACAACGAACGCGTCGCCCAGCAGATCGCCGACGAAGTCGGTATCGACGAGGTGCAGGCGGAACTGCTGCCGGAAGAGAAGGTAGCGACCATCGAAGAGCTAGTCGAGCGATACGAGAACGTGGCGATGGTGGGTGACGGAGTGAACGACGCACCGGCATTGGCGACGGCGACTCTCGGGATCGCCATGGGTGGCGCCGGGACTGACGTTGCTCTCGAAACGGCTGACGTCGTCCTGATGGGCGACGACATCGGGAAGATTCCCTACGTGCTCGGACTCGGTCGCAGGACGCGCCGGACGCTGACAGTCAACCTCGCAATCGCATTTGGTGCGATTGCGCTGATGGTTGGCACGATTCTATTACGTGGTATCCCCTTACCGCTGGCCGTGGTCGGCCACGAGGGATCGACGGTCCTCGTGTCCCTGAACGGGCTTCGATTACTCGGTTTCCGCAAATAATCGGTCGCTGAAGGCGACGAATGGACCGATAGCGCCGATCAGCAACAACTAGTGCCGTCGGGAGTCCACTTGCACGCATTCCTGGTAGTGAGGTCGTTCTCGTCGATATATGCGGACAGACAGGCATAGTTACAGAAATACGTGGGTGAGCCACACTCGTCATCGCAATCGCGGACGCAGATTGGATCGTGGTCGAAGATCCTGGATTCACAGTACGCACATGTCTCGTCTGTTTCGGGTGTTGAGACAGTCGTCGACATACTCGTGTTGAGGAGCTGCCCACAGAAAACGTTTCTTCGGGCTGTGATCAGTGAAGAAGTCTCGGTCACCCTCTCCTCCTCGAATTAGCAGTCTTCCTACCACTTTTTCGAACAGAGTTGAAAGCAGTCACCTGTTACAAATCCTCAGGTCTCGGTTTGAGTCGTCCGTCGGTATCCTTCGTACAGGGCGGGTAACCCAAGAGGGAGTGCGAGGAATCCAACCCCGAGAAGGACATATCGGTCTCTATCCTGGTGTCGCATGACGAGGATGGTTGTGACGATGCCGAACAGTGCAATGACGTATGCGGTGTTGCTCCAGAGCACGTCGTAGGTCGAACAGTACAGCCAGCAAACGAACGTGTAGGCCGGGCGTTCCAGGTCGGTGGATGGAGTTTCGGCCAGAAGAACCGGCAGTAGGAGGTCCAGCCCAGCATCGCCACGGTCGGCAACCCAATGAGCCACACCGCTGCCCCACGATTCCCGTCGCCGTATCGCCGGTATCCAGCGAGGAAGAGTGCAGGAAAGCAGAAGACCCACAGCCAGATGCCGATAGTGTAGGTCACCGGCCAGTGTTCGATTCGGGGCTGTACAATCGGTAATCGTAGAGACTCGGGCATCGTCGCCCACGGGAACGAGGGGTCGGGAACGGGATTCGTGAGGTACGCGACCAGACAGAGTCCCGTCCCGACGAGGAGTCCGTATACTCCCAGCGTCGTGTATCGGTCGAGCCACGCTGGAAGTTGCGGACGCGTCGACTGTTGACGGTGGTCGGGGAAGCCGGTCATCGTTCAAGTTTGCCGGACGGGAATCAGGTATCTCGTTCGAGTGCTTCGCGTCGCTGTTCGTATTCCTCGTCGGTCAGCTCACCACGGGCGTAGGCGAGCCGGAGTTCCTCGAGGGCTTGGTCTGAAGTTCCTTGCGAGTGAGATCGAGCCGCTGGAGCAACAGCTCGACGCTGCGTACGAGACCTTCCAGCAGGAGCACGAACACGAACAGGAGCTCGCCGAAGCAGTCGATGAAGCGACCGCACCCGAGGCCCTCCCACCGATTTACTACAAGGTCGCGATCGCTGTACTGCTGATGCTGTTGTTGATCATAACCGGACTTTAGCTGGGAAATATCTCTTTCAGCGTTGCGTTCGGAGTACGTCGCTCGCGTATCAGTGGTTCTTGATGGAATCGAATCTTGAGGACGATGGCTTTGACGTTCGGCTCGGCTATTCTCCGAAGTTTGTGGGGTTATAATTTCCGTCTCAGCTATCTTTTTGCGAAAAGTACTAGGTATGTTTTCCAGTACTAGTTTATTGTTGGGTATAATTGACCAGAATTTCTGTCGTTGTCGACGTATCATCTATTGTCGGAGGCGTTTCCCTACAGCATTATCTACGCCAATTCTAGAAATATACTGACTATTTTTGGCCGAACAGAAAGTATATGCAACCGTGGCCAGCACCACGAGTTACCGCCGAACCGCGGTCGCAAAATCGCGGACCAAGACGATAGACCGCTGATCCAGGAGTACCAACTACACCGACCTCGGTATTGGTCTGCAGTTGACCGACACGACCGCGTTCAGGTGACAGACCAACTCTATGAACGACCACACGACAGACCCTCCAAACGAGGAATCGACCACATGCTCCAGTGACGATTTACACACTGTGGCCCTACTTAGACGCCGTTACCAGACAACCATCACTCAGGCTGCTCCGCGAGCTACTACCCTAGCATTAGGGCTTGCATTCTTCGTCGCCGCTGTCGGCCCTGCCGCTGCGCAAAACCAAGTCGGTGACGTGTACTGCAATACTGGCGTTGCGACCGGGATCAATCTCGTGTTCAGCGCGGTCGCCGGACTCGGACTTCCTGCAACTGGCTACTACACCGGCAAGGCTGGGCTCTCGTACATGCGTGCGGGCGGCAATCCAGAGAAAAAGAACGAGGCCAAGGAGAAACTCGTCATGTCCGGCATCGGGTTCGGCATCGTCGTGCTTGCGCTCGTCTCGCCCGAACTCATCGACAAGGTCGGCAGTCAGATGGGCTTTGGCTTCTCGGACTGCGTGAAGCCCTTCTAAACCAACTTCGGATTGTCAACGAACTGTCCCCGCGCCCCTCCCACGGAATAGATGTCCGCCCTCCGTCCCATGGCCGCCGTGCTTGCCCTCCTCCTCGTGAGTAGCACCGCTGGGATTGTCGTCGCAGGAGGGATGGATGCCATCACATCCCCGGACTCGGGTGATGCTGTTCCTAACGACGGCCCAGCCTACGGTGTCAACAATAGCACCTTCCAGCGGCTCTGGTCGGAAGATGTCGACAACGGCACCCTCTCGGCTGACGATTTCGATAACGGAACTGCGTCATCGCGCGCAGAATTCGCGCACCGACTTGCCCGCTCAACGGACATTCCGTTCGCTCGTCCACCGCAGGCTCCCGACGACTGGAACACTGGTGATTTCGGCGATTACAATCCCGGTGGCCGCCACTCGTCGGTTCATCCTAGCGGAGCCTCCCTCGAAGATGGCGCGTACATCAAGGATGCGTATGTCAGCATCTTCGCCACTCAGCCGTCGACAATTCTCCACCAGACGAACGGGACGACACAGTATGTTGCTCCAGATGGCCAGGTCCGCGCGCTTAGTGACTACCGTATTGCCGTTCCCGAGGACGATCAAAATGGGTCGCACCGTGAACGCTGGTCAATCGACCGAACGAGGGTCGAGTCCGTAACACTCTCCGCTGATAGGCAATCCATCGACTCGGGAAGCGGTCATCAAGCCACGCTCCAGTTTACCAACCTTTCTGGATCGACGCAACTGACTGTCGAAGCCACTATCACGGTGACACTCCGGCACGTCACGCTGAATTGCTCGGACTGGAATACCTCGGTATCCAGTTGTGGCGGCGACTGGAATCGGGAGGTCGAAACTCGTGAAGCATCGAAAACGGTGTCGACGTCACAGACCGTCGTTGTCAACCGACTCTCGGATATCGCTGGGAACCGAGTTCAGTTCGAGGCAAACGAGGACCGAGTCGGCGCAGTCATCCATCCAAATACTGAGTGGTCGACAATCACGGTTGAGGACGACATTCAGGCCCGGAGCAACTGGTGGTTCTACACGGCAGGGAAATCCGGCTGGCAGACGGTGGTCACGAGTACTGCGACTAATACATCTCGTGCAATCTCGTTGGTGCGTCCTGTCCAGATTCATGCGTTTCCGAGTCAGCAAGCACCGTACGTACCGACTGACCTGACTGACCATGGTGAGCGCCCGCTTGCTATCGAGGAAACATGGGGAACCGAGCAGGCAGGGCCATCGCTACCGCCGAACATCGACCTTGAGTCTGCTGATTCGTACGTGAACGCAGATTCGATTGCGGTGAGTTCCACAACTCTCGACAAGACCGATCTCCAGGAGGTTACGGTACACGGTATCGTTCGTGGGCAATCGCGAACAGTCTCGCTCTCCGAACAGCAGACCGTCCGTGAGACGAATCTGTCCCTAACCGTCACCGACGCTAACGCGACCCACGCAGTTGTCCGTGCAACGGTGACGGAGACCGCGACCGGCGACGCTGTCACGACTGGCCGCGTGATAATTGAGAACCAGACCGCAGTCCTCAACAATAGCGGGATGGCGGTCATCACCATCTCAAACCCGGCAATTATCGTTCGAGGCCAGTACGCCTCAGCCCCATGGTGGCGGACTGACCAACCCTATGCAACGTCGGAAGATGTGGCAAAGACGCCTGCAGACTTCCCTGACCTTCAGTCGCTCATCCAACTCGCTGTCGTGACGATGCTCTGGTTCATTCCGCTCGCAGCCTTGGTCTTCGGCTTCAACTACATGTCCGACGGTGCGTTGCTCGGACTCTCAAACCAATCATGAACGACAACACAAACTCCCCCAATCATAGCAGGAGTATCGTCCGTCGAACAGTCTTCAGTGGACTCAGCGGAACGCTCGTTGTACTCGCTGGCTGTAAAGATAACTCTGAGACTGATAATGATTCCTCCATCAATAGTACTGAGACGACAACTGAACCGTCTGGGTCACAGTCTGACGTATTCATCGATGTTCGAGTTGACGGCAACCAGCTAATCGTGGCACTCGCTCCTGATACGTCCGCTGATTGGGTACATCGTTTGGGGCCAGACGGGAATCTCATGGAGAAGACGAAGGTTGCACCGGACAGCCAGGAAGCGGAGTTTGATCTTGTCGGACAGAGCGTCGACGGGTATACACCGGGAGAGCATCAGCTCGTCGCCGTCAAGAACGACGAGTCAATCGATGAGATGACGGTCGATCTCGAACCAGAAGTGACACTCACCAGTTTCCGATGGGCGAAAAACAACCCGGATGTGGAGTGGGACAAGTCAGCGAACAACTGGGTAACACACGCTGCATTTCGCGTGCAAAACACGGTGAGCGGCCCCGCAATACGTACTCGTACTCGCTGGCGGCACGCGCCGTTTGTCCTTCGAACTGACGAAGAGGGACAGACGTTTGACCATACGAAGACGCTCCCACCAGATCAAACAACGACTATCTATGCGATACCGCCAGTTTACGAGACCAGCGGTGGCCTCGTCGGTGCATCTTCTGTCGAATGCGAGAATATCGATACGAAAACGATGCGCCTGACCGCGATTGTCAACCCTGGTTCTGACTTGACGTACTCACAGACGGTTGAATACAGTGGCGAGGAAGGCGCGTGCGAACTCACCATTGTCGATAGCAAGACTGCGAACTCTCCACAAATATCGGGTAACGGGAGTGAAACCTGAACATGGGATGGCTGGAAAAGCAGGTAGAGAACGCCATCAACGATGTTCTTACGCGGATAAAGGACGGACTGCTTGGGTTAGCGGAAGACCTCTTCCAAGCACTTTTGGAACCGATTGTCGGTGTTCCGGCCCCAGAATCCAATGCCCGATACATCGTTGTTGGAACGCCATCAAACGACCCATGGCAGTCCATCTACGAAGACTTCTATCTCCCGTATATCCTGCCACTGACGATCATGCTGTTAATCGTCGCGCTTGCGTTTATCGGGCTTCGTGCAGGGTCGATTAGCAAGTATCGACGGAAGCGCCTCCTCCGACGTATTGGTATCGTGTTCATGGGGTCGTTCGTCTGGTTTCCGCTCATCTCGATACCGCTCCAGTTCGTGAACGCGATTGGAATGACGCTCGCCCCCGTCGAAGAGATGTCCGCAGGGTTTGGCGGGTTAGCAAAAGCTGGACTCGGCGGTCTAATTACGACGCTAGTGATGGTGTTCGTAGAGAACGTCCTTCTGCTTGTGGCCGCCTTCGTCTATGGTCTTCGATGGCTGGGAGTGATCGTACTGACGCCGTTGATGCCGCTACTCGGCGTTTTATGGGCCGTTGAGGTCTGGCCGCTAAATTCCGTGTCGAACATTGCTCGGCGCGGAGCGAGTATCTACCCAGGACTCATCATTGCTGGGCTTCCGGCGGCAGTACTGTTCCGACTAGGCTGGCAGACTGACCCAGCTAGCGGACTGAGCGCGTTGTTTGCGCTGATACTCGGTCTATCGCTCATTCCGGCAGCCTGCATTGCGAGTATTCTAACCGTCTACTGGAGTGCGCCGACACTCCAACGGATTGCCCACTCCGGTGCGGGAACAACCACGAAAGGAGCCCCGAAAGCAAAGAACGCCGCGAAGAAAGGGGCTAGGAAATCGGTTCGCGGTGCCCGAAACGTGCATCGAGGATACGCCCAGAATAGTCACGGACCAGTAACGCAGAGTGGCCAGACCCAACTCGGGAGCGGTAACTCGAAGGCCTACAAACTAGGGTCGTCCGCTCAGTCCGCAAAAACACACGCAGGCCGCTATAACGATCTCCGGAAGTCGGATTCGGGCCGGATGCGTGACCAAGCGGAAGCAGACGTAACGCATGCAACACAGGCCGCGAAGGCGCGGTCGAAACAGGCATTCAGAAATACGAAGGAGAAGGTTTCACGGTGGTAATTCCTTATGAGTACCAACACTGACGATCGCGAGTATAGTGCCCGGCGAATCCATCAGTCGCTCGGTGGAACAACTGCATTCTTCCGCGGATACACTCTCGGCGAACTCATGCTGTTCGTCGGCGTGGCGTTCGTCACGCTCATCGGCGTGGCACTTGTTCCAGCTACCTTCACGATACCACTCCTCGGGTTTGGTATCATGCTCAGTCTGCTCCTCGGGTTGCTCCACAAAGTGAAGCCCTCCTACCTCTGGCTGACCGAATGGCTGGCCGCGCGCCTCGGTTGGGCAGTCAAGAACAAGGGGTACACCCACGGCGAAGATAACAGCGAAGTCCGTTACCTTACCCGTGTCGGGCAAATCTTCCCGCACGCCATCGAACGGTCGGACGGTGCACTCGTCGGTGCCATGAAAGTCGAACCGGCGAATATGGCACTCGAAGACGATGAGGCGTGGGCGAAGGCCGTTGAGTCGCTGTCTGAGTTCGTCAATTCGACCGTTGACTTCCCCGCCAAGTTCTACATCACGAGTCGAGAGCTTGACCAAGACGATGCCGTCCGTGAACACCAGCAGCGTCTCGGTGACGCCGACGTTCGCTCTCGGCCGGTCCTCAAACGACTACTCGAAGAGTACATCACCACTAACACCAACCAGAATGGTGATATCGACTCGGAGAGCACCACTATCCGCGAATACTACGTCATCACGGCCGTCCGTGACGCCGATATCGAACAACTCGATGAAACTGGGGATAGTGTCCTCGCCTATCTCGGTACTGTCCCTATCTTCGGGCGTGTGGTTGGCCGGTTCCAGTCAGACAGTCTCTCCGAGGCCGAACGCGACCGCTTGAAAGAGGACAAGTTGGAGTCGCGTCTCGGCCAGATTCGTCGAGGTGGGTCGTCGCTCTACCGCTGTTCGGTGAGTCCAGTCGATGCCTACGACCTCGCTCGCGTGACGAAAGAATACTGGACAGGTCGCACTGAGGAGTACGACAATCTCACGAATGCAATCGGGACGTTCCCAGTTGTTGCACACGGTCTCAGCGACGGCGTACCGTCGACTCCCGACCCAGACACCGTCATCGATGCAATGAACGACGCCGAGGACAGCAACGTCGTCGAATCGGATACGGAGACGAACGTTGCCTCCGAAGACCGCCTTGATGACGCCTCCACGATGCACCAGTCGGTCATCGCGCCGTCGACGGTTGACTGGGAGACAACCTACGCGGTCCTCAACGACGAGACGTACGTCCGAACGTTCTGGATCGAGCAGTTCCCCGAGGAACCTGCGAACGGGATGTTCGAGCGATTGCTCCTAGAGACGGATCTCCAGACAAACGTCAGCATCTACCTCGATCCGTTCGATACGCAATCGGCCGAAGACATGATGGCTGACTGGATTTCGGATTTGAAGGTCAACCAGCACGACGCAAACAGTCTCAAAGCCGAAGACCTCCAGGAAGACATTGATCGTGGGAAGTTCATGCGGTCGCTGGTCCGCGCGAACCAGGCGTCGTTCTACCGTGGCGGTGTCTTCATCCGCTTGTCTGCCAAGAGCAAGCAGGAGCTCGATAACCAGACGACGCGTCTCCGCTCGATCATCAAGGATGCGCCCGCAAACTGCACGCTCAAGGTAGCGAACCGCTGGCAGGAGAAGGGGTTGGCGACGGTGTCACCGCTCGGCGCAAACGAACTCGGACAGGACCGAATGTCCACGATGACCAATCAGGCGGTCGGCGCGATGTTCCCGTTCTCATCGAATTACATGATGATGGACGATGGCGTCGAATACGGCTATCACGGCCACAACGGTTCCCCCGTCCAAATCAACCCGTGGAACCTTGAAACGGGCCATAGCGAACTCGTCGTTGGGATGCCTGGTGCTGGGAAGACGTTCGGCGATATCATGCGGCATCTGCGGATGATGAAACGCCAGCAGGACACGATGCTCGTCATGATCGACCCGGTCGGCGGGTTCAAAGGGATCGCCGATGCACTCGATGCAAAGACGATCACAGTAGGTGGCGACACCCAGCTGAACCCACTAGAAATCCGCGAGACACCGCAGGAGGTCCTCGATGCCGAGGATGGAATTTCGCCGCTGTCCGCGAAGAAAGACGAGGTGTATGCCGTTCTTGAGAACTTCCTGACCGCCCGCGACATCGACCTCGGGACCGAAACGGGCGTCCTCTCGTACGTCATCGACGAGGCGTACCGGCAAGCCGGTGTCGTAGAAGGTGACGTTTCGACGCACACGCCCGAGAATTCGCCGACGATGACGGACGTGCATCGGATTCTCGCCGACATCGCTGAAAACCCAGACGAACACAATATCGCCACATCCGAATCTGCTCGGGAGCGCGCCGCAGAGTACGCGGACGAATTGGCGATCGCGTTCCAACCGTTCCGTGAAGGTGGGTCATACGACAACCTCGCAGCACGCTCGGAGATCAACATCCTCGAGGGCGACAACAAGGTCGTCTACATCGACCTCGGCCAAATCGAAGGGAGTGCATCAGGTATCGACCGCCAGACGTTCCTGATGCAATTACTCCTCTCGACAGTCTACCAGCAAGCGAAGAAAACCGACCGGAACGTCGAACTCGCCATCGACGAGGCTCACTACCTCTTCGAAGATCAGGCCAACCTCGATTTCCTCGAAACAGCATTCCGCCATCAGCGCCACGCTGGCCTTCGAATGGTGTTGCTCTCGCAGACCGCTCAGGAGTTCTACGAGACCGACCAAGCCGAGAAAATCCTCGGGATGTGTCCAATCAAGGTCTTCCATAAACTGCCGGACTTGGACGACGAGACGGCGGACAAGATTGGGCTGACTCGTGAGCAACGGAAGTACGTCCGTGGGGCCGACGCAGGTAAGGAAGACCTCGGCTACAGTCAGGCGCTTGTCCGCGTCGAAGAACACGGGACGTACCCGTTGCATGTCGTTGCCGACGAGTTCGAGAAGCGCGTCATCGACTACGAACCCGACGACCGCGAGTTCATCCAGCAGGCGATTAACGCCGAACCGGAAGAGCTCGTCACCTTCGAGGAGTTCGTCGAGAACGAAGCCCGCCATAACGCACTCACGAACCGATTCGACCTCACGGACGAGGAAGCGACACACCTGCTCAATGACGGACTCTCACAGCAAGAGATCGTGAATGCAGTCGTCGCACAGACATTTGGAAGCGGGACCAAACCTGCGCGGGCAGACGGCGGACAGTCACCGGCAGAGAACGATATCTCTGCGACACCGAGCGAGGAGGACGACCGTGTCTAAACTCAGTCAGCTCGTCTTTGGTTCACCCCAATACGATGCGACACAGCTCCAGATTGACGACCCGTTCGTCCAGCACCCCGAGAGTATTCCGGGTGTCCTGCTTCGAATTCGCCCCTTCAAAGAAAACCAAGGGGTCATCGACGGTGCTGGCCTCCTGCAATCAGTCCATGACGTGACGACCAACTTCCGGGGAAAGAATACGAGCGACCCCCACTCCTTCGAGGTCTGGTTCGACGAGGGAAAAATCAAGTTCTACATGCACGCTGCGTCCGAGGCGGCCGCCGACAAGTTCCGCCGCCGTGTCGGAACCAACTACGCCAACAGCGAGGTATTCCCCGTCGAAGGCGGCCATGCGTTCCCTGTAATCGAGCCTGACGAGTACGTCGCTGGTGCGTGGTTGGAAATGGAGAAGATTCCCTACTATCCGATTCGCCATTATAACAGCCAGGAATTCGAGGCCGACCCGTACGGCGAAATCACCAGCGAGATGCTCTCGCTCGACGACAGCAAGGTCATCACGCAGGTCGTCTTCCGACCAGCGAAACAGTCGTGGACCAGTGGTGACCGATTCAAGCACAACAGCGTCGATGATCTCGCCCACGCGCTCCGGCAGGGAACATCGGTCGGATGGCTGAATCCCCGGACACGACCGGCAAGCGAGAAGGACAAGCAGGCCGCGAAAACCATCGAGCAACAGCGCGGCCAGCAGGCCTTCCACGTCAACATCCGTATTCTAGCCGTCTCGGCGGACAAGAACGAAGCCGAGGCCCGCGCTCGCGGTGTTGCCGGGATGTTCCGGAACTACTACAACGGCATCACTGAACAGGGCCTCGATGATACGCCGGTCTGGCACCGAACCGAGGACAAACGAGCGCGGAAACTCCACGACCACGTTCGGCGAATGGCCGACCGTGACTGGACCGACCGGCGGATGATTATGACTGTCGATGAACTCGCTGGCGTCGCGCATATTCCGAACGACGACATCGAGACGCCGAACATCGACTGGCGACACACCCAGCGCGGCGACCGCATTCCTGCCGACGCAGGCCAATACGACAGTCCCACCGACGACGATTCGTCTACCGATTCCAACGCCGAGAACAGAGGAAACAATGGTGTTTGACCGATTCTTCGATAGAAACGACGCTACAGATTCACCGCAGTCATCCCAGGAACAGACGACAACTGACCAGCCACCGACTGAGTCCCCGACTTCTGACAACGATAGTCCAGCGGTAGACTCCTCAGAAGCCGCCCAGTCGCGCCTTGGCAAGACGTACGATATCACCGAGCGGGATACGACGTACGTCGGTGGAAAGCCAGCGATTACCGACACAGCTGACGAAGGCATCGTCGCAGGCCCGTACATCCGCGAAATGTTCGAGTCAGGAGCGCGGACGTCGTCCACCCCACTCTGGATTGGCTACAACGAGGATGCTCAACGTGGCTTCCGAGAAGCCCCGCTCCAGTTCGAGTCGCTCTTCCGCCACATCTGGATTACAGGCACGACAGGCTACGGGAAAACCACCGAGATGGAGAATATGATGGTCCAATGGGCGAACACTGGCTACGGTTTCGTCTACTTCGACCCGAAGGGCCGCGACTCCCGTGACCTCCTCCGGAAACTCCCTGCAGACCGCCTTGACGACGTAGTCTGGATTGAACCCGGTTCCTCTGAGTTCGACAAGACAGTCGGACTCAACTTCCTCGAAGTACCGGACTGTGACACCGAGGAGGAGCGTGAAAACGAGATCGAGAATCGCATCGAGAATCTGAAGGCGATTTTCGATACTGACGAGTACTGGGGGATCAACATGGAGTCGATCACCGAGTCGATGGGTCGGGCGATGATGCAGTCCGAGAAACCGTTCTCGGTGATCGATATGTACTTCACGCTGTTGAACGCTGAGCGCCGTGAAGAGTTCGCGGCTAACGTCGAGGATCCCTACGTCCGCGAGTTCTGTATCCAAATCGCCCAGATGGACGACGAAACGGTGCGACCGATACTGAAACGCATTAAGTCGTGGGTGGAGAATTCGGTTATCCGTCGGATTATCTCCCACCGCGAGAGTACCATCGACTTCCGGGATATTATCGACAATGACCGCATCGTCATCGTTCGCACACCTGTCGAGAACACGGACATCAAGAAGATGATTACGCTCGGCGTGATGCGGAGTCTCTGGAGCGCGATTCAACAGCGGTCGTACGAACACGATAGTGACCCCGATCCGTATTTTGTCCTCTGCGACGAGTTTGACGATATTGCGAGCGATAACCTCGACATCGAATCGATGCTCGCTCGCGCTCGCTCAATGCGATTATCGGTCACGCTCGCTTCGCAGTATCCGTCGCAGTTCGACGAGGAGACACTCAAGGCGATGCAGAACAACTGCGACAACCTCATCGCGTTCTCGGTGAACGATGTGGACGATGCCCGACTCTTGATGAAGCGGTTCCGTGACTACACGGCTGAGGACCTCATCTCGACCGATCAGTACAAAGCGTGGACGAAACTCCCGCTTGACGGCGGTCGCTACTCCGAGCCAGTTCTGCTCAATTCGTTTCCACCGTATCCACCGCTTCGGTCAACAGAGGCGGTTGATGGCATCATCGAGCAGAGTTTAGAGCAGTATGGGACGGAGCCGCTGACTGACGAGGAGATCATGCAAAATCTCATCTACAGCGACGCAAACGAAGCAGCGAGTCCGACACAGATACTGGACAAGACGATGGCGGAAGCAGTTCGTGCAGTCCAGATTCGAGCAGGTGTCCGTGCAGAAAACGGCTGGGTGGACGTCACCCCCGTGGACGACGAACTTGCAGTCCGCCTTGAAAACCAGGACGCCGATATCGAGTACGCACCTGAAGACTTGCCCGACGTCCGTGATGCCTCTGGACTAATGGAAGTCGAGTTGAAGGACGACGATATCGTGGCCCGTCTCACCGACGACGGAGAAACGATGGTCGAACCGGAGACGGGGTCCGTTCGATCCGCAGGTGGTGAAACCCATGATGCAGTCCTCGTTGAGACCGAGGCAGCACTGACTGAACGTGGGTTTAGCGTCGAAATCGTTGAACAGGACGGAAGTGAACAGCCTGACGCCGTCGCAACCCATCCGGACCATGACGTCGTATTCAACATCGAAGCAGAGACCACGACACCGGACCGCCCGGTGAAGGTTTTGCAGAATCTCAAGCGTGCCCACGAAGCAGACCGAATTCCAATCTTCGTCGTTCGGCCGGGTGACTCGGAGACGAAGTGGGCGTCACGGGTTGAGAATATCCTCTCACCGCCCCTTCGTGAGCGCGCAGACGGGACGGAGCAGTTCTACAACTGTGATGAGGTCGTGACATTCGGCGGTGGTGCGACAGCCCACGGTGGTGTAACTGCAGTCCGGCCACGCACCTCCGACACGAATCGGACCGTTTGGACCCGCAATAGAGATGAGCATGTCCTCTCCGACGGTGAGACAGAATTCACCCGTGTGCCAGATGAAGGGACACTCTCGAAAGACGCGGTTCCAGCCTACTACAGTCACGACCGAGAAACCGGCCAGTACACCGTCCACAAACCCGGCGAGACGCAGACATATGACTCAAAAGGCGAGTTTGAGGCGGAGTGGACGCCAATCAAGCGACCGTTCATCCCGAATGAGGAACTGCCGGAATCAGAGGCACCCCGAGACAGCTACGTCGTCCTGATTCTGCCAGCAGACGACAGTCCGACGGTCTTCCATCAGGGCGAAACCTATGCGCTCCCAGCGAATCCGAGTGCCGAGGAGTTGTGGCCGGACACGCCAACTGAAGAATCGAATCAGGCTACCACTTCTACACAGCGTGAGAAGACCTCCTCATCCCCAAAGGAGGTTGACACTCAGATTTCAGCTGAGCCGGTGGACGTTGATCCGAGTGGTGACGGTGTTGAAGCGTTCACAGCGATGTATGTCCAGCAGGTGGACGAGGCCAGAGTTCCACAGGACGAGCTGTTTCAAGCGTATTCCGAGTGGACTGATCAGCATGATATCGACGGGACGAACAAGGGGTGGTTTACTCGGAAGTTGCAGAACGTCATTGAATTCGATACTGATCGGTCGAGAGTAGACGGTGACCGTGTCCAGTTCTATGTTGGGGTCACTCTGACACAAGAGGGCCAGACACTACTCGAACAATGAAATCAAACAGAGATGTGATACAACCAGAGGGTGGCTTAGACAGCCCCCTCATTCGACAGAATTTAACCGACAAATTACCGCAGTACAAGGCACAAGACAAGCAGAACCCGGCTTCTACTCCGCCCGTCCACGCAGATTGGACGGCCAAGGACGTTGCATGGACGCGACTGTCCACGCAAAATCGCATGACGGGAGCGCTGTCCATGCAGCCCGCCATCCAGATACCAACTACTATAGAACGGGGTGCACCCGTTGGGTGGAAGAGCGGACAGTCCACGAGTCAGGAGCCGTTTTATCACTATCGTGAGAGAGAGTGTGTGATGTTCCAAAAAATATCTACAAGGAGAAAGGAAGATGGGCTCTGAGTTACCAGTTGCGGTATCGGGACTACCAGATGAATTGACCGAGCGCGAGCAGTGGGTGTGCTGGCGGGAGGAGCAACGGGACGGGAAAGCGACGAAGATCCCAGTAACACCCGGGTTGGGCGAGTTTGCATCCTCAACGGATTCGGAGACGTGGACGGACTTCGAGACCGCGCTCAACTACGTCGACACGGGGAGCGCTGATGGTATCGGGTTCGTCTTTACGGACGATGATCCGATTGTGGGGGTGGACCTCGACGACTGCCGGGACCCTGAAACAGGAGATGCCGACGATGCGACACAGGATATTATCGAGCGGCTTGACTCGTATACGGAGGTCTCACCATCCGGCACCGGATATCACGTGCTCATTAAGGGCGACCTGCCGGATGGTCGGAATCGACGTGGCAGTTTCGAGTTCTATGAGACGGCGCGGTTCTTTACCGTCACCGGCGACCGTATCGAGGAGACACCGACACGGGTTGCCCGGCGGCAGGACGCGCTTGCGGCTATTCATCTTGAGTACATCCAAGACAGTAACGATAACTCGGAGTCCGACTCCGACCGCGGTGAGAGAGTTAGCGAGGTGTCCGAAGCGGATGGACCGAGTGAGGTTGACGTTGACCTCGAGGACGAGAAGTTACTCGAGAAGGCGATGAACGCGTCGAATGGTGCGAAGTTCGAGCAACTCTGGAAGGGGGATACGGGTGGATATGAGAGCCAGTCGGAGGCTGATATGGCGCTCTGTAATCTGCTGGCGTTCTGGACTGGTGGCGACCACACGCGGATGGACGAGTTGTTCCGCCAATCGGGATTGCTTCGTGAGAAGTGGGACGAGGTCCACTATGCAGACGGCTCTACGTACGGGGAGAAGACGATCGAGCGAGCCGTGGCGAATACCTCCGAGTTCTACGACCCAGAACCAAGAGAGGAATCGTCTCAAGACTCTGCCTCGACAGCGAACTCATCCGTTGATACAGACCAGAACGAATCAGCCCGTAGTCAGGCGTACCTCGCCGAGAAGAATCGGCTGTTAGCTGAGCGTGTTGAAGAACTCGAGACGCGCCTTGAGTGGAAGAACGAGCGTATAAAGGAACTGGAAGCAGAAGTGGAGCAGCTCACAGCCGAGCTCACAGAGCGTGACCAAGCGACCGATCGGACCGGCGAGGAGCATGCTGTTGCTGAGAGTCCGGATGATGAGGAATCCGAGTCGGGGTCTGTCTGGGGGAGGACGAAGCGGTTGTTCGGGAAGAACTCCGAATAGTGTTCTGTGCGCTGGACGGATTTCCCAATCTCCATCACTCGTAGCACATCCGTACATTGATTACGCCGGCACGCTAAGTACAGTGTATGCCTGTTCGTATTGAGGAGTTCGAGGCCGGGGAGCTCCCAAGTGGGCCGAGCGTGCCAGAACAGATACTCACGTATCTGTACGCGAACTGGGAGAAGGCGTTTACCCGCTCGGAAATCGCTACTGGCATCGATGAGGACCCGAATACAGTCGGGACAGCCCTCTCACGGCTGAAACAGCGCAATCTCGTCCGGCACAAGGGAGAGTACTGGGCGATAACGAACGATCTCGACCGGGTAGCGGACGCGTATGCTCTCCATTCGATTACTGAACGACTTGATGAGGATGATGGAGGTATCGAACCCGACGAGTGGGACGCAGCCGCTCCGGACGAACCGCATCCGAGTGAACAAGACGAATAAATGCAACCGGAACGAGGGGATGTCGTCCGAAGTTCGGACCCGTTCAAGCTGGGCGAGGACAGCCAACGACCGTGGTTAATAATCAACAACGAGTCGCATCCGTTCGGTGATGAGCAGTACATAGCTATCGCTATCTCGACAAAGGAGTATTCCGATTCGATTCCATTACAGTCCGATGTTTGGGTGACTGGTGGTGTCCCCCAGGAGTCGTTTGTCTCCCCGTGGGCTATCCATTCACCTCGGGGCGAAGACCTGATCACGTGGCAAGGCCGAGTCACGGAGGAATTCGTCGATACCGTCGTCAAGACGTTAGAGACGTACCTTCGGTGACGATAGAATGCACGTCCGGAATAGACACCTTGCGCGGTAATGGTTTCGACAGCGGCTAGCAGGTGACAGGCTTTCGTTAGCTGTGTTTTCTAATCGGTGTCTGAATCAATTGCGTCAATCGCTACATCAAGCGCGTCCGTGATCGCTTGCGGATCGGAGTTTCTACTCATCAAGAGCACCGTGGAACACCATCTTCCGGACTGTCTCGAATTTCTCCGTATCGTGAACGACGAGTCCAAAGAAGGTGGTCTGAGTGGCGCAATCCAGCCAGTTGTGCCCTTCGACAAAATCGAGCTACACAGCAACTATCTGCTCCTTGAGGACGAGGACATAGAAAGTACACCCGCAAGTGCAGGCTAAGAAAGATGTTGCCAGATGTTCGTCGGCTCTGTCTCGTTTAGTTCGGCATTTGTCTGCATTTTCTGGAGTTCCGTGATACAGCGTTTTGCAACGAGCGGATACACATCGGCAGGCGTGAACGACATGTCGAGGCCCATCAATTCCGGCCAGTTTTCAGCCCAGATATCTTCGACGACTCGCGGGTAGAGGTCCTCGTTCAACCCGAGGCCGAACTCCCGGTTTTCCTCGACGACCATCGTTCGAACCTGTTTCCGAATTCGCGCTGGCGTACAGTACGTGGCAACGACGTACTCTGCACCTGACTCCGCCTCTGTCTGGGATTGTCCGAATTGTTCGCGGTTCAGCTCCTTGAACTGGTCACGAACCAACTTCGCCCGGCGGTTGTGTTCGTCACTCCGCACAACAACACCTTCGACTTGCACGTCCGGCGCGAGTGCCGACGACGAGAATGTGTAGGATTCAGGATCGAAGCTACTGTTAGTGCGCTCGATAATCGACGCTGGAATGAACGACGCCGCAGGTGGTGCATCCTCGCGTTGAAGTCGGTCGAATATCTCCCAAGCAGTGTCAGTATCGAGGAATCCCTCGAACGTCTCCTCGTAGGGGTTCCCCGGCGGTGTCATCGTCTCGACTGCGCTGTACGGGAGCACGTCGAACCCGACGAGTGCAGGTAGCTCGCGGTCAGTATAGCCGTAGTCGAGCGTCGAGTACACGAGGTTCTCCGCGTAGATGATGAGTGGCGTGTCAAACTCCTCGTGGAGTGCTCGGAGCGCAGTGGTGTCGATCCCATGGCGGAGACACCGAACGGCGCGATGGAGTGCCCCGTCGATATCCTTGAAGGAGTCACGGTGCGAGCCACGGACCGCTTTTCGCGTTCCGAAAACGAGACTGCCATCACCATCAGCAGCGGTCGTGACCTGCTCGGGGTAGGCTTCTCTATATCGTTCGTCGTACAGCGTGAACCGGAACGCACTCCCGTCGAACTTCTCAACCAACGTCAGGTCGTCCCTCTCGAAGAGTTCCGCTGGCACGACGGGATGGTCATAGCGTGGAATTTTCGGATACACTTTCATCTGTTTGGTGAGTGTAGTTCGGTCGAATCGATCAACAGTAGCTTCCGTACGTATTCTCCCTATGAATGATTGATATAAGTGATTTCGGAGAGCATGGCAGTGACGTCCACTTATAGAACCCATGTATTTACAATCCGCGAACGGTCTGGGCGATTCCGGCAGTTTCCAATCCCATCCAGAGTAGAAACGCGGCGTACAACGCGAGGAAGACGTACGCCTCGGAGTTCGAAATTTCGAGACCTGTTCTTGCGAAGATCATGAACACCAGCGTTGCGATTCCGAGAAACGCCATCAGGGGGACCGCGACAAGGAAGTTGACGGTCGTCGCGCCAGCGATAAGCACACCGACCGGAATTGCAACGAGAAGGTTGAACGTGTTGCTCCCAAGAACGTTCGTGAGACTGGTGACGCTCGAATCTCGTCTGGCCGCCCGGACGCTGACGAACGTATCGGGGAGGCTCGTCGCAATAGCGATGACTGTGAGCCCCCAGAAGAACGTCGGCGTATCGAAGATGGCGCCAAAGTCGAGCGCCCCACGCACAATCCCCTCAACGCCGACTGCGATGAGCGCGAGGGACACCCCGAGTCGCCCCCACTCGCGTCCGGGCTCGATGGCGATGTCACCCGTCCGGTCGTGCTCTTGCACGTCTTGGTAATGCAAGAAAACGTAGACACCGTACGTGAGCAAGGGGAACACGGCGAGCGCCGGCGTCAGAACCGCTTCCTGGTTCGTCCCGGCCGGAACGTAGGTCGCGCCGAACGCGAAAGTGATGAACAGGACGAGTACGCTGATAATGTAGAACTGCGCGTCCTTGTGAACGAGGTCGCGTGTCGATTCGAGACCGTCGCTGAAAAGGGTCGAAAGCGCCGGAATAACGAGGAGATTGAACACGGCACTCCCAACGATGGCGCCGACGCCGAGGGAGAACTCCCCGTGGAGCAGTGTACTAACCACGACCGAACTGAGTTCTGGGAAACTCGACCCGACGGCGACGACGACCGCCCCGTGGACAGCGACCGGAAGCCCGTAGTGCTTACTGAGGCGTTCGGCAGAGGTTTCCAATACCTCGCTCCCCTTCCAAATAACGCCCGCCGAGACAACGACTAACACGGTCGCGACGAGAAGCGGATTCACGCCACCACCCTGGGGAGCGTATGTTCTGCATATCTGAGTGACAGCCAGCCGATCATCGTTCTACTCCCCAGTTTCACAAGGAAACGTATAAACCGCGCAATGTCTGCGAGACGGCTGTATGCGGGAGATAACGGCGCTCTCCCAATGATATCTCCAAAATCGAGTTCATGAGTGAATTCTGGTGCAAGCAGTCCTCTACCGATTGTCATCCACCTTCTTGGGTGTTAGCGAGCCTCAATGAAGTTAGGACTCGTCCCGAACCTCAGCATTCGGAACCGCCCGCTTGACGCTTGCAATACCGCGTTTAGCCCCCTGTTTCGACACGTACCCTTCGCCCCTAGTCGCGATTATCTCCTCATTCGTCGCGACAAGTCTCCACCGATACTCACCTGCGCCGTCAATATAGAGTTCAAAACGGGGGTTGCTCGGCATACCCCGGCTATACTCGGAGATACCATACGGATTTTGGTTGCCTTCGCTCATGCCCGTCGGTGGAAGTGCAATTCCGTTATTTAGTTTGTAGGCTGTAACTGGTTCGGCGGTGTGACTCACTACGTAGGGCGGACTATCGGAGTAGGCTCAGGCGTGGGATACCCATAGTGGGGGATTTGGGGAGGAAGAGGGTATCCCACGCCCCGATTGGTTCTGGCCGCACGATATAAACGTGCGGTATTGGAACTGCAATGCTCCCCGGAGTTACGTCTCTCAACAGCAGACGGTTCCAGCAAGCCCAAATCATTAACCAACAGACGGTACTACTCGGGAGCGCCTGTTGGTTAAGACCGAGGCTTCTCAAAACAGCAGCAACTGCATCTTTGAACGGCCCTAGGTGCTCGTGGCCCCGTTTATTCTAACTCCGGCATTAATTCTCACCTGCGATCGACCACTATAGAACAGGAACAAGCGCACTAGGGGACTTGAAGCAAAGCGAAGTGACTCACAGCCGAACTCACAGAGCGTGACCAACCGATGAACCAGACCCACGACGAGCAAGGTGTTGATACAAGTCCGGACAAGGAGGAGTCGCAGTCGGAGTTTGTCTGGGGGTGGATGAAGTGATCGTTCGGAAGCGACTCCGAGTAATGGTTTTTGTGCGCCTGAAGGATGAGGCGCACTCTGTACGAAATTCTGCGGGGTGCTGAAAGTGACCTATCGTAGAGTGCTAAATAGTCCGTACTAGTGCGAAACTATTAGTGAAACCATGACGAAGACACAACGTATGAGCAAGAAAGAACCACGCTGGCCCGATAACGCGGATGCAGCAGAGCGTGTCCGCCATGTCGCGCTAACGCGGACAGAACCACGGAATGCAGGCTGGATCGCTGAGGAGGCAGACGTCTCACGCGATACGGCGGTGAAGTATCTTGAACGGATGGTTGAACAGGGCGATCTGGAAGTCGTCGAGACAAACGAGGGCACGAGCTACCAGCCGGATAACGTCACGCAGTTGCTCCGTGAGGTCCGTGAACTTGCAGAAGCACACACACTCGACGAACTCACGCACGAACTCAATGCAATCGGTGAGGAGCTCGATACGTGGAAAGACACCTACGGGGTCGAGTCACTCGCGGAACTGCGCCAGAGCATCGGCCGTGATGACTTGGCTGGCGACGAGCGCCGTGAACGCCTCGAAACCATCGAAGAGTGGGAATACAATATCGAGATGCGTGAATCGATTCAGCTTGCAATCAGCCTCAAGAGTTCGCTCACGACATTAGGTGCGGAGTCGCTTGGTGATGAGTCGTCTACGAAGCTTCCGCAGGAAGGATAACGAGATAGATGGTGCTATTGCTTGCTGGTGGTCGGGGATTCACCCGACGAGAAGGCCTTCGTCGTATCAAAGAACGAATGGAGAACGTCCCTGGGTTCCACGATGTGCGATATGACCCCTCGCGGATTCGGCCCCGAACCATCGTTGCAGACGTCGATGTAGAACTGTTCCTTGGCGAGTCATTCCCCCGGATGGATGCTAAAGTGGAGGTCCTCTGGCGGCCACGTGAAGGAACTGATGTGCAGCGTGTTCATTGGGCGGACGATGTCGTGAATCTTGGCTGGCACAAAGACGACGATCATCCAGAACTCGGGACAACGCATTTCCAGTTCGAAACTGATGACAAATCAGTCCATGAACCGGGAGCGATTGAAGTCGAAGCCCCGCTCAGCTTCCTCGAAACCTGTCTCGATCAACTTCCGGACAAACTTCGGCAAACAAGTGACTACGGGCCTCATTAGAGGTCAGAGAGTATTCAGTCTATGCGTTTGATTCTAAGAGTACCTTCGGAAGGGCATTCCGAGCAGGAGGAGTAAGTCGGTACTGCCATTTAGCAGGTTGGCTGCTTCGACTCCCTGCACTCCTGCGTCGAGGATCGTAATCAAGAACGAGAACGCCGTTTTGGATGAGTTGGTCACGAGCCGTTTTGAACTCTTCTACCGTGAGCGAGATATCTTGCTCATTGATTGCATTCTGGATGTATTCCTCCTCACTATGAGCACGATGAGAAGCAAACGTACCGCCAGTCCACTCTATTACTTCTCGGCAGGCATCATCGGCGTATAATTCCCGAAGTGTGGACTTACCTGGGTACGTTCCGGGGAAGGAAATCGACGGAGTACGGTCGATACAGGCGTTGAGGATACTGAGGCTGTACTCTGGAATGAGATGGTTCCAATGTTTGTAGGCATTTGCATCATGGTATTTCTTGTAAGCGAATCCTCTTGCAATCAGGTCTTCAAATTCTACGTCAGTATCATCTGCGTACGTCTGCCATGTTCGTTCAACGCCTTTTGGGTGTATTGTTGCACCGTCTCCATCAAGCCGGTTCCAAAGGAACAACGAAAGAACGAATACTCCTTTTCGAATCTTAAGTGGTGCATCTTGGATCTGGGTTTTCGTGTATGACTTAAGATCGGCCAGTCCGTTACAGGCGATTGCACCACGAATCAGGTCTCCGACTCGATATCCATCAGCGGTTCGACTGTACATACCATCGATGTCATGGTTAGCTAACTCTGTCTCAACTGCGTCAACAATATCACTCTGGTCCGACCCAAAAATGAGCTCCATCGTCTCACAGACATGCTGTGTGGAAATACTATGGGAGAGCATATGAAGTGCCCAGAGTCGATTGATATCATCTCGATAATCAGCGACGAGCTTCTGTATGGGAGAGGATCCAGGATTTCCAAGTCGTCGACGAACAGATCGACAAATCGTTTCTGACCAATCGATCTCATCTGCATCAGCCATTTGATCCGCAAGTTCATCGGGAATACGCGTGGTTCGCCGAGGCATTGGACTATCTTACTTGTAATGTATATTCTAACAACTAAGTTCTTGAGTGTTTATAAGTCACTATCCCAAAAACGCGGTAAGGAGTACGGATTCAGGCAGGACAACTCGACTACCAAAGCAGATAGCGATGCGGACCGTCCACTAGCAGGCTATGCCGACGATGGATTACGAAGCAAGTGTCACTCGTACGCTCAACGCTATCACAAACTCCTCGTCAATCCATCCGACGAACAAGCGTCTCATCCAAGACTTCCACCGGGAACTCCTACTGGATGGAATCAGCGCAGCACGCCGCCAGAAAGTCACTGCACATCTCAAAGTCGTTGCGGAACACGTCGGGCAAAACCAGTTCGATCAATTAGACCGAGCCGACATTACGAGTCTTCTCGAATGGATTCATACTCGAGAGACTGCAGCATCAACGGTTGCTGACTACAAGCAGATTCTCAAGCAGTTCTACAAGTGGTTGAATGGCGGTGAGGAGCCAGATCAAACGGCGTGGATTCGTCGAGGATCAGTCTCCTACCGTCGAATCTTGCCCCGGCAACTACTCACTCCACAGGACGTCACACGACTTATCGACGCGTGTGTCAACGACCGCGATCGGGCATTCATTGCAATTCTCTGGGAGACCGGAGCTCGCATTGGCGAACTCATCGACTTACAGTACGGTGATATCGAAACGGATACTCGTGGAACGTACGTCATTGTCACGGGGAAAACAGGGGCTCGACGACTCCCGCTTATCGAATCGAGACCATATGTAGAGCAGTGGCTGATGGCCCACCCCGCACCACGACCAAACCTTCCACTCTGGTGTAAAATCGAGCAAGGGACTCCGAACGAACCGATTGGCTACAACTACATCCGACTACGACTCCTCAAACGAGCCCAAGAACGTGCTGGCATTGAGAAACCGGTAAATCCACATCACTTTAGGCACAGTCGTGCTACTCACCTCGCAAACTGGCTTACGGAAGCCCAGCTCTGTGAGTGGTTTGGCTGGGTACAAGGCTCAAGAGTTCCTGCAAGGTATGTCCATCTCTCTGGTCGGGACATCGATAACGCGTATCAGTCATTGTTTAGTAAGCCAGCATACGAACACTTACCGTTATCCCTGAGAGAGCAGATATGATCTTGCTCAAGGAGGATAGTAGGTGGTGATAGGTGCTCTACTGTTGCTTTGCAAACTATGGCTTTGAATAGTAACACAAGGTATCGGAGTTCTCACGAAGACGAGTCCCATCGCTTTTAGCGTCCTTCTGTGAGGGAGTAGGTAAGATGGTCGTCGTCGAAAACGTTACCCGGTTGAGTGACCGACGCACGCAAACATCATCAGAGGCGTTCCCAGATGATACGCTGGAGCTGATACAGTCGGCCGTCGAAGCCGTTCCGACGAGTGTCTTTGAGGATACGACGAAGCACAAAGAAATCGGCGCGTTCGATGCCGCGATCGCCGAGGGGCTACCCCAGTACGAATACGAAGGTGCTGCCACCGGCGGCTTCAATCCGAACTGTAAGCTCTGGTCGCATCAGGGATTTAACTACAGTGTCGATCTCTACGACGCCGACGCCCGCATCGCCATCGAGGTCGAGAAGAGCGAACGGAAGAACGTCAGCGACGACCTCCTCAAGTTCCAGAAGGGGTACCGCACCTAGAAGGACGGCCGGCCAAAGATCGAGTTCGGCTGTCTGGTGGTGCCGGTGAACTATCTCGGCCAGCATAACCTCTACCAGCACAGCCTGACCAAGCTCGACTTCATGAAGGGCGTCTTGTTCATCGACGATGTCGCCGTCATCGGCTATCGCGATCCGCGACCTGACTGACGCTATCACTCCTGACTGTTTGTCGGCGTCCCCAGAACGCAGAGCGTTCTGGTGTGCGCACGAGAACGCTGTTTCTCGTGCACTCCGGGAGGCGTGCAGCGCGCGACAGCGTGCGCTGCGTGACTCACCATGCCTAGTCCCGATCCTCACGACGACACGAGTAGCGACTACGAACAGTTCGAGAAAGCGCAGCTTGCCCAGGACCGCGACGCCGCCGGCGTCGACACGGCGGACATCAACGACTCGACGGCCCAACGCTTGGTCAGCGACCTCGTCGACGCGGACGTCGTCACTCCGGTTCCTGAAGACCAAGTTCTGGTTCACGAGCCGAGCAGCACCACGTTCGACTCGACGACACAGCTGGCCGTCTTCCACCGTGGCTGGATGGCCGGCCGCGACGCCGACGCGGAGGGCGAGTGATGCAGCAGACCCTCGTCGGCTGTGCATTCTACGACGCGCCGCCCGGCACTGAGATTGGCGAGGCCCACACCTGGGGCCGGGACGAGCAGGTCACCCACCCGATCTGCGTCGACTGTGCGATTCAGATGGAGCCGAATCCCGACGAGCGCGATCACGTCGCCTGTGACGGTTGTGGACTGGTCGTCGACACGCTCGCGGCGCTCACCCGGTTCCGGGTCGAACTGGGGCATCTGGAAGGCCCGTTGCAGCTGTGCGCCCGCTGTAGCCCCAGTGGTCTAACCACGTACTGAACGCACATCTTCGAAAGGTACCTTGTTGGCACCGCAAGTCATGACTGAGACCTCGCAGTCGAGGGCAACCGTACAAGGGGGCGAAAGCTTTCTGTCTGCGTCGAAACAACAGTTACGTGATGTCCGAAACGTACGATGCCGTCGTCGTCGGGGCAGGACACAACGGTCTCACGGCGGCACTATACCTCGCCGACGAAGGATGGAATGTCTGCGTCCTTGAACGGAACGACAAGCCAGGTGGCTCTATTCGCAGCGACGAACTCACTCGAGAGGGCTATATCCATGATACCCACTCAACGAACCAGAACCTCTTCCTCGGTTCGCAAGTCTTCGAGGAGTTCGGTGACGAGCTCCAAGAGGCGGGACTCTCGTTCTCACAGTCCGGAAAACCGTTCGCGAACGTCTACCCGGACGGCGATGCGCTCCGCGTCTATCAAGACGTCGACCAGACTCGCAAGGAGTTCGAAGCGCACTCTCCTGCCGACGCCGAGGGCTGGGAGACACTTCACGAAGAGTTCGGCCGCTTCGCCGAGACCCTCGCACCGCTGATGGGTCAGCCACTCCCGTCTGTTGCCGCCGGCCGGACACTCCTCGCCGCCGCGCGGACTGAAGGACCCAGTGGGTTGGTCGACCTCGCACAAATCCCGCTGAGTTCGACGCGGGAGCTCGGCGACGCCTACTTCGAGACGCCGGAGGCGAAGGCACTGATGGCCTGCTGGGGGCTCCACATCGACTTCGGGCCGGACGTCTCCGGCGGCGCGATGTTCCCCTTCCTCGAATCGTTCACCGCGCTCTCGGAGGGGATCTCCATCGCCACCGGCGGCGCGTCGGCGATCCCAGAGGCGTTGACGACACTCATCGAAGCACGCGGCGGCGAGGTCCGCACGAACGCCGAGGTCACCGCCGTCGACATCACGGATGGGCGAGCGACCGGCGTCACGCTCGCCGACGGCACAGCGGTCCGCGCCCGCGAGGCGGTCATCGCGAACCTGACGCCAACGGTGCTGTACGACCGGCTCGTCGACGACGCCGCGCTCCCCGAGTCGTTCCGCGACCGGGTGGACCGCTACGAGTACGGCCCAGGGACGATGATGATCCACCTCGCGCTCGAGGAGCTCCCGGACTGGGCCGCCGGTGAGGAGCTCTCGGAGTTCGCGTACGTCCACATCGCGCCGGGCGTCGACGACTTGGCATCGACGTACACCGCCGCCCAGAACGGGCACCTCCCTGAATCGCCGATGCTCATCGTCGGGCAGACGACCGCCGTCGACGAGTCCCGAACGCCCGACGACGGGCACGTCCTCTGGATCCAGGTGCGGGCGCTCCCCTCGGAGATCGAGGACGACGCCGCCGGCGAAATCGAGGCGACCGACTGGGCGGCGGCGGCCGAACCGATGGCCGACCGCGTCCTCGACAAACTCGAGACGTACGCCCCAGGAATCCAGGACGCGATCCGGGATCGCGATGTTCATTCGCCTGCAGACCTCGAAGCGACCAATCCGAATCTCGTCGGTGGCGATAGCGTCGCCGGCAGCCACCACCTCCGCCAGAACTTCCTGTGGCGGCCGTTCCCCGGCTGGTCGCGGTACGGCACACCCGTCGAGGCCCTCTACGTCTGCGGGGCGTCGACATGGCCCGGCGCCGGGAACAACGCGGCCTCGGGTCGTCTCTGCGCCGAGCGCGTGCTGACGCCGCCGCTCGAGGAGCGCGTGCTCGAGACGGCTGAGGAGTACGTCGGTGACGCTGCGGCGGTGGTTCGGCGGCGTCTCCAGTAGCGCAGCGACCGTCGCCCCGTCGAACTGAGCTAGCTCACCGGCCTACTCCTACCTCTACGCCCGCTGTATCCAAGGAGCTCGCAACGTACTGGGCGCGCAACATCGAGGACCATCTCGTCGCGACGCCGACGGAGTGACCTCCATACTCTTTACTGATTCGCTGTAAACTGTAATCAAGAACAAATCGTGTCACGCACCCCAAACCGCGCCGACGGCGACATCGTCCAGGACTTCCTCTCGGTCGCCAATCTCCTTGAGGAGCCACAGCTTGCGCAGCTGTACGCGTATCTCGCTCGGGAGGGGGAAGCGACCGTCCAGGACGTAATGGACGACCTCGAGCTCGCCCAGGGGACGGCCTACAGCTACGTCAACCGGCTCGTCGACGCCGGCATCGTCGACGTTACCGACGACGAGCAGCCGCGCCGGTACGCCGCCCGGGAGATCGACCTGACCGTGACGACGACCGCGGGCGACCGCGAGTACACGATCACGCCGGCGCTGATCGACGCCGTCGGCCGCCGCGAGACGGACGCCGACATCGACACCTACATCGACCGGCACGGCGTCGCCGGTCTCGCGACCGCGCTCACCTACGCCGTCGCCCGTGAACGCGGCGAGGTGACCCACCGGCTGATGGCGGAGGATCTGGACATCTCGCCGCTGGCTGCGGAGATGATCCTCCAAGCGCTCCGGCCCGTCGTCCACGAGCACTACGACATCGAGGAGGCAGGTGCTGGACTCGACGAGCTGGATATCGACTACGGCGACGCGGCTGACGACGCGTGAGCCGGCTCCACATCGCCGACACCGGCCTGTTCGTCGCGATGGGACAGTCGTCGAACAGCCGGTACAAGGCTGTTCGGCGATTCGGTCGCCAGAACGACGTCACCTTCGTCCTGCCCAAACGGGTGTACGAGGAGCTGACCGTCGACGAACCCGACGTCGAGGAAGCGCCGATTGACACCGCGATCGACGAGGGCTGGGTAACGGTTGCGGCGCCGCTGGATTTCTCCGAGCCTGTCGTCTCGCGGGTAATGGACAGTGTCCAGCGGTACATCGCGAACGCCGACAACCGACCCGTCAACGAGGTTGAGCGTGCCGACGCCGCCCTCGCTGCGCTAGCTGCCCAGCACCCCAGCGCAGGGTCTGCGACGGAGGTCTACATCTACACGACGGATATCGCGGCCGGCGAGGGGGCTGAAACCGTGCTCGCGAGCGAGAGGTACGGTGACTCGGTGACGTTCGTGAACGGGTTTCGGTTCATCGAGGACCTGGTCGCCGGCAACAGCTGACTGATTGCTAGTCTGATTTGATGGGAGAGGACACTCGAAAGCCCTCGGCCGCTCTACGTCCCACGACCGCCGCTGCGCGCCTCGTGCCTGCGGTGCTTGCGGGGTCGGGGGACGGCCGAGGCGGCCTCGCCCTTTCTAAGTCCACCAGGAGGTCGGCTGAGTCACTAAGCGTCGAACCCGGATGGACGGTGTTTCTCAACGGCCCGCCCCGCTCGCCGCTTCCGCCCTCCGCGTCGCTCGCGACCGACCATTCCGGGCATGCGGGCGCTCCCCGCACCGCGAGCGCCCGTTCCGGGCTAAAATGCATGTGCCCTCGACGCCAGCGCTTCTCCCGTTTCGGTCCCGGACTTCCGGGGGCTTCCGGGACTCGCCGACCCACGACGGACTTGGTTGCGTCGTGGGCGAAACGGGGAATGCGCTGGCCGCTCGCTCCGGGCGGGTCGGCGCGCGGTGCTGGCTGGGCGGCCGCCTCGGGCGCGCTCTCGCTCGCGCCCCAAAGGGGCGCGCGAAGGCGCGAGCGAGAGCGCACAGACGAGTCTGTCGGTCGTAGTCCGTCGAGGAAATCCGCGATGTCATAGCATCGCGGTGTCGGGCGCGTGAGCGCCTTCGGATCAGTGAGATCCAATGTCAAGTAAGAACGTCTCCAGTGAAGTAGTTTCGGTCGATGAACAGGCATTCGAGAAAGCGGACGAAGCGGAGTTCGACGAGGATGGCTCCGAGGTCGTCGATGAGACCCCGGAGTTCCGGGCGACGGTCGACATGGAAGTGCAGGCGAAGGTCGATTCCAACCATCCGGACGCGCGGATCGAAGAAGGACCGGATCACATATTCGGGAAGACCCTCGAACAGGAAGAGCGCATCCAGGCGCGGGAGGCTGAGCTGGAGCGCATTAGTGCCCAGGCCGAACTCGGGACGCAGGAGGGTCGGGAGATGCGGACGCGAGATATCGCGGCAAAACGAAGTGCGAAGCGGCGGACGGAGTTCCAGAAGCGGCGAGCGAGCGTGGACCCGATGGCAGACCCAGAACGGGAGGATCCCCGTGCAGACCTCGAACAGGCGCAGTTGGCGGCGGTGAACGAACAGTCGATGCGGTTGGCCGAGAAGCTGGATGGGTGGTCGCGGGCGGCGATCAGTCGGCGGCTGGCCGAGGCGGTCATCGCCGGGAAAGACATGATGAGTGCGGTCGTCGGGGTGTTCGAGGAGTTACAGACGGCGCCGGGCCAGGTAATCCCGATTGGAAAGGTTGAGGACGTGAACCGAAAGGAGGTGAGCATCGAAGGGACGATTACACAACTGTGGGAGCCGTCGAATCCGGCCATTGCCCAAGTCGGACTCATTGAGGACGAGAGCGGGCGCACGAAATTCACGAGTTGGAAAGCGTCGGATGCACCGTGGATGGAAGAAGGTGAACGTGTGCGGATTCACGGGGCGGCGCGGAACTGGTATCAGGGGCGCGTCTCAGTGGCCCTGACCGGGTGGAGCACCGTGCTGTTCCCAGAGCGCGGTCGGTGGTGGGAGTAGTCGGCTAACGCGGCCTTCTTTTTTTACTGATGCCCGTTCACCCGCTTCCCGCCGCCCCACCCAACCTCCACGTTCCGGGCGGCTCACAGAGCCGCCGGGCTTTCGCCATCGCCTACTCACCCGGAACGAGGAACCAGCACGGAAGACAGATGTGACGTTTTCGGTCGATTTTTTGCGCGCCCTATGGGGCGAGGCGCGCCTTAGAGACGAGCGGCGCGTGTCCGAGGTGTTCTCCATGTACCGAGATGTTCTCCACGACGGATGCAGAGCCACGCTAACCGAAATTGCGACCGAGTTCTACGGTCTTCGTCGATCGAAGGTCATTGCGGGCTCGGAGGTACGCCGGTATCAGCAGACCATTGAGGATCGGTACGACTTCGAGCACGTCGGACAGGGCCAATCGCGAATCGTCTTCCGGCTTCCCGACGATTTCCGTACCGTCGAGGAGGATCTTGTGGTCAAGTTTGCACTCTCGCCGATGGACGACCGTGACATTCAGGATGGCGTCATCCAGAACGAGACCGAGATCCACCGCTTCGAAACCATGCCGGAGCCAGCGCGCGACCACCTCGCGCCGCTCGTGGACATCGACGACGATGCCCGGTGGGTCATCATGCCCTACGCAGTAGAGGAGACGGACAAAGCGTACTGTGTGACGCTTCAGGAGACGTTCAGCGACTACGGTTTTGAGCTAGATCTCGGAATTACCGCGAACATCGGCTGGATCGAAACGGACGCGAGCGCAGAGTTGGTCGCCGTTGACTACGGCTTCTGACCTGACAGCTCCGAGCAAAGTCCTCGGACTGTACTGCGCGTTTGGTTTATTACCCCCAGATGGGGTGAGGGGTGCTCAAACGGAGAGCATCATCCAATTCGACCGTTGGGTAGTGTGGAAACTACGATCGAGGGCAATTGCGCAAGAATGAGTACAAACGCCAATTCCGACAACGTAGAGACTGAGAGCACAGGGGCCGACACCGATGCTAGAGGCGAGCAGGAGCCGGGCGTCGACCAGGACGGAGTGGATATCGCAACTGAAGGTGAACAAGAGGAGTCGGCAGTCACGGAGAGCCCGGAGACCGAATTCGGTATTGAAAGCAAGGAAGCGGGGCAGGACGTTGCGGGTACGGTGGACGACGCAAACGCCAAGGAAGAGTCGACGGTAGAAGGTCCCCCAGCGAAGTTCCAGGCTGCCATCCAGGGCGGCAAGCTTAAGACCGTTCTCAAGACGCTCCGAGCCATCGTCGACGAGGCGCGCATCCACATCGACAAAAATGGTATCAGCATGCGGGCGGTCGACCCCGCGAACGTCGCGATGGATGACCTCGACCTCAATGCCGCGGCCTTCGAATCCTACGACGCGACGCCGGGTATCGTCGGTGTCGACCTCGGTCGGTTCGCCGACGTCGTGGGCATGGCGAACAAGGACGATCTCGTCCAACTCTCCTTCGACCAGCAGACGCGCAAACTCGTCATCCACGTCGACGACGTCGAGTTCACGATGGCGTGTCTTAACCCGAAGACGATTCGCGCCGAACCAGAGATTCCTGACCTGGATCACCCTGCCGAAGTAACCATCTCCCGTGATGCGCTCGACCGGGGCGTCAAGGCGGCGGACATGGTGAGCGACCACATCAGGTTCACAATGGACGACGTCCCCGAGTTGTTCAGCATCGAAGCAGAGGGAGACACGGACGATGTGTCGCTAGAGATCGATAGCGAGGACCTCGAAGATGTGACAGCGGCCGACGCGGAGGGACTGTTCAGCCTCGACTATCTGAAAGATATCGTTCGTACCATCCCGAAGGGGACGGCGGTCAGGATGACGTTCGGGACTGACCTCCCGGTCATCATGGCCTACGAACTCGCAGACGGCGATGGGCAGGTCAACCGGATGCTCGCTCCGCGCATCCGGACCGACTGAGAACCTCTCCTTCGAGGTCTCTCCCGACGTTCACACGGAGATAACACTGTCGACGATAGACGCGGTAGCATCGCCGACTCGATTCGACCGACTCAAACCATGCCCTCAAAAACCGATTACGAACGGAAATCCAAGTACAAATCCAGAGAATATCGTGGCGAACGTGGGATCGGCGGGAACATCGTCTCCGCTGGCGACAACCTCCTTGACAAGCACCTGTTCGTCCATCATGTCGCCCCCGGCGGGTTCGATTGGGGGCCGGATGCCGACGATGACCGGGCCTGCCAGCTCGCCATCGCGCTCCTCGCGCCGCTCACAGGCGTCGACGAGGCCGTCGAGAACTACCACCTCTTCGCGGAGAACTTCGTGAAGCGCGAACTCACGGGCGAGTCGTGGACAATCAAGCGCCAGGACCTCCGGAATCCCTCGTACCGCAAGCAGTTCATAGACCGGGAGTACCCCACGAACACCGCCCCTCGGCCCGAGGCGGTCGGCGACCTCGAAGAGATCGACCTCGAGGACATTACGTACGCCGAGGAGATCGCCCTCGCACGCAAGTACGAAGATGTCCTCTGGGACCAGGGTAATCGGCGCGAGAATCTCCAGCGCCTCATGGAGATCTGGGACGGGGCAGTCGATCCCGCCGAGGATCGCGTTCAGCAGAGTCACCTCTATCATATGCTAAGCGATGTCTCCTCGAACGCGCGCCGAACCCTCGCGAAGAGCTTCGAGACGATGGGCGATCTCGCTGGATGGGTCTGCTACGGGCGGAATCACTCGCACATGGACGGCATCAGCGAGGCCGCTGCCCGGCAGATCCGTGATGCGCGTTCCGAGTTCATCCGGTACTTTGGTGGTGAGGAGTACATTCCGGAGTACGACGACGGGTACATGTCCTTCGATGAGGTCGTCGTGGACGACGAGCAACAGACGCTGGAAGCGACCGAGTAGGTCACGAATAGGCCGAGTCTAGTCCTCGGAGTGAGGGTTCACTGTTTACGAGTACCCGTTCATAGCCGGGGTTTCGCCACAGCATGATACCGCGAGGTTCCCGTACCGCTGGGTGTTTATTTGCCCCTTGATGGGTGAGGGGCGCTCCGAGATGCGCGATCTGCGTGATTCCCCTCGTGCGTATCATGGCAACCAGAGACATCTACGCGACGACGTTCGACGAAGACGTCCAGACTGAAACTGAATCGACCCAGTGCCCCAAATGCAACGGGCGGGTCACCACCAACGCGGTCGAAACCGTCTGCGAGGAGTGTGGCCTTGTTATCGACGAACAGCGCATCGACCACGGGCCCGAATGGCGGGCGTACGATGACGACGAGCGTGAACGGACGGGTGCGCCGCTCACGGCGACGCGGCACGACCGGGGGCTATCGACCGAGATCGGACATGGAACGGACGTGAACGGAAATACGCTCTCCGGACGGAAGCGCCAGCAGGTCGCCCGAATGCGGCGGGAGCAGAAACGCGGTCGATTTCAATCGAAAGCCGAGCGCAACCTCGCACACGGTCTCGGTGAAGTTCGCCGGATCGTGAGCGCGCTCGAGCTGTCCGAGACGATTCGCGACCAGGCGTGCCAGCTCTTCCGCAGTGCTCAGAACGAGGACCTCTTGCGGGGCCGGTCGATCGAAGCGATGGCCACTGCGAGCGTCTACGGCGCCTGTCGGTGTAACGGGCCTTCGCGCACGATCGATGACGTCATCGATCCGGCACGCGTCGAGCAATCGCGCGTGACGAACGCGTACAAGACGCTGAACACCGAACTTGGACTCCCGGCCCAGCCCGTCACGCCCAGTGCCTTCGTCCCACGGCTCGCGTCAGAACTCGATGTCCCCGATCAAATTCGGCAACGGGCACGTGAACTCGCAGAGCAAGCGGAGGAGGCTGGCGTCACCACCGGCGTACAACCATCGGGGTTCGCCGCGACGTGCCTCTACAAAGCTGACCAAGAACACGGGCTATTGCTCACCCAGTCGACAATCGCCGACGTGGCGAACACGTCGCCGGTGACGTTGCGGACTCATCGAAACACACTCAACGAGCTACTCGATCAACTAGATCGAAGCAGTACTCCGCTCGCAGCCGGTGGGAACGACCCGCTACCTACACGAAGAGGCGTTCAATCGACTGACTGAGAAGGGATGCATCGACGCCGATGAGTCGCGCTGCGCGGTCGTATATCTCATCTGTCGTCGCGTCTCGAAAGACCGTGATATCGTCGTCATTCAGATACGTGTGGACGGCCTCCGTTATCTCGTCATACTCGGTTACGTACCAGAGCAGTGCGTGCAGGTCAGCGAGGTCTTTCAGCCGTTTGTGGCTCTTATCTCGCTGTGGAAGGGCACGGACTTTCATCGCTGCGAGCAGTTCCGGTGCTGCAATGAGAACCTCAGCAGGCGCATCCCACGCAACGTATTCGTCAAGCGCTTCAGCACGTCCGGCCGTAAATGCGGGTTCGAGCAGTGGTTCTGCAGGCGGGCGGAACCCGAACACCTCGTGAAACGCATCGAGTGCGGTGGTATCGGGGATAATGTCGATATCGACGCGAAAGATGTTGTGTGGCGGTTGGTCTTTGGCCTCGTCGTCACTCAGTCGCTCCCCGGTGTCCCGATGGAACTGCTGATAGAAGCCGAAGCGGCCACGAGTATACTCGAGTTCGTCTTCGATCTCCTGGAGCGTCGTCGCGACCGACGTCGTGGGTAGCTCCTCGGCCGTCCAGTCCGTCTCGATATGGATGCCGAGATCGATGTCGCGTGACCCAATGTAGGGTCGATCGTGTGCGGCCTGAAAGCCCTCGGTGACGTGCAGGTGAACGGCCCATCCGCCGAGGAGGCACACTGGTGGGCTCGCAGCGGCGATGATATCCTGGAGTTCCCGCTCAGAGAGCGTGGTCACCGCGTCGACGTACTGGCTCCGGTCGCCGCTACTCATTGTGATACCTCTCGATCAGGCGATGGGCAGCCTCGACAGCGGGGCCGTCCTCATCGAGGAGATCGACGATCAGTTGTGGAATCGATACCGTCCGGACGCCGTCGATAGTCTGGGCGTTGTAGAAGACGTGCTCGTCGGTCACCCGGAACTCCGTGTTCCCGCCACCAATCAACCCCTGCTCTTCAATGAATCTAAGCCACTGTTCGATATCGTCGGGGTTCACGTATACGGCCGTCTCTGAGACAAAAAGAAATCCTTGGTGGATGTTCTCGGCCTCATAGGTCGTGAAGGCGTACTCACACTCGGTTTCTTGAATTTGGTCGCGGGGCTGCTGGAGGGACACGCTGAGATCGTTAGGCTGGATTCGTATCTCCCGCCAGTGCTCGTAGAGGGCCGTCGGATCGACAACCCTCGTATCGTCGACGAGGCCAGCCGCTTCGAGTTGATCGATATAGTCGTAGCCCCACGACTGAGAGACGTCTGCGCGCTTGGCTACTTCGTACGTACTCAAATCGTCCGTCGCGTGATTGAGGAGAACTCGATGCAGTCGCTCCTTCTTGAATCCGCGTTCGCGAGCGGGCGGTTCGAGGAGCATACTACCTAGGTAGCTCGCCATACTTATATACCTAACCGGAATCCGGCAGCTCTTATAAGCTCTGGCTTTACCGGAACATCCGGTAATTCTTGGTACTTATATACGCACCCGGAATAGTGATGTGCAGCGAATATTTAAATGCGAAACCGAAGCAACGCAGTTCACGACCACAAATGACCAGACAGAATGCTGATCACGAAGAGCTCCGGCCGCTTGGCGAAGCGACGCATCTTCCTGACGACAAACTCTCCAGCAGTACCGACGGAGAGCCCCGACGTCAACGAACGAGTGGCGTCGACGCAGGCTATCCAGACACCACGACAGCAACTGCGGCCGAGTGTACCTCCTGCGGGACATCGATCCCCACTGGACAGACGAAGTGCCGATTCTGTCTCACGAATCAACTCAATGCATCCACCGTTGACCATGACACCCCTGATTCGGAGTGTGATATCCGCCATGTCATCCATGCGCTCGTCGAGTCGCGGACGTTCTACGGCGCCGTGGCCAAGGGATCTGCTGCGATCAATCTCCTCGCGAAACCGGAGTCCGACCCTGCGGTCGACGACTACCAGCTCATCTACGACCTCAATGAGGAGCCTGCAGCGCAGCTTGTCGACCAGTGGCCCACGCTCCCGTCGGCGACCCGGGTCAAATCAGAGAGCGGCGAACAGCTGCTCGTGACGGCTTATGAGCGAACGATGTGGCGAGACACGACGCAGTCGCGTCACAACGGCGAGCACGCGACATTCCTCTATGACAAAAGTGGGAATGGGATTCGCGACGAGGAACGTCTCGTGACCCTTCGTGAGGACGCAGACGACGACGTCTGGCTGGTACCGGCGATTGCACTACAGCGATCCGTCACCGATGCCAGTACCGGGACCCCACGACACGAGAGCCCGAACAGAGATCACCTCGAGTGTCGGGAGTGCAATCGAGAGACTGAGCATCGATTCAACGGATTCGAAGACGTACCTGACGACGAGTGGACCGGGCAGCCGATGTGGGAGTGCCAAGTATGCGGAACTTCTCGATACGGGCCAGAACCAGACGCAGATCAGTAGGGGATGCCGAGCTTAACCAACGTAAAAGGGGTGAAGTTCTGGAATCGTTGGTTAACTGAAGACCACTCCAGAACCATCTTGGAGATGTCCTGCTGTTCGCTAGCCTATGTTTCTCTGCGCCGCAAATCGGCGGAGGCGCACACATGAACCCACGAAACACACCCGGCTACCGGATGCACCGCGCTCTCAGCAATCTCAGCAGTATCGACGTCGATCGATTGGATCTCGACGATCAGGAGCGAATCGACGAATCGATGACGCTCCTAGAGCAGGTGAGTCTGCTCACTCGACCAGATGCCGCGAAGGAGGCCAACGTTCAGGTAGAGTCCTGATAGTACGAATCGACGGTCAGCGCTTCTTCCAGATCCGCCTCGGAGTGGGAGTTTGTTATCCCCTGGAAGGGGTGAGGGGCAAGAGAACGCCCCCGAGTACAACCTATGGCAACACTCCAAGCAGCGACGGCGTCAACCGGCGCGATCGTATCGGACGCACAAGCAGTCCGCCAGCTCTGTGAGAGCTATTGCTTCGGGACTCTCAACTGGGAGGTGGACGAGGAGAGCGAACTCATCATCTGGGGCTACGATAGCTTCGAGGTGTACGAAGCGCGTGACAACGGCCTCCCCGACTACGAGGGTGGGATCGTGACCCACGAGTTCCTCCGACAGCTCGCCGAGTACATCAACGGCAACGAGGAACTCGACATCCAGACGGCCGGGTACACGAAGTGTCGATTCCCGATCCTCGCCACACGGTACGTCATCCGAGATGGGGAAGTCCTGCACGCCGATCTCAGTGGACTCGACCCGATCGACGAGTAACTGTTGTTTAGCCCATTGAAGAGTACAGGGTGTGCCCGAAAGCGGCCCTGTCCCGGAGGGTCAGCATCGATGATTGTTCCCTGAATGAGAGTTACCGTTTAATCACGCCCTCAGCAACGACCGGGGCATGGTCGCTCTTGTACGTCCCATTCCCGTTCATCCCGTCCAGTGACCCGTCTCGGCCGTTCCAGATCTCACACCCTCGTACGGTGAAGTCAGCAGACACGAGGATATGGTCCAACCGCTTCTTGGACGGATTCCCATTATGGACGATGTGCGTATACTCCTCGGTGCTGGCTTCGTACTCCCCGCTGGGAGACGCTAGATACGTATCCTGTATCTCCCACTCCCCAAGCGCTTGACCGAAGAGTTGCTTCTCTGCGGTTCGCCAGCACTGCCCGAACGTCTGTTCGACGGCGACTTCACCAGCCTCCTGGAAATAATAGGGATCGCCGTAGAAGGGATAGTGCGTGTACTCTGTCCCACCGTGCGGAATGATTTGCTTGTCGCTCGTTTCTTCTTTTGGAGCATTAAAATCACCGCCCAGAATCACCGGATGCTCCAGTTTCGTATTCTGTAGATAGATCCGGCCATACACCGTTTCGAGCATGTTGACCTTCTCTTCGCCCCAGTTTGCCCCGTTGATGATCCCGACGTTCCACACCTCAACCGTGTCAGCCTCGACCGTGTCGTCTGCAGACGTGTCGATGTTCGCGACGAGCATCTTCTCGGGGAAGTGTGTGTAGTAGTAATTGAGCGCCCGCGGTTTCCGATGGCCAATATTCTGAAGATTGAGCGGTTGTCTCTCGATTGGCCACCGGCTGACCGTTACGTTGCAGCGGTTGTGCGTCCCGCTAATATCTGTATGCGGCTACACATCTGAGTCCATGAGTTCACGCGACCAATCACCAGTATGCGCAGCGTAGTACTCCAGAGAGTGCCCTTCGAAGTAGTCGAGGAAGGCCTCCAAGTGGTCGTCCCACTCACCGTCCTCTGTGTTTTTGTTTCGGACAGCTTGGAAGAGAAACACATCAACGTCAGTGCAGTGTTCGTCGAGGAACTGAAGTTGTCCCTGTAGTTGGGAGTCAGAGACAGCGGTTTCACCGTTTAGATTCCACGACAGAATAGTCAGACTGTCTCTCATATCGTCCCACACAGCGGAAACGGGGATTAGAGTACCGGAGGTCCGTAAGACCATAGCTATGTTCTCGTTTATCGGGGGCAAAAGGACTGAGCCCCACACTAGGCTTCGATAATCAATGTCCAAGCAACCACCCGGCGACCTATTCGATGACTGTGCGCTAGACCCCGACGCGATCCTCGGAACACAGATCTACGAGGGCGTCCTGTTCACCGAGGAGACCGAGACGCCAGTGAACGTACTGACCGGCGAGACGCCCGAGCATTCGAAGACGAATGTCGACGAAGCCAGAGCCTTTGCCGCCGGAATCGATAGCGACACTCCGCAGATCGCGCTGCAGGCGTCGGTCGAAGCACAGATCGAAACCGCGAGCAAACCGTACACCGCAGCGGCGTTCTTCCACTTCAAGGCGACGGGGTCGCTCAAACGGCATCGCGCCTACCACGCGGCTTACGAGTCAGAGGCGTTTGCGGTCGATTTCGAGGCCGACTACGAATCCGGTGACCTGACGATAACCGTCGAGGAGGTCACTGGGTCGGAAAGAGACGAAGCCTAGCGAGTGCGTATTCCGGCGATGTTTATTGTGCGCCGGCAATGGGTGCCGGCGCACCAAGCAGCGTAGCGGAGTGCAGTCGCGTGCGTCGGCAGACCGAGGTGAACACCGATGCATATGGTCATTTACACCCTGGTAGAAGCATCGACACAAGACGACGCACTGGCCAGCGGAAAGACGGTATTCGATCGACTCGTCGGCGCCGTGCCACACGCAGGCGCTGTCTTCGACTACTATGTGACGTTCGACGAAGCGGGCACGTCAGTAGCTGGAAAAGCCCGATGGGGCGAACTCCCGGTTGCAGCCACTGTGGTGTCCGACGAGGGCGAGGAGCTGCTCGAACGTGGCTGGGAAGCCACGAAGGAGGAGTTCCAGCGGAATCTCGACCGAGTGAGAGAGGCACTCGACGAACGCAGCGACGAGGAGATCATGCGCGACGAGGACCTCGCCCGGCATGCCTTCCACCAGGTCGGCGCGTACGACGGACCATCGGTCTTCCTGTACGACGAACATGGAAGTGGTATCCGACATCGAGGGCAGCTCGATCGGATTCTCGACGAGAGTGACGATCTCTGGATCGTCCCGGCAGACGTCCACTTCTAAGGAATACCCGAGATGCTACCCATCTCAAACTGAGCTTGAGAGAGCCGTATACCGAATCTGGAGTATCGGAATGCAGGGCAAGGTGTAGCTGCAGCTCCTGGGAAAGGTACCACTATTTCAACAGCTACAAGACCACCTGCTGGCGATATTCTTAGAACAGTCCAGATATGTTTGATGAGATAGGGACCGCGACCGAGGCCGAGGTGTTTGAAGTACTCGGTCGGTATACGACCGGGAATGTGGAGCTCATTGAGGCGGCAATCGAAATCTCGGTCGCCCCGGAGGTATTTCGTGATATTTTAGAACAACACGATATTGCAGTTCGAGAGCCTTCGAAGCAGGAAATCGTCGAGAACGTTGCTGAGTATCTCCACGAGAGAGAAGACGGCGGAGGGTATCAGTACAGTCACTCTGATGAGAATCAGGTTGAGGAAGGCATCAGTGCCATTATTGAACGAGTGAATGTTGATACGGACCAGTTCCGGCTGAGTGAACAGAGATTGCGGATGCGGATTAAGGAGTTCGTCTGGAAGGCGAAGACTGAGAGTGGTGATACAGCAGAAGTATTCTGGTCGGATATGGATGACATCCATCGAACTCTCGGAACGCAAGACTGCACCACATACACCATCGTGTTCCCGCTTAACATAGTATTCAATAAGGTTGAGCGGCCGGACAAGTACCGCAGTTTAGGACACTCCGTGCAGGCTATTTCGTCCAATGAGTGGGGCGACTACTGCGATAAGGCGTATGAGGCCGAGCAGAATAGGGCTGAAGAATCGGACGCAATCAATGATAGAAATAAACTCAAGAAGTGGTTTAGCGATTCACCGAACAAGTTAGATCGGGACGCGCAATCCTACTGGCTGATGGAAATTGATGCCCTAGATCCAAAATATGCAAGCGATACGTGTGTAGAGGCACTCCAATTTCTGCTGGGCCGGATCAATTTCGCGCTGACCCGGAATCAACTCGAGGGCAATCAAATAAACAGCAGTGTCTGGAACACACGGTGGCAGGATCTACGACTCCCATTTATCTATCTAATTTTTGAGGAGGATGATTACCTGAAGTTTTCGTACAGTACGGACCCGACACCACGCCGTTCAACGATATTGTCCGGACATGACGCCTCCCGGTATACGGAATACTTTGATGAAATTTCCTCGTTAAACGGAAATCTAAACGACATGGAAAATCGGCTCGTCAGATCGGTGTCTTCGTTCCAGGACGCGGTAACGAACACTAACCGAGAAGACGCGTTCTTGGATTACTGGCGGAGTGCTGAACGGCTCACATTGACTACTGAGACGGACACGACATCGACCGTTGTGCAGCGAGCGAGAACGGTGGCGAGAGCCTCCAATGTGGTAAGTCAGTCGACGGTTCGTGACAAACGGAACAAACTGGTGCATGAAGGTGACTCAGTAGAGATTACGACGGATGATACGAATACAGTGAAGGATATGCTGGAAGTCCTCATTTGCCTTTACGTCGATAAGAGCGGTGAGTGGGAACATGAGGATTTTCTGTTTTTCTTCGAGCACGCGGATAAGAGTGATGCGGCGCTTGAACACCTTGAAGATGACCGCCAGTCAGATATTGATATGGTTGAGGAGATTCGGCAGATGAAGTGAGGGAATAGAGATGCGGGAGATGATACATTTCGCTATGTTAGGCAATTTCATTGATCTCCGGGTCGGAGATATGAAGATGGAGTGACGGGAATACGTGTTGTGTTGGCCAAAACGGTGGACGACGACTCACCGCCCTTGTTTAACCAACAATACATACAAAATCTCGTAGTGTTGGTTAAGGCGGCGTCCTTGCTGCTGTGAATTAGTATTGCGAGGGAGTTTTTCGCCCCCCGAGGGGCGCGGGGGTGCTCGAACGAGTACCTTCGAACAGACCCATGAGTGGAACTATCGACTCACAATCAGGCGAACAGACACGCCCGAGAAGTGACCGCAACGTCGTCTACGTCGGCTATCGACAGCGAGGACGCGCCGTCGTAGAGACACTTCCTGGACAAGAACGCTTAACCCCGCGTCGGAGTCTCGAGTTGGCGAACCACAGTCCCTCGGGATTCGAGTGGGGATACGGTGGGAGTGGTCCAGCACAGCTCGCACTCGCGCTCCTGCTCGATTACACGGACGATGAGGAGGTCGCCCTAGCACACTATACCGAGTTCAAAAACGAGGTTGTGAGCAAACTGGACTGCACTGGTCGCGACGGGCGCTGGCGACTCACCGGCAGTGACATCGACGCGGTCCTTCGCGAGACGGCCGACGAAGCAGTCGCACCGTCTATCTGAACAACGATCACCGAGAGCCACACATGTCGGAACAAAACCAGCCGTCTCGTGCGGATGTCGAATCGACAGCGAACGATGAGCGATCGTCGCTAACGGAGTACGTCGAACGCACTGACGTCGGTGTCTCGCTGACCGTAAAGCTCAAACGTGGAACCGGGACACGGGATGAAGACCAGATCAAGGCCAAGGTGAAGGCGAAAACGCTGGAAGATGCCCGCGAGGACATGGAGACGCTTCGAGCGTACATCCACGATCTCGCCGAGGACGCCCGCCAAATTCAACCCGAGGAAGAAGACGAATAACCCGGCGCTGTTTTTTCGTCGCCTCAGCAGGAGTGGAGGCGACACTCAGTGAGTAACTCGGCAGAGCAATCCACGGTATCGAGCGGCCTATCACCAGAGCAGCGGCTTGAGCCACCAAATACGGGGCTTCTCAACGCCGGTATCGTGACGATCAACGATATGGAGACGTTGCGAGCCTGCGTCGCCTACGAGAACGCGAATCAGAAGCGAGTCCAGATCCTTCGGCGGCTCGAACACCGGGCCAACGAAATCCGCGCTGAGGAGGATTGAGACGACACTCGTAGGGCAGTTTTTCGGAGCCTCCAATGGGTTGAGGCTCGATTCACATGAGCAATCGACCGGACATCGAGATTCAACAGCAGACTGCATTCGGCGAGGATGGCCAGCTCGAAGTCACCGAAACGAGCGTCGAAACCTCCCTCGAGGACTTCGGCGCGGACGTGGATCACCGCGACCGCGATTCACGGCTCGATCGGCCAGCAGCGAGTGAGTTCGGCGTCGACGACCGGCCCGAAGTAGAACGGTCGGCCGAGGGCGACCAGTCGACCCTCTTCGCCGATACGGACAAGGATCAGCAGACGCTCGCCGGCGAGCAGGCTACCAAACAGTGTCTCTTCGAGGACGGTGAGGCTGACGACACCTGCTAACTCGTCTTCGACCGCACTGGTGACGAACTAGAGATGTTCCCCCATAGCGGCTCAGGTCGTCGCTGGGTCACCAGTCGAATTCCTCGTGGATCTGCCGCCCCTCGTCGTTCAGAACAGGCCCGACGACGTCGCTGACGCCGTCGAGGATTGCTGCCGATCGGACCGACGGCTCGTGACCCGTGAATTCCGCGATCTCGTCGCTGCCGACGCTGTAGACGACGCGGTCGAATCCGGCCTTGGCCATCCCCCCGGCACACATCGGGCACGGCTCCGTGCTCGTGTACATCACCGTCTCCGTACGTTCGTCCGGGTCGAGTTCGCGACACGCGCGGTAGGCGAGATGCAGTTCGGGATGGCGGCGGATGTCGTCCTCCGTGACCTCACGGTTCGAGTCGGCCATGACGACCGTATCGTCGTGGACGAGCACGCTGCCGAACGGCTTGTCGCCGCGGTCAGCAGCCTCACGAGCGAGATCGAAGGTCCTGCGTAGATGCGAATCGTGTTCGAAGTCATCGACGCTCGTGCCAGTCACATCTGTATACTGGTCCGAGCCACCAGATAAGTCGTTGGGGTGACGCGTAACAGCGTGATTCGAGAGCCGTCGAACGAAGGCCGTTTTTTGAGCGCCCGAGAGGGGCGCGGGCGCGAGCGAACGTGCCCCCTAGAGGTGACCACAATGGAACATACAGAAGAAACGGCAGCGCATCGGCTCACAATCACCGTCGACGGTGTCGACCTCCCTGTCAACGAGGACGTACGCCATGCACTTCTCGAAGATCTCCGCACAGAGTTCCGAGACCTGCTCGTGGAGAGCCACGGTGTCGAGGTGGACCAGGACGACGTCACCGTCACAACGGGCTACCGCTACATGCAGGTCCCGGCTGAGTGTCCACTCTGCGGCGAGCAACTTGACCTCCTGAGCGTTCATCTGGACAACGAGAACGGTGCATACGCGAGCGCGAAATGTCCCGACGAGAACTGCGAGTGGAGCGGTGACGCCGTCTATCGCATCATCGACCTCGAAGGCAGCGAGAGTGACGCCGTCGAGAGCAGCGTCCTAACCGGCGATATCACGCCGAGCTTCGACCCGTACTGAGGTAGATTCGATGGAAGACACGCCCACGTTCACGCGTATCGAACCGATCTGCCCCCGTGACGACTGCGACTCGCAGCTTGGTATCGGGAAACCCGTCTATGCAGGCGAGCAGACCGACATCGCCTACGCCGATGTGTGGTGTCAGAACCAGACGTGTTCGTTCACTGCCTGCGCGCAGTTTGCACTCGTCGATCTTCTTCACGAAGAGGTAGATTCACAGACGAGTCTCGTCAACGCAGGACAGATCGAACCACTCGAGGCACGATATCAACGGTGAGTTAACCAACATCAGAAGCGGCTAGCTCTTATTGTTGGTTAAGATTGGCGTCTGCTGGTGGTTTTTTCTCGCCCCGAGAACGAGCGCGGGGCGATAAACCCTGCATCTTCTGGGTGATTCGAGATGGCGCTCTCAGCACGTCCGACCAGCAGCATCGCCACCGAAATTACAGCTGCTCGGCAGGCCGACCACGTAGCGTTTCTTCACCGTGTTCCGTTCGCGCTTGACGCATTCCGACTCGGCTTTCTCACGGGCTTTCGCGAGGACTGTACCTACCAACAGCACCAGTACACGGACCTGGACCTACCGGTCGGGATGCTCGACAACGACTTTCGCAATCCCGACCTCGATCGATACGTCGAGCGCTTCTTCGAATACGAACCGGAGGTCGGTGTGATTGGCGACGCCTACGACGTCGACAAGGTCGACGAATACGTTGCTGCTGCCCGCGAGATCCAGGGCAGTTACCCGGACGCAGACCCCGTGATCGTCCCGAAGTGCCGTGCTGCGATTCACGCTGTCCCCGATGACCTCGTCGTCGGCTACTCGCGCGGCTACGCCGATCGACTCGCCCACGAGTTCTCTGACCCTGTGGACTGGCGTGGCCGACGTGTCCATATTCTCGGTGGGAGTCCCCCCAAGCAACTCGACGTGATCGACCAGCTCACCCGTCCGACGCTGACGGGTGACCCACCGGCCGATATCGTCGGCCTCGATTGGAACGGTGTCCATCGCGGAGCGCAGTTCGGCGAGTTCTGGACGCCCGACGGCTGGAACGACAGCGGTCGCGACGCCGAGCATATGACGATTCGCAAGACCGTGCGCCACGGCCTTGCCCGGATTCGTGAGTTCTGGCAGGCACACGACGTCTGGCCCGAGTCGACGCCCCAGGAGGACGGGCCCGAACTCACATATCGCGGCCCGTCACCAGGCGATATCGAGAGCGCAGCCTGTACCAAGTGTGGAGCGAACGTGTGGACGACCGAGCGCGGTCCGTACGTCGCTGAGTACGACACGGGCGAGATCTGTGGCTACTGTAGTTACGACTGCTACTTCTCGCACCGCCATGGGAACAACCTCGAGGAACTCGTCGGTGAGCAGAGCGTCTACGTCCCACTGGCGTGACGCCACGAGTGTTTTTTGCGCCCCGAGGGGTGCGGCGCGTCCTACTCCGACGCAGTCGCCGTGAACGCGATTTACTGAAATCATGACTCCGACCAGTAACTCGTCGGTCTCATTCGAGGAGACCGACGCCAGACGCGACGAGATGCACAGTACCATCGAAGCGTGGATCGACGAGCTCGTCGCCGGCGTCGACGACGCGCAGGCCAGCGCGGAGTTCCAGGAGTGGCTGGACGTCCAGAGTCGCTTCCAGGACTACTCCTACCGGAACACGCTCCTCATCAAGCGGCAGTGTCCCGAGGCGAGCGGGGTTGCGGGCTACCGGACGTGGCAGGAGGAGTTCGACCGCCACGTCACGGAGGGCGAGTCGGCCATCTGGATTTGGGCGCCGATCATCACCAAGCAGTGCCCGGAGTGCGAGAACTCGCCGAGCTACCACGAGGACAGCGACTGTGAGTACGACGAGACGCCGCCCGAGGAGTGGTCCGAGGGTCTGGTCGGATTCAAGCCCGCGCCGGTGTTCGATGTCTCCCAGACCGAGGGCGAGCCTCTTCCCGACCTGGACACGGAAGCAACCGGGGACGCCGGCGACCTCGTCGAACAGTTGACTGTCGCCGCTGACGACCTCGGCGTCACGGTGCGGATCGTTCCAGCCGAGGAGTGGACCCACGGCGAGGCCAAGGGCATCTGCGAACAGCTGAGCCCCGTCGACGTCCAGCCGCTCGTCAAGGTGCGTGATCGGGAGAACGAGGCCGACCTGGCGCGGACGCTGATTCACGAGTACGCGCACGCTCTGCTCCACTTCGACGTCGACGACACCGAGCGGGCGAAACGCGAAGTCGAGGCCGAAGCCGTCGCGTACGTCGTCGGGCGCTACTGCGGGCTCGACACTAGCGGGTCAGCGTTCTACCTCGCTGCGTGGGAGTCGGACGATCCCGAGATCGTTCGCGAGCGCCTCGGACGGATTAGTCGAACGGCAGAAGAACTCATCGATGTCCTCGAAGACTAATTCTCACGCTAATTTTGTTAACCAACAAATAGCCATTACTCCGCCTATTCGTTTGTTAAGTCTATCAGTCTCGCCTATCGTTATCAGTTGGTCTTCGATATTTTCGGGGCTAATCGAATAGTCCCGGACACCGCAGTGAGGGTGAGAGAAGTACCTGGCTCGGCCGTAGCTGTCGGGGCGGCGTCACCTCACGATCCCCTCGTCGCCGGAATCCAGAAACTGACCGCCACAACCCTCGAGTACGCCGATGGTGATCACTCCCGTCAGCTGGAGAGGACTACGACGGGAAAGCCGGTCCGGTTACGCGGCACAGTTATTCGGTCCTAGTTCGAGTTCAGTCGCCTCGCTCTCGTTGTCGACAGTGTCTTTGCCCGTGTTGATGGCGATGACTGCCTCGTAGTTCGGGGGTTTCTCCGGGACGTCCTCGGTCAGACGCTCAACGAACGCGTCGCGGTCCAGCCCGAGAAAGCCGAGTTCGTTACGGAGGTCCCCGAGTCGGGCCTTGAGGGGATCGCCTGGTGAGCCGTTCTCGTATCGGCCGTCGCTCATGACGGTGAGGTGACCCGGCAGGATCGTCGTGTCGTCTGGAAGTTCGAGGATCGTCTCGTGGAGCGAGTCGTACAGCAGTTCCGCTCCACGCGAGGCGTCGTCCTCACCAAACTGGAGTTCGGTCCGTCCAACGGAGTCGACGAACAGCGTGTCGCCCGTCAACAGGAGTTCGCCGTCAACGAGGTAGTTCAGCATCTCCGAGGTGTGCCCGGGCGTGTGTAATGCCTCGATTTCGACCTCCCCGACCTCAATGGTCTCTCCATCCGATAGTGGTTCGTATTCGTACTGGACGCCACGCTCGCTGGCTGTGTCGCCGAGGTGGTAAGGCAGGCCGATCTTGTCGGCGAGTACCGGGCTGCCAGAAATGTGGTCGGCGTGGACGTGCGTATCGAGTACACGAGTTATGGAGAGTCCGGCGTCCTGAGCGGCGACTTTGAACTGGTCAGTTTGTCGGCTCGCATCGACCACGACAGCCTCCTCCGCCTCCTTCGAGCCGACGACGTAGCCGAGACAGCCCTTCGCTCGTCGCTGGACCTGTCGAACGACGAGGTCGTCACTAACTGTCTCGATGGGGACGGTCTCGTAGAGTTTGCTCCACGCCTCCATGCCGCCAGTGACCGCGGAGACGTCGTCGTAGCCGTACTCTTCGAGTTCGAACGCGAACGCCGTCGACGTCAGGCCCTTGCCACAGATGGCGACGACCGGCTGGCTGGCGTCCAGTTCGTTTTCCCCGTTCAGTGGGTCTTCACTCAGTCCGTCGGCCGGGTCGTAGGGGACGTTCTCTGCGTCGGGCACGTGCCAGGCCTCGAAGCTGTCTTCAGGGCGTGTGTCGACGAGTGTGAACCGTTCGTTCGCGTCGGTCTTCTCCGCGAGTTGTTCCGCAGTGATAGTTTTGACCATTATTTCTGACCTGTGTCGTGTCTGGGTTTCCGCTTGTCACCTCTCCCCCGTACGCTGTCACTGCCTAGCGCGTTCGATTACGCCCTCCTTCGGGGAAAGTGTTCTTGCGCGGAATCGTGGCCGCCTCGCGGTACGCCTCGCCGGCCGTGTAGTCACCACTGCGCTGGATGAACGGATACAGCGCGTTTACGGGCGTGTTCTGGGCCCGACCATCGTCGCCCGCGCTCCCGATCAGTCCCATCACCTCCTCGTCAGCGGGCGAGTGTTCCGCGATATATTCGACGATGACGTCGACCAGTATCGTCGCGACCGCTGTCGTCCTGAAACGGGACGCCGCAGTTGCTGAACTCGCGCTGGAGTAGCCACGTCGAGAGCCAATTTTTAGCGCGGTCGCCACCATACTCTCAACGATGCTCGAACTCTACCAGTCCGAAGGCTGTCCGCACTCCGGCAAGGTCCGCGAGAAGCTCTCCGAGCTCGGCGTCTCGTACGTCATTCACAACCCGCGGCTCCCTGGAGACCAAGGTGGCGACGTGACCAACGAACTCACACACGACGAGCTGGTGGCCGGCGGAAACGACCAAATTCCGTATCTCGTAGACATCGACCACGCTGTTACGGTGTACGGTAGCGACGACATCGTCAACCACCTCGAACAGCACTACCAGTAGCACCCTGGAACTGTGCTCCCGGCATCGAGCCGCTAACTCGGCGTCCAACCGCTCGTCGAGGTTCGTGATTGTAAGAACGGTGCCAACCTTGCGCGGACGCGGATCCACGAAAACACGCACGCCCAGCTTTACTTCGGCGTTGGCGATGACACTGAGCGGTCGAACGCGACGCCGAGGCAGAGGCAGTCTTGCAACGTCGTCGTGCGCTTTTGCGGGCTCGACACCAGTGAGTCAACGTTCTACCCGCCGCGTGGGAGTCGGGCGATTCGGAGGGGGTTCGTGACCGTTTGAGGTGTAGCAGTCGAACGCTAGAAGAACTCGTCGAAGGCTACTCATCGCGTCATTCGAATCAGGAACAGTAGTCATCACAAGAGACGGATCTGGTCGGACGGTTGTCCGCAAATTACTCCTCAAGTCGGCGACGACGCTCTTCGAATTCCTCCTCGGAGAGCTCTCCACGAGCGTACCGGGAACGTAGCGTCGACAGTGCAGTATCCGTGTGAGTTCGCTCATTAGCCGGGGTACGCCCGTGTGTGTAAACTCCATAGCCGACAATGAGAAGCACACTTAGCAGGACGACCGACCAGACGAGTGGCCACCAGGTGAAGCCGCCCATCCCACCCATCCCACCGGAACCGCCGCCGTGCTGGGCGGTCGCAATACTCGAGAAGGGTACTATAAGCGCAGCTGCAGAAACGCCGTGAGCCACGGCAGACCTGAATGTAGGAGTACTCATGGATTTCTCAGGTGGTTACGCGGTCGCGGTTACCGTCGATTCGTCTGCGTCTTGAAGTGTCTCAAGGAACTCCTCGGCGTCGAGGGCAGCCATGCTCCCGGTTCCCGCAGACGTGATCGCCTGTCGGTAGCGGGGGTCAGCAACGTCGCCAGCAGCGAACACGCCATCGACGGCCGTCTGAGCTGTGGGCCGCCCAGCGTCGTCGGTCTGAGTGAAGATGTAGCCGTTCTCGTCCCGTTCGACGCCGGTCCCCTCGAGGAACTGCGTGTTCGGCGTGTGACCGACAGCATAGAACACGCCGCCCACGTCGACCGTCTCTCGTTCGACGTCGACACCGGACTCGGCCTTCTCCCGGGGGTATCCGTCGGGATGGGAGACTAGCGTCGCGCCGGTAACACCCTCCGCTTGGGAGCCGTGGATAGCTTCGAGCTCCGTGTTCCAGCGGAACTGAACGTCCTCGTGCTCGCGAGCACGGTCGGCCATGATCTCTGAGGCCCGCAGCTCCTCACGCCGGTGGACGACCGTCACGGAGTCGGCGAACTTCGCGAGGAACAGCGCCTCCTCCATGGCGCTGTCGCCGCCGCCGACGACGAGGACGTCGTCGCCGCGGTGGAACGCACCGTCACAGGTCGCACACGTCGACAGCCCGGCCCCCATCAGTTCGTCCTCGTTCTCGGCACCGACCCAGCGCGCGCTCGCACCGGTCGCGACGATCAGCGATCGCGTGTAGATCGTGTCGCCGGTCGACAGCGATAGCTCCAGCGGCTGGCCGTCCAGGTCCGCATCCTCGATGCGACCGTGTTCGAACTGGGCGCCGAACTGCTCGGCCTGTTCTTTGCCGCGCTGGACGAGCTCCATGCCGCCGACGCCGTCGGGGAAGCCGAGATAGTTCTCGACATCGGTCGTCAGCGTGAGCTGGCCGCCCGGCTCGTCGCCCTCGAGAATGAGGGGGTCGAGGTCGGCCCGCGCAGCGTAAACCGCAGCCGAGAGGCCGGCAATTCCCGACCCGGCGATGACGAGGTCGTGGATATCCTGAGTCATTTACTCGGTGTAGGTCTCGATGAGCGTTCGGAGCTGGTCTTCGCCCTGGAGACCGACAATTTCCTCGACCTGTTCACCGTCAGCGAACAGGACGAGGGTGGGAACCCCCCGGACGCCGTACGCGGAGGCGAGTTGCTGGTTGGCGTCGACGTCGACTTTCGCCACAGTCGCGTCGGTCTCGGCGGCGAGCGTCTCGACAGTCGGTTCGAGCATCTGGCACGGCCCACACCAGTCGGCGTAGAAGTCCGTGAGGACGACATCGTTCTCTGCGATGACGTCGTCGAGCTGGGACTGCCCGTCGACGTACAGCGGTTCGGTCGTGGACGCGGTGCCAGCGTCGGATGCAGTATCAGTTGCCATCACCAGTACGTATGCACCAGCGCTAATTAAGGGTTTTGGATAATATGTACAATACTACCCAATATAGATTGTCGGCAGGAAAGAGTGGTGGTAACGTTGTAACACGCAAGAATCTGCTTCCCGAGGCGAGTACTAGAACTCTAGGGAAAGAGAAGAAGGAAGCGTTAGCTTTCGGCGGCCGGGGCCGCAGCCTCGGTCTGTTCGTACTTGGTCTCGAACTCCTGGATGAGCTGGCCCATCTTCGCGTACCAGTCGTTGAGCAGCCGCTGCATGTCGTCGGCGATCTTCGCGGGGTCCGTCGGCGAGTAGACGTGGTAGTAGCCACCCTGGTCGTAGTTGATCTGGTTCTTCTCGATGAAACCGGTCTGGAGCAGGCGCTGGACGGCCCGGTAGGCCGTCGAGCGCTCACGGTCGACTGCATCGGCGATCTCGTCCACGGTCAGCGGTTCTTCGGCCTCGACGAGCGCTTGGAAGCACTCCTTATCGAGTTCTTTGAGACCGTGGAAACACTCCAGCAGCCCCTCGCACTCCATGTCCCTACGGAGCTGTTCAGACATCGAATCTGGCATTGTTATCAATACTACGTAGGTCCTAGCCCATTAAAAGACTTTTGCACAGTTCGCACAATTTCGCGGTGAACCAAGAGAGGGAAACAGGAAAAGGCGTGAACAGCTACTTGTCACTCTGGGGAGATCCAGGGAGTAAACAATCAATTAACCCGACCGGGTAGCGGGTTGGCGGAAAAACAGATTAGTCGGTAACCGTGGTTCCCTGTTGACGCTTCTGCCGGAGCGACGAAATCGTCGTGTATAGAATCGCGAAGGAGACGACGACTGCCGCGCCGATAACCAGTACCAGCCCGAGCAGCTCAAGCGTCGGGCTTCCGACGTAGGAGCCGATTTCGCCGATACCCACGGCGATGGCACCGATCAGGAGCATCCCGCCGAAGTAGATTTTGATGCCGTCAGCGTCGACGACGGCGGTCGCAGCAGAGCCGATACGCGCACCGAGTGCGCTCCCGAACAACAGCGGGGCGACGATACCGAGATTCACGCCGCCGCCCTGTCCGTAGAGGTAACTTCCGAGACCGCCGGAGAAGACGATCTCGAAGAGGTCGGTCCCGACGGCGACGGGTACCGGGACGCCGATGGCGTAGATCATCGCCGGCATCCGGATGAACCCGCCACCGACGCCGAGGAAGCCGGACAGAAGACCAGTCGCGAAGGCGACGGCCGTGATTACCCACACGGAGACACGGACGTCGCCGCGGAGCGTCACCATCGGTGGTATCCGAACGGTCCGTTGGATGGTTTTAGCGATTTCGGGAATCTCGTACTCACTGAGGTCCTGGTCGGCCGCCTCGTGGTCGATTCCACCGCCGCCGTCGCTGTTGAGGGCGTCACGGGTTACCATCGCGCCGACACCTCCGAGCAGGACCACGTAGGCGACGCTGATGATACCGCCTGCGAGTCCCAGTGACTCGAGGTAGTAGACGCTGGCGCGCCCGGCCTCGATTCCGATTGTCGTCCCGGTGATCATGATCGCGCCGAGTTTGTAGTCGACCTGCCCGAGGTCGTGGTGTTTCAGGGTCGCGATGACGGCTGTCCCGAACACGAACGCCATCCCGCTCCCGACGGCGACCGACGGTTCGTAGTCCAGCATCAGCAGGGCCGGAGTGACGAGGAACGACCCGCCCATGCCGAAGAAGCCGAACAGGACCCCGACAACGAGACCGAAGCCGACGAATAGCGCCAGCATCTCAGGGCTGGTTCCCAAGATCCCGAGGCCGTCGAGGAGACTATCGAGCATCCACGTCACCCCCGACGAGGACCTTCATTAGATACGGTCCGAAGAGCCGTTCGAGGCCGCCGTAGCCCACGTAGAGCACGATCGCTTCCAGTAGTATCGTGCCGATAAGCAAGGCTGTCTCCGGATCCCATGTGGGAATCTCTAATCCTGCCATCGGTTCTCCCTCTGAGTTTCGAACACGGAAATTCGCTGGTTGCACATTTCTGCTCAGTAGGCCCTACCCGCCTCGTGCCTATAACGGTTTTGGGATTGCTGTACAATATTATATTCTGGTAACCTCGCTCAGAGTATCGATAACTTATAGGAAACATATGGACGCTGGCCGCTCACGAAACTGCTCAGCGGAGATGCCGTTGTCGACTATTCCTACGAAATCGAACAAAACCATGTTGTGGACACTCGACAAAAGGGTCGCTATGAGGGCCCTGTGCGCGACCGACCTGTCGGCTGCAAGTGAGGCCGCAATAGAGAACGAAACCTGCCTCGAGTGCTTGGGCCGTATCGGCGTCGATACAATCCACCTCGTGACAGTCGTTCCGGCGAACGTCCACTCCGGGATGCCCGGCATGAATTTCGAGGAGCAACGTCGACGAGCGCTCGACCAGTATCGGACAGTGATCGAGGCCGCCGGATTCGACGTCGAGACTCACGTCGTCCGTGGGACCCCCTATCGACGTATTAACGGCATCGCTGAGACCGTCCACGCCGATCTATCGGTCGTCAGCTCACGGGGACAAAGCCCGTTAGAGAACCGGATCATCGGCTCGACGGCCCGCAACCTCGCGCGGACGACTGTCGTTCCGTTGTTGGTCAACCGCGTCGAGCGGGGGACCGACGACCCCGAGGTTCTCCGGGAACACCTCTTTCAGCGTGTTCTCTTCGCGACGGACTTCTCTGAAAACGCCAACCGAGCGTTCGACGCCTTCTCGTACCTCCGTCACGCGACCGAGGAGGTGACGCTCGTTCACGTTCGGTCGCCGAAAGACAAGGATGTCGACGCCGATGCCAGCCCACAGGAGCAGTTGGCCGAGCATGCGAGCACGCTGGAAAACTGGGGCATCGAGACACAGGTCAAGGTCCGACACGGCGATCCTGCCAACGAAATCCTCGCTGTCGAATCTGAGGTAACACCGTCGATGATCCTTGTCGGGTCGAAAGGGAGAAGCCGTATCCGACGGCTGCTGTTGGGGAGCGTTTCGGAGGAGATCGTCGCACAGGCAACGGGAAACGTCTTTCTCGTCCCGCCACCTCGGGCAGTCTGAGAGAGACAACAGCAGGGCTTCGATATCGTTGGGCGTCGGCAACCCCTGCCAGCTCTCAGGTCGCGTGGGGGCTCCACGAGACGGGGCCCCACGGAACATTCAATCTTCAGTGACGCTACCCCTTCCGGCCCTCGCAGGCGCGGGGCGGCTTGTGAGTACCGAACTCGGGATGGGTCTCCTCCATCCAGACGTACACCACTGCACCTGACGCGAACATCAGACCAGCGGTCAGGTAGAACGCGACTTCGGCGTTCGCGAACTCCATCGAGAGTCCGATCAGGACCGCGCCGACAGCGTAGCCGGAGTCACGCCACATCCGGTAGACGCCCATCCCCGCCGAGCGCCACGTCGGGTGGGCCGCGTCGCTCGGAACCGTCATCAGGTTCGGGTACAGCAGTGCCATGCCGAGCCCGGAGACGCCAGCCAAGACGGCCCACGGGAGGTAGCCATCAACGAGCACCATCCCGAGGACGCCCCCGCCGGCAAGGAACATCCCGGCGATAACGGGCGGGCGACGGCCAATGCGGTCGGCGAGCCCGCCGGTCGCGATCTGGAGGAAGTACATCGCGCTGTGGACGCCGACGACTACCCCGACCGCCGCGATACCGAGTCCCTCGCTCGTCAGGTACAGCGGGACGGCGATCCAAAACAGCGTGTCGACGAAGTTCTCGATGTGGCCGGCCTGCGCCGCCGCGAACAGCGTCCGGTCGCCGTACGTCGCGCGCTTCAGCACCTCGTCGAACGGCAGATTCGCGTCGTGGTGGTCGTCGTCCCCCTCGGCTTGGGCGTACTGGACGGTCTCCTTGATCAAGAAGATGGAGATGAGGAACGCCAGCACGACGACTACGGCGAGGAAGTAGAACGGCTCGGGCCGCAGACTCCACTGGCCGGCGATGACACCCGTGATCCAGGCGCCGACGGCGACGCCAGTGTAGCCGAACGCCTCGTCGATGCCGACCGCGAGTCCGCGCTGGTCGGGGCCCGCGAGGTCGATCTTCGCGTTAATCGCCATGCTCCAGGTCAACGCCTGGTTAATCCCCAGCAGGACGTTCCCCACCGTGATCCAGCCCCAGCTCGGAGCGAAGATGAGGATGATCGGCAGCGGGAGCGCCGTCGCCCATCCGGCGATTAGGACGGGCTTGCGGCCGTACTTCTCGCCCCACTTACCGGCGTAGAGATTGAGGATCGACTTCACAACGCCGAACGAGACGACGAACGAGCCGATCACGAGGAACGACTCGACGCCGAGGACGTCCTCTCCCAGCACGGGAACGACTGTCCGTTCGGAGCCGATGGTCAGGCCGGTCGCGAAGACGAGCAGGACGTGCAGCGAGAACTGCCCGAGGTGTTCGCGGATCCCCTGGCGGAGTTCAGTTGTCGTACTCATGGATTACTCGGCCGCACAGTTGTTTGGGCCCAGTTCCAGTTCAGCTAGTTCATCCTCGGGGACCGACTCCTGGCCGACGTTCGTCCGTTTGACGCGTTCGAAGTTCGGCGGATGGTCCGGGATGTCCGACGCGAGCTCCTCGACGAACGCCTCTCGGTCGCGGCCGAGGTCGTCGTTCCGTTCTCTGACCTCCGCGAGCGTGGCGGCTACTGGCGGTTCAGGCGAGCCCGGATCGTGCGCCGGCAGGACCAGCGCGTCATCAGGGCAGTCCAGCAACCGCTGGAGGCTCTCGTACAGCGTCGCGGCGTTCCCCTCGACGTCGGCGTCCTCGATGCCGGCCTCGACGCCGAGTTCGACGCGGCCGACGCTGTCGTGGAACAGCGTGTCGCCAGTCAGAAGCGCCGCCCCCTCGACGTCGAAGGAGACGCTGCCCTCGCTGTGGCCGGGCGTGTGGACGACCTCGATGTCGAGGCTCCCGACCGTCACAGTCTGCCCGTCCTCGACCGGCGTCGCGTCGACGGCGAGCGCATCCTTCTGGTGGAGATAGTATGGAACGTCGTGGCGGTCAGCGAGGTCTGCCGCCCCTGAAACGTGGTCCGCGTGGGCGTGCGTGTCGAAGACGCCGACAAGCTCGGCATCATACTCGTCGAGGACAGTGTCGTACTCGTCGAGGTAGTGTGACGGGTCGAAGACGGCGGCCTCGCCGTCGGAGACGAGCACGTGAGAGAGACAGCCCTTCCCCGGACGGGCGACTTGCACGAGGGCCCCATCGACGTCTACGGGGACTTCCGCGTGCCGGTGGACGCGGCTCCAGCCGTTCATCCCGTCCGTCAGCGTCACCGCGTCGTACCCCAGCTCTCGGAGGACGGCCGTCGCAGTCTGGGAGACGACGCCTGCTGCACAGACAGTAACGATTTGTTCGTCACTGGGCAGGACGGAGAGCGGTTCGATGGCCTGTTCCGGGTTGTCAGTCAGTTCGTCGTAGACGTCGACGTTACGGCTGCCCGGAATGTGCCACTCCTGGAAGTCTTCTTCGTGGCGAATATCCAGCACGAGTGGGCCATCATCATCCTGTAACTGTTCGCCGAGTTCCGCTGGCGAGAGTTCCTGCATCGGTAGTCCGGATTAGCAGATATATTAGCATATGGGTACTGCCGGCCATGACCGGCACCGCTAATTACGTCGAGTTCGAAACTACGCGTATGGGACTGTACGAGGCCTCCATTCGAGTTAAACACGAATGCCCGTACCGACGGATCTCGGAGCGATACCCGGATCTGACAATACGTGAGTGGCCGTTGAGCGACTGCCAAGTGCTCGAAATCACAACGGAGACGACGCCAACCGACGAACTACTCGACGAGATCAACGAGATCGGCACCGTACTGTACGAATCGGCGGACGACAACGGGTATCACGTCGTCACCCAGTCCTGTCTTTGCTCGCTCGAAGACTCCGTCATCGACCGCTTCGAGGAGCACAACTGCCTGTACCAGTCACCGACGATCTACCGCCAGGGCTGGGAGCACTACACGGTCGTCGCGTTCGACAGCGAGGACGTGCGCGAACTGCTCGAATCGCTCCGTTCCGACAGAGAGATCGAACTCCTCTCGAAAACATCGATCTCGGAAACACAGATTCCGCATAGTATGCTGGCGCCGGCGAATCAGTTGTTCGAGGACATCACTGACCGGCAGTTAGCCGCCCTCCAGCTCGCCCTCGAAAACGGGTACTACGAACAACCCCGGAAGACGTCGCTCCGCGACCTCGCCGAACAGACGGCCGTCGCTCGCTCAACGTACGAAGAACACCTCCGGAAGGCAGAGAACAAACTGCTCACGAACGCAGGCCAGTTCCTCCGGCTGGTCACCGCGACCTCGACGACCGACCCACTGGGCATCGAGGACGGTCGACGAACCGAACAGGCCGCCGACTAACGCTATCGGCAGCTGCTACAACAGCAGCGCGCCAGCGGCATACGCGAGCGCGAACGAGAGGATGAACGACCCTGCCCACGCCCCGACTGTCAGGAGAATCTTTCTGGCATCCACTGCTTCCCGACCCCCGACAGCGGCGCCACTCCCGATGATGGCGCTGACGACGATCTCGTTGAACGAGACCGGAACGCCAAGCAGCACTGCCAGCTGTGCGATCAAAAACGACGGGACGAGCGCCGAGATGGAGCGCCGCGGCCCCAGCGACGAGTAGTCCTGGGCGAGCGATTTGATCATCCGCGGCGCGCCCGTCCACGACCCGACGAGCATCCCGAGGCCGCCGCCGACGAGCACGGCGAACGTCGAGACCATCTCGACCTCGTCGAGCAGCGGCAGCAGCGGCCCGACGGCGAGACCGACCTGGCTTCCGCCCGCGGAGAACGCCACCAGCGACCCGAGCGCGAGTAGCACGCGCCGCAGGCCGCCGCGTTCGTCACGGCTGACGTCCCACCAGACGACCGCCGCGACGGTCAGCGCCGCGAGCCCGGTGAGCCCGGCCGCCGACGTGAGTCCGTCGACTGCCAGCACTCGCTGTCCGAGCCCGCGAACGGTCCCTGCCGCGCTTCCCTCGCCGAGAAAACTGAACTGAATGTTCACGAGGACGGCACCGATGAGCCCGGCGAGCGCCGGGATGCTGTACCGTTCGGGGACGTCGGGGCGCGGGAGGAGACTCGCAATGGTGAACGCGATACCGCCGCCGACGAACGGCGTCAACACCCAGACGGCGGCGATCTGGCGGTACTTCGGCCAAACCGGCGAGCCGCCGAGCGCGAGACCGACGCCGATGACGGCGCCGGTCACGGTGAACGCGGTCGCGATCGGATAGCCGGTCATGATACCGACCGCCATCAGCCCCGCGCCCAGCACGAGCACGAGGATGACGCCGGCGACGGGGAGACTAATGCCGCCGACAAGCCCGCTCCCGATGGCTTCCGAGACGTTGCCGCCCTGCGTGACGGCGCCGACGAAGCCGAAGATGCCGACCACGAAGGCGGCGCGCATCGTCGCGATGGCGTTCGCGCCGACGGCGGGTGCGAAGGGGGTCGCGCCGCTCGACCCGGCGCCGATGACCCACGCCATGAACAGGCTGGCGAGCGCTGCACCGACGAAGAGGGCGATGAGAGCAGGGTCCATAGAAGTGGGTTAGTCTGCGCCTGCTGGGGACGTGTCGCGGCTCTGGCTACGACTCCGCCAGTAGCCCTGGGCGTACGCACCGACGAACATGCCGGCGAGCGCCCAAAGGATGGTGACGTTGCCGGTGCCGAGGCTCGCGTACGCCGCGCCCGGGCAGATGCCGGAGAGTCCCCAGCCGACGCCGAAGATGGCGCCGCCGACCAGGACGTTCCGGTCGAAGGGCTTCAGGCGCCGCTCGTAGGGGTCGCCCGTGAGGGGGGCGGCGTCCCGAATCCGGGGCAGTAGCGCGAACGCGATCCCGGAGACGATTGCGGCCCCGAACATCACGAACGGGAGGCCGAGGTCGTCGAACTGGAGGAAGTTTAGCACGACCTCCGGCCGCGCCATGTGGCTGAACCCGAGCCCGAACCCGAACACGATGCCGCCGACGAAGATCAGCGGCTTGAACAGCGGGTGGCGGTCGCTCATGGGCTCACCCCCAGCGCGGCGACGACCTGTGCGGTCCCGATGGCGACGGTCAGGAACGTCACGACGCCGACCAGCGACGTTTTCGACGCCGAGCCGACGCCGCAGACGCCGTGGCCTGACGTACAGCCCTTGCCGACTCGGGTGCCGATGCCGACGAGGATGCCGCCGATAAACAGTCGCCACGGCTGGACGTCGGTCGTCCAGAGCGTCACGCCAGCGACCTCGTACAGTTGGCCGGTCGTCCCGGGTTCGTACAGCGAGCTCGTGACCAGCCCGGACTGGAACGTCGCCGCGAACGCCAGCCCGCCAAGGATGATGCCGGCCGTGAACACGAGCCGCCAGTCACGCGAGCCGACGTACTGCTGGAACCGCGACTGGTCGGAAACGTACGACAGCGTCGACTCCAAGAACGTGCTCGCGCCGGCGGGGATCCCCGTCCCGATATAGATCAGGACGGTCCCCAGGCCGACAAGCAGGCCGCCGACGGCGTACCGACTGATCCCGTTGGGGAAGAGGTCAGCACCCGTCTGGAGCAGTACTGGGTCAGTAACCATCGGCGTGGTTAGTCACCCGCGAGGGAGTCTTGGCTAGCTGCGCAGTTGTTCGGGCCGAGCTCCAGGGTGAACGCTTCGTCGTCGTCGACGGCGTTCTGGCCGAGGTTCGTCGCGATGATGTCCTCGTAGTTGGCCGGCCGCGGCGGCATGTCCGAGAGGATGAGGTCGACGAACTCCTGTTCGTCCATCGTGAGTGCGTCCATCTCGTCGACGAGCTCGCCGATCGGTGCGGTGTAGGTACCGTCCGCAGCGGGCTCGGCGGCGTCGCTGAAGTGTGCCCCACCGACGAGCGTGTCGTCGGACAGCGTCAGCACGCGCTCCTGCAGGGACTCGTAGAGCATGCGCGCGGCGTCGGGCGCGCCGTCGTCACCCTCTTCGAGGTCGGGGCGGGCGACGCTCTCGACGAACAGCCCGTCGCCGGTCGCGAGCAGGCTATCGTCGACGAGGTACGAGGTCATCCCAGTCGTGTGACCGGGCGTGTAGACCGCTTCGATGGTGGCGTTCCCGACCTGGAAGGTGTCGCCGTCCGCACCCGTCGTCAGTTCGTCCGCGTACGTGACACCACGGTCGACAGCAGCCTCGGGGATGACGCCCTCGACGCCCTCGTCGTCGAGGTCGCGCACGCCGGAGATGTGGTCGGCGTGAATGTGCGTGTCCAGGGCGTACTGCAGGTCAACGCCGAGGTCGTCCGCGTCCTCGAGGTAGCGGTCGGTGAACGCCCGCAGCGGGTCGATAATCGCGGCCTCACCGTCATCGTACAGCAGGTAGCCGAGACAGCCCGAGGAGGGGCGCTGGTACTGCAGCAGGGTGCCGGCGCCGTCGTAGCGCTCGACCTCGACAGCCTCGTAGATGCGCGCCCAGCCGTTCATGCCGTCCTCTAGGTGGTTCACGTCGTAGCCGCGCTCCGCGAGCGTGCCCGCGACGAACTCGCTGGCGCCGCCCTTCGCACACAGGACGGTCACCTCGCGGTCGTCGGGAATTTCGACGAGCACGTCCTCGTCGATGTCGTCCTCGAGGAACTCGAAGTACGGGATGTTGATCGACGTGACGTTCTCGCCGTCGATACGCCATTCCTCGTAGTCCGATTGCATGCGCGCGTCGAGGAGCGTGACGTCCTCGCCGGCGTCGATACGATCCTTCAGTGTCTCTGGGTCGACGGACTCCACGTCGACGTCCGGAGTCGGGAAGTCGTCAGCGTTCATGTTGTGCAGTCGCTTCTACTGGGTGGACGCACAAAAGCATTTGCATAGTAGTTCCTTCTTCGGACAATACTATTCAGGGCTTCCCCCACTTCAACCGGATTAAACCGCCTGTACAGGACCTACTTCCGATTCAGTGACCTGATTAGGGCTTAGAGTAGTTGGTGGTGTCCACAAGAATCGACAATCTTTTACTTGGGTAGGGGGTATTGTGCGATAGCTCCAATACAGACTCACGGAGCAGATAACCAATGAGTGCTGAATTCGACATCACGGAGACGCTCGACGTCAAAGGCGCATCGTGCCCCATGCCAGTAGTGAAGACGAAGTCCGCCATCGACGACCTCGCGGAAGGTGAGGTCCTCGAAGTGCTGGCGACCGACCCCGGAAGCATGAGCGACATCGACGGCTGGGCGTCCGGAACCGAGGGCGTCGAGCTCGTCGACCAGGAGGAAGGCGACGAGGTGTACAAACACTACGTCCGGAAGACGGAGTAACGATGAGTACGGACACACCCGACGCGTCGGCCGACGACGCGCCCTCCCGCGCGGAGCTGGCCGCACGCGTCGACGAACTCGAGGACGCGCTCGCCGAAGCCACGAGCGAGGACGACGCCAAGAAGATGAGCATCATCGCGACGAAGGGCACGTTGGACATGGCGTACCCGCCGCTCATCCTCGCCAGCACCGCGGCCGCGTTCGGCTACGACGTGACCGTCTTCCACACGTTCTGGGGGCTGGACATCCTCCACGAGGAGCGCTCGAAGAACCTCAAACTCAGCTCCGTCGGCAACCCCAACATGCCTGTCCCGAACGCCGTCGCGGCGCTCCCGGGCATGGACAGCGTGACGACGAAGATGATGGAGAAGAAGATCGCCGACAACGACACCGCCACCATCGAGGAGCTCATCGAGACGAGCCTGGACATGGGCGTGGAGTTCCAGGCCTGTCAGATGACCATCGACCTGATGGACTACGACGAGGACAACTTCTACGACGGCGTCACCACGGGCGTCGGCGCGGCGACCGCCCTCCAAGACATGGCCGACGCCGACATCCAGCTCCTCGTCTAACGGTCGGCAGCTACGCTCGTTCCGTCGAACAGAGCTTTTCAGGGACCCAGCGATGCACAGAGATCCGACCGCAGGAGTAGTGTGGAACTACCGGTGACCAGATGCGGATTCCTCCAGCCACGGAAGGGAGCGAAGTGCATCGATGGACTCGATACGATACGTCGGTGAAGGCTCTACGGCCGCGCTCCCCTCGGCGACCAGTACGGAGTCGAGTCCGGCCGCAGACGCTCCAGCGACGTCCGTGTCCGGTGAATCGCCGACGTGGACGGTGGATTCAGGCGTCACGCCGAGCGTTCGAATCGCTCGTTCAAACGGCTCCGGGTCAGGTTTCGGTGGGACATCGTGGCCCGCGACGACGATTTCGTCGACCCATCGATCGAGCCCAACGGCGTCGATTTTCTGGTGTTGGGCGTCCCGTGCTCCGTTCGTCACGATAGCGGTTCGGTACTCGCTACTCACTTCTCCCAGAACGTCCCCGACGGACGGCAGCAACTCGACGCGCGTCTGATCGCGCTCCTCGCTGAACGCGGCCGCGACGGCCCGTCCACGCCGTCGCTCGTACCCATTCGACTCCGCGAGCGCTGCGAAGCATTCGGAACGAAGTTCGTCCATCGAATCACACTTCTCGGCGAACTCGTCGTATCGCGCATAGTACTCCTCGACCGAGAACAACGGGTCACACCCGACTGCCTCGAAGGCCGCCAGTAACACCTCCCCGGGGGACCGCTCGTACCGGACCAACGTATCGTCGAGATCGAAGAGAACTGCCTCGGTACGTGGCATACGTTCACTCCCCAGGAGCGGCTATTTCAACGCTTTCGTATCCATCATCCGCTCGCTCGAACACCCGAACCTGAGTCTAGAACATCGCCGGCCATGGGTGTGCCAGTGGTGACGGTTCTTTGCAGGCGTCAGGTCCACTCCGATTCGAGGGCGTCCAGCAGCCGCTCGACCTCAGCGTGAGTGTTGACCGCGTGGACCGACGCGCGGACAGCATCCGGCGTCGGCACGGCACGAACGACGATTCCCTCCGACGCGAGTCGGTCGACGGTCGCTTCGGGGTCGTCCACGTCGATGGTCACGAGTCCCGACTCGGGGTCCGCAGGACTGAGAAGCCGGTCGTCGGGAACCCCATCGGCCACCTGGCCAGCCAATTCCTGGATTCGGGCAGCGATACGGTCGACTCCAACTTCGTCGATCGCCTCGATGGCTTCCGCCAAGGCGACGTGTGGAGCCGGGTTCGCCGAGCCGACCTCGAATCGGCGGGCGCCAGTTGCGAACTCGTAGGGATCTGCAGTCGGCGTCTCGACGCTTCGGTACCCAACTGTGGTGGGTAGGAGGGAGTCAGCAGCTGTCCGGTCGACGTAGAGGAAGCCGCCGCCCCACAGCCCCAGCAGCCACTTGTGACCGGCCGCCGCGACGGCATCGGCCCCCCATTCGCCGACATCGAGGGGAAGCTGTCCCGGCACTTGCACAGCGTCGACGAGCGTGAACGCGCCAGCCTCGTGAGCGATGTCGACGAGGTCGGCGACGGGCAACTGGGTGCCGTGCGTCCACGTCACCGCGCTGAAACAGGCCAGGCGCGCGTCGGCGACAGCCTCGGCGAAGGCGTCGAGGTCGACGCGACCGTTCTCCGTCTCGACGACGCGAACCTCGACGCCCTCCTGTTCTAGGCGTTGCCACGGGAGCGTCCCAGCTGGGTGTTCGAGGTCGGTTCGAACGACGGTGTCGCCGGGCTCCCAGTCGATGGCGGTCGCGACGGCGTTGATGCCCGCGGTCGTGCTCTCCGTGAGCGCGATCTCGTCGTCATCCGCACCGACGAAGGTGGCGACGCGCTCCCGCACGCGGTCATAGGTGTCGAACGCAACCTCGTAGGGGTCGTTTCGCGTGCTCGTTTCGTACTCGTGTGACCGTACGAACTCGTCAGCAGCCTCGACAACGTACCGTGGACTCGGCCCGTGAGCGCCGAAATTCAGGTAGACGTCCTCGTGTAAGGCGGGCGTGTCGGCGCGAAGTTCTCTGGGGTTCATCTCGTTGTCGGTGAGTTAGTCCCGATACCGGGCGATCAGGTCGCGGAGTGTCTGTTCGTTCTGGCCGCCGCGAAGCTGTTTCACCGGTTGCCCGTCGACGAAGAGGACGAACGTGGGCGTACTCTGGGCACCGAACTCGATCGCCGTTTCGAGATTCGATTCGATGTCGATCGTCAGGATGGTCGCGTCAGTGTCTTCGGCGAGTGTTTCGAGGACTGGCTTCATTCGTTTGCAGGTGCCACACCACTCAGTGTAGAACTCCACGAGCGCGACGTTACTGTCTTCGACGACCGTTTTGAGGTCGTCGTCACCGAGCGAGACCACGCGGTCCGTCTCCGCTGTCTGTGTTGCCATTACGAGACTCTACGCACCGAGTGTTTAATAGTCTTGGTCTAATCATACAATATAATTATGCTCGGCCATCCCCTCACCACCCAAGCAATCCGGTAGAACCGTCAGTCTGGAGGCGTTACTGACCGATCTGTGACTGCCACCGTGTTGGTAGCTGAGCGTAGACGACGGCGTTGTCGACGAGTACGTCGACCGGAATGTACTCATCCGGCGCGTGGACAGTATCGGTTCCTAGCGCGAACTCGACGGTCGGGATGCCCGCATTCCGGAGTTTCTTGGCGTCACCACCACCCGTAGCGCTCCGCCGGAAGACGCGATCACCCGTGGCCTCCTCCGCGGTCGACGCGACGGCTTCGACGAGTGGGCTGGCGGGTGCTTCGGCCGTACCGACGCTCCAGGAGACGTCGGCGATTGTGATACCGTCGCAGTCGGCGACACACTCCCGAATCTCCGCGAGCACATCGGGCGTGTGGACACCTGCGGTCAGTCGCACGTCAACTTCGGCGTGCGCAGACTGCGGGACGGTGTTTATCGCGTCCCCGCCCTCGAGGACGCCGAGATTGATCGAGGGGTACCGGAACAGCTCTCGAGCGGCGTCCTCACCCATCGAGGGGGCGTAGTATTCGACTGACTCCTCGACGATCGGTGCCACGTCAGCGTCGATCTCGAGTCGCTGGGTGCCAAACCGTTCGCGCATAGTCCCGACGGCGTCGTAGAGCCGGTCGATGGCATTGACGCCGAGTACCGGTCGGGAGCCGTGGGCCCCCTCACCGCTGGCTTCGAGCGTCAGCCAGATGCTGCCCCGGTCCGCGATTGTGACGGAGTGACGGCCTTCCTCGCAGGTCGGCTCGCCAATCACGCATGCGTCAGCGTCGAGCTCACTAGCGTCCAGTAACGCTGGCAAGCCGGCGTCACCACCCACTTCCTCGTCGCTCACGAACGCAAATTGGAGGTCGACAGGTGGCTCAGTATCGGTGGCTGCGAAGGCCTGTAGTGCGAACAGCATCGACGCCACGGCACCCTTCATGTCGGTTGCACCACGGCCGTAGACGTGTTCATCGACGCGCTCACCAAGTGGATCGTGGGACCAGGCATCTGCGTCGAAGGGCACCGTATCGAGGTGGCCATTATAGAGCAGTGTGTGGTCAGACCCACCCGGTAGTCGAACGAGCAGATTCGGCTTTGCTGGATCGACTACAAAACGCTCTACTTCGACCGAAAGCGGGTCGAGGAATTGTTCGATTTTGGCGACGATTTCGCGCGTATCGCCGGGCGGGTTCGACGTCTCAATCGCGAGGAGGTCAAGGGCGAGTGTGACCAGTTCCTCTCGGTGTGCTCGCACGTACTCGGATAGCGTAGCGTCGCTCATTCGCCCGCTAACTTCCCCTCGAGGACTTTCGCCGCCGTGAGTATCGGGTCCCAGACGGGGCTAAACGGCGGGGCGTACGCCAGATCGGCGTTCCGGAGTTCAGTCACGGTCATACCAGCCGCGAGCGCCGTCGCCACCGTGTCGATCCGTTTCGCCCCTTCCTGACCGACGACGCTCCCGCCCAGTAGCCGGCCGGATTCCCGGTCAGCCACCAGCGTGACGGTGAGCTCTGCACCATCGGGGTAGTAGTGAGCCCGCGTCGGTGCCGATATCGTTACTGAGACGGGATCAAAGCCGGCGTCCCGTGCCCGTTCCTCATCAAGGATGCCAGTCCGGGCGGCGCCAAGGTCGAATGCCTTGACGATGGCCGTTCCGGCGATTTCGCCGACCGGCTCCGGACTCCCGGCGACGGTCTGGCCGATTGCGCGGCCGGCGCGGTTGGCCGTCAGCGCCAGCGGCACGTGGTCCGGCTCGCCGGTCACGACATGGCGTGCCTCCGCGCAGTCGCCCGCAGCGTAGATGTTCTCGTAGTTCGTCCGACCGTACTCGTCAGTCGCGATGGCTCCGGTCTCGCCCAGCTCGATGCCGGCGTCCGCGGCCAGATCCGTATTCGGTTCGACACCGACGCCGACGATGGCGACGTCGGCGGGATGGGACTCGTCGTCGAGCGTGACGCGCTCGACCCGGTCGGCACCCTCGAAGCCTGAGACGGCGGTGTCGAGGTGCAGCTCGACTCCCTGCTCGCGGAGGTGGTCCTCGACGACTTCGGCCACCGCGTCACCGAACGGTTGGAGGACGTGCGACAGCATCTCGTAGAGGTGGACGTCGACGCCGCGCGCCGACAGCGCCTCGGCCATCTCGATGCCGACGTACCCGCCGCCGACGATCGCTGCGGAGTCCGGCGAGTGTTCGGTGACGTAGTTCTCGATGGCGTCGGCCTCGTCCATGTCGTGGATCGTGAACACGCCGTTGAGGCCGAGCCCGTCGAACGGCGGTTCGATGGCGCTCGCGCCCGTCGCGACGAGTAGATGGTCGTAGGGGTGGTCGAACGTCTCGCCATCACCCTCGACGGTGACGGTTTCGGCCACGGGGTCGATGCCGACGACCTCGTGGCCGGTCCGGAGGTCGACATCGCGGTCGTCGCGGAACTCCTCGGGCGTCACGGCGACGAGGTCCTCCAGGTCCTCGACCTCGCCTTTGACGTAGTACGGCATCCCGCAGGCGGCGTAGGACACCCACTCGCCCTTCTCGAAGACGACGACGTCCAACTCCGGGTCCTCGCGCTTGGCCTTGCTCGCGGCGCTCATCCCCGCGGCGTCACCGCCGACAACCACGAACGTGTCGCTCATATTTCGGCGTTGGTGCGGTAGCACCAAAAGTATTTCGCGAAATTCACAATATTGCTAGAGTCTCTCCGGTGGCCCAGAGCGACCTCACTCGGAGAGAGATTCCGTAGCAGGGCCAGTCACGGGAGCTCGCGGGGTCAGTGCGGTCCATAGGTCGACAACGAGGAACGCCCAAGCGACGGCGATCAGCAGGTTGCCGACGAGCGCCAGCGGGTCCGCGAGTCCCTCGAGTGGCGGTATCGCCGTGCCCCAGAGTGCGAGCATTCCGACGTTAACGCTTGTAATCTGAACCCATGACGGTCGGCCGACGGCCTCGACGCCCACATCCAGCAGGGAGCCGACGTCCTGCGTCTCGTTCCCGAGGGAAACCACAACGGCGGGCAGAAACGCCATCGCTAGCTGGAGCATCCACCCGAACACCAGGCTGTCAATCGCCGCTAACTCGATTACCGCCCCGGGAACGGTCTCCGGGAACAACAACACGAGCGGCGCCCACGGGACCGGGAACGCCAGCCAGAGATACGCCCCGAGAACGAGCGCGAGTCGCCGAGTGCGAGTCCGGTCACCGGCACGGTACGTCCCGACGACGTTCGCCAGCAGCGCTGCGGTTCCAATGACGTACACAGCCAGTCCGCCCATCGTAAGTTCGTGGCGGGCGAGCCACGGCCCAGCGACGAGTCCCGCCGCCCCAACAGTGACCCCCCAGTAGGTGACGCTACGGAGCCACGGGTACCGGAGGTCGGCTCCGAACAGGTGCGGGATCGATGTGAGGAGTGCGCCGGCGGCGACGAGCGCGAGGAAGCCCCAGACGTTGGCGTGGACGTGTGCTTCGATCAAACCGAAGTACCCGCCAGGCCCGTGGAGGTTCAACAGCATCCCGAACGCGGCGAGGATGCCGACGACTAGGAACCAAGGTGCGGTTCTGAAGAACCGAGTCCCTCGGTCGCCGGACGTACTCGTCCGGAAAACCGTCACCAGCAGCCCGCCGAGGGCCGTGAGGACGAGCGTCGCACCGACCATAGCGGTCGTCGTGTCGCCGGTCGCCATCCCAATCAGAACGAGCGGGTATCCCGCGTTCAGTGTCAGCCACTGGAACCACCTGTTCCGGGTGGTCGCGGCCGTCGTCGCGGACGCAGAACCCGCGAGGGCCGGGAGAACGCCGAACAGCGCCTGTGTCAGCCCTCCGACAGTAACGAAGTGGATCGTCAACCAACGGAGCCGCGGCAACGCGTCGATCGCTCCGAATTCGACACCCAGCTTTCCGATGACGGCCAGCAAGCCGACGGATAGATACAGACCGGCCATGAGAAAGAACGGGTTGTTTCGTGTTTGCATCGTCGTGGACACCTGCCCCAGAATTATCATCCGGTCCGTGTACCAGTTCGGACGAACCTGCCGGATGTATTCGAACATGTGAACATAACTCGAACATGTCAGGAGGTAGTTCAAGAGATCCCAGTGACGATGTTCCAGTATGCCCCGAGCCCAGCTCTCTATTTCCCTGCCGTCGGACGTCTGGATTCGCGATCTGTCGACGTCTTACGACGCCACAACGTTCGAAGTCGTGACAGCGCTTGCAGGCGAGGACACAGGAATCGCACTCCTCCGAATCGAGAGTACCGATCTCCTCGACATCCTCGCTGACGTTCGGGGCCAACCGGACGTCGTCGACGTCGACTTGCTCTGGAAGCGCGAGCGGACTGCGCTCGTGCAAGTCGAAACGACGAGTCCACCGCTCCTCTTTCCTCTGTGGCAGGCAGGCGTCCCCGTCGAGTTGCCGTTCACCGTACTTGCTGGACGCGCGGCGTGGGAACTGACGACGTCGTCGGATCGACTGTCCGAACTCGGCGAGCACCTCGACGAGGCGGGCATCGAGTACGACATCGAGTCCGTCGTCGAAATCGGCTCCTCGGAAGCCGACCGACTACTGACACCTCGACAGCACGAGGTGCTGGCCATCGCGATCGACGAGGGGTACTACGCCGTTCCGCGCGAAGCGACGCTCACCGACGTTGCAGAGACGTTGGGCGTCTCGAAGTCGACGTGCAGCGACATCCTCCACCGCTGTGAGAGCAGCATCATCACCTGGTTCGCCGCAGAAGAGTTCACGCAGCCCTGACGAGTGCCGACCGATATGCGTCAGGGTTCGCTGTCGTCCTGCGCGCTACACGCACAGCCAGATAAGCGGACTCGATAGACGGCACCGAACACACCGACCGTTAGCGCGGTCACGATGATTCTGACGAGCCCACCACCGAGTGCAGCCGCCGTTCCCCCGGCAGCCGCGGCGCCGGCGGCCGGCGCCGCGAAGAGACAGCAGAGACTCAACGCGCCGCCAACACCGAGTAGTCGCCACGGCCGTGTCGACGCGTCCTCCGTACTCGCCTCCGCGTCCGAACCAATCATCGATTGGTCTCTCGTTCGCCTGATCGACCCAAGTGCGTTTGGGTCGTCGAGGCCGTCGGTCGCACTGTCAGCACACCTCGCAACGCCGGCGCTGGTAGACCAGGAGCGCGGCGAAGCACGCGACGCTCACGACACCGAGGATTGGGCGGAGCGGGTCGAAGTACGTCATGAGCGCCGACGAGCTGAACAGTGCGAGCAACACGGCGTTACAGATCGGACAGCCGAACGCCAGGAAGCCGCCGACGATTCCACCGGCAGCGAATCGATCGCCAATTGGCTCCTCGGCTAGCGAGCGCTGGTAGACGAACGCGCCGGCGAAGGCGGCGGTCGCGACGAGGAACAGGTAGTCCGCCGGGGTCCGAGAGACCATCCGCACGTAGACCGGGTTCGGCAGCAGGCCGGTCACCACCCCGAACAGGACAAACATCCCGATGCTCACGCCGACACTCCGGAGCAGATGCGGGCGCGGCAGCGCCGTCATGCACGCCCACCTCCGTCCAGCGAACACGTTCGTGGGTCGCCGGCGCGACCGAGGAAGAAGAGGAGTAGGGCGATTCCGCCGAGTCGAAGAAGGTTGCCGTCGAACGGCAGCACCGCCATCGCACCGACGAAGCCCAGCGCGCCGAGCACGCCCGCACCACAGCTCGCACAGCCGGCGGCGAGCAGTCCGGGGAGCACGCCGACGATCGTCGACGCACTCCGGCGACGTGCGCGCTGGACCAGCGCGAGCGCGTTGGTCACCGCGACACCGGTTAGGACGGCGTACGTGGCGACTAGCGCGAGCCCAAGGTAGCCAGTAGTCAGGTACACTTCGCGCGTGAGCGCCGTAACCGCGTAGCCGACGTCGGTCGGGTCGGTCGTGAGTACCTGGACCGAGAACTGGGGGAATGAGCTCAACACTAGGACGACGTACGTGGCGAGTGTCACGACGGCGGCCGATAGCAACCGGGCGTCCGACGTGAGCGGATAGCCGAGCGCGTCGCGGAGGTCGCGAGTCCAATCGCGACTCGTGGCGGTGTGGTTCCCGGTCACGCCTCCATCACCTTCTCGATCGCCTCGGCGAAGTTCTCGTAGGGGTGGGCGCCGACGAGCTTTCCAGCCGCCCCGGAGTCACGGTTGTAGAGTACGAACCCGGGCGTCCCCTGGATTCTCGACTCCCGGGCCACGGCGACGTTCGGCTCGATGCGCTCCCGGATCGACGCGCCGCGTTCCTCGCGGCAGGTCTCGACCGCGGACAGGTCAACGCCAGCCGTCTGTTCGGTGACCGCCGCAAACGTCTCGTCGTCGGCCCAGTCCGTGCCGGACTCTGGCTGTTCGGCGAAGGCCGCCGCGTGCCAGTTCCAGAACGCGTCCGGGTCGCTGTCGGCGACCTGCGACCACACGCAACGCCCCCAGACCGCCGCTGGCGTGGAGTATTCTCCGATGTTCGGGTAGGGCAGCACGGCCAGGCGCGCGTCGCCGGTGTCGAGGTGCTCTCGGCCGAGTTCCGGGAGTGTCTCCGTCTCGAACTGCTTGCAGAACGGACACAGATAGTCCGTCCAGTAGTAGATGTCTATCGGCGCGTCGCGTTCACCGGCGATGGGGCGGCCGTCGAGGTCGACGTCGAATCCGGTCGTCCCTGTGCCGGCGTGCGTATTGTCCGGGACGTAGTGCTGCGCGGTCGCTCCAGACTGCGACCCAGTGTAGGCGACGACACCACCGAACGTGAGTACCGCGCCGCCGGCGATGAGTGCTCTCCGCCGAGTGATATTGCCTTCTTCGTCCATCTATATACAATACCACTTCGCATCGGCTGATAGACGTTGTGGTCCTAATAGAATTCCAAAATCTCCCTCTATGGGCACCTATACCGCGTTTTCGACGGTCTCAATTATCGAATACGGATCATGTGTGTCATCATTCCGTACCACGACAACGAGCCCGGTCGTCTCCTCGACTGGTACGGTGATGGTGACCAGCGTATCGTACACGCGGACGGTCGCATGCAGCGACTCTCCGTGGTACTCCTCGTAGACTGCAGTGCCGATCGCCTCCAGCTGAATGTGCTCCAGAATCGCCCGGATATCCGACGCTGCGTACTGTGAGGACGCCGCCTCGTCTCGGTACAAGACATCGTACTCGCCACCCTCGTAGGACGCCAGGCCGACCAGCGTCTCACCGAGATCAGCCTTCAGTGTCGATTCGAGGGATTCAGCGATTTCCCCCAGTGAGCGGTTATCCGCGTCAGTAGACTCATCGGTCATCGTTGGTTCACGCGTGCGCTTCGATCACGGAGCGAAGCTGCGCTTCGTCCTGCATTCCGACGAGTCGTTCCGCCGGCTGGCCGTCAGCGAACAGGACGAGGGTCGGAACCCCCTGGACACCGTACTCTGCGGCGAGTTGCTGATTCGCGTCGATGTCGATCTTCGCTACGGTCGCATCGGTCTCGGCCGCGATCGTTTCGACGATTGGTTCGAGCATCTGGCACGGACCACACCAATCGGCATAGAAGTCGGCTAGCACGAGACCGTACTCGGCGACAGTTTCTGACAGCTCGGCGCCGCCGTCGATATGGATCGGTTCGGACGGGCTCTTCGGGGTGGACGCCTCAGCATCGCCCGTTTCAGCCTTGTTTCGAAGCTCCGCCAGTTTCTGTCGACGGATCTCCTCGATATCTTCAGCCATTAGGTGTCCGTTTGAACCGCGCCGCCTTATGTATTTTGCATAACCCGCACAATACTGTTCCGGTAGGATTTGAACGATAGGGTCAGAGACAAGACTCAATCGGCTGCTTCTCGCGATCCTCCAAGTCTCGGCTGTACCGGTCTTCGAACTCCTGAATAAGCTGTCCGATGGCCGCATACCAATCGTTGAGCAATCGCTGCATGTCGTGTGCAACTTCCTCGGATGTCCGCGAACGATACACGTAGTGGTACCCTCCGTGCTCGTAGTTTACTTGCTCCTGAACTACCACGCCGGCCTCAAGGAGCCGAGATATCGAGCGATACGCAGTCGAACGTTCACAATCCATTCGATCTGCGACGTCGTCGACGGTAAGTCCCTCTTCTGCCTGTTGTAGCAGCTGAAAGACCATCTTATCCCGCTCGTTGAGCCCGTGAATGCAGCCCAGGAGGTCGAGGCACCCCAGGTCGCGCTCCAGGTCCTCACGCACTGACGTGGCCACCATGTCCGAAGATAGGGTGGCAGAGACGATTAAAGCTGTTCCCGAATACCACAATACTCCGTTGGCCGATAAGTACTGAAACGACCCTTTCCACATGAATCTGGGCTTTCGCGGGAGAATACCCGAAGAGACTTTGTTCTGAAAACCCAAGATAGTACACGAATGATGCTCCCAATCGACCCGAGCCAGATCGACCCGAAGGACATCGGTGAAGAACAAGCGACCCTCGAGATGAGCCACAAGGACGCGATCGAACACGTCCGCGACGTGTTCACGGACGCCGGGTTCGGCGTCCCCGTCGAGTTCTCGCCCTCCGAGATGCTCAACGAGAAGGTCGACGCGGGCCGCGATCCCTACTACGTGCTCGGTGCGTGCAATCCAGAGGTAGCCGACCGCGCGCTTGACGCGACCGACAACAGACTCGGTGCGCTCATGGCCTGTAACGTCGTCATCTGGGAAGAGGAACCCGGAAAGCAGGTCGTCTATCACGTCTCGATTATGCGCATTGCCCGCCTCGTCGGGATGGCGCCCGACAACGAGGAGATGGCCAACATCGTCGCCGACACCGGCGAACTCGTCGACGAGGCGTTCGCGAACCTCTAATATGGGATATCACACGTTCGACGCTGACCGCGCCGACAAACTCGAGAACGCCCAGCGACGGTACCGCTTCCTCTCCGCGGAGGAATTGCTCTGGGCGCTGTCACCAAAGGGCGACGAAACGGTCGCAGATCTCGGTAGCGGGACCGGCTTCTACACCGATGACGTCGCGCCGGCTGTCGACCACGTGCACGCCGTCGACATCCAAGACGCGATGCACGACTACTACCGGGAGAAAGGGGTCCCCGAGAACGTCGGCCTCGTGACGAGCGGCGTTGACGACCTCCCGTTCGACACTGACAGCCTCGACGCCGCTTTCTCGACGATGACCTACCACGAGTTCGCTGGAGAGGACGCGGTAGGTGAGATTACACGCGTACTCAACCCGGGAGGGACGTTCGTCATCGCCGATTGGTCGGCTACCGGAAGCGGGACCCACGGGCCGCCGGTCGACGAGCGGTTCTCGGCCACGGAGACCGCAAACGCACTCCGCGAGCACGGGTTCGAAATCGAGTTCGGGGCGGAGCGGCCCGAAACATTCCTGCTGATCGGACGTACTAAGTAAATCGTCTAGTGCGTTTTTGGACTGATTTTTTCGTAGGATCTGCCGAGACCGTGTTCGTACGGCGTTCAGATGCAGGAGTTCTTAACCAACAGTCTGAGTACGAAATCGCTACTGTTGGTTAAGTTTTTCTGCGCCCGCGGAGGGGCGGAGGCGCGTTCTGACCTCCGTCGAATGATGACTGAACCATATCTCACGACGGTCCTTGAGGAAGCCGAGCACGTTGCCGAGCAGCACGACCAGGTCGCTCGAACGACAGACCACCAAGCTCACGAGTACCTCCGATACGCCGTTCTTCGAGTGCTCGAAGGCGAGGCGGACCACCTCCCAGCAGACTGGACGCCGGTCGATGGCGTGACCGTCGGCTACGGGAGCGACGAGGCGATGTACGACAGCTGGGGCTCCAGCGAAGACTGGTGGGAGACCGTCCCGCCGCAGGAGGCGTGTACCCGCTTCCGGGTGTTCTTCCCGGACGACCACCAGACAGTTCCCCGTGACATCGTCGACGTGATGGCCGCGCTCGGGGCCTGGCGCGTCTGGACCGGGAGCGCAGCGGCGTGCGGCTCCTACGACCATCGCGAGCGCTGCGAGGTCCACTACCTCTGGCCGGAAGGCCATCCGGTGGAGGAACTGCTCCACGAGCGGCTCAGCGGCCCTGCGGAAGCCGTCGCGCCGGACGGTGGCCGAACGGGCGACGTTCGCGACCGACTGGTCGTCGACGAGAACGCAGAGTCACAGGACGATCTCGAGCCCCGCACGAAGCGTGCCGTCGCCGAAGCGATGGACGTTTCGCTCCTCTCGAAAGGCGGCCGCTACGAGGTGCAGTCCGCGTCCGGGAACCGGTACGAAGTCGACGTCATCGACGAATCGTGTACCTGTCCCGACTGGCAGCAACGCTCACCCGAAGGCGGCTGCAAGCACCTGCGTCGCGTCGATCACGAGATCAAACGGGGCCGCGTTCCTCGACCAGACGGTCGGCTCCCATCTGACTCGAACAAAACCTGAGTAATCAACAGGGGTCTCAAGACTACGCTTGCGTTGGGTGACTCAGTCAGTATCGGTCCACCCGCCGTTACGGCAGCTCGCCAGTCACGTCAACGAGGTCCGCTTCGGTTCGCCAGCAATAGAGCCGTCCCTCCCGGTCGAACAGTTCGAAGACACCGTCCTGCATCCACCCAAATGGGTGTTCTTCGTCCTCGTACTCTCGCTTGAGGACGTGACTTTTCGCGAAAAACTCCGTCGTGCCGACGAGCAGTCCCTGCTCGACGAGGAAGTCACTCGGCTCTTTCTCGGCGACGCCGACGAGGTAGGTCACGATGTCGGCGATCAGGCAGAACTTCTGGATGCTGTTGTCCCACTCCCCGCGGATGTCGACCATCCGGAACGCGTACGCGTCGGTGCGCCGGTTGAGGCGGTCAACCACCAGATTCAGCCGTTGGATCGGTTCCCGGTCATAGTTTCCGAGGACGAAATACGACCGGTCGTTCTCGTAGACTGGGGTTAACTCGCTCAAGGCGTGGAGGACTTCCTCGTTGTCGGCCAGCGTTATCTCTTCCTCGTCAAGCTGGTCTTTGGCACTTCTGAGAACGTCATCGGGAACGGGAGACTCCTCCTCGGTCATTATGTGAGTGTCTCGTGGCGGAGAGATATGATTTATGGAGTAAATCACCTGCTCAAATAAGTATAGTTTACTGAAGAGTGGTTTACCCAGAGGTAAACTACTTGGTGCCCCATCGTGTACGATACAGTATGAGCACTGACCTGGGAACTGCTGAGGGGATGGAATCCCGCGAACTCGTCCACTTCGTCACCCAACAGACGCGGTTCGTGCTGATCAATAACATCCTCCAGCACCCCGAGCAGCTTCCCTCGATGTACGAGCTCGAGGAACTCAACCCTAGCGTGAGCGACGCGACCGTCTACAAGCACATCCAGAAGCTCATCGACGCCGGCATCGTCAAGGAAGTCGCCCTGGACGATGACCAGCGCCGACAGGGCTACCCCTGGAAGTTCTACGGGCTCACCGAGAGGGGACGGGCGTTCCTCGACGACCATAATCTCCTCGCAGCAGAGGAGACGCTCCAGCAGATCTACGACACCATCTCAGACAAACCCGAGAAGATGGTCAAGTATGAGAACGCTCCCCGTCCGGAAGAAGCGTAACTCCCGACAGTTCGCCCCAAATTAGCACTTGATCAGGATTCGATTTTGTAGTCAGCCGCCAGCTTCTGGAACTCGTCCCACTCCGGGAGCCGCTCGTCATCGACCTCGCCGTGCGTTTCGAGGTAGCGGAGTAAGGCATCGATTTCGTCTTCGAGGTCATACTTCGCCGCCTGCTCTCGGAGGCCCTCCTCGTCGACGTCGACGTGGCTGAGCAGGAGGAGACAGTACGAGCGGTGGCGGCTGCCGTCGTCGATTAGTAGCGTGTGACAGCAGAGCTCCGCCGGCGAGACTACGTCGAGCTCCTCGGAGTAGACGTAGTAGCGGTGGCCGGTGAGCAGGAACTGGAGGTCGAAGGCCGCGAACCGAGCGAGGCCGGTTTCGTGGAACGCCTCCGCATCGATCTCTGTCTCGGCCTGGGCGAGGAATTCGTCGTAGTCCTCCCAGAGAATCGTGCCCTTCGGGGCAACGGCTTCGAGGCGCTGGCGATGTAGATGGTGTGCGAGTTCACGGGCGAACTCGTGGAGGCGGTCGAAGTCGGCGTTGAAGTCATAGCGGCCGTCGGCCGTCCGGACGAGCCCACGGTCGCGAAACCGCTTGAGGACGCGGTTGACCGTGTTGCGGTAGTTGTCGCTCCGGTCCGCAATCTCGGAGACAGTTCGCGGCTGGTCGAGGTAGTGCAGCACCTCGAGTGCCTTGCCGGTCAGTAGCTCGGGGAAGTCGATGTGGGAGTGCTGGCGGACGAGGTCCTGGTAGCGTTCGACGGCGCGAGCATCTGATGGGACGACTCGTTTTCGGCGGCCGTCGCGTTCCGTGTAGACGAGCCCCTTCTCGACGAGGTCCCCGACGGCACGAGAGAGGTAGCTCTCGCTGTGGTCGAGCTTCGTCGCGAGTTCGGAGATCGTGTCGCCGCGGTCGACCGTGGCGAGGACCTCGAGTTCGATGCGCCGGAGCACGGTGTAACATAGTACGAAACTAGCATATAAAGAAGTTTCAAGTAGTGTTACAACCAGCAGGCACCGGAGCCGTCCCTATCGTCTTAACCAACAAAACTATGGAGTCTCGGATTGTGTTGGTTAACACGAGAGCAGCCGATGTCCTACGAACCCCCGACCCCACCGGCAAACCTTCCGACGCAAATCGTCAACACGCTCAATGAAGCCACACCGGAGCATCTTCGGGACGTTGCCAGCTACGCCGAGGCGTTGGCCGAATACAAGGAGCGTGAAGCTCGTCTCGAGGAGGAAGAGGCGGATGACGCCGACGTCAAGGAGCGCCCCGATGACCTCCCGGACGACGTGCCAGCGAAGGCGACGATCACGATCAAGGAAATCAACGACAACCGCTACTACTACTGGCAGTGGCGGGAAGGAGATTCGGTGACGTCGAAGTACAAAGGGCCAGTGAATCCTGACGAGTAGACGAGATTGAACTGTAGTCTGATGTTCTTTTCAGTACCATTAGAGACGTAGCAGGCGGCACCCCCCAGAGTGTGAATGGGCCCAGTCAACCCGGATGAGTGAAACTCGAAGGGAGAGGACATCCACCCCACGTTTCCGTCGTAACAGGATGTGTGTGGAGGGGGTGACGCTGATTTTGAAGGGACCACACCCCCGTATTTCCGTCGTTTCTCCACCGTCTCCGCATCATCGATGGGACCGACGACAAAGAAATCGTAGGACACACCCCCCGTTTTCGAGTTGTAAATGGGAGAGGGCAAGGGGAAAGCACAGTACATCGACCGGCACGTCAAATCTCTTGGCTCACCCACCCCCCGTTTTCGAGTAGTAACGAGACATCCCGACGAATGACACCCCCCCATTTTCGAGTTGTAACGCATCGCGCGGGATACGAACACCCCCCGTTTTCGAGAAGTAAGTGCGGGGAGAATACGGGCGAGATTAGTTTTTACTCCGGAACTGCTTCAGCCGTTCGCGGACAACCGCGCTGATAGTCGCCTCTTCGTGAGCTAGATCTTCGAACCGGGAATCCTCACGGATCGTCTCCATGATTGTTTCCGGATCCTCGGAGAGGGAGAAATACATATGCACTCCTCTGCCTCGCCCCTTGCCCCGACGCTCGAAGTCCAGTACACCGTACGTACTCTGCTCTGTGACGTGATTCACGAACGTCTCGCGACTGTACTGGTCCGCATCCATCGTATCGGCAATGAATTGATACGTCTTGAACGCAGGTCCGGCAGGGATCCACTCAGGATGTTCTCTTGCGTAGTGGGCAGTGGCCGCCACAGCGTAGATGGAGAGTTTCTTTTGAGTCGAAATGCCGCTGATATGCCGGAGCTTGCGGTTTTCGGTGTATTTTTCCTGAGCATCACGGACATCAGTCTCGATAACCGTGTCAGCCCCACGCCGCTCGGCTAATTCACCAGCCCATCTGAGGAGATCAATCGCTTTCCGCGCATCCCCGTGCGTTTGGGAGCCGAACGCAGCAACAAGCGGAACAACGTCATCTGCAAGTGAGTCTGGCTTGAAGGCGTCCCGCCGGTTGCGGAGAATACTACGGAGCTGGTTCGCATCGTAATCATCGAAGAAGATGTCGTCAGGGTTGTAAGAACTCTGTGCGCGGCTGTTGAGGTCCTTCATAAAGTCGGCGTAGTTCGTAATCGTTGTGAGCGAGATGGGGCCATCAAAGTCAGCGAGTTTGCGAGCCCGTGAAAGCTGGTAGATGAGAGAATTGTACTCTGCTTCCTGATACGGCCCCTCGAGCATATCGATCTCATCGAGAATGAAGATGACACCGTCGTAATACTCTCGCATGAGTTCGTACAGTCGCTCCAGCTTCTGATCCGTTGAGACACCGGTTTGGGGAACACCAGGATCAACGCCGAGGTCGTCGGCAGCAGCTTTGACTAACCGATAGACAGCCCGATCTGCAGTCTTCGGCCCCTCGCAGTTGATTGAAATGACCCCGAAGGTCTTGCCTTGGGATTCACACAGTTCGACGATCTGTTTGCAGACCGCATGAATGATGAGCGACTTCCCAGTTCCAGAAGGACCACTCAGAAGCATATCGGGGATCCCCTCATTCTGGAGGACCGGTTTTAGGTTGTCGACGACACGGCCTAGCTGGTCGTCACGACCGACGATCCGGTCCTCGTCGATGATGGTATCTGACCGGACGAGGTCTTTGTTCGCGAAGACCCCGCCGGACGACTCGGTTTGGAGCCTATCACGAATTGAGATGCCGCCACCGTCGCCATTAGTTGCTTCTTGAGACGAATCAGCGGGATCTGATCCGTTTTCGAAGGTCGTTTGTGACGTGCCAGGAGACGCCACCTCCTCATCCGTCGATTCAGGAGTTTCAGGATCAGCAGCAGAAGATTCACGATCCTCCTCACCTTCCGGATTATTCGATCCTGCTCTACGTCCCTCTCGTCCCATTATGAACCCCCTCGAACTCTGGGTATAAAAATATGGACCCTTGTGGAGTTGTAACCGGGCGAAAACAGGCTATCTAACGACTACAGCCCCGTATCCTCTGGATGAGTCAGATACCGTCTTCGGAATCTATCACCCTCCGTTTTCGAGTTGTAACGGTTCAACGAAGCTCGCTATCGTCGAACTTCCTCGATGACCCGGACCCCCCGTTTTCGAGTTGTAAGATGTTGGGAGGCTGTAACACACATGGTTCGATGCACCCACCCTCACGTTGTAAGGAGAAGTGAGTCGAGGTGGGTCTCGGAGCAAAATCCACATAATCCGGATTTTGTGAATGATGCCCAGGGTGATACGGTCTTTCTCACACTCCCCGTTTTCGAGTAGTAAGCGCCAGAATGGTTGCGAAAGAACGCCGCTCGTAGAATCCGTTCACGAGTGAGAGGAATGCCGGGTTTCGGACATATTGCTGGAGAAGCCGCTTTGGTGATCTCGAATGTTTCACCCCCTCCCCCCTTTTTCGAGTTGTAAGTCGCGGGGAACAGGCCATCCAAGACGTAGTGTAACGAGAGTTGAGGTAACTAAAGTTGGTATAGAGGCGGTGAGACGCGATAATACACGGGATGAGAACCACAAGCGAGATGGAGTCGTTATCTACATCCCGAGACATCAATCGTCTAGCTGAGCTAGACGATATGTACTATTTGTCTCTAGTGCGGTTATGGTAAGGCAACGTGTTACATAAACTTTGGCATATCTAGTTGCAAGTTAGAATATTAGACTCTCAGACTCTCTATCGCGTATATCCGCCACAATCGGCTGTTTTGCAAGCCCTCCTGCTGTTCACCCCCTCCCCGGCGTCACGAGTTTACAACTCGAAAAAGGGGGGAGGGGGTTCGTCAGGTCCAGTCTGTGATCCCGACTACATGTGTTTCGTTGAGTTCTCGTCGGATGTCATTCCGATCCCAGTCAAGAGGTGCCAGTATGCTCTCAACCGCTCGAACCAGCTGCGTCTCGTAGTACGAGGCGTCGTAGGTCTCGATCGCTTCGTGGGCGAGAGCGACCCGGTCTCGCGAGCTCTTCTCGTCGTCGACGACCACTCGTGGAAATTCAAGGGTTCCGGGATTTCCGGAACATCGTGTCACGGGCGAGAACTCGTCACACCGGGATTTTGCCAGTCGTCGGCTTCGTGTTCACTCCAGGGGATGAGGTATACTCCGTTGTCAGCGCGACTTTGACAGTCCAACTCATCCATCAAGTTATTCCAGCGTTCTTCGATCGTATTGCCGGACTGCTCGAGGAGTGACTTATCGAGTTCGTCGATCAGCTGCTTTTGGAGTTTCTGGTGTCGTTCGCTTCCGTACTCGCCAAAGACATCCTCATATCCTTCCCCTCGGAGTAGTCGAACGAGTGTCGTGATACGGAGGGCCCGGTCCTCGCTTATGTCAAACTCCTCTTCTAGTCGCAAACACATCCTGCCAGCCCAATCAGATGCGCCCATACTCCCCCTCTTGTCGTCAGTATAATAGATGTCCGTGGGCCCAGACTAGAAGCAGTCAGGACATTCCCATACATACTCTCGACTCCTGCGCCGGTCGATTTTTGGCATTTGAATAGACTCACAGAGGCCGCAGGTCTTGAATTCAGACTCAGGAATTAGTTCTATGAGCTCCTCCTTCCAGATCCGAATTTCAGCCGTCTTGATGTTGTTTCGTTCGTTCTCTACTGTGGAACTGTTCCTGTTGAATTCCCACTCTCGATTTTCGTTACGGCGCCATTCAGCCAATATTCGGAGAACCTCGTCTTGTTCGTCCACGCCATCAAGATCCTCCTGGCAATCCTCCACGACATCGCGCCGAATTTTCGGTTCCACCTTGTCCCAAACCGCGGGTGTGCTTCCATCTCCTTCGTGCCGCTCTTCCTGGCGTTTTTGCTCCTCTTCCAGCTCCTCGATTCTGACATCAAGAGACTCTCGTATCGGGGTGAGATCGGGGATGCTCATACAAAATACCACGACTGGAACGTCATAATATTCTGGTGCTGTACCGCTTCTGTCTGGTTTAAACAGGTGTTGCGGACCGACTGATTCTATCGTGTTCCGCTATTCACGATCAGCGATTCAGCTCGAATTGACACTATTCTCAGGGAATCAGGTGTCGTTTGACTTCTCTGGAACAATGGTTGCAGAGTGCCGCTGGTATCGGGAGCGTATCTGGGGAGAATTGCCGGGTGTCGCCTGAACGGGCTTCATGACCACAGACGGTCGTCCCAGTTTCATTCCGTACGAGGTGGTACTTCGCCTTCCCAGATTGGCGGAGCGAGAACGCAGATTCGTCTTCTGTGGGATAATCGTCGTCTACAATATCTTCGACCGTTGCCGAGGTAATCCAGTATCTGCTGAGATCCGTCCACCAGGTGTTCGAGCATCGAATTTGCTGGCGGAAGAGCTGCCGGTAATCAACCGTGAACCGTTGCGAATCCTGCTGAATGAGGTCATCGGTGTGGAACTCGAGTGTCCGTGGGGATCGCTCTCCCCTGTTTGATTCAGGCTCCAACTCGATGGTCCACTCCGTTTTGACGTACGCCCCACCGGTGTATTCGACAGTGTCTGCGCTTACAGACTTGGTACGGTCACGAAGCCAACGAACGGTCGGTGGACGGAGCTTCTCAGTAAGTTGCTCTGAGAAGATGTCGTGTAGCAGTTCATCCGTGACGAGTGCGTCTTGGAGGGCGGTTCCGAGCTCTCGAGGTGCTGTCTGGTTCGTATAGTTCTCTGCCTGTGCGATGAGTGTCTCTCGAGCTTCGGCAATCCCATCGACGGTCAACCAGAATCCGTACGGTTCGTGACCATCGGTGAGCACTTCGCCATCGGTGAGCCGAACCAGCATCGGCCGGATATGGTCAGGTGCCGGGAACAGATGTAACTGGTATTGGTCGGTGACCGGGACTACTGGATAGGGGAACTCTTCTCTAGAGGGTACTCCCCCCTCGTTACGGGGTATGGAGAAGCCCCTCAGGTCTGCTACCGGGACGTGCCTTGGCATACACTCCGGGATACGATTCCAGTACGTCCCATATCGGTGGTCGCGAGGACCGCGATTAATTTGCATTGTGAGTAGACCGATTACCCCCAGTCACTTAGTATTCAGGGGGTAGTGGGGGGAGGGGCTATAGAAGAACTACCATACTACAAATCGGGAACTTAGACTAAGTAAAGGTTATAACATTCCCGCTAGGTGATGTGACTATCCAGATGACTCAGAAGACAATTGGACAGAACACCGGCCAATCGGGCCGGGTGAATCTGTCGGGACCCGAACTCGACCAATTCGATGCGGAGGTTGGGGACACTATCAAGGTCGATGTCGCGGAGTCGAAGGGGATCGCCAAGGCGATCATCGAGAACAGCACGGAGTGTGAATTCGTAATCGTATCCAAACCAGAAGCTGATTCCTCACCCACGGAGGAAATCGATGAGTAATGAGTACCCTTCTCTCTTCGAAAGCTGTCAGCCACGAGACGACGTCTTAGACGGCTCGCTCCAAGAGGAACAGTTCGCTGCGAAACTCTCGACTGTCGTCCACAACCCTGAGAAGGCAGCACCAGTCTATCGAGACCCCGACTCGTTCTACGATATGACCTATCCCACGGAGGGTCTCCGCACGCTGCTCTCCAATCTCACGGGGCGTTTCTTGGCGACCACAAAGTACGACCCCGGCTCGTATACTTCGAGCATTCTCTGTCTCGACACACGGTTCGGTGGTGGGAAAACGCACGACCTCATCGCCTCTTACCATCTTGCTGAGAACCCCGTAGATATTGACGACCTCTCACACTACCTGCTGGACGGCGACGAGGAGCTTGCGGCCGACTATCAAGATGCGGTGGCAGAGGGCCTCGATATTGCGACGGGGGTCTTCATCGGAACGAAGGCTGATAGCAAGGATGCCCGCCATACCGACGACGATCCGGATGCTCCGAATACCCGGACGATGTGGGGTGAACTCGCGTACCAGCTCTATGGGCTCGATGGCTACGAGTACCTCAAGGACTACGACCAAGACCGGGACGCCCCCGGTGAGGGGACGCTCTCGAAACTCTTCGCTCAGCACGACCAGCCGGCCCTCATTCTGATCGACGAAATCGCCGACTACATGAACAAAGCCGCGGGCACGCCTGTCGGCGACAAGACGCTCGCCGATCAGACGCTTTCGTTCGTGATGGCGCTCCTCGAAGCGGCTGCCGAATCGGAGCACGTCACGGTCGTCTACTCTATCGCGGATACGGCCTTTGGTGAGCAGGCTGACCGGGTTCGTGATGGCGTCCGTGACCATATCGAGGAGGTCAATGAGATTGGCCGGCGGCAGCACAAGACGGTCACGCCGACCGACGAAAACGAGATCGGACAAGTCCTTCAGCACCGACTCTTCTCGGAAGTTCCAGAAAACGCCGCGCACGAAGCCGCCGACTCATACTTCCAATTCTATGACCAGGAAGACCGGCAGTATCCACAGGAAGCCACCGACGCTGGCTACGTGGATGTCCTCGCTCGCGAATACCCCTTCCATCCCTCCTTAATCGACGCTCTCACGGACAAGATCGATACGATCCCTCGATTCCAACGCACTCGTGACGCCCTCCGCTTGCTTGCTCGAGCCGTCTACTACCTCTGGAATCACCAGCCCGACAGTTACGACCGCCACTGGATTCGGATCTACGACCTCACAGTCGCTGATGACGATCCTGGCGGCGGGATTCAGACGATCCTTCGTGAGCGCCTATTCGACTTCGTCGATCTCGGCCCCGCAGTGACCGCCGACATCTACGACGACGATGGTACCGCGCACGCCCAGCTTGAGGATCGGAAATGGACCGAAAACGGTCTCCCGCCCCTCGGAACCCATCTGACAACGACAGTTCTCTGGCACAGCCTCGCATACGGTGAACAGGCCGCCGGCCTAACTCACGCCGATCTGAACCTCGCCATCGGTCATCCCAATCTGAACTTCGACGACTACGATGCCGCACTATCCGCACTCCGGGGCGACGATATGGACGTCGCGTGTTACTTCCTCTACGAGGAAGAGCGCCTCCGATTCAAGCAAGAACCAAATCTGATCCGGATCATCGACCAGCGGATCGAGTCTACCCCCGAAGCGAGCGCTCATTCGCGTTTCCAGAACCGTCTCACCTCGAAGGAAATCGGCGATGGTGGCTTCCAGCCGGTGGAGTTCCCTGAATCGCCAGCGGACTTACCGGATACCCCGGATACGCCGAAGCTCGCGGTGATGCATCCGGACACCGCTGCTGTCGAAGACGGCGGCGATACGCCGCCAAATCGTGTGACTCAGCTCTACGAGCAGCAAGCCGCAAAACACGAGGGAGAGACTGAGACGCGAATCTACAAGAACTACGCTCTGTTCCTCGCCCCTGACGCTGATCGAATGGATGCGGCAATCGACGAGGCTCGGCGTCTCGAGGCTATAGAGGCCCTGCTTGATAGCCCCGAACAGAAAGCCGACCTCTCCTCGGAACAAATCGAGGAGCTTCGAGAACGGAGCGACGAGGCACAGCTGATGCTCGGAGAGCTCGTTCGGAACGTCTACCGGCACCTCTACTACCCTGACCGGGACGGGCTTACCCACATCACCATCGGTGCGACCGAATCCAACGGCGGGACGACACTGGTCGACGCTGTCCAGACAACGCTCGAGGATAAGATCGTGAAACGCGACGCCGGCGCTCGTGGGTCCGCTCACGTCCAACAGAAACTCTGGCAGCAGACCCAGGACGCTATGTCCACCGAAGCGCTGGTCAACCAATACGCGAAGAAGCCGGGGCTGGACTACCTCTTCAGCACAAAACCGATTCGAGAGACTGTCTCCTCCCTCGTTAGTGACCACGGGTACGCATACTGGGATGGCGAGTCTGGGACAGCGTACTGGGTCGGGACAGCGGAGCCTGAAACGTGGCCGCATCCGGAACCGTTCGCGAAATCTCCCGATGTCGAGACCTCGATTCGGGACAGCGATGTCCAAATCGGGAGTGCATTCGTCGTTTATCGAGATATCGACGCGCTCGTCGACGACCACCTCGACGAAATCGACCGGCCAGAACAGACGGTTGCTACCTGTGCCGAGTGTGGGGCGGAGGTTGAAAACCCAGAAGGAAGCGAACCCTAACCAATGTCCCGAGTGCGACGGCCGGGTCACCACCAACGCAGTCGAAACCATCTGCGAGGAGTGTGGGCTCGTCATCGACGAGGAGCGGATCGACCACGGGCCAGAGTGGCGAGCGTTCGACGACGAGCGTGAACGAACTGGCGCTCCGTTGACGGCGGCACGACACGATCGAGGGTTGTCGACGGAGATCGGCCGCGGGACCGATGCGAACGGGAACGAACTCTCAGGACGGAAGCGACGGCGGCTCGCTCGGATGCGGCGTGAACAGACCCGTGGGCGGTTTCAGTCGAAAGCCGAGCGCAATCTCGCGCACGGTCTGGGTGAGGTTCGCCGGATCGTGAGCGCACTTGAGCTGTCCGAGATGATTCGTGACCAGGCCTGCCAGCTCTTCCGGAGCGCCCAGAACGAGGACCTCCTGCAGGGCCGGTCGATCGAAGCGATGGCCACCGCGAGCGTCTACGGCGCCTGTCGGTGCGACGGACTCTCGCGAACCCTCGAGGACGTCACCGACCCGGCGCGCGTCGAGCAATCGCGAGTGACGAACGCGTACAAGACGCTGAATACGGAGCTTGGCCTTCCTGCCCAGCCCGTGACGCCCAGTGCGTTCGTTCCACGGTTGGCGTCGGAGCTCGACGTCTCCGATCAGATCCGGCAGCGGGCTCGGCAGCTGGCGGAAGCATCCGAATCGACCGGGGCAACCACGGGGGTTCAGCCGTCCGGGTTCGCTGCAGCCTGTCTGTACAAAGCCGGACGCGAAGACGGGCGGTGGCTCACCCAGTCGGACATCGCTGAAGTAGCGAACGTCTCAGCGGTCACCGTTCGGACCCACCGCGACACACTGGACGAACTGGCTGTCTAACGCCTCTACTGTTGATTTTCAGTTGTCTGTAGAGGCTGTCATAGAACGCTTTCAGCGAAGTTGATTTCATCTATCTCTACGGTGAACACGCCGATAAGCAAGCCTGCGTACCGAGCGTCAATCACTGGGAGACGAAGATGGTGCTTCGTTATTAGTAGTGTCTGGAGACTCGTGTGCGAGCGCCACTCCAGCATACACGCCACCGGTCCAGATACTCCCTAAGAGGGCCACTATCGACAGGTCATCCGGGAGGAGCGGGCTAATTGGCGTGAGAAGCATTATTATCGGGGCAAGCACGCTGAGGAGAGTGTACCAGAATTTCGAGTGAGGACCAGACCATTTGAATCGATACTGGGGATATGCAAGAAACCCGTACGCTGCGATTGATGACGTAACTGCGATACTACCCCCAATCCACCAATCTCCACGCCGTATACCGAATAGATAGCCAAGCACGCCACCTATTCCGAGACCGATTAACGCCGAGGACCAAGACTTCATACCGGAAACCACGGCTGGCTGGATGATAAGTTGTTTCTCTGTACTTACCGAAGCTACGCACCACATCGAGGCGAATTCTTACCAGCAAATCCTGAGTGAAACAGCCGCTCCGTAGGTGTGCGAATGTATCGAGTCAGTTGCCCAGGAGAGCATCGTATCCGCCTTTGTAGCTCAGGTAGTACGAGACCACTACGAGGAGTACGAGGACGAACAGCTGTCCGAATATATCGGGTGGCGAAATAATCGCTGAGAGCGGAAACGCGGCGAGGAAGCTGATAATAAAGCGAACGTGTGGGGAGTCAAGCATATTTCGACCGAATACCCAGCGTAGTAAATAGGTTTTCCATATGAAACGATGCGTGTTCCACCTGTACTTACCGTTTGTCGGGGTAGTCATAGACGGTGTGTGTGCCGTTTGATGACGCTCGCTGCCGAGGAGCACGATCAGTTACTCGGAAATCCGGTGGTGCCCGATCTCGTCTGATCCACAGTCAGGACATTGATCTGCGTCTGGTGGGAGCTTCGTTCCGCAGTGGCGGCACTCAACGACGACCTCCGGCTCGTCACCGGGGAGTAGCTGAGCGAGTACCGCACGGACACTCATGAGTATCCGATATTCCGGCAGCAGTGAGTTAATGGTACTGGTGCGGGATTTTCTCCGGAAATCCGGGGGTGTACAACCAGTAAACCCGCCAAAGGCTTATCTTCCAACCGGAGTGAACTCCACGTGGAAGGACCTGTCACACGCTCCTTTCACCCCTAGGCATGCCTACCGATGACTCGTCGCTTGGTCAGTGTCCGGACTGTGGCGACCCGATTACCTCTGCGTGGCTGCTTGTTGAATACAATAAAGACGACGGGACTGACGGCGTTTGGGCAGAGTGTCCATCGTGTGGGGACGTCGTCGCGCCGGAGTAGCCAGACCGCAGCCTCAAGTGGGCTTCACTGCGTATCTCGATCAGAACACGAGTAATGGAGATTCCCACCCAACTGCGGTGTCTATTCGCTGGCGCTGTCGAACAGCAAGACGGGACGTATCTCATTAAGATTCCCGAGCGCGAGATAGACCGTGGCGAGCTGCAGCAGGGCGACACGTACCGCGTGGCTGTTCTCGGAGCAGCAGCCACCGACGACGCTGCCGAGACTCCCACCGACTCACAGCGCGGGCAGACGCCGAGCACGCCACCGGTTGCCGAAGGCGAGCAGCGTACCGTCGAAATCGAAGATATTGGCGATCAAGGAGACGGCATCACGCGTGTCGAGCGTGGCTTCGTCGTCATTGTCCCTGATACCGAGCGCGGCGAGCGTGTCACCGTCGAAATCACCGACGTCACTGAGAACGTTGCCTTTGCCGAGATCACCGAGCGCGAAAATCACGACTAACAATTCCCGGGTCTGATATCTGTCTGAGCGAGTGCTGGCCCGTGAGCTCGTCCTAGTAGACGATTGGTGTGGTGCAGCCACACACTCAGTGACACTTTCGGGGAGAGGGCGTTCCATATACAGTAACTACTAGTAGACTCGGAGAGAACGATATCAGTCGTATCACTGGCTCTTATTGGTGAAATCCTGGAGGTATAGTGTGCCGACGATTAACTTCTAGTGCGCTTCTCTTCACCAGTGTGTCCGGTGCAATAGCCGCTCAGTAGGTGGCGCATTTTGTATACTCACACTTAAAGAAGACAGTACAAGCTACACAAAGATAGGGCTACTCGGAGCGGAACGCTGTCACCCGTTCTACGGTAGCCGTACACTTTTTATGCGGTAGTACGTAGACTAATTCAGTATGTCACGGTCAAAGCTCATCGCAGGTGTCGCTATTGTTGCTATCATTAGTATTCTTCTCCGTCGTCGTGGAGATGGAGCAGCGGAATCCGATAACTGATTCAACTGTACTTACCGAAGCTACGCATCACATCGAGACGGATTCTTACCAGCCTATTTGGAGTGAAACAGCCGCTTAGTCGGTGTGCACAATAACCGGAAAGCCAGTCGGCCAGTGTATGTAACACAGATGGTTTTTTAGCCGCAGTAACCACAGTTCGGGATATGCGTCGTGCCCTCCGGTACGCTGTGTCACTACTTGTTGGACTGTTAGTTACGGCGTCCGTCGCAGAATTCGCTGCGACAGATCACTTGCTTACAATCTCACTATTACCGCTCTATGTGGCTGTGAGTTCAATGATGATAGCACATCGCCGAACGTTTATTTCTCTCTCTCGTGAGGCCGCCCCGGCAAGGAAGCGTGGAGCTATTGTTGGCGGTGTTAGTGCGTTCACCGGCGGATTCCTCCTACAGAGCTCGATCCCGGCAGGTGCCGCTGGGTTTGGGTTGATGTTTCTCGGCATGGCGACTACCGTTGCTGACTTCGACGACTTATAAGAAGTTGTGTAGGTTGATTCGGTCGCTGTACCGAACGATCTGTGGGTCGCCTGTACTTACCGACCTGCGTCAGAATATGTTATCCGTTGAGGATTTCAATAGAGCCGAACCGCTCTATGACACCCCCTGTCTGTAGGCTAATTAATGTGAGAGCTATTGTTTAAACCCGAAGACGAAGCATGATACGGCCAGAATACTCTATGACCAATCAGTACGCCGACTACGAAGCCCTCCGACCGCTCGGTGAAGCGACCCACGTTCCCGACGACCAACTCGCCAGTAGTAGTGGCCAGCCCCGGCGCCAACGCTCTGGTGGCGTCGACACGGACTATCCAGACGGCCCCACAGCAGATGAGAGCGAGTGCGCTTCCTGTGGAGCGTCAATCCCCACCGACCAGTCGAAGTGCCGGTTCTGTCTCACGAATCATCTCGAAGGAGCCGATGATCAGGACACATCGACTGCCGAAACGACTCACCGCCACGTCATCCAGCTGCTCGTTGAGGCGTCGACGTTCTACGGCGCCGTCGGGAAGGGATCTGCTGCGGCCACCCTCCTCGCGAAGGGAGATGATGACCCAGTAGTCGATGACTGCAAGCTAATCTACGATCTCGACGAGGAACCGGCCCCACAGCTTGTTGATCAGTGGACCTCGTTCCCCTCGGCAACACGGATCACGTCTGAATGTGGTAATCAGCTGCTCGCGGCTGCTCGTGAGCGGACGGCGTGGACCGAGACGACGCAGTCCCGTCACGACGGCGAGCACGCGACGTTTCTCTACGACGAAACCGGGAGCGCGGTTCGCACCGAAGAGGGTCTTGGAAGCCTTCGTGAGAACGCAGACAACGACCTCTGGCTGGTGCCAGCGATTGCGCTCCAGGAATCCGTTGACAAGACCGATACCGAACAGCCACGACGCGAGCGCCCGAACAGAACTCACCTCGAGTGCCGGGAGTGCGGTCGGGAGACGAAGCATCGATTCCGCGAACTCGAGGCTGTCCCCGATGACGAGTGGACCGGACAGCCCTTGTGGGAGTGTCAGCGGTGCGGGACACCTCGCTATGGGCCCGAACCCGAAGCCAGTCAGTAGAGACGGTGGCCGTTTAACCAACGAATCCTGATGTCGATTCGTTCTGTTGGTTAACTGGAGGCCCGTTCGTGATTACCCCCGGACTGCCCTGCTGACAGCTCGCCGGTGTTTTTCGCGCCGCAAATTGGCGGAGGCGCACACATGGACCCACGAGACACCCCCGGCTATCGACTCCACCGCGCGCTCAGCAGCCTCACCAGTATCGACGTCGACCAATTGGAGCCCGCTGATCGAGAGCGAATTAGCACAGCGACGACGCTCCTTGAGCAGGTGGATGTTCTCACCCAACCGAATACAACGGGGGACGGTGACGTCAACAAAGAATCCTGACAGCTCGACGCGTCGGCGGTGCAGTGTCCTGTGGCCGTTACAGCGTGAGCGGTTGTTCGCCCCCTGAAGGGGTGCGGGGGCGCGAGACCGCTCCCGAGAACAACCCATGGCAACACTCCAAGCCGCAACGACATCGACCGGCGCGCTCGTATCGGATCCACAGGCAGCCCGCCAGCTCTGTGAGAACCACTGCTTCGGGACGCTCAACTGGGAAGTGGACGACGACGGCGAACTCGTTATCTGGGGCTACGATAGCTTCGAAGTGTACGAGGCCCGTGAGAACGGTCTTCCTGACTACGACGGTGGCATCGTCACCCACGAGTTCCTCCGGTCGCTCGCAGAATATCTCGAACCGGACGAAGAATTCGACATCCAGACAGCCGGATTTACCAAATGCCGATTTCCCGTGCTGGCGAAACGGTACGTCGTCCGCGACGGTGAGGTGCTGTACGCGGACCTCAGTTCCCCTGACCCGATCGACGAGTAGCGTTGTTCGTCCCCCGGGAGGGGTGCGGGGCGATCCAGTCGTGGGTCGTCCTGCGAGGTGATTGTTCAATGGGCCACCGCGCACTCGTTGCGTACGAACGAACTGACGGACAGTACACGCTCCACTACTCTCATTGGGGTGCAGCGAATCTCAAGCTCAAGCACCGAATCTCGGCTGAGTCGCCGTTCGGTGGCGAGGACACCGACTCCAAGTGGGCGAAACAGCTGCTGGCGGAACTGGCCGATGGCCTCGAGGCAGATGCCGTCGACGGGTACCTCGCCGGCGAAGACCGACCGTCGACGGTCGTCGAGCCGAAGCCTCGCGTCACCGGGCTCACGCTCGAGGAGATCATCGCTAACCATCTCGACTACCTCCATCACGAGGCGTTCTACGTGGTGTCACCCACCTTCGAGGTGGCCGCCTACCGGACGCTGTGGTTCGGCCTGCAGTACGACTCCGAGACAATCGACCACGGCGAGACGGTCGGGAACGGCGCGCTCGCGACCGTTCGGTGGCACGATGGCGAGCCGGTCGGCGACGGCCATCTGAAGGGGCAGTTCCGGGCACTGAAAGACGTCGTTGTCGATATGGTCAACAAGGGTGTGTTCACCCAGTCGACTGCTCGCCAGTACCTCAAGCAGAAGCTCGGCGAGTGGGTCGGGAAACGCCAGGAACTGCGTATCCCGGGCGGTGAAGCACCGTCTCCGGACGCGACACTCAGCCGCTCGTAGGCCGATTTGCGTCGAAGCAGATGGTGGTTTTTCTGGGGCAAAAAGGACTGAGCCCCACCGTAGGCTCGTGATTGGATGCCCGAGAAACCAGACGACGACCCATTCCACGATTGCGAGTTAGATCCCGACGCAGTCCTCGGGACACGCACCTTCCACGATGTCCTGTTCACCAACGATACCGAGACGCCGGTAAACGTGCTAACCGGCGAGACGCCCGCACATTCGCAGGCGACCGTCGAGGAAGCGAAGGCGTTCGCTGCGAGTATCGACACGGACACACCACAAATCGCGCTCCCGGCCTCTGTCGAGACGCAGGTCGAGACCCAGAGCAAGCCCTACACCTCAGCTGCGTTCTTCCACTTCAAGGCGACGGGGTCACTCGAACGACACTGTGCCTACCACGCCGCGTACGACTCGGATGCGTTCACCGTCGACTTCGAGGCCGACTACGCGTCGGGCGATCTAACCATCACAGTCGACCGAGCGAACGAGTCCTAAGAATCGACCGCTAGATCAGGTTTTTCGAGCGCCGGCGATGGGTGCCGGCGCAGCAGGAGTGAGCGAGCAATCATTCCCGGTGCGTCGGCGCTTCGAGGTGTTCGAGATGCACATGGTGATTTACGCTCTGGTAGAAGAATCGACCCACGACGACGCACTGGCCACCGGAAAGACGGTGTTCGACCGCCTGGTCGGCGCGGACCCACATGCCAGCGCCGTCTTCGACTACCACGTGACGTTCGATGAGGAGGACACGTCCGTTGCGGGGAAGGCGCGATGGGGTGAGTTACCGACTGCAGCCCCCGTCGACTCCGATGACGGCCAAGACCTGCTTGAGCGTGGCTGGGAGGCGACGAAAGAGGAGTTCAAGCGGAATCTCGAACGGGTGAGGGAGGCACTTGACGAACTTTCCGATGAGGAGATCATGCGCGACGAAGATCTCGCTCGGCACGCCTTCCATCAGGTCGGTGCGTACGACGGCCCGACTATCTTCCTGTACACCGAACACGGAACCGGCATTCGCCACCGTGGACAGCTGGATCGACTCCTCGAGGAGAGTGAGGAACTCTGGATCGTACCCGCTGACGTCCACTTCTAACAGATGCCTCGAATCACAAACTGGCGGCGTGAGAGCCGTACACCGACGCTTGCGTACCGGAATACCGAGGCCGGGGCGAGAGCCGTCCTGTATCGGGCACCGGACTCCTACCGGTACAAATGGCGTGGAGCAATCCTCGTTGACGGCTATCCTGTCTGGTCGCGGGGCTTCGAGACGAAGGAGACCACCACGTTCCGGGATATACTTCGGGACAAGCCGACTCCCGAACTGACCTGTCCCGAGTGTCCGAACGACGACGTTGTCGTTGGGCAGAAGTCAGCAGACGGGGCGAAGGTACAGCGATGGTACGACTGCCCCGATTGTGGATACGAAGCCCCCTCACGCATCGTGTACGGCGCCGAACGATGAGAATGGGTCTTATTTAGACGCTTGAGAGAGCATTCTGTTCCGGTGAACTGACCAACAACAAAGCCAAAACCGAGCAGTGCGGTACGCTCCGAGCAGAACGTGGTTTGGTCAGTTCCGTGAACTCGTGCTGAAAGAAGCCGTGAGAAATATCGAGCTTGCCTGCTAACTTCGGTCAATTTACTGCACTGGCCGATTCATCGTTCACCTGGGTTAATTATGGCGAAGCGGCGAAGGATTCGTGGGTTTGTATATTTTCGTCAGGAACACGTGCGACGGTCGTGATAGCTCTCGGACTTCGAGATGAAGCTTGCTGGATGTAGTGGTGGAAGTCAACAAACCCTGCCTCGGTGAACATATAGTCGGCTTCGTCCTTGTCATAGAACAGCATAATGGCGTCGGCAGCGCGTTGAAGGATTGGGTTGGAGGGGTAATCTGGACCGACAATGAGTATTTGACCGCCTGGTTTGGCAACACGACGAATCTCTTTGAGACCCTGAATTGGGTTTGGCCAGTATTCGATAGATCCGGAAGACCAGACAATATCGAAGGTGTTGTCCGTGAAGGGGAGGCGTTCGGCGTCACCCATATGGAAGGTTACCTGACCTTGCTTGCCGAACTTCTCAAAAGCGTTCTCCATCTGATGGATGCTCTGGTCGAGAGCATGAACATTGTCAGCGTATTCTAATAATCCTGCAGTTCCGAATCCAGTCCCGCATCCCACGTCAAGAACTCTATCATTGGCGCCAAACTCCAGCCATTCCAACGCTTCCGACCGCATCTCTTCAGTCCAATTTATCCGGTTGACTTGGTCGTATACCTTTGAAAGGTACTTGTAAAAGAACTGAGCGTTAGATTTGTCTTCAAGAATCCCCATTTCGGCCAAGTTGTATCGGCCGTCTAATAACAATACTGATTCGGCGAGTTGTGTTTCAGCCGTAAGCGTACCCCGGATTTCAGTTTGTCTTGCTCTCTGTACACTGCGTATGTAGGCTGTAACGTGGACAACGATAAGTCCGAGCGTCCCGAGGGTACGAACTACCTCGAACACTCACAGATTAACTGACCGCGTGGTTCGTAACGTCTCTGGCGAAAGAAACCCCCAGTCTCGTCCCGCGTCTAAACAAGGCCCTGAGGATGGACGCGTACCTGCGGTGAAGTCTGTTTTCGGGCCGAGAAGGGTGGCCCGTCCCGATCAGGCCAGATCCACAGATGAGTCTGGAAGTCATTGACCGTTACAGTGAGGCACTGATCGAGTTCCTCTGGTGTCCGGTCTGCGGGCACGAGGTGTTCAGCCACATCCCGTTCGAGGGGGTGTTCTGCAAGCACTGTAACACGCAGGTGGAACTCCAAGAATCCCGAGAGACACGTGGTTACGAGGAAGCCGTCCTCGCCTGCTTCGACACGGACTCGACCTGGAACCTCCACGTCGACGAGAAACTGCGTCGCGACCTGCCGGATGGATCGGCGCGGGTGAAGGTCTTCGGCGCGCCAGGCGCCTACGAGGTCGACTGGTGGAGTCCAGAACCCGACGACGACTGGAAGCCGGTTGGGCGGGGCGAGTTCGACGACGTCGACGAGCCTGCAGACGTTTCCCACCTCGCGTAGGGAGACAGAGTGTCACTGAACAGTTCCGGTTCCAGTGGTGTCCGACTCCACCTTCCGGTACATGTTGAATAAGCAATTAGCGGCCATCAACGGGGGACCGTACCGCTCATAATGTAGTAGTCGTGGTGGGGTTCCCGACCCCAGAGTGTCGCATCCATCAGCGGTTCATGCGTAATGTCGGCAAATCCCTGGTCGGCAAGCACGTCGCGCAGTTCGTCTGGGGGTCGGCCATCGTACATCGGGAGGTCGTCGTGCATCTGCTCGTACTCATCCCACGGCTCGTCGTGGTCCCAGTAGCCCTCAATCAGGAGAATCCGGCCACCGGGCTCAACGACACGTTGCCACTCCTGTAGTGCCGCAGTGGGACGAGGGAGCGTCCAGACGAGGTGGCGCGCAGTGACCAGGTCGACCGTATCGTCTGGCAGGGCGAGAGCCTCGGCATCCCCTCGCTGGAACGTGACCGAGTAGTCTGTCCGTCGGGCTTTCGCTCGGGCACGTTCGAGCATCTCTGGCGCGAAGTCGACCCCTATGACAGCATGGCCAAGCTCTGCCAATAATATCGAGACAACGCCCGTCCCACAGCCGACATCGAGGACGTCAAGAGAATCGTCGCCGGTCCACTCGCGCAATACTGTGAGCCAGCGGTCGTGTTGTTCGTCGGAATGGATTCCATGTTGGCTCTCGTCGTCGAACGTCGCTGCCCGGCCATTCCAGTGCTGTTGGACGAGTTCCTTGACGGTCTTATCGCCTTGATTTGGCTGTGCCATGAACGGAATCCTCCAATCATGTACGCTACCGCTCTGGTTCATCATAACCCCACGGGTTCGATCGATATGCCCGCTCTTGCTACCAGTCGAATCACCGACTGTCGGCGGAAACCCAATTCTCGGGGATAGTTCGACGACACCCTCATGGGGCAGGCAGTCACGGTGGTTGTTTGTCGCCCCCCGAGGGGTGCGGGGGTGTTCGAACGAACTTCCGCGACCCGACCTATGAGTGGAATCAGCAACCCACACTCACACGAAGAGTAAATCTTTTGGTTGTTGCACAGAATTGTGTATCTATAGGATGTACGAAGCGTGTGGCGAGAAGGAATTCAAGGTCCTCCTCGCGCTCGATACAGGGGACTCCATCTCGGGCGTCGCGCGGAAGATCGACGAAAACCGGGAGACGATCCGTCGCGTCGTGAACCGCATCGAGGAGGCCGGGTACGTCGCGTACGATGACGGCCTCCAGCTCGTCGATCAGACGCTCCGTGATGTCGGTCTCGAGTTCTTGGCCGTGGCAGCAGACACCTCGACACCATCGATCCCGGAGGCGTACGTCCTCCCACAGTTCGCTGGCATGGACTACGCATTCACCGCTATCGATGCCGTCTACGTCTGGACACGCGGTGGCTACCAGGTCGCCCGCGACCCGGAGGACTATCCGCTGTTCATCGCTGTTCGCGAGCAGGACGTCGACGGCTGGACAGCGTTCTTCGACCGATTCGGGATTCCGGTCGCACAGGAACGACAACCGGCCGACGACCTCGATGGTGCGATACAGGTTGTTCTCGAGCCGCGGTCACAGATCGAGGCCGAGATGGTCGACGGCCGGCCCGTCATCTCGCTCCAAGAGACCGTGGCGTTCGCAAACGAGTACTACGCGACCTTCGAGTCGGCACTCGACATGCTCGGCCGAATGTACGACGACGTCGACACTGATGCGACCTACCGCATGGAGCCAGCCTAAGTATGAGCCAGGAAGACCGAAGTGAGGCACTCATCGAAGTACTCGAAGAACTAGAGCAGTCAGAAATTGGGTTCGTCCTCGTTGGCGGATACGCGATTAGTCAGTTCGAACCACGGTTCTCGACCGATCTCGATCTCGTCATCGCACCGGACGACTACGACGAAGTCGTTGCATTTCTCGAATCACGCGACTTCGAACGAACGGCAGAGCTCGAAGTGCCAGCAGAGGAAACCATCTACAACCGGGAAATCGAATGCTTCGAGCGAACCGAGGGACTACCCCACCCGGTCGGCGTGGACATCCTTGTGAACGGCCTCGGCTGCCGACAGACCGAAGCGGAGTGGTCGTTCGACTATCTGCGCACGCACAGTTCCCCGACGACGATTTCAGGCGGTACTCGGTCAACGACTGCACGAGCAGCTGCCGGCGAGGTCCTCGTCGCCGCGAAACTCCACAGTGGCCGGAAAACAGATCTCGCAGATGTCCTTGCTGCGATTCCCTCGATCGATTTAGATCGAGTCGAGACACATCTGCATCGCGGAGATGCTGATGCCCTTCGTCAACAGCTCAGTGACGCACACGCGTTCATCGAAGAGGGTGGGCTCGATCACCGGTTCAAGAGTCTGTTCGGCCAATCATCGGCCTCGGCCGAGGATATCGAGACGCTTCTCGAATTCCTCGATCAACAGCAGTAGTGGGGCAATCCTCACCGCGAGTCCTGCATCGGACAGTGTCTGTCCGTGTCTGTCGCTGAGAAGGTACGCGAAACGGAGAGCGAACTGGCGCTGTTTTTTCGTCGCCGAAGCAGGGGCGGAGGCGACAGTCAGTGAGCAACTCGTCAGAGCAATCCACGGTATCGAGCGGCCTATCACCAGAGCAGCGTCTTGAACCCCCAAACACGCGACTTCTCAACGCCGGTATCGTGACGATCAACGACATGGAGACGCTGCGGGCCTGCGTCGCCTACGAGAACGCCCACCAGCAGCGTGTCCAGATCCTTCGCCGACTCGAACATCGCGCCACCGAGCTCCGCTCTCAAGAAGACTGAGACGACGCTCGGGGGCAGTTTTTCGGAGCCTCCAGTGGGTGGAGGCTCAATTCACATGAGCAATCGACCAGAAATCGAAATTCAACAGCAGACCGCCTTCGGAGACGATGGCAAGCTCGAAGTGACTGAAACGAGCGTCGAAACCTCGCTCGAAGACTTCGGTGCGGACGTGGACCACCGCGACCGTGATTCACGGCTCGATCGGCCCGAGGCGAGTGAGTTCGGCGTCGACGACCGTCCGGAGGTAGAACAATCGTCCGAGAGTGATCAGTCGAACCTCT
>NZ_QLVG01000001.1 GCF_003382685.1 Halorussus litoreus | reverse complement strand
TTTCTCGCCGCCGCGGGTCGCGCGCTCGACGCTACTCCCGGATGACCAACGCTCTGATTCGAGTACCGGAGGTGTTTTGTAGCGAGGGCAGAGAGTGATATGTAGACGGCACGGTGGGGCAGCCACCTTTCGGCGCTCGTGGTTTCCACGCGCGTCACGGCCGTCCGACCTAAACCGTCTCTCTAACTTCCACGAGCGACGGCTGTCCCACTCGATATCACGTCTCCAGACCGTCAGAGGCGAGCTCGTAACTTCCCACTCACGCGCCGAACTGGAGCACCCACCACGCGAGGAAGACGACCCCGCCGCCGAGCGCCGTGCTCGCGACGGCGCGGGTCCGGAGCCGGTCGAGCAGCGCGTGGGCGTCGTCGTTGACGCTCGCGACCTCGTACACCTCGCCGCCGAGTTCGCAGCGCGGCAGGAAGTCCATCGCGATGTGGAGGAACACGCCCGCCGCGAAGCCGAACACGACCGCGTTCAGCGCGTCGCTGGAGGGGAGGTCGAGGAGCGCGGCCGGAATCGCAGTGATGCCCACGCCCGCGGCGGGGAGGAAGAGCACCGAGACCGGCTTACCCGACCGGCGGAGTCGGTCGGCCGCGGCGTACCCCGCCGGCCCCTTGTGCGAGACGATGGCGAGCCCGAGCAGCAGACCGAGGTCCGGCATATTTCCGTAGACGATGCCGATGATGGTTCCCGCAGCGAGCGCGTGAGCCGTCAGCTCCGCCGCGGTGTGGTCGAAGGGGAGATCGACGTGTGTCGCGCGGTGGCCCAGCGTGTGGGCCGAGAAGCCGACCAGGATGCCGAGCGCGACGCCGAACCCGCCGAACTTCGGATGGTGGCCGATGGCGTCGGGCACGATGAACGCGGCCGCGCTGGCGATCATCGCGCCGCTGGCGAGGCCGTAGCCCCAGACGAGCTTGCTGGCGTCGGTCGTGGCTCCCGACCGCTCGCCGAGCAGCGCCGCGCCCGCCATCGCGGCGAACGCGACCCACGCGATGGCGACGACCTTCTCGGCCTGCTCGACCCCCGAGACGAGCGCGAGCGGGGTGAGCGCGACGAGAGCGACCGGTCCGACGAGACCGAGGCGGGTGATTCGCATTCGTTGTTAACGAGAAACTTCGAATTAATAAGGGCGTCGGTCGCCCGGGCCGCTGCCGCGAGCTCGCGTGGGGAACGTTTCTCTTTGATAACACATATCTTATTCAATATATTTCCCAGTCGCTACGACGGGAAAAGGGACAAAGTACAACAGCGAGACGCGCGACAGTTCGACCATGGCACGAAAGGACTATCAGGAACAGCTCGACGACCTGCAGGAGAACGTCCTCTACATGAGCGAGGTGGTGATGGAACGGCTCCGGATGGGGATGGACGCGCTCGAACGGAAGGACGACGAACTCGCGTGGGAGGTCATCGACGGCGACGAGGAGGTCAACCAGCTGTACCTCGATCTCGAAGGCGACTGCATCGACCTACTGGCGCTCCAGCAGCCGGTCGCCTCGGACCTCCGGCTCATCGCGGCGTCGTTCAAGATCATCACCGACCTCGAACGCATCGGCGACCTCGCGACGAACCTCGGCGAGTACACCCACGAGGCCAACCACGACGTGTTCCCGGAGGTCGACATCCAGGAACTCGGCAGCCTCACCCTCGATATGATCGAGGACGCGATGAACGCTTACGCCGAGGCCGACCCGGAACTCTGTTACTCCATCGCGGACCGCGACGACGAACTCGACGAGCGCTGCGAGCGCGCGAGCGAACTCGTGGTCCGGGACCTCATCGAGACCGAACTGGAGAACAACACCGAGGAGGAGATCGAACAGTTGCTGGAGGACGTGTCGCGGCTACTGCTCACCATCCGGGACCTCGAACGTATCGGCGACCACGCGGTCAACATCGCGGCGCGGACCCTCTACATGGTGGAGAACGACGACGAGCTCATCTACTGAGACGACCTTTTCCAGCGGTCGAAAATTCGCCGAGGCGAAGTTTCTCCCTTGCAAAAGCTCGACCAAAAACACGGCGGTCGTCCCGGTGGTCCTCCTTTGGTCCGCTCACTCACGTCCGTTCGCTCGCGGGAGGATTGCTCGGGCGAAAACGGACCGGACCGGCTTCACCGCGACAGCGCCGACAGCGACGGCGTCTCCGCGCCCGTCCCAAGCATGAGCTTGGTGTACCACGCCGAGAGCCGCGCCAGCCCGTTGAGTAGGTGGAGCGACGCGACGCCGAGCAGCACGCCCGCGCCCGCGACGCCCAGCGCCTCCGCGAGGGTCGTCACCTGCCACGAGCCGACGTGGACGACCGTCTCGATACCGACCAGCAGGTTGCGCCACGCCAGGTACAGCGACGGGTGGAGCCGGAGCGGCGCGTCGGTCACGATGCCGACGTAGACGCCCGGCTGGTCGTAGACGAACGGGACGGCCAGCATGCTCACGGCAGTCACCAGCAGCGTGATGACCACCACGAACGACATCACGCCGACGAACAGCTTCGTCCCGAGGTAGACGACTGCCTTCCACGTCCCGGCATCGGTCACCAGCCGCTTCGCGCGTTCGAGGAGGGAGCCGTCGTCGGTCACTGCCGACCCCGGCGAGTCGACCTCCACGCCGAGCAGGATCGTGGCGATCTCGCGCTCGACGGTGGCGAGGCCGGTCGAGATGGCCAGCACCGCCAGCAGAATGGGAATCCCGATCACGGTGATGGTGAGGCCCACGCCCAGCGAGAGGCCGACCGAGAGGAATACGAAGTACGCCAGCCCGAGGGGGAACGCCAGCACGAGGTACAGCAGGTTCCGGTAGGTCTGGAGCCGGAAGGGGACGGCCAAGGCCGACCCGAACGACCGGGCCAGTCCCGTCGAAGCGTCGTCGATAGACATACTGGTTACTCGGAAGTCCTGTTCCAGTGCCAATAATTTTTCGGACGCTCGCAGGGGCAGCGACCGTCCGCAGTGTTTTACACGCGGGGGTACGAACCGACGGGCGGACGGCGATGGGACATTGGTTCGAATCGCTCGGCGCTCGCCTGCGGTCGTGCCCCCGGACTGGAGTCGGTCGTTCGCGACTCGACGCGGCCGGTCGGGAGCGATTGGACAGACGGAGGTATGCATCGTGAGCGACGCCGACGCCGAGGCGATGTTCGACCTGCTCGACGACGAGTACGCCCGCGACATCCTCGTGGCAACCTACCGGGAGGCGAAGTCGGCCGACGCGCTGGCGGAGGTCTGCGACGCCTCCCCGTCGACCATCTACCGCCGCGTCGAGCGGCTGGAGGACCAGCGACTGCTCGACGCCGAACAGCGCCTCGACCCAGACGGCCACCACTACGAGGTGTACGCCGCGTCACTCCAGCGCGTCACGGTCGAACTCACCGAGGACGGCATCGACGTCGCCGTGGACCGCGACGAGGACCCGGCCGACCGGTTCACCAGACTGTACGAGGGGTTCAAAGGATGATCGGGGACGCGCTCGCGGCGACGCCGAACGTCGCAGCCGGAACGACGGTGAGCGTCCCGCTACAGACCGCGGTCGGGGGCTCGGAGTCGGTCGTCGTGCTCGCGTTCGCCGGTCTGCTGATCGCGACGGGGCTGTCGATGCTCGTAGTCGTCCGGCTGGTGCAGGGCTACCGCCGGAACGGCACGCGTCCCATGCTGTACCTCGGTGCCGGCCTCGCCCTGCTGGTCACCGCGCCGATGGTCCTCCGACTGGTGCTGTCGAACCTCGTGGTCGCCTCGCCCGCGGTCCGGTCGCTCGCCACGGCCGGCCTCGAAGTGCTCGGCCTCGCGGCCATCCTGTACGCCATCTATGACCCCTGATTACGTCACACTCACGTCGGCGGTCGTGGCCGCCCTCGGACTGGTAGTCACGTACCACGCCTACCGAGGATACCGCCGTCACGGCAGCCAGACCATGGGACTGCTCGCGGTCGGCGTCGCGTGTTTCACCGTGGTCCCGTTCGTCGCGATCGCGCTCCTCTCGCCCGCGCTCGCGTGGTCCGACGGTGTGACGCTGCTGGCAGTCGTCGTCGCGTACAACGTCGGGCTCCTCGCTATTCTCCGGTCGCTCGACGGGGACTGACCTCAGAACGGGGTCCGGATTCCGACGCCGTTCGACAGCGACCAGTCGAACTCTCGTTCTTCGCCGTCCGCGAACGACAGTTCACAGGACCCCACGAGGAGGACCTCGTCGCGACGAAAGCCGTCCCATCGGGTTCGGTACCGGGCGTCGTCTGCGAGTCTCGCCTCGAAAGAGCCGTCCGGAACCGGTACCGTTGCCTCCGCGACCTCGACGCGGCCGCCATCCGTCGAGAGCGAGCGGTTCGCCGAGAGCTTCCCGTCGTCATCGTCGCCGACGTCGATTCCGTGTTCGAGCCACGTGAACCCCGGATCCTCCCGATAGAGTCCCCACGGGTCGACGCGGTACGACGTTCCGAGGAGGCGGCCGGCGCTCCAGAGGCGAAGCCGATAGCGGGCGTCGTCGAGTCGGTGGACGAGGACTGCGGCGTCCTGAACTGCGAGCCGTCGGTCCGGAACGACGGCCATGCGTCGCTCGAACGCCCCGACGAACTCGCCGGCGAGCGACCGGGGAGTGGACCACGGTAACGAAGCGGTGTCGTACCGCCCGCGCAATCGGTCGGCGTACGCCGCGTACTCGCCGGGGGCAACGAACACGTCGTCGTCCGGGGATTCGAGGTCGATGGTGTCGGTGAGGCTCCCGCCGACTTTCGTTCGGACGAAGCCGGCGTCGGCGTAGGCGGCGCTCGCTGCGATCGTTCCGAGGGCGGCGACGCCGCCGACTCCGCGGAGGAACGCGCGTCTGGAAGGCATCGCTCCGAATTGGCAGTCCGGTCCGATATGCGTTCCGTATCGGTGCGGGAGCTGACACCAGCGGAACGCCGCGCTGTGGACCCGAGCGAGCTTAAATATCTTCCCCCCAGTCGCCCCTCTAGCGACTCCCCGGGCCGGTTTACGGGCCGTGGGACAGTACTTTCGACCAGGTGAAACTGTGACGACATCGATCCGAGACGCCGCGACGACGTTCGTCGGCGTCCCCGCACGCACACAGACGTATCGTAATCTCGTGTACCTCGCCGTCGCCTTCCCGCTCGGGCTCGCGTACTTCGTCGGACTCACGTTCGGCTTCTCGCTGGGCGCGGGGCTCGCAATTACGGTCGTCGGCGTCCCGATGCTGCTCGCGACGCTGGCGGGGTCGACGCTGCTGACCCGCGTCGAAGCCGAGCTAGCGAATCGATTGCTCGGGACAAGTATCCACACCCGGTTGCCCGACGCCTCCGGCGGAATCCTCGACGCGGTCAAGCGCCTGGTGACCGACGCGAACACGTGGATCGGCGTCGCCTACCTGTTCGGCAAGTTCGTTTTCGGCCTCGTCTCGTTCACCGCGCTGGTCTCGCTGCTGTCGGCGGCCGGGTCAATGCTGGTCGCCCCGCTGACGTACTCCTCGGCGTACTACGTCGGCCCGCACTTCGGGACGCTGTCGGTCGGCCCGTTCGAGTCCGGCCGCCTCGTCGTGAACACGTTCGGCCGGGCCGTCGGCGTCGCGGTCGTCGGACTGGTGCTCGCGCTCGGGTCGCTCCATCTGCTGAACGCACTCGCGCGAGTCGCCGGAACCGTCACCGAAGCGCTACTGGACGTCTCCGAGGCACGCGACCCCTCCGGCGACCAAAACAGGTCCTCGGCCGACGAGAACGAATGCTCGGCCGACGCTGGCGGTGCAACTGTCGACGAGTCGGCGTCGGAATCGGAGTCGGAGTCAGAATCGGCGTCGGACGCGAACTGACACGGCAGTGTTTAGACACCGCGAGTAGCCGTTCGTTTCGATGCGTGAATCGACCCAATCCGAGTTGGACTGAAAGGGCGAGCGCGGTCCCGCGAACAATGCTCGCGGGACCGCGCTCGCCCTTTCGAAACCACGAAAACAGTTCTATCGGGAAGACAGTGCTATTGGCTACCCAGAACACCGCGAACTGAGGTCGAAGAATTCTACTGCAGTTCGGAGACGGTGACGCCACCGTTCTCGGTCTCGAACCGGAGTTCCGAACCGCCGTCGCCCAGCGTGCCCTCGACTCGCTCGGTGCTTCGGGTCGACGCCTCGAAGTTCGACACGTCGACCTCGACCTCGCCGTGGGTCGTCGTCGCCACGACCGAGGCGTCCACGTCCGGCGACACCGCGGCCGAGACGCTGCCGTTCTCGGTTTCTATCGTCGTGTCCCCGCGGATGGCAGGCACGTCGACCTCGACGCTCCCGTTCTCGGTCACCGCGCTGTCGACGCCGGTCATCCCGCGGGCCGTGACGCTCCCATTCTCGGTCTCGACCGAGAGGAAGCCGTCGACGTTCCGCACTTCGACGGAGCCGTTCTCTGTGAGCGCCGTCACGTCGCTCGCGATCCCCCGAACGTCGACGGAGCCGTTCTGGGTCCGGAGCTCGCCGAGGTCGACGCCCACGGGGAGCTCGACCGTCACGTCGACCGACGGGACGCCGCCGAGCCACGAGCCGTCGCCGGTCTTGCGCGTCTCGATGCGGAGCTGGCCGTCCGCGGTGGAGGTCGAGACGCTCACGTCGTCGAGGTCGGCGAACACCGACCCCGCCTTCTTGACGGTCTCGACGCGGATCTGATCGCCGTCGCTCGGTCGAACCGTCACGTCGCCGCTTCGTCCGTCCACGGCGACGGCCGACACCGAATCGGCGGCGAACGTCTGGTCGTCTTCGAGTCGCTTCCCGACGAACGGCGTCGCGCCGCTACAGCCCGAGAGGGCCGTGAGGGCGGCGGTACCGCCCAGCGCGAGGAACCGTCGGCGTTGAGTGTCCACGTTCATCACGTGTCGAGATAGTGGTCCGCCCACCTTAAAGAAGGGAACAGCGTCGCAGGGCCAGCGCCCGTCCCGAAGATTTATGAGTGGTGAGTGGACTGGGAGCTTTCTGGTACTGGAACAGGTGGTGCGTAGTTCCAGACTATCCGAACTTGCCGGTGATGTAGTCCTCGACGCGGTCGTTGTCCGGGTTCTCGAATATCTTGCCGGTGTCGTCGAACTCCACGAGTTCCCCGCCGGTGAGGAAGACGGCGGTCTTGTCGGAGATGCGGGCGGCCTGCTGCATGTTGTGGGTCACGATGACAACGGTGTAGTCCTCCGCGAGTTCGTCGATGAGGTCCTCGATCTGGGAGGTCGCCACCGGGTCGAGCGCGCTCGCGGGCTCGTCCATCAGGATGACCTCCGGGTCGACCGCGATGGCTCGGGCGATGCAGAGTCGCTGTTGCTGGCCGCCCGAGAGGTCGAGCCCGGACTCGTCGAGCTGGTCCTTCACCTCGTCCCACAGCGCGGCCTGCTTGAGTGCGTGCTCGACCTTCTCGTCCAAGTTCTCGGTCCGACCCTGCAGCTTCAGCCCGTACGCGACGTTGTCGTAGATGCTCTTGGGGAACGGGTTGGGCTGCTGGAACACCATGCCGATGCGCCGCCGGAGCGCGACCGGGTCGACGTCGTCGTCGTACACGTTCTTGCCCTGGAACAGCAGGTCGCCCTCCACCCGCGCGGCGTCGATGAGGTCGTTCATCCGGTTGATGCACCGGAGGAACGTCGACTTCCCGCAGCCCGACGGGCCGATCATCGCAGTCACTTGCTGTTCGGGAATCTGGATGCTGACGTTCTGAAGCGCCTGCGTATCGCCGTAGTACACGTCGAGGTCTCGGGACTCGATCACCGTGTGGGTCGCGCCAGTCGTACGGGTCGACTCGCCGGTCTCGACCGCCTCCGACCCGGGCGTCGGCGACGCTATCGATTGGTCGTCGTCGGTCTGGAAGTCGGTGTCGGTGCCGGTGTCGGACGTCGTCACGTTTTCGTTGCTCATGAGTTGTTATCTCCGTTGATAGCGGTTTCGGATGAGTATCGCCGCCGCGTTCATCGACAGCAGGACGACCAGTAGCGTCACCACGCCCGCCGCGAGGACGCCGTGGCGGAACTCCGCCGACGGCTCGCTCGACCACGCGAATATCTGGCGGGGCATCGCGCTGAACTGCTCGGTGAACGCGCCCGGCGCGTTGAACACCACGGCGGCCGCGCCGATCATCAACAGCGGCGCGGTCTCGCCGATGGCGCGTCCGAACGCGAGGATGGTCCCCGTCAGGATGCCGGGGATCGCCTCGGGCAGGACGACGTTCCGGACCGTCTGCCATCTGGTCGCACCCATGCCGTACGATGCCTGACGCATCGAGTCCGGCACTGCGCGGATCGCCTCCTGGGCGGAGATAATCACGATGGGGAGGATGAGCAGCCCGACCGTCAGCCCGCCCACGACGACCGATCCCGTGTTCATGTCGGCGTACCGGATGAACAGCGCCAGTCCGAGCAGTCCGTAGACGACGGAGGGAACCCCCGCGAGGTTCCCGATGTTCATCTCGATGATGCTCACGACCCGGCCCGTCGCCCCGTTGTCGGGCGCATACTCTTCGAGGTACAGCGCCGCCGCGACGCCCACGGGGAACGCCGAGACCACGATGACGAGCATCATCATGATAGAGCCGACCAGCGCGGGATAGATGCCCGCACGCTGGGGGAACCGCGAGTGGGGCTCGGTCAGGAACTCCCAGTCGAGCCACGCCGCGGGCCCCGTGAAGCCGTACGTCTCGACGACCACCGCAGCCACCGCAATGCCGACGTACGCCACGACCGGGAGCGCGAGCCCCGAGACGTTCTCGCCCGACCGGAGCACCGACTCGGCGTACAGCGCTGTCGGCACCGCGACCGACAGCGCCACGACGACGAGCAGGTAGTCGTCGACGCCGACCGCCGGGGCGAGGAGTATCGAGACCACGCCCGCCGCGAACGTGAGCGTGGTTGCGACCGCTCCTGCGCGTCGGCTCTCGTGCCGACGCGCGATCAGGATCCCGGTCGCCAGCGCGATCGGTCCCGCGAACGAGTACAGCATCATGGTCGGCCAGTTGAGCCAGAGCAGCGCGGACTGCAGGGCCGCTTCGAGGCTGGGCACCGCGCCGGGCACGCCGACGAAAGCGACCAGAGCCGCGAGCGCGACGACGCCAAACCGCTCGAACTCGACCGGGTCCGGCCGGACTCGTTGGTGGACCGCCCAGACCGCGACGACCGCGCCGAGCGCAGGCACCACTGCGAACCACTCGTGTGGCGGGAACACCTCGATCACGAGAATCGCGACGCCCGAGCCGACCAGCAGGCAGAACGCCGGCAGCGCGGTCGCGGTCGCGCCGACCCAGCCCGCTTCCCTGTCCCGGCGGACGTAGTACGCCAGTAGCGCCACGGTCGGCACCACCGCCGCGAGGCCGACGGCGAGGTACCAGCCCGCGTCGGCCGAGAACGGCCGGATGGCGTCGACCGCGACGTACAGCAGCAGCACGAACACCATCGAGATGCCGAACAGGGTCGCGCCGAGGCAGGCCCACTTGAACGCCGCGCCGCGGATTCGGTCTACTTCCTCGCCGGCTCCGTACCACGACTCGTCGCGTCCGGGGGTCTCGGTCGCCATTATCGGGTCACCTCCATCGTATCGCTTCGGAAATGGGCTCTCATCGGTACTCCTCCCGGTAGCGTGCGGCTACCACGTTACTCACTACGTTCATCGAGAACGTGATGACGAACAGCGTCAGCCCGATGGCGAACAGCGCCTGATACGCCGCGCCGTCGCCCGCGAGGTCGCTGGACGCGAGCTGGACCATCGCCGCGGTCATCGGCTGGGACGACTCGAACAGGCTCGGGATCAGCTTCGGGCTCATCCCGCCCGCGACCACGACGATCATCGTCTCGCCGATGGCTCGCGACAGCGCGAGGATGAACGACGAGAAGATGCCAGAGACGGCGGCGGGGATGACCACGCCCGTCGTCACCTCGAACTTCGTCGCGCCGAGGCCGTACGCTCCCTGTCGGAGCGAGTCCGGCACCGCGCTCATCGCGTCCTCGCTCAGGCTCGACACCATCGGGATGATCATCACGCCGACCATGATGGAGGCGCTGAGGAGATTGAACGTGCTCACCGGCAGGCCGACCGCGCGGAGCGCGGGCGTGAGGTAGACCAGCGCGAAGAAGCCGTAGACGACCGTCGGGATGCCCGCGAGCACTTCGAGCGCGGGCTTGAGTATCGACCGCACGCGGTCGCTGGCGTACTCGCTGAGGTAGGCCGCCGAGGCGGTCCCGACGGGCACCGCGACCAGCGCCGACAGCGCGGTCACCGCAAGCGTGTTCGTCAGCAGCGGGAGGACGCCGTACGTCTGATCGATCTTCGGACTCCAGTTCGTTCCCGTGAAGAACGCCACCGGCGACACGCGGGTGAAGAAGTCGATAGCGTCGAACAGTAACGTGGCGATGATGGCCAGCGTGACGACCACCGACAGCGCCGCGCAGCCGAACAGCAGCCACTCGATGGCTCGCTCTTTGACCGACCGGACGCGGTTCTGTCCGGCGAACGCCGGTCGGTCACGGTCCTCGCGCTCCGCTCGTCGGTCGTCGGCCGAAGCGTCGCTCATGGTGTCGTGGTCTCCGTGGTGTTCGTTTCGGTGGTGTTCGTTCCCTCAGTGGCAGTCCTCGTTTCCGTGCTCGTCGTCCCGTCGAGAATGTTCCGTAGCTTGTCCAGGTTCTCCTCGCGGAGTTCCTCGCTCGCAGGAACGTAGCCGATCTCCTTGACGAGGTCGGTCGCGGAGTTCTCGACGTAGAAGCGCATGAACTCCGCGACCTGCTCGTTCTCACGGACCGACGCGGCGTCGGGGTAGACGAACAGCGGCCGGGCCATCGGGTAGTCGCCGCTCCTCGCGTTGTCGAGGCTCGGCGGCGTGCAGTTGTCACGGTCTTCCACGGCGACTTCGAGGCCCTTGAGCCGGTCGCGGTTCTCCTCGAAGTGGGCGTATCCCATGTACCCCATCGCGTACGGGGAGCCCTCGACGCCCTGGACGATGATGTTGTCGTCCTCGGTAGCCTCGTAGTCGCTGCGGTGGGAACTGGCCTCGCCGACGACGTTCTCGGTGAACCAGTCGAACGTGCCCGACGTGGAGGCTGGCCCGTATAGTTCGAACGGCTCGTCGGGCCAGTCGTCGCGCACGTCGCTCCACTGCTCGGCCCCGTCCGGCCCCCAGATCTGGGCCAGTTCGTCGAACGTCACGCAGTCGACCCAGTCGGCTGCCTCGTTGACCGCGACCGTGAGCGCGTCGCCGGCCACCTCGAACTCGACCGGCTCGACCCCGTTGCTCGCGCAGTTCTCGCGCTCGCCGTCGGTGATCGGTCGGGACGCGCCGTTCACGTCGGAGTTGCCGGGACAGAAGTGGTTCTTGAAGCCGCCGCCGGTGCCGGTGGAGTCGACCGTCACGTCGACGCCGGCATATCGCTGCTGGAACTCCTCGGCCACGGCGACCGTGACCGGGTACACCGTGCTGCTCCCGGTTATCGTGACGTTGCCGGTCAGGTCGCTCTCGTCTGTTCCCGCCCGAGCGCCCTCGTAGCTGCGTCCGATGCAGCCGGCGACCGCCGACGCGCCGACCCCGGCGGCCGCGACGAGAAACTCCCGACGCCCCCGAGCGCCCGGACGCTTGGTTCCGTCCATCACGTAATGGATGGTCCTATCCCGGGTAAATACCCTACTATGATTTCTATATAGCAGTAGGTTGCCCCACTCTGTCATGGGGTTGGATTCTGACGCGAGTTCCGCGAAATGCCGTAACCAGGTCGTAACAGCCGTCTGAAGTGCTTTGTCTATGCCCTCCGAAACGGGGTCGAAACGGTTTTTTCCTCGATCTACCAGCTCGCAGTCCTGAAATAGAGCACCGTATATAGATACAGGTGGATTTATACCCATACCGGAGAAGGTACGGATATGGAGACGCGAAAGGTCCAGGTAACTGGCGGGTCGACGTTCACTGTCTCGATACCGAAGGACTGGGCGACCGACAACGACGTGTCGGCCGGGGACGAACTGGCGTTCTACCCGCAGGAGGGGTCGCTGGTGGTCTCGCCCCGGGAGTCCGACGACAAGTCCGAAGGCGTCATCGACATCACCGACCTGTACGGCGAGAGTCTCACGCGCACGGTGATGACCATGTACGTCAGCGGCTTCGACGTCATCGTGCTCGAATCGGCCCGCATCGACGCCGAGCAGCGACAGGCCATCCGGTCGGCGACCCAGAGCCTCGTCGGACTGGAGGTCATCGAGGAGACCGGCGACCGGGTCGTCATCCAGGACCTGCTCGACTCCTCGGAACTCTCGGTGTACAACGCGGTCACCCGGATGCGACTCATCGCGCTCAGCATGCTCGAAGACGCCGTGACCGCGGTGTGCGAGAACGACGACTCGCTCGCGGAGGACGTCATCGAGCGCGACGACGACGTCGACCGGCTCTGGTTCATGGTGTCGCGAATCTTCCGCGCGACGCTCCGGACGCCGAAGGCCGCCGAGGAACTGGGCATCCCGCGGGAGATCTGCTTCGACTACCACTCCAGCGCACGCCAGCTCGAACGCATCGCCGACCACGCGGCCAAGATGGCCCAGCACGCGCTCCAGCTCGGCGAGATCCCGCCCGAAGTCAGCGAGGCTCTCTCGACGCTCCACGACGACGCCGAGGGCATCGTCGACACCGCGATGGACGCCCTGCTGTTGGACGACACCGATCAGGCCGTCGAACTCGCCAACGACGCCCGCGAGCGCGTCCGGGAGATCGACCAGCACACCCGGACCGTCGACGACCGGATCCGCGACCTCGACGCTCAGCAGGCCCAGCTACTCGGTCTCGTCGTGGACTCGCTGTCCCGGACCGCCGACTACGGCGGCAACGTCGCCGAGACCGCGCTTCAGAAGGCCGCGCCCCGGCCCGAGAGCTGAGCGTCTCCCGACCGGACGTCTCCGACTGGCTCGCGAAGTCTATTTCTGACCTCGGTTCGCGAAGCCGACTTTGGTAACTGCTCTGCGAGCCGGCGTATCATTATTTCTGTTCGCGCGTGCAGCCGCTCGTTCGGACGAGCGGCCGCATGCGCGAACGAGTTACGATGACGTGAGCGAAGTAGGGCGGAACTCGATGACTTGGGCGAAATAGGGCGGAACACGATGACGTGAGCGAAGTCAGAGCTGAAGTCGACCGAACGCGCCGAAACCTACCGCTGAGAATCCCGCAGGATGAGCGGTCCGATGGCGAGCGTCCGCTTCGCCACGGTGAGGATGCGGAGGACGTACGAGACGAACAGCATGAACGGGAGCAGCGTCACCGCGAACGCGCCGCCGGTCACGAGCACGATGTCGGCCACGCCGAGCGTGGCACCCGGGAACGTCCCCGCGTCGACCACGCCGACCATGATGCCGGAGACCGCCAGCGCCGGGACCGCCACGTAGAGGATGAGCTGGGAGAGGTCGACGAGCGCCCACTGGAAGTACAGCGTCTTGACGTGCTCGCGCGCCGGGCCGAACAGCGACAGCGCCGTCTTCAGGTCGCCGAGCAGTTCGGTCTCGCGCTCGGTGACGCTGTCCTCGTAGTCGTTCGCGAGCTGTTCGACCCGGAAAATCTTCCAGCTGTAATTGAAGTCGAGCGCGGCGAACACCACGTCGAACGAGCCGAACTGCGCGCCGTCGAGCTGTTCGCGCACGGTCTCGGCGTTCCCCACCACGCTCTCGACGAACGCGTCGACCTCCTCGCGGAGCGCGTCGTCGCGCGAGTCGTCGACCTCCTCGCGGAGATTCTGGGCCCGCTCGGCCGTGACGCCGAGGATCTCCGACAGGAACTCGGCCGGCTCCGCGGGACTCGGCGAACCGATCAGCTCCTCCGTGAAGTCCCGAACGTCCATCGTATTGCTCATCCGCTTGCGCTGGTCGCCGAGGGGACCGTTCTCCTGCGTGAGGACGAGCTGGCCGATGGTGACGACCAGCGTCGTGCCGGTCACGATGACGGTGATCATCGTCGAGAACAGCGTCTCGATCACGTCGCCCGACGCGACTTGCTGGGCAAACGGCGGCGAGAGCACGGCGACTCCGACCACGAACGAGACGAACAGCGACACGGTCAGGACGGCGGCGAGGAGCAGCCGATTCGCACCTAATAGCAGCCAGAGCTTCACGCGGCTCTCGTCGGCGCGCTCGCGCATCGTGTCGGCGGTCGTCCCGTCGGCCTCGTCAGTCATGATCGCTCGCCGACGCCGGTCGCTTGAAGACGAGATACTTGGTGCCGCCTCCCTCGTACTCGACGGTGCTCACGAGTTCCCAGCCCGCCGCGCCGAGTTCGTTCAACTCCGCCTTCGGGTCCGTGGCCTCCTTCTTGGTCTCGTTGCGCGGCGGCCGGAGCGTCTCGTACTCCCAGCGGACGGGGTCTGGCTCGGACATACCGGACTGCTACGTGCTGGAACCCCGTATACGTCGGTCCTCGACACGGAAAACAACCCTCGACTTTCACGACGACTTCTGGACCGCGTACCTGAATGACTGCCCCGTACTGACTAGCTGAGCGACAGGAACCGGTTCCGGTGGGTGAGACACAAGCCGACCGCCAGCGGGACGGTGACCTGATCGAAAAATCGGATGGATGGGTGGGAATCGTCGGCACCAGCGCCGAACGGCGTGCAGCTCCGGCCGTAGCTCAGAGTTCGCCGAGCTTGCGCAGGAGCTGACCCTCGTACTCGCGGTCGCTCTCGACGCCCTTGAGTTCGAGCACGTTGCGCTCCAGTTTGTCGCGCGCGACGTTGAACGCCTGTTCGGCCCCGTAGCCCTCGCCCGACCCGGCCACCTGTCCGCGGTTGGTCCGGAGTCGGATCTTGGCCTGGATCAGCGGCGTCCCGCGGAGCTTCTCCTTGTGCTCGTGGAACCGGACGTGAGCGTGGCGGACCTGCATCTTCCCGTACTTGTCGGCGATGCTCTCGATGCCCGTTCGGACGCTGTCCCTGCTGAGGGTGTCGAGCAGTTCCACGTTGGTGATCTGAACGTCCATCACGTCCTCCTCGGTGTACGTCAGCGCGCGGAGCACGTCGGTCTTGGTGACGACGCCCTCGACCACGCGGTCGTCGTCCGAGGGCGTGACGACGAGGCCCGAGAAGTCGCTGTCGAGCATGCGCTCGACCGCGTCGCGGACGGACTCGTCGGTCGCGGTCGTCTTCGCGGGGCTGGACATCACGTCCGAGACCGGCAGGTCGAGCAGCCGGTCGCCCTCGCCCGAGCGGTCGCCCCGGGTGGTCTTCTCGACGCTCCGGGTGGCGAACTCAACCACGTCGTGGGTCGTCACCACGCCGGCCAGCAGGCCGTCGTCGTCGACGACCGGGAGCCGCGAGACGCCGTGTTCGCGCAGGCGGTTGATGGCCTGCCCGAGCGTGGCCTCCTCGGAGATGGAGACGACGTTCTCGGTGTAGATGTCCGCGACGGTGAGCGTGTCGAGGTGTTCGAGCACCGCTTCGAGGATGAGGTCCTGGTTCACGACGCCCCACAGCGACCCGGACTCGAAGACGGGCGCGACCTTCGTGCCGCCCTCCACGAGCGCGCGGGCGACGTCCCGCACGTCGTCGGTGCGCTCGACTCGCGGTGCCGGTTTGGTGAGCGTGTCGATCTTGGTGTGGTCCTCGATGTGCGAGCGAAGCAGTTGCTTCTGGGTGATGACGCCCACGTACTCGCCCGCTCGGGTCACGATGATCCCCTTGGGGTTGTCCTCCTCGAACACCGAACGGGCCTTTCCGACCTTCGACTCGGCTTCTAACTCGATGTACTCCGACGTTGCGATGTCAGCGATGTCCATCTCGTCTCGACATACGCATGGCCCGATAATGAAAGTTGGCCGCGTTCCCGACTGCCGGGAATGGCCCGTTTCGCTCCGCGGCGACCCCATTTCACTCCGCGATAATTCGTTCCGCCCCGGAGTTACTTGAGGCTGGCCGGCGAACGCCCGCGAGTGATACCGGACATCGGGGCGGCTTTCGGCGAGTACACGTACCTCGCGACCGAGATCGTGTGGGGGTCGGTCGCGCTCTGGTTGCTTTATCGGGTCGATGCGGTCGGTCAAGCCGGGCGAACCATCGTCGCGCTCTACCCTATCGCGTACCTATGGGACTGGTACACCCTGCATATCGGCGTGTTCGCCATCGAACTCCGGACCGGGGTCGACCTTCTCGGCATTCCCATCGAGGAACACATCTTCATGGTGGTCGTTCCCGCGCTGGTCATCGGCCTCCACGAGACTCTCCGCGCGTGGAGCGAGCGCGACGGCGAGTCGAACGCCGAAAATTGGCAGTAAGGATCGATTACCGCAGGACTGCGTCGGTGTGGGGCTGGCGTGCAACGGTTCGTAAGCAATGGTTTCCGAGAGGTAAATGGTGAATAACAAAGGCTAATCCGGGCTATATGTTCTATCCATGCTGGGTTACGAGCAAGGGGTGGCAAAGTAATGAGCACCATTGGTGACTCATCCGGTACAGGAAGCACGGAGCCGGAGGGAACTCCGGACCGAGAGAACTCGACCGTCGCGGACTCGCAGGTCCCCGACATCGTGGACTCCGACGAGGAGGAGTCCGAGGAAGAGCGGCTCTCCCGCGATCTCGTCTTCGACGTGCTGAAGAACAGACGCCGTCGGTACGCCCTCCACTATCTCAGGCGCGCGGAGGATACGGTGCAGTTGTCCGAACTCGCCGAGCAGGTAGCGGCGTGGGAGAACGACATCGAGGTCGAGGCGATCTCCGCGGCCGAGCGAAAGCGGGTGTACACCGCGCTCTACCAGTCGCACCTGCCGAAACTCGACGACGCCGACATCGTCGACTACAACCAGAACCGGGGCATCGTCGAACTCTCGGATGCCGCCGACCAGCTCGACGTGTATCTCGACCTCGAGACCGGACGCGACGTGTCGTGGTACAACTGGTACCTCGGCACCGCGGTGGCGGGCTTCGGCCTGCTCAGCGGCGCGTGGCTCGGGCTCCCGCCGTTCTCCGCGATGGCGGACGTGCTGCTGGCGACGGTCGTAGTCGCCGCGTTCGCCGCGGTCGCGGTCGCGCACACGTACCACGCCCGTCTCTCGAACACCGCCGGCGAGACGCCGCCGGAGGTAGCCGAACCCTGACCATGGAGAAGTTGGCCGAAACCGAGGCGAGCGAGTCCCCCGAATCCCGCGATGATGTCGCGACCGCGACGGCCACAGCGCCCGACGCGTTCGCCCCCGCCGGAACGCAGACGCTGGTCCGAACCGAGGCGAGCGCGGACCCGCTGGCCGTCCTGCCAGAGCGAGCGTTCGACAACCTCCTCGTGGTCACCGCGCGCGACCACCCGAGCAAGCTCCAGCGCCACCTCGAGCGCGCGAATCACGACCCGTCCCGCGTCGGGGTGGTCCCGGTGGTCCCCGCCGCCCGCGATTACGACGGCGACCTCTGGACGACCGACCCCGTGAGTCCGAACGACCTGACCGGCCTCGGAATGCGGTTCTCCGACGCGCTCGAACACGTCGAGTCCGGGACCGGCTGGGTGCTCGTGGACGCGCTCGGCGTCCTGCTGATGTACGCCGACGACTCGCGAGTGTGTCGGTTCTTCCAGACGGTCACGAACCGAGTGCGCGCGAGGGAGGTCCACGGCGTCTACTGCGTGAACGGCGGCGCGGTCCCCGAGGGAACGTACGAGCAGTTGCGAGGGCTGTGTGACGCAGAACGGAGCGAATAGCGGGCGAAGCCGGGGCAGTGCAGATGCACCCGACCACCTGTTTCTCCGAACACTATCGCTCGGACCACCGAGGGTACTATCGCACCGGGGGTTCAAGCACGACCGTACTCACGATGACCACCCCGAATCCGGACGACTCCTCGGCCAGTAGCGGGCGACCGAATCGGTCCGAAATCGCCGACCTCGCGGCCGCCCTCGTGTCCATCCCGACAGAGAATCCGCCGGGAAACGAACGGGCGTGCGCTGAGTTCGTCGTCGAGTGGTTCGCCGAGCGCGGCATCGACGCCCGCCTCGTGGAGAAGCCAGATCCGGATCGAGCGCAGGCGGTGGCGTGGGTCGGCGACGATCCAACTGGCGAGCGCGCCGCCACTCCTGCCGGCGAGCGCGCCGACTCCGCGGTCGCGGAGTCGGCGCGCTCGCCAGCAGACGGCCGCGCTCCTGACGCAACCAACCCGGCCGCCACGACCCTCGTCCTGAACGGCCACCTCGACGTGGTCCCCGCGGGCGACCGCGACCAGTGGAGCCACGACCCCTTCGCGGGCACCATCGAAGACGGCCGGCTGTACGGCCGGGGGAGCGCCGACATGAAGACCAACCTCGCGCTCGGCATGCTGACCCTGCGTGACCTCGCGCCCGCGTTCGAGTCGGGCGACCTGGACGGCTCGCTGGTCTTCCACGCCGCGATGGGCGAGGAGACGGGCCACGCTGGTACCCAGACCTTCATCGAGGAGGGGTACGGCGGGGATCTCGCGGTCGTGCTGGAACCGACCGACTTCCGCGTCGGAACGAGCGCGAAAGGGGTGGCGACCTACCGAATCGGCGTCGCGGGGTCGGCCTCCCACGCGAGTCGCCCCGATCAGGGAACCAACGCAATCGACGCCGCCCGGCCGGTGTTCGACGCCGTCGACGACTACGACGCGACCCTGCGCGAGCGCGCGGACCCGCTCGTCGGGCAGGCGTACGCGACCGTCACGGAGTTCGAGGCCGGGACCGACTCGAACATGGGGGTCATCCCGGAGCGCGCCGAGTTCTTGCTCGACCGGCGCGTCCTGCCCGACGAGGAGTACGAGGACGTGGAGGCAGAGGTCGAGGCGTTGCTCGCGAACGTGGAGCAGGAGACGCGAAGCGAGTCGAACGGCGGCGTCGAGACCGACCTGTCGCTGGTCCAGTACTACGCGGCCGCCGGAATCGACGCGGATCATCCGCTCGCGGAGCGGTTTCGGGACCTCTCGGTGGCGCGAGCGAATGCGCCTGCCGAACCGTGGGGGCTGGAGGCCGCGACCGACGCCCGGGAGTTCGTGGCCGCGGGGACGCCCGCTATCATCTGGGGCCCGGGCGAACTCGCGCAGGCCCACACCGTCGACGAATCCGTGGACCTCGACGACGCCGCGCTCGGACTGGATATGTTGAAGGAAGCCGTGGAGGGCGTGCTGTCGGACTCGTAGCTGAATGAATCTGGAGCGTCGGGAAGATGCGACTAACAGCGGGCTTTCAGTCCACCAGGCGATAGATCGATCCGGCGGTCGGTACTCGTAATTGGTCGCGCTTCTCCGACGAAAGCCCCTCTACAATCAAAACAATTATCTTGAGAAGGCAAGCTGGTTCGGAGTATGGCGACCGAACTCGCGCAACTGTACTCCGACCTGCTCGCGCCGGAGTACTTCGTGCTCGTCTGCACGCTCGCGCTGCTGGCTTTCGAGTGGCGCGTCGATGATCGGCCGACCGGCTCTCGCCGCGCGGCGACCGGGATCGCCGCTCGCCTGCTGGTCGTCGTCGCCGCGTGGGCGGTCGCGTTCGCCATCTACGAGTCGACCGTGCTGCTGTTCGACCCGGTGCCGTCGTGGGGCGAGGACTTCACCGGGAGCCTCGGCCTCGGCGCCGGCATGCTCCTCGTCGGCGGGGCGTGGTGGGCGCGCGACTGGGGTCGCCACCTGCCAGCGTACGCTGGACTGCTGGTCGCGCTCACCGTCGTCCACACCGCAGTCACGCCGTTCTGGGACGTGTCGAGCCACGTGGCGTACGCCGTCGCGCCCGCGGGGTACCTCCTCGCGGCCGACCGGCGGTTCGCGCCGCTGGTCGTCCTCGCTCTCGGCATGGTGCTCGCGCGACCGCTCGCGGGGGCGCACACGTGGCCCGAGTCGGTCGGCGGACTCGTCCTCGCCGGCGCGTTCCTCGCGGGACTCCGGTACTGGACGGCCCGGCGCGGTCGGACGGCCGATGCGGCCGAGCGGCCGGCCTGACCGGGCGGTCGACGCGGCCGAGCGGCCGGCGTAATTCGAGTCGGGCCGAACAATCGGATTCCAACACACTTATCCTGTCCTGTCGTAACATCCGGCTGTCACACTCAACCATGGCACAAAACGCTGCTGGCACGATGCTGCTGGTCGTCTACCTCGCGATCATCGTCACGGTGATCGCGGGCACGTGGAAAGTGTTCACGAAGGCCGACCGCGCGGGCTGGGCGTCGCTCATCCCCATCTACAACCTCTACGTGATGTTGAAGATCGGCGGGAACCCGTGGTGGTACCTCCTGCTGATGATGGTCCCGCTGGTCAACCTCTACGCGCTCGGCAAGATGTACATCGACCTCGCGCGAGCGTTCGGCAAGGGAATCGGCTACGGTCTCGGCCTCTGGATCCTGCCGTTCGTCTTCTTCCCGCTGCTCGGGTTCAGTGACGCGCAGTACCGCGGCGCGGGCGGTGGCGGCGGTCGCGGCGGCGGTGGCGGCGTCGGTAGCCACTCGTCGCTCTGAATCGCGCGCCGTCCGAACTCTTATTTTTGACGACCGCACTCACAGCGAGACGGTGTCGAGGCTCGCGTCGAGGTCCTCGACGTGGTCGTTGTACGCTTCGACGAACGCGGGCACGTCCGCCGCGAGGGCGCGCACGTCGGGAGCCGACGGCTGGGCGTACTGCGACAGGAGGTAGATGCCGCCCTCGCCGCCGACCCGGAGGTACGACGCGCTGCCGTCCTCCCACTTGAGTTCCCACCGCGAGCCCGCGACCCGGGCTGCGAAGCTCCCGTACTCGTCGCCCTCGTACCGCGCCAGCTCGCGCGCCATCCGGTCGGCGACCCTGCGCACCCGGCCGAGGACGCGCTCGCGCTCGGCCACGACCGACTCCGTCGAAGCGACTGCCGGGAAGTCGGTCGCAACGTCTTCGAGCACGCCGTCGAGCGACTCGACGTACCGGTTGAACGCCGCGACGAACGCGTCGTAGTCAGCTAGCGCGGTCTCCAGTTCTTCGGGGTCGGGCGGGTGCTGGGTCGAGACGACGTAGGTGTCGACCCGCCGCCCCTCGAACCGGAGGAACTGGAGGTCACCGGCCTCGTACTTGAGCGTCCACTCGCCCTCGTCGGTCTCGAAGCTCCGCTTGCCGTAGTCGCCGCCCTGCAAGCGTGCGAGTTCTCGGGCCATCTCTCCCGCGTGGTCGCGGACCTGCTCGACCACCTCGTCGCGTCGCTCGGCGGCCTCCTCGGCCGAAGCGACCTCGCTGTTCGTCGGTTCGGTCATCGTCGTATCGAGGGACCTACGGGACATAACCGCTGTGCCTCGCCGGTGGAGACGTGGGTCGGTCCGGCTTCCCGCGGGCCGTGCGGTCGGCGGAACGGCTGGTCCGCCGACCGCATGGCCCTGCGACGGCTTGTCCCAACTATCGTTATCCCACCGACCGCACGACCCGCCGACCGCACGCCCTCCCTACCGCGTGTCGTGCTCGGCCAGCGAGAGCCGCCAGCTATCGCGCTCGGTCAGCGGCCGGTCGCCGAACCGCCAGTCCGACTCCTCGGACAGCGGTCGGACGACCATCGTCGTCACGTCGCTCACGGCCGACAGCGGTGGCACGTCGTCGCGCAGGAAGCCGTGTCGCGCCGCCAACTCCGCGGGCATCGTCCCCGCGCCCGCCGCGAGCAGGTCCGAGTCCGCGAACTCGTCGGTGATCCGCGAGAGCAGCGACGAGAGCGGACCCAATCGGGCGCGCCCCCGAAGCGGGACCACGTCACACAGCGTGGTGACGGTGACGCCGCCGCTCTCCTGGGTTCCCGTCACGACCGCGGCGACGGGGCGGTCGCCGTGCCGGGCGACGTAGCTCGCGTACTCCCAGTCCGGGTTGGCGAACCGCCACTCGTAGAACGTCCGGTCGCGGCTGGCGTGGAGTCGCGTCGGCACTTCGCGCCGGGCGGCCGCCAGCAGGTCGTCGACGGGGATCCCGTCGTGGCGCGTCACCGTCGACTGGTCGGGCGTCGGCCGCGACCGCCCGGCCAGCCTGTCGCGGGCCTTCGTGACCTGTTCGATCGCCGTGGGGGCCGCGCGGCCGAGCGTCGACAGCGGTGCGGGGCCGCCGAGCGCGCCCACCGGGTCGTTGATGCGGTAGTACGTCGGCGCGGGGCCGACGACGCGCCAGCCGAGTTCGCGGTTGCCCGACAGCGTCGCCGCGTTCGGAAAGTTGAAGCAGAACTCGGGGTCGCGGGTGCCGAACTCGGGCGCGCGAGTCGCGTACCGGTCCAGTCCGAACCGAGTCATCTCCGCGAACAGTCCCTGTCGACGGTGGTCGGGGTGAACCATCGCGTCGGCTGGCTGGAGCGCCACGGCGGTACGGTCGCCCGCCCGGACTTCGAGCGGGAAGAACGGTCTGGCACCGACCAGATTCCCGTCCAGCGTCGCGACCACGACGGGCACGTCGTCGGCGTAGGGGTTCTCGGCGTACTTCCAGTCGAACCAGTCGGACGACCCGCCGCGGTCGAACACCCGCCCGTGCAGGTCGAGGAACTCCTCGCGGTCCCCGCTCCGGAACGGTCGGACCCGATAGTCGGCCATCGGGAATCACCGCTCGCGTCGGACCGAATCGGTGGGAGATTGCCGACGCGCCGGTGTGCTCTTCGCGGACTTCGAGTTCGGTGAATGGCGGAGAATTCGCATGCGTGGGCTGACGGCCTCCACCGTGACTAAAGATAGCTACCGTTCAGACTTTTTTGCGGAGTCAGCCGTCGGCTGAAGTCGTATAGTAGCGTCCTACGCGTGCCGGAGGAGGGAGTTCGTCGGGGAACTCGACGCCTACTCCTGTGCGGCCTCGTCGACGCGCTCTACCACTGGATGGAAGCAGGCGGCCTCCCGACCGGGATCGACCGCCGCGAGTTCCGGTTCGCGCTCGCGACACTCCTCGGTCGCGTACTTGCATCGCGGGTGGAACCGACAGCCGGTCGGCAGGTCGACCGGGTCGGGCACGTCGCCGCTGATGTCGCTGCCCGTGTTCTCCGCGCCGACGCGGCCCGCGTCCGGGTCCGGCACCGGCACCGAGTTCAGCAGCGCCTCCGTGTACGGGTGCGAGGGGTTCTGGATGACCGACTGGGTGTCGCCGAGTTCCGCGATGGCACCCAGATACATGATGAGCGTCCTGTCGGCGAGGTAGTTGATGGTCGAGAGGTCGTGGGAGATGTACAGCATCGTAAAGTCCCGCTCGGCCTGCAGCTTCTCGAAGAGGTGGAGTATCTCCGTGCGGATGCTGACGTCCAGCATCGACACTGGCTCGTCGGCCACGATGAACTCCGGGTCGGTGACGAGCGCTCGCGCGATGCTGACCCGCTGGCGTTCCCCGCCGGAAAGTTCGGTCGGGAACTTGTCGAGATACTGGTCGGCCGGCGTGAGCCCGGCGTCTTCGAGCGCCCGCATCGCGCGGGCCGACCGCTCCTCGGAGTCGCCGATGTCGTGGATGGTGAGCGGCTCCACGACGGTCTGGGACACCGTGAACCGCGGATTGAGCGACTCGTAGGGGTTCTGGAAGATGATCTGGCAGTCCCGGCGGAACGCCTTCCGCTCGGCGGCGTCGTAGTCGACGATGTTCTCGTCTCTGAACCGGATCTCGCCGCCGGTCGCCTCGCGCAACAGCACTAGCAGTTCGCCGAGCGTCGACTTCCCGCAGCCGGACTGGCCGGCCACGCCCAGGATCTCGCCCTGCTCGATGTCGAACGAGATGTCGTCGACGGCCTTCAGGAACTGCTCGTCCCGGAGGAAGTCGAACAGGCCGCCGTCGTTCGAACGGTACCACTTCTGGAGCCCCCGGATCTCGAACAGGGGGTCGCTACTCATTGTAAACCCCCTCCGGTCGAACCGATTCGTCGGCGGTCCACGTCTCCGCGCGTTCGCTGCGCTCGCGGAACTCCGGGGCCTGTGCCGTGTAGTGACACCGCGAGCGGTGGCGCTCGCCGACGGTCTCTTCCGGAGGCTCCTCGTAGCACTCCTCGGTCGCGAACGGGCACCGCTCGGTGAACCGACAGCCGGTCGGCGGGTCGACGAGGTTCGGCGGCGATCCGGGGATGCTGACGAGTTCGTCCGCGCTCTCCTCGATGGACGGGAACGCGTTCATCAGCCCCATCGTGTACGGATGGGCGCTCCGGTGGAACACGTCGCTGGTCGGGCCGACCTCCACGAGTTCGCCGCCGTACATCACGGCGACCCGGTCGGCGATCTCGGCAACGACGCTGATGTCGTGGGTGATGAGCACGACCGCGCTGTCGAACGACTTCTGGATGCGCTTGATGAGCTTGAGTATCTCCTCCTGGGTCACCACGTCCAGCCCGGTGGTCGGCTCGTCGGCGATGACCAGTTTCGGGTCGAGCACGAGCGCGAGCGCGATGACGACGCGCTGGCGCTGGCCGCCCGACAGTTCGTGGGGGTAGTCGCTGAGTCGGCTCCGGTCGATGCCCACGTCTTCGAGCATCTCCCCGGCCATCGAGCGCGCCTCGGACTTCGAGACGTCCCGGTGAGTCCGGATGATCTCGACGAACTGGCTCCCGATGCGGTACACCGGGTCGAGCGTCGTCATCGCGTTCTGGATGATGTACGACAGGTCCTCCCAGCGGATGGGCCGGAGTTCGGACTCGGGAATGTCGATGAGGCTCCGCCCGTCGAACTGGATGTCGCCCTCGACCACGTCGCCGTTCTCGGGCAGCAGGTTGAGGATGGCCTTCATCAGGGTCGTCTTCCCGCAGCCGCTCTCGCCGACGACGCCCAGTATCTCGCCCGACTCGACGGACAGGTCGACGCCGTCGACGGCGCGAAGCGGTCCCTCGTCGGTGCCGTACTCCACGGACAGGTTTCGCGTTTCGAGCAGATTCATAGCTTGAACCTCCCACTCTCGGGATTCGAGATCTCCTCGACGATCCGCGAGATGTAGAAGAACGACAGCACCAGCAGCGTGATGCTTAGTCCCGGCGGGATGACCCACCACCACGCCGAGCGAATCGCGCCGCTGGAGAAGGTCAATTCGAGCATCGCGCCCCAGCTTGTGACCGCGGTCGCGCCGAGACCGAGGAACGAGATGCCGGCTTCGAGCGCGATGGAGAACGCCACCACGATGGTGGTCTCGACCATGATGAGCGGGAGAAGGTTTGGCAGGATGTGGATGAACATGATCCGTTTGTCGCTAGCACCCGCCGCTCTCGCGGACTTGATGAACGGCCGCTCGGCCAGCGAGAGCGTCTCCGACCGGATGACCCGAGCCATCGTGCGCCACAGGATGAGCACCATCGCGAGGATGACGTTCCACACCGAGGCCCCGAAGAACAGGACCAGGATGAGGATGAACGGGGTCGCGGGGATGCCGTAGAGGGTGTCGACGATCCGCATCAATACGAGATCGGTCGTCCCCTTGTAGTAGCCCGCGACGATGCCGACGGTGGTCCCGATGACCATCACCGAGAGGCCCGAGAGGACGCCCACCAGCAGCGAGATGCGACTGCCGTAGATCCACTGGCTGAACACGTCCCGCGCGAGGGTCGTGGTGCCGAACGGGTGGGCTATCGACGGCGGCTGGAGCGCCACCGGCTGGCCCCCCGCGAAGAACTCCCGGCTCGGGTCGTACGGCGCGACGACCGGCGCGAAGATGGCGAGCAGGCCGAAGAACGCCAGCACCAGCGCCGCGAGCATCGCGGGCCTGTCGTTCAGGAACACCCGAAGAACTTCGCGGGCGCTACTTCTGTACCGCTTGAGCGCTATCTTCTGTGCCTTCGAGAGCTGGATGGTACTGAGTATCGCCTTCATCGTTCACTCGCCCCCCGTGTTCGCTTGCTCGACCGCCACCCGGGGGTCGACGTACGCGGACAGCACGTCCGCGAGGAAGTTGAGCCCGATCACGATGGTGGCCAACATCAGGAACGAGAACTGGGCCAGCGGGTAGTCCTGGGCCAGCGTCGCCTGCCAGATGAGCCGACCGAGGCCGGGCCACGAGAACACCTTCTCGATGATGACCGAGCCGCCGATGGCGAACCCGAGCGACACCGCGGCGTAGTGCAACACCGGCAGCAGGGCGTTTCGCGCGGCGTGCCGGTAGAGGATGGAGTACTCCGAGAGCCCGGCCGCCCGCATCATCTCGATGAAGTCTTCCCGCAGCACGTCGAGCAGGTTGTTGCGCATCGTGAGCGCGGGCACGCTCAGGAAGTACAGCGTGGTGACCGTGACCGGCAGCACGAGGTGGTGCAGGAAGTCCGTCGAGATGTAGTTGTCCCAGAACCCGTCCGCGACGAACGTGACCGAGTGGATGCCGCCGCTGGGCACCCAGCCGAACCGGAACGAGAACACCATCAGGCCGAGCATCCCCGTCCAGAAGACGGGCGCGGCGTACATGACGAGGACGATGCCGACCCCGAAGACGTCGATGCGCGTGTCGCGCTTCCACGCGAGGAACGCGCCGACGACGACACCGAGCACGTACGCGAGCGTGACCGAGGTCACCATCAACACGAGCGTGTTCACGAGCCGGCCGGAGATGATCTCGGTCACCGGGGAACTGTACTGGAACGAGTTCCCGAGGTTCATCGTCACGATGTTCTTGAGGTAGTAGACGTACTGGACGTGGAGCGGCTGGGTCAGGCCGTACTGGGCGGCGAGTTCCTGTCGGGCCTGCTGGGACATCTGGGGCGCGATGACCGACGTGGTCGGGTCGCCCGGCAGCAGGCGGAAGATGAGAAACAGGATGGTCGCCACTAGCCACAGCGAGACGAGCGACAGTCCCAGCCGCTTCAGGAGGTACTTGAGACGTTGAACGTTCATCTGTGGAGGACGGAGTTACTCCTTGGGCATCAGCAGGGTGCCGTCCTCGTTCCAGCGGTAGCCGGCCTCGAACAGCATCCTCCGCGCCTTCTCCTCGCCGCCGTCGTAGCTCGGCAGGTCGGGGTTGTGCCAGAAGTCGTTGGCGGGAGGGATCGGCCCCTCGATGCTGTCGGCTCGCCCGCCGTACACGAGCTTGATGACCCGCTCCTTGTCGGTGGCGTGGGCGACCGCTTTCCGGAACATCTTGTCGTCGAACGGTCGACGAGCGTTGTTCATGTAGATGGCCTTCCAGCCGTGCTGGCTGACGCCGTTGGCCTCGACGCCCTGGTTCTGCTTGGCGCGCTCGAACTGGCCGGGCTGGATGTTGACGACCCACGACGCGTCGCCCTTCTCGACCGTCGCGAGCGCCTGGGTCTTCCCGCCGTACTTCTTCCAGATGAACGAGTCGACGTTGAAGTCCGCCCAGTGGTCGTCGTACACGTCGAACACGACGCGGTTCGACTCCTCGAACGTGTTGACCGTGAACGGACCGCTCCCGACGTACTGGGTGTCGTTGTAGTTCTTGGGGTGTTCGAGTCCTTCGTCCTCGGGAAGCCCGTCCCAGACGTGCTTGGGCAGGATGAACAGCAGCGCGAGGTTGACGCCGGTGAACGACGCCGACGCGCTCTCGAGGTTGAACCGCACGACGTTATCGTCGACGACCTCGACCGACTCGATGGGGTCGTAGAACGACTTCATGTAGGGGACGCCCCACTCCTGGAGGAACTCGATGGTGAACGTCACGTCCTCGGGCGTGACGTCCTCGCCGTCGTGCCACGTCATGTCGTCGCGGAGCGTGACGTCGAAGGTGTCTGGCTCGGGGGCCGTCCACTCGGTGGCCGCCCACGGCTGGGGCTGGCCGTCGGGGCCGAGCCGGACGAGCCGGTCGTACACCATCTTCAGCCCCATCAGGTCGGCGCTCTTGGTGGGAGCCATCGGGTTGAGCGTCGCCGGGAACAGGGTGCCCGCCTTGATGGCCGGCAGGTCGCCCTGGGGCTCCATGCTCATCAGGTTCCACACGTGGACGTAGTTCTGGTCGCCGATCTGGCTCGTGTAGTTCGACCAGTTGGCGGTGTTGGTCGCCGCCAGCGCGTCGTCCGCGAAGAGGAAGACGACCGGCACGTCCTCGGCGAGGATCTGCTGGGCCTCCATGACGAGTTCCTTGCGGGCCTCCCGGTCGGTCTCGCGCTGGGACTTCTCGACGAGTTCGTCGTACTCGGGGTTGCTGTAGTTGGGAGTGTACAGCCCGCCGTCGGTGTGGAACGCGCTCAGGAACGTGTTGGGGTCGATCCGGCTCGGCTTCCCGGACCAACCGGCCATGTTCACGTCGTAGTCGACGTTCACCCAGTTGTCGAAGATCTGGCCCACCTGCCCGATTTGGACCTCGGCTTCGACGCCGAGCTTGTTGACCAACTGGTCGTGGAACAGGTGGGTCCACTCGTAGCGCTGTGGGAGGAGGCTCTTCGTGTAGCTCTGCATGGTGAACGACACCGTCTCGTACTCCTCGAGCTCGGAGCCGGTGACGACACGGTCCGAGTCGGGCGTCTTCTTCTTGCTCGAGTTCGAGGTCGCGGTGGTCGTGGCGTTCCCGGAGTCGTCGGGGGAGTCCGTGCCGGTACAGCCGGCGATCCCGCCGACCGCCCCGACACCTACGCCTGCTAACAATTTTCTGCGGTCGCGGTCCATGCTAAAGGTTCTCTCAATCTCTCGGTATAAATGTTCCGCAAATTCATTACCAATTCAATATAAGACACGGCTATACCCTTAAATTCATAATGTAAAGTCGGACTATGCCTATGAAATGTTTATCCTCCAACCGGTAGGCCGCACGAGTGGGACTTGCAACCGGTGGGGCGTGCGAGTGAGCCGTGCAACCGGTACACAGCCTCCTGGCCCGCCACTGCTGTCGGCACGGACACCGAAAACGCCGAATCTTATCGGATGTCCGCGTCGACGGGCGGTTCTGTTCCCTCGGGGAGCGGCGTCTCGTACGCCCGACCGCCGGTCTCCGCCTCGAACTCCTCGCGGGCCTCGTCGAGGACGGTCGGGTCGTCGAGCACGTCGTACGCGCTCGCGGCCAGCACCTTCGCGGCGTAGATTGCCGTCTTGGCCCCGAAGTCGCCGTTCGCGGCCACGGCCTGCCAGGTGTGCGAGGGCGTCCCGACGGGCCACGCCGCGGCCCAGAACTGCGCGAGCGGCGTGATCCAGCTCACGTCGCCGACCTCGGTCGAGCCCGCGTGGACCTCGCCCTCGTCGAACGACTCCTCGGGTTCGGTGTGCAGCGCGTGATCGAGGATCTCCTCCTGCCTGTCTTCGGGCACGTCCGACATCTGGGACCGGATGGTCTCCTCGGGCAGCGTCTCCTTGAGGTCGGCCGCGAACGCCCGGTCTTCATCGGTGAACGGGACGGCACCGATCTCCTGCATGTTCCGGTGGACGACGTCCGACAGCCGGTAATTGGGCAGGTAGTCGTAGCAGCCGGTGACGAACTCGCGCTCGACGGACGTCTGGCTCATCGTCGCCGCGGCCTCGGCGATGTCGTCGAGCCAGTCGTTGATACGCTCGACCTCCTCGCGGTCCGGCGCGCGGACGTAGTACCACACCGTCGCCTCGGGCGGGACGACGTTCGGTGCTTCGCCGCCGTCCTCGATGGAGTAGTGGACGCGGGCCTCGTCCGAGATGTGCTCGCGCATGTACTCGGCCCCGGTGTTCATCAACTGGACGCCGTCGAGCGCGCTCCGGCCGGATTCGGGAGAGTTCGCGGCGTGGGCGGACTCGCCCTCGAACTCGTACTTGACAGAGTTCATCGCGAGCGTTCGGGCCATGAACGGGTAGCTCGACTGGCTCGGATGCCACGTGAACGCCGCGTCGAGGTCGTCGAAGACGCCTGCTCGCGCCATGAACACCTTGCCGACCAGCGTCTCCTCGGCCGGACAGCCGTAGAACCGGACCGTTCCGTCGAGGCTCCCGTCCGCGATGGCGCGCTTGACGGCGAGTGCGCCGCCGAGGCTCCCCACGGCGAACAGGTTGTGGCCGCAGCCGTGGCCGGGGCCGCCCTCCTCGATTGGCTCGCGCTCGGCCGAGACTTTCTGGGAGAGCCCCGGCAGCGCGTCGTACTCCCCGAGGATGCCGACTTTCGGCGAGCCGCTGCCGTACTCGGCCACGAACGCCGTGGGCATCCCGCCGACGCCCTGTTCGACCTCGAACCCCTCGTCTTCGAGCACGGAGATCAGCAGCGCCACGGACTCGGTCTCTTCGAGCGCGATTTCGGGCGTCTCCCAGAGCGTCCGCGACAGCGATTCGAGCCGGTCGGCGTCCGCCGCTACCGAGTCCAGCAGTTCGGCTTTGTCCATGCCCGCACACGCGCCGGTAGGGGCAAATAGTTTCGGGGAGAAGCGGTATTTTCCTCCTCGAATCGACGGCTATCTCCCAGAAGCAGTTAAAGATCCAAACATCAGCCGGGCGTCGTCACGCCGTCGCGAACAGGAGGCTGACGACCGCCAGCGAGACGGTCGAGACCACCAGCAGGACCGCGCCCATCACGCCGACCGGTCGCGGGCCAGCCTCGCGCAGGTCATCGGTCGTGATCGACAGCCCGAGTCCCGCGAAGGCGACGAGGAACAGCCACTGGTAGGCGTTCTCCAGCGAGGCGAGTTGAGGCTCCGAGAAGACGCCGACGTTCGCGAGGACGACGACGCCGAGGAAGCCGACGAGGAACTTGGGGAACGTCGACCAGAGGTAGCCCAGCGAGGCGTCGGCGTCGTCGCCGCCCCGTCGCGCGTACAGCACCGAGTAGCCCAGCGCGACCACTGCGATGAACAGGTTCCGTGTGATCTTCGTGACCGTGGCCCACTGGCCGGCGACGTCCGAGTGGGCGAACCCCGCGGCGACGACCGGCCCGGTGCTGTACATGCTCAGTCCGGCCCAGACGCCGTACACCTGCGCGGGGAGGTCGAGTAGTCCGCCGACGAGCGGGTACGCGAACACTGTCACGGCGTCGAACAGCAGGACCGTCGCGACCGCGTAGGCGATCTGGTCTTCCTTGGCGCGGATGCTCCCCGACACCGCGATGACGGCCGAGACGCCACAGATGCTCGACCCCGCCGCGAGCAGCGACCCCAGTTTCTCCTCGATGCCGAACAGCCAGCGCGTACACAGTTCGACGAGCAGTCCCGTGAACAGGATGGTCGCGACGACCAGCCCGACGATTCGCGGCCCCGACTCCAGCACCGCGTCGACCGATAGCTTGCTCCCCATCAGCACGATTCCCGTTTCGAGCCAGAGCGTCTGCGTGTCGAGGCCCGACTCGGCCCAGCCGGGCACGCCGACCGTGTTCGCCACGAGGATGCCGAGCGCGATAGCGACCACGAGGTGGTTCACCCCCACGACGCCCGCGAGCCAGCGGGCGACGAGGCCGACCAGCACGAGCAGGCCGACGCCCGGCAGGAGCCGGCCCAGCGTTTCGGGCACGGTCACCAACCTATCCGGACGCCCGCCGCGGTCGTCGCGAGCACGAGACAGCCGAGGGCGACGGCCTTCCACCCGTCGTCGAGCGACGACCATCGCTCGACGAGCGCGCCGCCGACGGCTCGCCAGTCGCTGCTTCTGTCCGCGCTCGCCTCCCGTCCCGTGGTGTGATCGGTGTCCGACATCGTGTCCGTGGCTCCCGCCGCCGCTGGCCGACGTGATGGGGTCGCGTCCGTGCGGTCGGCCAGCAGCCTTCGATACTGAGATGGCACGCGGATTCGACACTTATAGCTTTCGCGAGTCGGAAGAACGTGGCAGCGTTACTATATTCCTGTCTCAAATAGAGAATCAACGACTATTTGGGATTATTGGCTTGGATACGTAGTTTCATTGTCGCTCGGCCGTCAGACAGTACCGATGACTGAATCCACAGCACTCGTGACCGGTGCGGCCAACGGGATCGGTCGAGCCATCGCCGAGCGACTCGCCCGCGGCGACCAGTACGACGCGGTCGCCTGTCTCGACGTCGACGAGGCCGTCCGCGAGGTCGCCGACGGGCTCGACGGGGGCGTCGGCCGGGTCGTCGACGTGAGCGACCACGACGCGGTCGCAGACTGCGTCGAAGAGCTCGAATCGGACCGAACCATCGACGCCGCGGTGAACAACGCCGCCGTTTCGAACTACGCGTGGATCGGCGACCTCGACCCCGACGAGTGGGACCGCGTGCTCGACGTGAACCTCAAGGGCCAGTACAACGTCGCTCGCGCGGTCGGCCCGCGGATGTACGAGCGCGAGCACGGCTACATCGTCAACGTTTCCAGCGGCGCGGGCCAGCGCGGCAGCGTCAGCGCCGGGGTCCACTACTCCGCCTCGAAGGCGGGCATCCTCGGACTCACAAAGGGGCTCGCCAAGCAGTTGAGCCCGCACGTCCACGTGAACGCCTTCGTCCCGGGCCTCACCGACACCGACATCGGGCAGGGCGATTCCGGAGAGGACGGTGCAGGAGAAGCGGGCGAAGCTGGCGAGGGAATCTGGACCGAGGAGGGCCGCGAGACGATGCGCGACCTCATTCCGTTCGGCCGCGACGCCGATCCCGACGAGGTCGCGCGCGTCGCGGAGTTCCTCTGCGGCGAGGGCGCGGCGTACATGACCGGGAGCGTCGTGACCGCCGACGGCGGCTCCGCGCTCGGCCCGACCCAGCGCTTCCTAATGGGCGACGAATAGTTCGTCGGCAGTCCCTACAGCTCGGGGACGACCTGCTCGGCGAACAGCTCCGCGCCGGTCGTCTCCGGGAAGTCGACGAACTCGACCACGAGTTCCTCGATGCCGAGCTCGCGGTACGGCTCGATCTGGTCGAGGATCTCCCCAGGGGTGCCGACGAGGTGGGTCTCGCTCTCGTCGAGGTTCTCCTCGCGGAAGCGGGGTACGTCCTCTAGCATTCGCTCGACCTCCTCGTGCGTCTCGCGGACGACGCACCGCGCGAACCACGACTTCTGGATCTCGTCGTACGACCGGTCGTACCGCTCGCAGTGGTCGGCCAGCACGTCCAGCTTGTGCTCGATCACGTCGGCGCTCCCCCAGTAGTTCCACGCGTCGGCGTGCTTGGCCGCGATCCGGAGGGTGAACTCCTCGCCGCCGCCGCCGACCATGATCGGCGGGTGCGGGTCCTGCGTGGGCGTCGGCCGGCAGAGCGCCTCGTCGAGTTCGTAGTAGTCGCCCGAGAAGGAGACCTCCTTGCCGCTCCAGAGTTCCTTCATCAGCACGATGGTCTCCTCCATCTCGCGGAGGCGCTCGGGTGCGCCCGGCCAGTCGTAGCCGTACGCGGTGGCCTCGTCGGTCTTCCAGCCAGCGCCCATCCCGAGCTTGAGCCGGCCGTCGCTCACGTTGTCGAGCGTGGCCGCGGTCTTGGCGAGCAGCGGCCCGTGCCGGAGGTGGTTGTTCACGGTCTTCGGGTAGAGGTACGCGTCGTCGGTTTGCTGGGCGAGCGCGGCCAGCGTCGTGAGACACTCGGTCGTCGCGCCGTTCCCGGTCATCAGGTGGTCCGGAATCGCGATTCCGTCGTAGCCGAGGTCGTCGATAGCGGTCGCGAAGTCCCGCTGAGCGCCCCAGCTGATCGTCTCGCAGTACGGCAGCGAGGAGTGCTCGGAGTCGCCTACGCTCGTGGGTACGTTGACGGCGAAGTCCATACCCGTCCCTTCGTCGCCGCCGTTAAATATCAACTGCAGGGCCGATTGACAGGATACGGTTAGAGATATTTCCCCCAAGCTGCGGAACACTGACGATACGTATCCATTTGGCAGACTCCCCCACCGAACAAAAAGTTGAATAGCCGCTCGACGCATCCACCGATAGAGGCGAACTTCTTGCTCGAACAAGTAGACCGCTCGACGGAACGGACGCTCCGCGAACGCATCGACCCGGCCGAGATGGAGCGACACCTCGACGCGTTCGAGGGACTCGAACGGACCTCCGGGAGCCCGGACGAGTGGGCCGCCAGCGAGTACGTGGTCGAGACGCTCGAGGAGTACGGCGTCGACGCGACGCTCCACGAGTACGAGGGGCTCGTCAGCGTCCCCGAGTCGGCGACCGTCACGGCGACGACGCCGACCCGCCGGCAACTGGACGCGACCACCGTGTCGTTCGGCGCGAGCACGCCGGCCCACGGCACGCACGCGCCGGTCGTCTCGGCGGCCCGACTCGACTCGGCGAGCCGAGTCGAGTCGGGCCGCCGAGACGAATCCTGGGGTGAAGTCGAGGGGAAGCTGCTCTACGCCACGGAACTGCCCAGCGCCGCGACCGTCGCGCGCGCCGAGCGGGCCGGGGCCGCGGGCGTCATCTTCCGGTCGCCGAACGAGCACCTGTATCAGGGCATCGTCACGCCGGTCTGGGGGACGCCCAGCACCGACACGGCCGAGGACGTTCCGAGCCTCCCCGTGGTGGAGGTTCCCCGCTCGGACGGCGACTGGTTGGCCGACCGGCTCGACGAAGGGCCGGTCGAGGTGACGGTCGAGACCGAGGTGACGACCGAACTCGCGACGCTGCCCTGCCCGGTCGGGACCATCCCGGGCTCGGCAAGCGACCGGTACTTCCTCGTCGGCAACCACGTCGACTCGTGGTTCGAGGGGATGACCGACAACGCGACCGCGATGGCGGCCACGCTCGAACTCGCCCGCGTGTTCGCCGAGCGCGACGAGCCCCCGAAGCGCGGGCTCGCCTTCGGCTTCTGGTCGGCCCACTCGACCGGCCGGTACGCCGGCAGCGCGTGGTACGCCGACGACAACTGGCTCGACCTCCGCAAGAACGGAGTCGCGTACCTCCACCTCGACCTGCCGGGGCTGAAAGGTGCGGACAGCGTCTGGTACCAGCAGATGGCCGAACTGGAGGACGAGCACCGCGACGCGATTCGGGAGGCGACCCATCTACCGGCCAGAGAGGAAGCCGAGAACTTCCTCGGGAGCACCGACCGGCCGGCCCGCAACTCCGACCAGTCGTTCTGGGGCGCGGGCCTGTCGTCGCTCCTCTCGGGGGCCCGGCTTGCCCCCGGCACGGAGGAGGGCGGCCCCATCGGTGGCGGCTGGTGGTGGCACACGCCCGAGGACACACGCGACAAGGTCGATCTCGACGTGCTGGTCGAGGAGACGAAGCTCTACCTCACGCTGGCCGCCCGCGTCTGCGAGTCGCCGGTGTTGCCCCACGATTTCAGGGCGACCGTCGGCGACGTCGAGGCCGCGCTCGACGAGATCGAGTCGGCCGCGGGGGGCGAGTCGGCCGACGAGGGGTCGGCCACCGCGAGCGAGTTCTCCGTCGACGGCGTGCGCTCGGATCTCGCCGAACTCGGGGACGCGCTCGACCGCGCCTACGAGGTCGTCGAGGAGCGCGCCGGTGACGACCCGGCCGTCGCGGCCGCGACCGAGGACCTGCAGGTCGAACTCGGTAACGTCCTCAACCCGGCGCTGTACATGGAAGCGCCCGAGTACGAGCACGAGCCCCGCCAGCCCCACCGACAGCTCCCCTACCTCCGGCTGGCCGAGGATCTGCCGGAGCTGACCGGCCGGGAGCGACGCTTCGCCGAGACGAAGCTCCGCCGCGGGCGGACGAAGCTCGCCCACCGCGTCCGCCGGGCGACCGCGGCGACCGAGCGGTTCCTTGACTCACAGCAGTAGCTCACGGGAGTCTCGCCGTCCGAGCCGTTCTCGTCTCCCGGATTTCTATCGCGATTGCGTTGCCTGAGTTCTATCGTGATCGAGTCGTCCTGCGATTCTCCCCGTTCCCATCGCGACCGCGCTCCCGTCGCTCGGCGGGCGACGGGAGTGCGGTCGCGATTCGGCCGGGTTACCTGTAGCGGATAGCGTGTGCTCTGGAGGCTAGGACGTGCTGTAGAGACGGAGTAGCTGTAAAGATTAGAAGATAGACACTTCCGGAATCACGTCGAAGTCGTTTGCGCCCTCCCAGCGCTCGCCGTAGCCCATGTAACTGGCCTCGAACGACCAGTTCTCCCCAGCCGGAACGTCCGTGATGTTGTCGAGTCCGCCGGCGAGGATCACGTCGTCGCGCCAGAACCGAGCCAGCGCGCCGAGGTAGTCGACGTCCTCGTCGAGGCTGTTCTCGACCGTCCCCGTGACGGTCGCGTCGTACTCAGTTTTGCTCATGCTCGCGTCGGCCACGGAGACCCCGTCGACCTCCAGTTTCGGGGGTTCGGTCTCGTACTCACCGTCGATCTCGTGGCTCTTGACCGCCTCCCCGTCGTCGAGATACGGGAGATACCCGACCCACGTCTCGCCCGGCTTGAGATACGGTAACGTCCCGGTAGTCGAGTCGAGCAGATTGTCCTCATCGTCGTAGAAGCGCGCTTCCAGCGATAGCTGGCCCGACACGCCGCTCCCCCCGTTCACGACGGTTCCGAGGGCGTACGCCTCGGTCCTGTAACTCGACTCCTGCTTCTCCAGCGTCGAATTCTCTATCGAGATGGTCGACTCCGACGCAGCGGTCGTCGTCGCTGTCGTCGTCGGCGTGGACGTCGCTGCCGCGGTCGAAGTGGCGGTCGCCGTCGGAGATACCGTCGTGGTCGGCGTCATCGTCGGCGTGTTCGTCGGCTCCCGCGTCGTCTCGGTGGCGGCTTCCCCACCGGTCGTCCCCGCCATCGACCGGTCTGTCGTCGTCTCGGTCGGATCGGTTTCCTCCATCTCTTCGCTGCCCGAACACCCCGCGAGGAGACCGACCGTGGTCGCGGTACTCGCGAGCAGGAATTTACGACGGCTTCGCTCCATCAAGTTGGATTCACCGTCGAGAAATAGTGGTATCTCGATGGATAGTTATGAGACTCGTACGCACGCGACAGGATTGTCGTACTCTGAAAATCGCTTCCAGTCGCCGGAAACTGCCTCGCTGTCGCTCGACGGTCGTCGAATGCGGGAAGAAGTGGGCCGGCGCGAATTCGAATCGCGGTTACGGCCACCCGAAGGCCGAAGGATACCAAGCTACCCCACCGGCCCGCAGGCGAACAAAAGCGCGTCCGAACTTTAACGCTTCCGGATTTCCGCGACACTTCCCCGATTCCATCTGACAAAGCGTGCGCTGGTTCCCGCTCACTCGCTCAATCTGACGCTCGACTCACTCGACCGCGCGCTCGACGTACGCTACCGCCTCCGCGGGCGATTCGACGCGTTCGACGCCCGGCGCGTCGTGGGTCTCCAGCCCCGCGATGGGGCGGTCGTACACGCCCGCGAAGCCGACCTCCGAGAGGGTGCCGACGCCGCCGTCGACCGCGATCACGGCGTCGCCGTTCAGCACCACGAGCGCGTTCCGGGCGTGTCCCAGTCCGGTCGCGATTGGCACGTCCACGTGCGGGTTCGCGGCGCGGGGGTCCTCGCCGGGCAAAATAGCGATGGTTCGAGCGCCCGCTTCGCTCGCGCCGCGACACGCCGCCTCCATCACGCCGCCGAGGCCGCCACAGACGAGGTCGTGGCCACGCTCCGCGAGGCGTCGGCCGACTTCCTCTGCGATGGTGGCCTGTGTGTCGGAAACGGTCCCGCCGCCGATGACGCTGATTCGCATGCTCGGAGATGTTGGACGTGGCGAGTTGGAACTGTCGTTCGATAGGTCTCCGGGACCGTGAACCCAGTACGTAATTTACAGAGTTCGGCGCGCGCCGGACGGAAGGTAGAACGAGCGCGAGTTCGATAGCTCTCAGTAGTCTACGAACCCACCCGTGTCCAAGTAGTTGTGCGCCACGGTGATAGCGTGGTCGGCGTGGAGGCGCTCCGGACCGAGGCGCACGCGCTGGTCGGCCATCTCGGCGAGCAGGTCGGCTTCGCTCGCCCGGAAGTCGTGGTGGTCCGAGAGCACGAACGCCGGGTCGTCGGGCGGCGCCACGTCCACGACCGGGTCGCCGTCCTCGTGGAGCTGGACCACCGTCGACTCGCGGGCCACCTCCTCCAGCACCGCGTCGAAATCCTTCTTCGACAGATGGACGCCCGGCGAACTCTCGACTTCCATGTGACCGATGGCGTCGTCTTGCTGCTCCAGCGCACCCCGGATCAGGGCCGCCGTACTTCGCTCGTCGGGGTTGAGGTGGCGGAGCTCCGAGCCCTCGAATCGGACGGTGAGTTCGTCCTGCAGGACGAGGTGGACCCGCACGTCCTCGCGGACGTCGTGCGAGAGGAAGAACGCGGAGTTGACGCACCGACAGAGCACGTCGAGCCGGCCCGCGCCGCCCGCGAGGTCGTCGAGCGAGAAGTCGGGGGTCGTCGGCGCGTCGTGGCCGAGGACGATGAACTGGCGCATGCGGTCGGCTACCATCGGGAGGGTAATACGCGCGTCGAAGCGGTCGCAAACGCCTCGCCTGTCCCGGCGAACATCGGGCGAGTGCGGGCCGGATCGAGACGCCCCGGGGCGACTGCGGGGGCCGGCTCGTCCGCCGTTCAAAGAGAGCCTGACCCGGTACGCGGGGAGAGCGACTCGCCCGCCGACCGTCGTGTGCCACTGCCTGAACCCCGAGTTGACGCCGCATAACAATGTGAGTCTCGGCCTACGTGTGGTGATACAGCCGATAGGCCCGGCGCGACGTGCGGTCAGTCGCCGGGTAACTGCCGACAATCGGCCACAGGGAGGACCAAGATATGAAGCTCGCAATGATAGGCTTCGGGCAAGCTGGCGGCAAGATCGTGGACAAGTTCGTCGAGTTCGACCGGACGGCCGGTACCAACGTGGTGCGCTCGGCCGTCGCGGTCAACACCGCGAAGGCCGACCTCGCGGGGCTCGACCACGTCCCGGAACGCAACCGCGTGCTGGTCGGGCAGGCCCGCGTGAAGGGCCACGGCGTCGGCGCGGACAACGAACTCGGCGCGGAGATCGCCGAGGCGGACATCGACGAGATACAGGGCGCGCTCGACGAGGTTCCCGTCCACGAGATCGACGCGTTTCTCGTGGTCGCGGGGATGGGCGGCGGGACCGGGTCGGGCGGTGCGCCCGTGCTCGCCAAGCATCTCAAGCGTATCTACACCGAACCGGTGTACGGGCTGGGCGTGCTGCCCGCCGAGGACGAGGGCGGCATCTACACGCTGAACGCCGCGCGGTCGTTCAAGACGTTCGTCGACGAGGTTGACAACCTCATGGTGTTCGACAACGACGCGTGGCGCGAGACGGGCGAGTCGGTCCGGGGCGGCTACGACCGCATCAACGAGGAGATCGTCCGGCGGTTCGGCGTGCTGTTCTCGGCCGGCGAGGTCGAGGCGGGCGGCGCGGTCGCCGAGAGCGTGGTCGACTCTAGCGAGATCATCAACACGCTCGACGCCGGCGGCGTCTCGACCATCGGGTACGCCAGCGAGACCGTCGAGACGGCGAGCGGCGGCCTGCTGGACCGTTTCTCCGAGCAGGAACTCGACGCGACCGAGACCACCAACCGCATCACCAGCCTCGTCCGGAAGGCCGCGCTGGGTCGGCTCACGCTGCCCTGCGAGGTCCGGAGCACCGAGCGCTCGCTGGTGGTCGTCAAGGGACCGACCGACCACCTCGACCGGAAGGGCATCGAACGCGGGCGGAAGTGGCTGGAGAACGAGACCGCGAGCATGGAGGTCCGGGGCGGCGACTACCCGATGGCGAGCGGCGACGAAGTTGCAGCAGTCACGCTGCTCTCGGGTGTGACGGACGTGCCCCGGATCAAGGACCTGCAGGGCGTCGCGGTCGAGACCCAGGACAACATCGAGACCATCCGGGAGGAGAGCGAGGAGAACCTCGACGGGCTGGTCCACGACGAGGCCGAAGAGCTGGAAGCGCTGTTCTGAAGGCTACCGGACGCGGGCGTGTCGCAGTTCTCGCAGACGACGGCGGCGTCGCCTTTGAACTCGCGGCGGGCGAGCGTGCCGGTCGCACACCATCGGCAGTCTTCGCCCGCGAGGGCGTCGAGGAGGGCGGTCGACGAATCGGATGCGGAAACGTGTTGCATCGTTCGGAAACGCGCAGGAACGCCGTAAGAAACTGACGGATTTTTCGCGACAGTTGACAGGAGTGCGGCCCAGTAGGCTACTCCGCAGTCGCATCACTCCGCGAGCAGTGATCTCACTCCGCGAACAGCGATTCGAGGCCCGCCGCCAGCGTGGTCGTCGGGCTGTACCCGAGCTGATCGCTGGCCTTCGAGACGTTCGGACAGCTCTCCTCCACGTCGCCCGGTCGCGGGTCGGTGTGGACGATCTCCGACTCCGAGTCGGCGACCTCCCGGATCGTCTCGGCGAGCTCCCGGATGGAGATCGACGAGCCGGTGCCGACGTTGAACGCCTCGCCGACGCGGTCGGTGGTCGCGGCCAGCAGGTTCGCCTGCACCACGTCCGAGACGTGGACGAAGTCGCGGGTCTGGGTGCCGTCGCCGTCGACCGTGAGCGGCTCGCCGTCGGTCGCCTGCTGGCGGAAGATGCTGATGACTCCGGAGTAGTCGCCCGCGGTCTGGCGCGGCCCGTACACGTTGAAGTATCGGAGCGCGACCGTGTCGAGGTCGTAGAGGTCGTGGTACAGCCGGAGGTAGTGGTCGAGCGAGAGCTTGTCGAGGCCGTACGGGGAGCTGGGCGTCTTCGGCGCGGTCTCGGGGATGGGGACCGACTCGGGCTCGCCGTAGATGGCGGAACTCGACGCGGCCACCACGCGGGCGTCCTCCTCGCGGGCGCGTTCGAGGAGTTGGATGGTCGCCTCGACGTTGACCTCGTGGCTCAGCGCGGGCTGTTCGGTCGAGCGCTGCACGCTCACGACCGCGGCCTCGTGGAAGACGAGGTCGACGCCGGCCATCGCTTCGTCCAGCACCTCACCGTCCCGAACGTCGCCTTCGACGACCTCCGCGTCGTCAGGGACGTTCTCGCGCGACCCGGTCGAGAAGTCGTCGAGAATCCGGACCGTGTTGTCCGGAGCGACCGCGTCGGCGATGTGGCTGCCGATGAACCCCGCGCCGCCGGTGATCAGTATCGTCTCACCGGAGAGTTCGCTCGGTATCGCCTCGGCGGAGAATTCGCTCGCGTCCATTGTGCCCACCCGTACGCCGCGTTTCCTGTTAGGTCTACTGATTCGCTGACCGAATCGCGTCGCCGTCCGTCTCACCAGGACCGTTCCGACTCCGATGGTTTCGAATTGGACGAACGTCGAATTTGCCGTGGCAGTAAGGACTATTGTTGATTGGTATCGAGTACCATATGGCAGACCCATTGAGACTGTCACTCGGTGTCTGTCATCCCGGGCTGGTATCCCGAGACCACTACTTTCCGTCGCCACCGCGAGGCACAGTGGCGGGGTTGAAAACCGATAGATAGTGACGGATTTCAGAGAAGACGCGATAAGTTATACTCCTGCGGGAGCGTATTCAACGGCGAAGACTTATCAATTCTGTCCGACAGTTGGGGACATGGATGAACCCGAGCCTGCGCCGATGCGGGTCCTCCACGTCGAGGACGACCCCGACGTCGGTGAGCTCGTGGCCACGTATCTCGAACGGAACCACGACGCGCTGACCGTCGCCTACGAGTCGAGCGCGTCGGCGGCCCTCGACCGACTGGCCAACGAGACGGCCCCGGAGGTAGACTGCGTGGTCAGCGACTACGACATGGCGGGGATGGACGGCCTCGAGTTCCTCGAGACGGTGCGCCAGCGCGACCCCGACCTCCCCTTCATCCTGTTCACCGGTCGCGGCAGCGAGGAGATCGCCAGCGAGGCCATCTCCGTTGGCGTGACCGACTACCTCCAGAAGGAGGTCGGCACCGAGCAGTACGCCGTCCTCGCCAACCGGGTCGTGAACGCGGTCCGGAGCCGCCGCGACAGGCGCGCGCGCCGCGAGAGCGAGCAGCGCTACCGGACGTTCGTCGAGCGGAGCCACGACGCCATCTTCGTCCTCCGGGACGACCGGTTCGCGTCCGTGAACGACCAGTTCTGTCGACTCACGGGGTACGACCGTGAGGAACTCGTCGGACTGGCAGCGTGGGACGTGGTCCACCCCGACGACCGGGAGAAAGCCCAGCGCGTCTCGGCCCGCCGGAGGGCCGAGGACGGGGCCCCGAACCGGTACGAACTCCGCGTCCTGCGGGCCGACGGCGAGGTTCGGTACTGCGAGTTGAGCGCGGAAGCGATCACGCTCGACGGGGAGTACGCCGCCCTCGGCTTCGCCCGGGACCTGACCGAGCAGATGGAGTTCGAGCGGACGCTCGCGACGCTCCACGAGACGACCCGGGAGCTGATGCGCGCCGAGACCGAGCAGGAGATCTGCGACCTCGTGGTCGAAGCGGCAGGGTCGACGCTCGGGCTCTCGATCAGCGGCGTCTGGCTGTACGACGAGGAGGCCCACCGGCTCGAACCGGTGTCGTCCACCGAAGGGGCCTACGAGCTGTTCTCCGAGATCCCCACCTTCGAGCCGGGCGACAGCATCGCGTGGGCGGTCTTCGAGGAGGGCGAACCGCGCGTGTACGACGACGTCCCGGAAGCGCCGACCGTCCAGAACCCCGACACTGCGATCCGGAGCGAGATCCTCGTTCCCATCGGCGACCGGGGAATTTTGGTGTCGGGGTCGACCGATTCGGAGTCGTTCAGCGACGCCGACATCGAGTTCGCGGACGTGCTCGCGACGAACGCGGACGTCGCGCTCGAACGCACGTGCCGGGAGCTCGAACAGCGCCGGATGCGCCGGGACCTCCGCGAGCACAAGCGGGAGATCGAACAGCTCCACGACGTCGCGGCCGAGATGGAGCGGTGTACCTCGGTCGAGGCGGTCTGCGACCTGACGGTCGAGGCCGCCCAGCGCGTGCTCGACTTCGACTTCTGTCTCATCGACGTCGAGGAGGACGGCGTGCTCTCGGTGGCGAGCGCGTCGGGCGGCCTCCCGCCGCAGGCGACCGACTCGATGCCCGTCGAGGAGGGGCTGGCGGGCCGAACGTACCGGACCGGCGAGACCTTCCTCGTGGACGACATGGCGACGTACGACCCGGTCGAATCGCCAGGCCGGTTCCACGCCGCGCTGAGCGTCCCGCTCGGCGACCACGGCGTCTTTCAGGCCGTCGCCGAGGAGTCCGACTACTTCGACGACCGGGACGTCGACTGCGCGGAACTCCTGCTCTCGCACGCGACGGAGGCGCTCGGGCGCGTCCAGCGCGAAGCGATGCTCCAACAGAAGAACGAACGGCTGGAGGCGTTCGCCGACGTGGTTTCCCACGACCTGCGCAACCCGCTGAACGTCGCCCAGGGGAATCTCGACCTCGCTCTCGCCGAACTTCCGGCGGGCGACTCGACGGTGGATTATCCGGCAAGCGATTCGACGGGCGAATCGGAGGCCGGGGCGGGCGACGTCCGGGACCACTTGCAACGGTCCGCCCGGTCGCTCTCCCGGATGGAGACGATAATCGACGACGTGCTCGCGCTCGCGCGCGGCGGGGAACTGGTCGACGAGGTCGAGCCGGTCGAGGTCGCGGCCGTCGCGGAGCGCGCGTGGTGCACCGTGGCGACCGAGGAGGCGACGCTCGACCTCGACGCCACGGCTTCGGTCGAGGCGGCTCCCGACAGCCTCCAACGGCTGTTCGAGAACCTGTTCCGGAATGCGGTCGACCACGCTGGCCCGACCGCCACCGTCTCGGTCGAGGACGCGCCGTCGGGGTTCGCAGTCGAGGACGACGGGCCGGGGCTGCCGGTCCACGACGAGGAGACGCTGCTATCCTCGGACTACGCCGGACCCGACGGCGGGACGGGGTTCGGGCTCGCCATCGTCGACCGAATCGCGACCGGCCACGGCTGGTCGATTCGAGCCGCGGAGGGCGACGACGGCGGCGCACGCTTCGAGATCCGGATCGAATAGGCCATCGTGTCAAGAAGCTCGTGCCGAGGAGGCATGGAGCGCGCTCGTTCGGCCGACCCCCGCGCCGAAACCTGATTACAACTTTTCATTTCTAGACTATTGGTAAAATAATTCCTTGAAATATCATTTTCATATAAAAAGTTTCATTACAATCTCCGCCGAAAACTGAATCGTCATGTCCGAAGAGACGATCACCGACTACCTCGCACAGAATCCGCGAATGATGGGCGCGCTCTTCACGCTGCTGTTGCTCCTCACGCAAGCAGGCAACGGGGCAGCCGCGAACATGGGCACAGTCAGTGGCCCGTAATCGGCCACCGAATTAGGAATCTTCTGGCGACAAATCCTCGGGTGATACGTCGGCGCTCCAGCGGAGCGTCCCGTCGAGCTTCACCGGAACGTCCTCCAGCGTCAGGAACTCCGCGAGTTCCGCCCGCGAGAGGGTGAACGACCCCGCCGCGCCCGAACTCAGGTAGTACTCGTCGGCCTCCCCGAGGTACGGGATGATCATGCTCCCGAGCCCGCGCTGGTCGGTCGGATACGTCGACACGTCGATGCGGAACGCCTCGCCCTCCCGCTCGATCTCGCAGACGTTCGGCGTGCCGCTTTCTGCTTGTGCGATGGCGAGCCCGCCGTCACCGACCACGATGTACTGGCCGCCGACGATGCTCTCGTCGCGCGCGACGTCGAGGGCGGCCTGCAACGGGAACCCACGGTTGAGCAGCCGAGCCATCGCGCGACCGATCCGGACCGCGCCGGTGTTGATGACCTCGTCGAGCGTCACGACCCCGCCGATGCTCCCAGCCTCGACTAGCGCCATCCCCTGCTGGTACGACTGGCAGGCGTTGAGCAGGAACGCGTCGACCGACACCGTCTCCAGCGTGGTGGCGTCGAGTCGCCCGTCGGCGCACTCGAAGCCGTCGTCGTCGATGTGGCCGATGTAGTGGAGGAACTCCCGCTCGGAGTCCAGAATATCGCGCAACTCCGCGGTCGTCACGTCGCGCCGGAGCGACACGTCGAACGGCAGGTCGGCGCGCGCGCCGTAGCTCTCCTCGACCACGTCGCGCTCGGCGTCCATCCCCGCGTCGTTGCAGACGACCGTGATGTGGACGTCGCCCGCGACCGGCGTCCGGTCGAGTCGGTGCTCGAACGCCGCCGGAGTCGCCTTGCTCGCGCCGACCGGCATCCCATCGCCGATCCACGTCTGGCCGAGCGAGTCGGTCGTCTCCGGCTGGACGAACGAGTCGTTCGGGCTCCCGGTGGCAGAATCGGCGGGGGCGTTCGCACTCGCGTCCGCGCCCCCGGACGCCTCCGAGGCGCTCCGGGACGACTCCGAGCTGCTCCGGGTGAACTCCCCGGCACGCTCGCGCAGGAAGGTGTCGACCGCCGTCGCCTGCACCGACGACTCGGGGAGCGTCTCGGCGACCGGCGACCGGACGACCGAGAGGTCCTCGACGACGAACGGCAGGAGCTCGACGCTGTCGGGCGTCGGCGCGACGTGGGCGGTCCGTCGCCACTCGGGCACGTGGTCGTCGAGCACCGAGTACGGCACCGACAGGTAGGCTTCGAGCCGTTCGGCCAGCGAGGCGTCGTACAGCGCCTCGAAGTCGAGGTCGACCGCGGGCTCGATTGCGTGGCGCTCGTGGAGGTCGACCTCGTAGCGGCCCTCGGTCCGGGTCACGCAGTCGAGGAAGAACGCCTGCTTCAGCACGCGCTCGACCTCTGCCTCGAACCCGCGGGGCGACGCCAACGAGTGCTCGAAGCCTGCGTCGGTGACCAGTCGGGGCTCGTCCCCGGCGTCGGGGTCGACCGCGGGTTCGAGCCGCGCGCCGAGGTAGTACGCCAGCGGCGCGGCCGCGTAGATCGATCCGTACTCCGGGGGCAACTCGATGCGAACCCCGGTGTCGGGCGGCGCTACGCGGTCGGGAACGTGGAGTTCCTCGCCCAACTCGACGGTCGGCGGGTGGCCCCGGAGCGTGGGGTAGGATCGCTCCGCGCTGGTGGTCTTGAGCGCGGACCCGAACGTCGAGACGGCGGCCATCACGTCCGCCGGGTCCGAGGTCGTCGTGACCGTGGCGGCGGGCCGGTCGTGGTGCGAGCGCGCGCCGACCCGGATCTCCGTCGGGGACTCGAACGAGATCGTCATTCGGGTCGCGTCGGCGGTGACGGTGACCGCACTCTCCACCCGGAGGTAGCACTTCACCGGCGTGCAGAGTTCGATGCTGTACGCGTCCTCGGGGAACTCCTCGTAGGCGAAGTGTTCGGCCTCCGCGAGCATCTCGCCCGACGAGTCGCGGACGTACGTCGCGACGACGGTCGGGAGCGTGAGCGACTCGGCCGTGATCTCGACGGCGGCATCGACCGGGAGCCGGAACCGGTCGGGGTCGACCGGCGTGGGCGAGACGGCCGTCGGCGTCGAGAAGGAGTAGCGGTGGCGCGCTATCGGATCGACGACTCCGAGCCCGGACTCGTCGGCCAGCGACTCGAACGTCACCGCTCCCGGCTCGTCCTCGTCGGTTCGTTGCACGTTGCTAGCACCCCACGTCGTCATAGTGTCCGTTCCGAGTCGGCGGCGAGTCAAAAAAGCACCGACCGTTCACCGCCCGTTGTCGATGAACTAACTCGTGTGCGCCACTCATATCGGTATCCACCCCGACGACAGGCCGCTCTCTTCGAGTTCCCACCGCTGCTGGAGCCGACCGTCGCGCTTCTGGAGGTGGACGACCACGTCGAACAGCGGCGCGAACGTTCGGACCGTCGCGGTGTCGCGCGCGACCGGCAGGTGGAAATGCCCCATCCCGTCGACGCTCCGCACGCGCTCGGTCAGGAGGTCGAGGAACTGGAACACCTCCCGCTCGTCGTGCTCGGCCAGCAGCGGTCGGAGCGAGTCGAAGCAGAACCGGAGTTGTGCCGGGTCGAGCCCGCCGACCTCGGTTTCGAAGTCCGCGATTGCCTTCGAGACGGCGACCCCGAGGTCGCCGAGTTCCGAGGTGTCGACGCGAACCCGTTCCACGCCGTCTTCCGGCGAGTCTGCGGTAGCGTGCGTTCGGTCGGTGGTACCCAACAGGTCGTCCGCGCTCGCGACGGTCCCTCCCGTCTCGACGGCCGTCGACCGTGCTTCGGTCGTCCCGGAGACGAGCGTCGTGTGCTCGGACGGCGGGTTCGCGTCCGCGGGGAGCCCCGATTCGAGATGCGGCCCCTCGCCGGTGGCGACGAGGAGTCGGCGGCGGGGGCCGGCCGACTCCTCGCCCAGCATGCGCGTGCAGGCCGACCGGTACGTCTCGCTTCGGAGGTTCCCGACGACGAGGACGGCCGACCCCCGCTTCTTGAGGCTGGCGAGCCGCGAGGCGAACGCTCGCCCACTCTCGTCTCGCGACCCCGTCTCGCCAGCGGTCATTTACCGAACTACACTCACGGTTACCTAAATAAACGTTCCGGGTCGCTTAAGAGATTATATGTAATTTACTGCCAAAAGCGTCGCATTTTGGGATTTCGTATTAATTTTCGATAGAACTCTCATCCCCTCTGTTCGGTTCTTTCATTCGTCCTCGACGGTAACGCCGGTGATTTCGAACCGCGCACCGGCTGCCTCGCTCTCGACCACGCGGACGTCCCAGCCGTGCGAATCGGCGACGCGTTCGACGATGGAGAGCCCGAGTCCCGTTCCGGTTTCGGCAGCCGAGTATCCCATCTCGAACACCGCACCGCGCTCGTTCTCGGGGATGCCCGGCCCGTCGTCGGCGACGTAGAAGCCGTTCTCGTGGTCGCCGACCGTGACTCTCACGTCTTCCCCGCCGTGGTCTACTGCATTTCGAATCAGATTCTCGAGGAGCTGCTGGATCTGCCTGTCGTCGGCCTCGATGACCCGTCGGGTGTCGACGGCGAGCGTCGCGTCGGCCGTGTCGACGTTCCGCCAGCATCGTTCGACCGTGCTCGAGAGGTCGACCGACGCGGTCTCGGTCACGTGCGTGCCCTGCCGCGCGACGGCGAGCAGGTCCTCGATGAGTCCCGCCATGCGGTCGAGCGCGTGCGCGACGTCGTCGAGATGCGGGCTCGTACACTCCTCGGTCGCGAGTTGGAGGCGTCCCTGCGCGACGTTGAGCGGGTTTCGCAGGTCGTGAGAGACGATGCTCGTGAACTCGTCGAGGCGCTCGTTTCGCTGGCGGAGTTCGCGCTCGCTCTCCAGTTGGTCGAGCGCCCGCGCGGCGTGCGAGACCAGCAGTTCGGCGAGTTCGCGGTCGTCTTCGTCGAACGCCCCGACGTGCTCGCTGACGGTCTGGAAGACGCCGTGGTCGCCGATGGGGATACTGAGGGCCGCGCGATACGGCCCCTGCGGGTTCGCGACCTCGACCTCCTGAACGTCGTCGAAGCGGAACGACTCGCCGCTCCGGTACGTCTGACCGGCGATCCCCTCCTCGACCGACATCGGCGTGGCCCCGTCCGGCGGGAGGTTCTCCGAGATGGCCGCGATGGGAAGCATCCCGTCCTCTTCGAAGTTGATGACGCACAGGTCGAAGTCGAGGACGGTCTCGGCGGCGTCGATGGTCCGCTGGCACACCGCCTCGGGCGTCTCGAACGTCGGAATCTCGGTCGCGATGCTGTGGAGCGCTGCGAGCGCCTCCTCGTGGGCCTTCTGCTCGTGATTGTTCAACAGCCGGAGCACCTGATCGGCCAGTTCCCCGGCGAACCGTCGCTCGTCGTCGGTCCACTCCCGACGCTCGCCGACGTACTCGTGACAGACCACGCCGACGACCTCCCCACCCGAGCGGACGGTGGCATCGAGCAGCGAGTTGATGTCGAGCGGTTCGAGATAGCCGTCGCGGAGTTCGCCCGTTCGCGGGTCGTTCTGGGCGTCGCTGGCGTCGATGACCCGGTTGTTCGCGAGCGCGTCGAAGTACTCGGGGTACTCGTCGGCCGCCAGTTCGGCACCCGACTCGTGGCCGTCGGTCGAGCGCTCGTACAGGTCGACGTTGCGGAGGGTCGTCCGGTCGTTCTCGAACAGCCAGACGCCCACGCGGTCGGTGTCGAGCGTCTCGGCGGCCGCCTCGGTGATCGACCGCGCCCCGCGTTCGAGGTTGCCCGCCGTGATGTCGTCGTCGACCGAGAGGTCGATGATGGTCGCGCGCTGTCGCGTCTGTCGGGTTCGGGCGCGATACGACTCGGTCACGTCCCGGAAGACGATCACGACGCCCAGGATCTCCCCGTCCTCGCCCTCGATAGGCGACGCGCTGTCGGCGATGTATCGCTCGGAGCCGTCCTTCCGCACGAGTATGGTCCCGTTGGCGAGTCCGACGATCTCCCCGGATTCGAGCACCTTCCGCGCCGGACTCTCCTCGGGCTCGCGGGTGTCCTGATTCAGGATCTCGAACACCTCCGGGAGCGGCTGGCCGCGCGCCTCGTCGGCGTCCCACCCGGTGAGGTCCTCGGCGACCTCGTTCATCCGGGTGACCGCCCCGTCGACGTCGGTGGTGATGACCGCGTCGCCGATGGATTCGAGGACGCGCTGGAGGTTCCCCTCGCGCCGCTGGAGCTTCCGCTGGGTCCGGCTGTGTTTGACCTCCTGTTTGATGGCTTGAGCGAGCACGCCGTACTGTGGCGTCGGGTCGCCGCCCTTCCGGACGTACCGGTCCGCGCCGAGATTGAGGGCGTCGATGGCCACCTCCTTGCGTCCTCGCCCGGTGAACACGATGAACGGCACGTCGCTGTCGTACTCGTCGCGCACCGTTTCGAGAACGTTCAGGCCGTCCATCTCGGGCATCTGGTAGTCACAGACCACGACGTCGAAGTTGCGTGACTGCACCAGCGAGAGCCCCTCCTGCGGGGAGTCGGTGGTCTCGACAGCTATCCCGGGATTCTGGGTTTCGAGGAAGTCCTTCGTGAGGCTCAGCAGTTGTGGATCATCGTCGATATACAGCGTTTCGACGATGGGCGTGGTCCCCGAACCCCGGTTTTCTGTCATTTTTGCTGGTTTTACGTCGAACCATCAAAAGTATTGTTATAATTACACCATTTCGCGGCGCGAGGAGAACGGCCGTTACTGGCGGGCCGACCGAGCGGCCCGCAGTAATTCCACGAATCCCACATTTATTTCAAATCGTATTCATTATTTCTCGATAATATGGTTTATAACAGTAGCTACACGACCCTGTAGCCATGACGATGTCCTCCGCGAGGGACTGCCCGTCTTGGGCCACGGATGCTCGCCGACAGGATACCCTCGTTCGAGTCACGGTACCCACTGCTGTCCGCCGATCAGCGTCGACCCCCGGACCGACCGCCCCGACCGAACCGACTCGCGAATTCGACTGCGAGGACGACTCGTCCGCCGACGAACGTAGGCTGACCGCCACCGCCGAGCGCGCGGCGTCACGATGACGACGACCTCCGACCGTGACCCGGACCACCCCCTTCTGGCCGAGTCGAGAACCGTCCGGATACTCCACGTCGAGGACGACCCAGGGTTCGCCGAACTGGTAAAGACGTTCCTCGAACGCCGCCACGAGACGTTCGAGGTCCACGTCGAGACGGATTCCCGCGCTGCACTCGCAGCCATCACGGACGGCTCGACGACGTTCGACTGCGTGGTCAGCGACTACGACGTGCCGGATTTGAACGGACTGGAACTCCTCGCGGAGATCCGTTCGGAGAATCCCAACATGCCGTTCATCCTGTACACGGGGAAGGGCAGCGAGGAGATCGCGAGCGAAGCCATCAGCGCCGGCGTCACGGACTACCTGCAGAAAGGAGGCGGTACCGACCAGTATCACGTCCTCGCGAACCGGATCCAGAACGTGGTCGGGCACTACTGGGCGAAACGGGACGCGAACTGCGCTCTGAAAGCGATAGAGACCGCACCGGACGGCGTCAGCATCCTCGACGAAGCGGGCCACATCCAGTACCTCAACTCCGCGTACGCCGACCTGCTCGGGTACGAGCGCGAGGAACTCGTGGGCGCTCACTGGGAGACGTTCTACGCCGACGAGGATATCGACGAGGTTTACGACGCGTTGCTCCCCCAAGCCCGGAAGGACCGGTGGCGAGGCCGGACGTCGTTCGTTCGGAAGGGCGGGAGTTCTATCGCGCTCGACCACACGGTAACTGCCACCGACGACGGGTCGCTGATCTGTACGCTCTCGCCTCCGGACGACAGCGCGGAGCTGTCGCGGGAACTGTCGACCAGAGAGCGAGCGATGGACGAAGCGCCGATAGGCATCGTTCTCACTGACCCGAACGCGGACGACAATCCCATCGTGTACGCGAACGACAAGTTCGTCGACATCACGGGCTACGAGCGGTCGGCCGTCGTCGGACGGAACTGCCGACTCCTCCAGGGGGAGAACACGAGCGAGGAGGCGGTCCGGGAACTGCGGACGGCAGTCGACGAACGGGAGCCGGCGACGGTCGAACTGCGGAACTACCGCGCGGACGGGACGGAGTTCTGGAACCGCGTCCGCATCGCCCCGATATTCGACGAAGACGGCGGCGTCGAGTTCTTCGTCGGCTTCCAGGACGACGTGACCGAGCGACACGCGTATCAGGAGCGGTTGCGCGCGAACACGGCCCGGCTCGAAGCCCTGTTCGACCACTCCCCGGACATGCTGCTGACCCACGACGCCGACGGGAGGATCCGTGACATCAACAGACGCATCTGCGAGGAACTGGGGTACTCGGAGTCCGAGCTCCTCGGAAACGCCGTCTGGGACATCGACGTGACCGTCGACCCGGAGTCGGCTCGGTCGTTCTGGGCGGACCTCCCGACCAACGCGCCGCGGCGATTCGAAGGCGAATTCGAACGCGAGGACGGGAGTACCTTCCCCGTGGAGATCCACCTCATCCGCGTCGACCTGGACGGCATCGAGCGATTCGTCGCGATGGCGCGCGACGTCAGCGATCAGAAGACAAGAGAGCGGGAACTGATCCGACAGAACGAGCGGCTCGACCGATTCACGAGCGTCGTGAGCCACGACCTCAGAAACCCGCTACAGGTCGCACAGGGCCGACTCGACCTCCTCTCCGAGGAGTGCGACAGCGAACACGCCGCCGCCATAGAGGGCGCGCTCGACCGCATGGACGCTCTCATCGAGGACCTGCTCACCCTCGCTCAGGACGGGACGAGTGCGATGGAGCTCGAACGCGTGGACCTCGGGGAGCTGGCCCGGAGCTGCTGGACGACCGTCGACACTGCGGCGGCGACGCTCGTCGTGGACCCCGAGGGAACCGTCGAGGGGGACCGCGAACTCCTCCAGCAGCTGTTCGAGAACCTCTTCCGTAACGCCGTCGAGCACGTCGGCGCGGACGTAACGGTCACGGTCGGCGCGACCGCGTCCGGATTCTTCGTCGCCGACGACGGCCCCGGCATCCCGGTCGACGAGCGCGAAGCCGTGTTCGAGGTCGGACACTCCACGTCCTCGAATGGAACTGGGCTCGGTCTGAACATCGTCGAACAGGTCGTGGAGGCTCACGGCGGTCGAGTCGAAGTCATCGAGAGCGAGTCCGGCGGAGCCCGATTCGAGGTGTCCGGATTGGGCGGATGAGTGTGACGGGCCAGTCAGCTCGCAGTGCTTCCAACCGAACCTAACTACGTCGTCGTAAAGACGAGGCCGTCCGCTCAGATACGCGAAGTAGAGAACGACGAGGGACGGCTTCGAGGCCGGCGTGGAGACCACCGAGCGGTCGCCGGTCCGGAACCTCGTCGAGCGCGAACTCGCCGGTCGCCTCGCCGACGCGGTCGACCACGCGGCGGAGCATCGGCTCGCCCCCGAGCTGGGCGAGCGCCTTGTCGCAGTCGCCGAACCGCGTCGAGAACGCCGCCATCGCGATCAAAATGGCGAACACGAGCGGCATGAGAACGGTGGTCAGCCGTTCGATGCCTTCGCGCACCCCGATCGAGAGGACAGCACCGACGACGGCGAGCGAGACGGCGAACGAGCGAACGGTGCGTACGTCACGGTGAACCCCTCCAACGAGATGGGCGTGCCGGCTATCGCCGAGACGAGGAACGCGGTATCCAGCCCGTGATGGCGGGATAATAGCTGAGAACGAGGAAGACCACCGCCACGAGGAACCAGCCCAGAATCGGGAGATCGGGTCGGACGCCTCGGAACGCTGCCGGCTCAGTCTTGGGCCGGCGCGCTCTCCTCGACCGCGCCGTACTTGTCCTCGAACTCCTGGATGAGCTGGCCCATCTTGGCGTACCAGTCGTTGAGCATCCGCTGCATGTCGTTGGCCGCCTTCTCGGGGTCGGTCGGCCGGTAGACGTGGTAGTAGCCGCCCTGGTCGTAGTTCACCTGCTCTTTCTGGATGAAGCCCGCCTGAAGCAGTCGCTGGACCGACCGGTAGGCGGTCGAGCGCTCACGGTCGACGCGCTCGGCGAGTTCGTCGATCGTCAGCGGTTCTTCGTTCTCGACGAGCGATTTGAAACACTCCCTGTCGAGCTGCTTGAGTCCGTGGAAACACTCCAACAGTCCTTCGCACTCCATGTCCTGCTGGAGGTACTCGGCCATCGAGTTGCTCATGTCTACGTGTAGCGGTCGCGGTGCCAAAAGGGTTGTGTGATACGTACAATTCTGGCCACGGAAATCCCGCCTCCGGAGCCAGTGACAGATACGAGGGGAAGTTGCGCGTACAAGACTACTGGACGGCGACGGCTTCCAACTGCTGGACGTCGAGCCACTCCTCGGCGTCGAGCGCGGCCATACTCCCCGTCCCGGCGGCGGTGATCGCCTGCCGATAGCGGGGGTCCATCACGTCGCCCGCCGCGAACACGCCGTCGACGGTCGTCGCCGTGTCGTCGCGAGTCTCGACGTGGCCGTCCGCGTCGAGTTCGACGGGCGTCTCCCGGAGGAACGCCGTGTTCGGGACGTGACCGACGGCGTAAAACACGCCGCCCGCCTCGACGTCCTCGACTTCGAGGTCCGCAGCTTCGGCGTCTTCGACCTCGGCGTTCTCTCCGTCCTCGCCCGCCCCGTCTTCGTCGTCGTACTTCCCGTCGTCGCACTTCTCGTACTTCTCGGCCGGATAGCCGTCCGGATGGGAGACGAGTTTCGCGCCGGTGAGGCCCTCCTCCTGGGAACCGTGAAGCTCGACCAGCTCCGAGTTCCAGCGGATCTCGACGTCCTCGTGGTCGAGCGCGCGCTGGGCCAGGATCTCCGAGGCCCGCAGTTCGTCGCGGCGGTGGACGACCGTGACCGACTCGGCGAAGCGCGCGAGGAACAGCGCCTCCTCCATCGCGGAATCGCCGCCGCCGACCACGAGCACGTCGTCACCCCGGTGGAACGCGCCGTCGCACGTCGCGCAGGTCGAGAGGCCGTAGCCCATCAGCTCGTCCTCGTTCTCCGCGCCGACCCAGCGCGCGCTCGCCCCGGTCGCGACCACGAGCGCCCGCGTGCGTATCGTCTCGCCGTTCGACAGCGAGAGTTCGAAGGGCCGGTCGTCGAGGGCGGCCGACTCGATGGTCGCGCGACGGAACTCCGCGCCGAACTGCTCGGCCTGTTCGCGGCCGCGCTGGACGAGTTCCATGCCGCCGACTCCCTCGGGGAAGCCAAGGTAGTTCTCGACGTCGGTGGTGAGCGTGAGCTGGCCGCCCGGCTCGTCGCCTTCGAGGACGACCGGGTCGAGGTCGCCCCGCGCCGCGTACACCGCGGCCGAGAGTCCGGCCACGCCCGAGCCCGCGATCACCAGTTCCCGCGCGGTGTCGGTCGTCTCGGTCGTACTGTTCCCGGTCGTCTCGGTCGTATTTCCGGTCATCCTGTTCGTGTTCCCAGTCACTTACTCTGCGTACTCCGCTATCGTCGCTTCGAGCTGTTCCTCGCTCTGGAGTCCGACCATCCGGTCGACGAGTTCGCCGTCGGCGAACAGGACGAGCGTCGGGACGCCCTGCACGCCGAAGTCGGTCGCGAGACCCTGGTTCGTGTCGACGTCGACCTTCGCGACGGCGGCGTCGGTCTCGGCGGCGAGGGTCTCGACGACGGGCTCCAGCATCTGGCACGGCCCACACCAGTCGGCGTAGAAGTCGGTGAGGACCACGTCGTGGTCCGCCACCACGTCGTCGAGGTCCGCTCGTCCGTCGACGTGGACGGGTTCGGTCGGCGTCTTCGCGTCGGTGTCGGATGCGGTATCGGCTGTCATCACTCCCACGTAGTGCTCACGGGAAGTTAAGGGTTTTGGGTAGAACGTACAATACTATCCAATGCTACGGTTCGGTGGGGCGCTCGACGTGTCCGAGGGGGCGAGCAGTTCGGGGCTCTCAGGTCCCGACGGCCGGTCGGTCACCGGACCGGTCGCTCGGTGAGACTGTCGACCCGAACAGTCCGTCACGGTAGCCGAAAGAAGCCGCGCAACTTCGGTCGGTTCCGGCTCCGTCTTCGGCGGAGCGGGGTCAGTCGGCGGTGCTGGTCGCGGGAGCGGGTTCGGTCCGGAGCGCCTTCACGGAACTCAGGACGACCGCACCGGCCACCAGCGCCGCGGCACCGATGATGACGACCAGCGACACCGTCTGGAGGACAGGAATGTCACTGAACTCGCCTATCTTCCGAATGGCGACGGCGACCGCACCGAGCAGGAGCATCACGCCGAAGTACACCTTGATCTCGTCTTCGTCCACGAGACTGGTCGCCGCGGCACCCAGACGCGCGCCGCCCGCGCTCCCGGCGAGCAGCGGCACGACTATCGACAGGTCGACCGCGCCGTCCATGGCGTACAGGAAGCTCCCGATCCCGCCCGAGAACACGATCTCGAACAGGTCGGTCCCGACCGCGATGGGAACCGGCACCCCGATGAGGTAGAACAGCGCCGGCATCCGGATGAAGCCGCCGCCGACGCCGAGGAACCCGGACAGCAGGCCGGTCGCGAACGCGACCAGCAGGATCATCCACAGCGATACGCTGACGCCCCCGCGGATGGTGATCATCGGGGGGAGGCTGTACGACTGGATCGTCTTGGCGATGTCGGGGATGTCGTCGGCGTCGGGGTCGGCATCCGCGTTGTGGCTGATGCCGCCACCGCCGTCGCCTTTGACTGCGGTGTAGGTGATGAACACGCCGATGCCGCCCAGGAGCGCGACGTAGATGACGCTGACCACGGTGTCGGCCAGCCCCATCGCCTGTAGCCTGTGGAGGCCCATCTTCCCGACCTCGATACCGGCGGTCGTTCCGGCGATCATGAGCACGCCGAGCTTGTAGTCGATCTGCCCGAGGTCGCGGTGTTTCAGGGTCGCGATCACCGAGGTGGCGAAGACGAACGCCAACCCCGACGCGACCGCGACGTCGGTCTCGTAGCCCATCACCATCAGCGCGGGCGTGACGAGGAACGACCCACCCATGCCGAAGAAGCCGAAAAGGAGGCCGATCAGCACCCCGAATCCGGCGAACAGCAGGAGCAACGTCCCGGACACCCCGAGTAGTTCGATCACTGTTCACCCCGTAGCGCGTCGACCAGCGTCGGGCCGAGTACCCACTCGAGAAGCCCGTACCCAACGTACAGGAGGATCGCTTCGAGCAGGACGATGCCGATGACCTGTAGTGCGTCGACGATGGCAGTCGGGTCTTCAATCCCGAACATCGTTCGACACCTCGTTCGATATTGTATGATTCATGGATTTCTGCTCACGTCCGGGTAATCCGCTGTCGCATTTAACGGTTGTGACTCGACTATACAATATTACTGCAACGGATTACACGCCTAACCGACGCGAATATCTCTGTACGTTACGAGAATATAGGGCAGTTCGCCGGCCGACCGAAACGGTCGAAAATCGAGGGCCATCTGCCTCGCACGCGAGCAGCGCGGCGACGACCACCGGGTCGGCAGCGACGGCGGTGGAGGCCGCGACCGGGTTCGCTCGCGACCGCATTGCCGACGAATCCGGGCCACCAGTGTTGTCAGTTATCTACAATTCTGACTGCCGGAAAACAGAGCCGTCGTGCAGATCCGCTCGTCCACCGACCACACCCGTCGAGCGAGAGGAGCCACCGGCCGGGCGTCGAGACGGTGAGTCCAGCGTTCGCGGCCGAACGGCGGCGCGCCGGACAGCGTCAGAGCAAGGGAAACAGCGCCACCGACCCGTACCCCAGCACGAACGCGACGACGAACGAACCGACCCACGCGCCGACGGTCACGCCGATCTTCCGGGCGCTGACGGCGTCGCTCCCGCCGACGGCGGCTCCGCTCCCGATGATCGCGCTAACGACGATCTCGTTGAACGAGACCGGCACGCCGAGCAGGACGGCCAGCTGAGCGATGAGAAACGACGGCACGAGCGCCGCGATGGACCGACGCGGACCCAGCGCCGAGTAGTCCTGTGCGAGCGACTTGATCATCCGGGGCGCGCCGGTCCACGACCCCGCGAGGATGCCGAGCCCGCCACCGGTGAGCACGGCGATCACCGGCACGAGCTCCAGGTCCGCCAGAAGCGGGAGGAGCGGGCCGACGGCGAGTCCGACCTGACTCCCGCCCGCGGAGAACGCGACGAGCGACCCCAGCGAGAGGAGCACTCGTCGCAGTCCACCCGTCTCGTCACGGCGGACGTCCCACGAGACGAGGACCGCAATCGCGACCGCGAGAACCACGGACACGAGCAGCGAGACCGCCGCTCCGTCGGTACCGAGCGTCCGCTGGCTCAGTTCGACGAACGATCCCGACGTTCCGTTCGGCCCGAGGGACGCGAACTCGACGTTCGCGAGGACCGCCACGACGGTCCCGGCCAGGAGCGGAACGCTGTATCGCTCCGGAACGTCCTCGCGCGGCAGGACGCTCGCGATACCGTACGCGAGGCCGCCGCCGACGAACGGGGTCAGCGCCCAGACGGCGCCGATCTGCAGGTACTTCGACCAGACGGGCGTGCCGCCGAGCGCGAGCCCTACGCCGACGACCGAACCGGTGACGGTGAACGCCGTGGCTATCGGATAGCCGGTCTTGATTCCGATGGCCATCAGGCCGGCACCGATCAGCAACACGACGATGACGGCGGCTGCGGGGAGCCTCACCCCGCCGACGAGGCCCCCGCCAATCGTCTCGGAGACGTTCGCGCCCTGGACGACCGCGCCCGCGAAGCCCAGGATGCCCACGACGAACGCCGCGCGCATCGTCGAGATGGCGTTGGCGCCCACGGCGGGCGCGAACGGCGTCGCGCCGCTGGAGCCGGCTCCGATGACCCACGACATGAACAGACTCGCGAGCCCGGCGATCAGGAACAGACCGATAGCTGAGGGTTGCATCGATGGGAAAGCGTGAAAACGGAGGTCAGTCAGCGCTCGTCGCTTCGGGAGCGTCGTTCGCCGCGCGACTCCGCCACCAGCCCTGGAGGTACGCGCCGAGGAACATCCCGCCGATGGCCCAGAGGATAGTGACGTTACCGATGCCGAGGCTGGCGTAGGCCGCGCCGGGACAGATACCCGAGAGCCCCCAGCCGACCCCGAAGATCGCGCCGCCGATCAGGACGTTGCGGTCGAACGACTTGAGCCGCCGACCGTACGCGTCGCCGGTCAGCGGCGCGCTGTCGCGCACCCGAGGCATAACCGCGAAGGCGATCCCGCTGACAGCGGCCGCGCCGAACATGACGAACAGCAGTCCGAAGTCCTCGAACTGGAGGAAGTCCAGCACGACCTCCGGGCGAGCCATCCCGCTGAACCCGAGCCCGAACCCGAAGATCAGCCCGCCGAACAGGATCAGCGGCATGAACAGGGGATGTCGATTCCGACTCATCTACGGGCTCACCCCCAGTGCCGCGACGATCTGGGCGGTCACGATGGCGACGGTCAGGAACGTCGCGACGCCGACGAGCGAGGTCTTCGAAGCCGAGCCGACGCCGCAGACGCCGTGGCCGGACGTACACCCCTTCCCGAGCCGGGTGCCGATCCCGACCAGAACGCCGCCAACCAACAGCCGCCAGGGCTGGACGTCCGTCGACCAGAGCGTCAGACCGCCGACTTCGTACAGTTCGCCGGTCGTCCCGGTCTCGTAGAGCGACGTCGTGACGAGCCCGGACTGGACGGTCGCCGCGAACGCCAGTCCGCCGAGCACGATCCCCAGCGTGAACACCACGCGCCAGTCCCGGGAGGAGACGTACCGCTGGAACCGCGACTGGTCCGAGACGTACGACAGCGTCGATTCGAGGAACGTGCTCGCGCCGGCAGGAATGGCGGTTCCGAGATAGATGACGACCGCGCCGAGGCCGACCAGCAGTCCGCCGACGGCGTAGCGACTGATCCCGTTCGGGAACAGCTCGCCGGCCACCTGGAGCGCAATTAGATCAGTTACCATTGGGTGGAGCGACGTTAGTCACCCGCGAGCGACTCCTGGCTCGCGGCGCAGTTGTTCGGGCCGAGTTCGAGCGTGAACGCCTCCTCGTCGTCGACCGACTGCTGGCCGAGGTTCGTCGCGATGATGTCCTCGTAGTTGGCGGGTCGCGGGGGCATGTCCGAGAGGATCAGCTCGACGAACTCGTCTTCGTCCATCGTCAGCGCGGCCATCTCCTCGCGGAGCTGGCCGATAGGAGCCGTGTAGGTGCCGTCGGCGGCGGGGACGGCGGCGTCGCTGAAGTGCGCCCCGCCGACCAGCGTGTCGTCGGGGAGCGTCAGCACGCGCTCCTGCAGGGACTGGTAGAGCGTCCGAGCCGCGTCGGGGGCCCCGTCGTCGCCCTCTTCGAGGTCGGGCCGGGCAACGCTCTCGACGAACAGCCCGTCGCCGGTCGCGAGCAGGCTGTCGTCGATCAGATACGAGGTCATGCCGGTGGTGTGGCCGGGCGTGAACACCGTCTCGATGGTGGCGTCACCGACCGAGAAGGTGTCGCCGTCGGCCGCGAGCGTCGCCTCGTCGGCGTCCTGCCGAGCCTGCGAGGCAGGGCTCGCGGAACTTCGTTCCGCGGCGTAGGTGACGCCCCGGTCGACCGCCGCCTCGGGGATCACGCCCTCGACGCCGCGGTCGGCGAGCGCGCGGACGCCCGAGACGTGGTCTGCGTGAACGTGCGTGTCGATGGCGTATTTCAGCTCGACGCCGAGGTCGTCGGCGTCGTCGAGGTACCGGTCGGTGAACGCCCGCAGCGGGTCGACGATGGCGGCCTCGTCGTCGTCGTGGACGAGGTAGCCCAGACAGCCGCTGGAGGGCCGCTGGTACTGGAGCAGGGTCCCCGCGCCGTCGTAGCGCTCGACCTCGACGGCCTCGTAGATGCCCGCCCATCCGTTCATGCCGTCTTCGAGGTGGTTCACCTCGTAGCCGCGCTCGGCGAGTTCGCCCGCGACGTACTCGCTGGATCCACCCTTCGCGCACAGGACGGTGACCTCGCGGTCGTCGGGGACCTGTGCGAGGACCTCGTCGTCGATCTCGTCGTCGAGGAACTCGAAGTACGGGACGTTGATCGACTCGACGGTCTCGCCGTCGATGCGCCACTCCTCGTACTCCGATTCCATGCGCGTGTCGAGGAGCGTCACGGCTTCGCCGGCGTCGATTCGTGCTTTCAGATCCTCCGGCGTCACCGTCTCGACCGGGACGTCCGGAGTCGCGAAGTCGTCTGCGTTCATCGTGTGCATCCCGACCTACTGGCTGGCTCGCCATAAGGGTTTGCATAGTAATTCGAGGATTGCACAATACAGAATCGGACACCATTCACGCTGAGAACTGCGCCGCTGCCAGATTATCGGCCCCTAAGAGGTATATAACCGATTTAACGCGTTCGCGTGACTAATATAGGTTGGTGAAGACGGACCAGACGGAAGGTGTGTGGGATCGCAGTTGTTCGCGGCCTATGCAAGAACCGGCACGTTTTTAACTGCCGACCCTATATTGTGCAATAGCTCCAATACAGAACAACGGGGCAGATCGAACATGAGTGCAGAATTCGACATCACGGAGACCTTGGACGTGCAGGGAGAATCGTGCCCGATGCCAGTCGTCAAGACGAAGAACGCCATCGACGATCTCGGCGACGGTGACGTGCTCGAAGTGCTGGCGACGGACTCGGGGAGCATGAGCGACATCGACGGCTGGGCGGCCAGCACGGGCGGCGTCGAACTTCTCGATCAGGTCGAGGGTGGCGACGTGTACAAGCACTACGTCCGCAAGACGGAGTGACGATGAGTACGGACACACCGGACGCGTCGGTCGACGACGCGCCCTCCGACGCGGCCGACGGCGATGCGCCCTCGCGCGCGGAACTCGCTGCCCGCGTCGAGGAGCTGGAAGCACAGGTGGCGGCGGCCACGACGGACGAGGGCGACGACGGCAAGAAGATGTCGATCATCGCGACGAAGGGGACCCTCGACATGGCGTACCCGCCGCTCATCCTCGCGAGCACCGCCGCCGCGTTCGGCTACGAGGTGACGGTGTTCCACACGTTCTGGGGGCTGGACATCCTCCACGAGGAGCGCTCGACGGACCTCAAGCTCAGCTCGGTCGGCAACCCCAACATGCCGGTGCCGAACGCCGTGGGAGCGCTCCCCGGGATGGACCGCGTGACGACCTCAATGATGGAGAAGAAGATCGCCGACAACGACACCGCCACCATCGAGGAGCTCATCGAGACCTCCCTCGAGATGGGCGTGGAGTTCCAGGCGTGCCAGATGACCATCGAGCTGATGGACTACGACGAGGACGACTTCTTCGACGGCGTCACGACCGGCGTCGGCGCGGCCACCGCGGTCCAGGACATGGCCGAGGCCGACATCCAACTGCTCGTGTAGAGACGACTCGACGTTTTCACCCCGTTTCGCCGGTCGCCACGAGAATCGGGACGGTTGAACAGTTCGCGCAGTTTCGACGCTGGTAGTACAACAGCCCGGCGAAGACGACGACGCTCACGACGCCGAGGAGCGGTCGGAGCGAGAGGAGGATGCCGCCCAGTCGCAGGGGGTTCCCGTCGAATGGGAGCGCGACCATCGCGCCGACGAAGCCGAGCGCGCCGAGGACGCCCGCACCGCAACTGGCACAGCCGCGGCGAGCAACCCCGGAACGACGCCCGCGAGGAGCGCCCGCCGGCGCGTAATCGTGTCCTCTTCGTCCATGGATATCCAATCGTATACGACATCGAACGAAGGGTTTTCGGTCGCACGGCTCCCGAAATTCGGTCGTCGGTCCGCCACCGTCGACGAGGTAGTCGTCTGCACGTCGTCGGTGAACCGGTCACAACAGTTTTACCGACAGGCGGAATAATATTGTCCACAATGAGCAATACGGCACAGGATCGACCCGCGATCAGTCCCGACGAAGTCGCCGCGCGGCGCGACGACGAGGACCTGTTCGTCCTCGACGTCCGCAACGAGGACGACTACGAGGAGTGGCACGTGGCGGGGAGCCACAACGTCCCAATCTACGACCAGTTGCTCGACGACGACTTCACCGGCCTCGAAGCGTCGCTCGACGAGATTCCCGACGAAAAAGAGATCGTCGTCGTGTGCGTCGCCGGTATCACGTCGGTCGCGGCTGCCGAGTTCCTCCGCGAGCGGGGCTACGACGCCACGTCGATGGACGACGGCATGAACGGCTGGGGTCGCGTCCACGTCGCGTACGAGGTCGACGAGGTCGATGGCGTGGTCCAGGTCGTCCGGCCCGGAACGGGCTGCGTCTCGTATCTCGTCCACGACGGCGGTGAGGGCGTCGTCGTCGACCCCAGCCTGTACCTCGACGAGTACCGCCAGTTCGCCGCGGAGCGCGACGTCGAACTCGTCGGCGCGGTCGACACGCACGCCCACGCCGACCACGTCAGCGGCGGTCGCTCCCTGGCGGCCGATCTGGACGGTCCGTACTACCTCACCCCGACCGACGCGGGCGCGCTCGACGACTACGAGCCGCTCGAAGACGGCGATGAGATCGCGGTCGGCGACCGCGATCTGAAAGTCCGTCACACGCCGGGGCACACGCCCGGAAGCGTCTCGCTGGAGTGGGGCGACGCCCTGCTCTCGGGCGACACGCTGTTCATCGACAGCGTCGGGCGGCCCGACCTCGAGGGCAGTGACGAGACCGACGTGCGCGAGGCGGCCGACGAACTGTTCGACAGCCTCGCCGACCTCCGCGACCTCCCCGACGAGACCGTCGTCCTCCCGGGTCACTTCTCCGACGAGGAGATCCGGCCGCTCGCGACCTCGCTCGGGGACCTGGAGGAGACGAACGAACTGTTCGGCACCGACGACCGCGAGGCGTTCGTCGACGCCATCGTCGAGGGCCTCTCGGACGAACCCGCGAACTACAATCAGATCAAGGCCATCAACTGGGGGCGGGAACCGCTGACCGAGGAGGTCGCGGACCTCGAACTCGGCCCCAACAACTGCGCGGCGAACTGATCCCTCGATTCTGACACCAACTGCGCGGCGAACTGACCCCTCGGTTTCGGAAGTTGCGCTCCCGGAGATTAGTCCGCGTCGCCGAGCCGTCCGCCCAGCACCTTCGCCGCAGTCAGGACGGGGTCCCAGACGGGACTGAACGGCGGCGCGTACGCCAGATCGAGGTTCTGGAGTTCCCCCACGGTGAGTTCTGCGCCGAGCGCCGTGGCCACGGTGTCGATTCGCTTGGCACCCTCCCGGCCCACCACGCTCGCGCCCAGCACTCGCTCCGACTGGCGGTCCGCGACGAGGTGGACGGTCAGCTCCTCGGAGCCGGGGTAGTAGCCGGCCCGCGACTCGTCGGTGATGGTGACCGAGACGGGGTCGAACCCGGCCTCGCGGGCGGCCGACTCGTCGACGATTCCGGTGCGGGCCGCGCCGAGTTCGAACGCTTTGACGATGGCCGTCCCGGCGGTGGGGCCGACCTCGGTCGGCTCGCCCGCGACGGTCTGGCCGATGGCCCGCCCCGCGCGGTTGGCCGTGAGCGCGAGCGGGACGTGGTCGGGTTCGCCGGTGACGACGTTGGTCGCCTCCGCGCAGTCACCCGCCGCGTACACGTCCGGCGCGCTCGTCCGGCCGTACTCGTCGGTGGCGACGGCGCCGGTCGGGCCGAGATCGATGCCCGCGTCGGCCGCCAGCTCGACGTTCGGTTCGACGCCGACGCCGACGATGGCGACGTCTGCGGGCACCTGCTCGTCGCCGAGAGCGACCGCCTCGATGCGGTCGCCTTCCGCCGATCCTTCGCTCTCCCCTCCTCCGACGAATCCCTCGACCGCGGTCTCCAGCCTGAGGTCGACGCCCTGTTCGCGAAGGTGGGCTTCGACTTCCGCTCCGACGACGTCTCCGAACGGCTGGAGCACGTGGGGCAGCATCTCGAAGAGCGAGACCGACAGCCCGCGGGCCGACAGCGCCTCGGCCATCTCGACGCCGACGTAGCCGCCGCCCACGACTGCCGCGGTCTCGGGGTCGTGGCGGTCGAGGAACCGGTCGATGGCGTCGGCCTCGTCCATGTCGTGGATGGTGAACACGCCGTCGAGACCCATCCCGTCGAACGGCGGCCGGATGGCGCTCGCACCGGTCGCGATCAGGAGATGGTCGTAGGGCTGCTCGACGCGTTCGTCGTCGGCCGACGCCGTGACGGTCTTCGCGTCGGTATCGACGGCGACGACTTCGTGCTGGGTACGGAGGTCGACGTCGCGCTCCTGGACGAACTCCTCGGGCGTCAGGGACACGAGGTCGTCGAGTTCCTCGACGTCTCCCTTCACGTAGTAGGGCATCCCGCAGGCCGCGTACGACACCCAGTCGCCCTTCTCGAAGACGACGACGTCGAGTTCCGGGTGCTCGCGCTTGGCCTTGCTCGCAGCGCTCATTCCGGCCGCGTCCCCACCGACGATGACGAACGTCTCTCCCATACGTACACAGAACCCTCGGACGCCAAAAAGTATTTCGTAGCGTTCACAATACCAAACACTTGAACTGCTCTGGCTCGTACCACCACTCATGGCCACCGACTGGCGAGCAGCGGTCGAGCAACGACGCGAGCAGAAGGACCGATACTTCGGAGAGAACCCCCGGTCGCCGATTCCGGACGACCAGCGGGCGTCGTTCGACGGACTGCGCTACTTCCCGCTCGACGAGCAGTACCGGTTCGAACTCCCGCTCGACGAACACGACGACAAAGAGCGACTCACGGTCGCGACGAGCACTGACGGCGAGCAGGAGTACGTCCGGTGGGGCGAGTTCCGGTTCACCGTGAACGGTGCGGAAGCGACCCTGCAGGCCTACAAGTCCGACCCCGACGAGGACCGTCTCTGGGTGCCGTTCCGCGACGCGACGAGCGGCGACGAGACCTACGGCGCCGGCCGATACCTCGACCTCGAACCCGAGACGCACCGAACGTCGGACGGCGACTGGATCCTCGACTTCAACGAGGCGTACAATCCGACCTGTGCGTACTCGGACCGCTACGAGTGCCCGCTCCCGCCGATGGAGAACTGGCTCGACGTGGCCATCGAGGCCGGCGAGAAGACCTACTGGCCCGACGAGTAGGGGCCTCTCGCGGCCCGGACCGCCGAGCGAGAGCGAGAGTCGGCCGGAAACTCCCGAACCCGGATTCCATCGGAGGTCCGTTCGGGCCCAGTACCGCACGTAGCGTTATGGACGCGGCTGCCGACTGCGAGTACGATGATCGAACTCCGGTTCGATGACGTCGTAGAGACAGGCGTCGATTTCCTCCGGCCGCACTCCCTCCGCGTCAGCTATCGTCTCGATGATCGTGTTCGTTACATCCTCGTCGTGCTGTTTCTGACGAGCCCCCGGCTGTATCGCTGACGTTGACGGCTGTAGACAGGGTGGTATCTAAAAAGTACCTCCTAAGTGATAATGTTCGTTCTAAACATCGACATGAAGCGAACCCACGATTTAGAGTAATTATCCGGTTGAGTGCGAATACGGCGAAGAGGATATGAAGCGTTTACAATGATATTTGCCTACCGCACAACACTGATGAAGTTGGGAAGGGTTTATGCAGGTTGTCTGCCCGGAGACCATCAGAGGCACAGTCTCACGAGCGCACCATCCACACTCGGCCTGCGCTACCGAGACTCGAGGAACTGCCGGACGTGGTATTCGGTCGGACGTGGCTGCAGCCACCACGGCTGACCTACGATTGTTTATCCAGAACCGAGAATTTGCGTGTGTTAATACCAACCGGCCCTCAATAATTAGGGCCAACATCTATTTTCTTTCGAGGCATGATAGGAGATAGCGGCAGAAATCCCTCCAAGCGAGGTGCCTCTGACATCAATCTGCTGCCGCTTCCGTGGTTAACTGCCTACATCCACGTTATTTTCCCAACCGAAGTACTGATACTCCGAGCCACGCCGGGTTAGTTGCTGGCTCCATCGAACACCTCCTCCCCTCCCCCTCGCCTGACGTGGATTGCTACACTCGGTACTGGCCAGTCCTCCGTCAGAACTCGCCACAGCTACCAGACCGTATCGAACACATCCTGGCACGACGGCTGTCCCTCCCGGTTCTCGGTCCAGAACTGCGAGCGAGTGGACTCCGAGTCGAGACGGTGAACACAGTGGTGACGCTCTCGCCCTCGACATGGTCTTTTTAGGTATCGCCGCACATGATACGTTACTACAGCTGCCATGCAGTTCTTCACGCACGTACGGGAACACCGGTGGACGACGGCATTCGGGTACGTGCTGTTCGTCGCACTGATGGTCGCCGGTTACTACTACAACATCACCTTCGTCCAGCTCGGGCTCATCGACCTCGGCACCCGCCTCGTCGGCATGTCGGAGACCGCCGTCTCCGTCTGGATGGCCGCTCTCGCGCTCTGCACCCTCGTCGTCGCGGTTGCGACCGGCGTGACGATGGACCGCCGCGGATGGAGCAGTACCCTTCGAACGAAACTCCAGTTGCTGTTCGGCGTCGTCTGCGTCCAGTTCGTCCTCACGTTGGTCGCGCCGGAAATCCGGTCCGTCCCCGCGTTCGGCGCGTGGATCGGCGTCGCATCTATCGGCCTCGGTGTCGGCTTCCCCGTCTCGTTCTCACTGGCGATCGACCTCGTTCCCGTCCCAGACCGCGGATACGTCGCCGCCGCCATCACGGCTATCACGTACTTCATGGCGAACGCGATTCCGCTGTCGTGGTCGATCGACGTCTTCAGTCGCGTGATGGTCGCCGCGATGGCTCCCGGAGTGCTCGTCCTGGCCGTCCTGTCGTTCGCCCGGATCGACCGCATCGACGCCGTACTCTCCAGCCTCGAGAGCCAGCACCGCGCGTTTGGGACGGGTCGGTTCTGCCACGACGAGCCAGTCCGCGCCCGGAGTGCTGCCTTCGTCGTCCCTGTGATCCTCATGTTCGGCGTGTTCTTCATCGACAGCCTCGGCTTCCTGCGCATCATCGACACCCCGTCTTTGCTACTCAGTTCGTGGCAATCACCCGCACTCTCGACGAGAGTGTTCATCGCGATCGCGCACGTCGTCGGGGCGGTGATGGCCGGCGTCATCTACACGAACTACTCGCTGTCCCGCGTCTTCCTGTGGACGTTCGCGCTCTTCGCGCTGTCCCACGTCCTCTACACCTCCGATCTGCGGCTCGCGGCAGTGTTCCCGTCGCTCGCGCAGGGCCCGACGTCCCCGCTCAATCCGGCCGCGTACGCGGTCGCAGTGAGCTTCTACACGACGCTGAACTTCGTCCTCTGGCCTGACCTCTCGACGGCGGACACGGTCGGCACGCATTCGGCTATCGGTATCGGTGTCGCCGGCTGGCTGGCCACGTTCACGAGCACTGCACTGGCACTGTACTTCCAGGCGGCCGAGCTGACGCTGTTGTCACATCTCAACGTCGTTCAGGCTCTCTCCTTGCTACTGTTATTTGGCCTTGCAGTCGGACTGTACGTCCGCCGGATGGTCGAACTCGCCCGCTACGACGGGGGGTCCACGGTGTGAGCCCGACCGAAGCGATTCCGCTGTTGATAGTCGTCCTCCTCATGATCTCCGTCGGCGGCGGCGACGTCCAACAGCTGTCGGTGACGTTCCAAGGCGAGACCAGCGTCGAAACGCTCGACGACGTCCACGTCGTCGCTGGCGGAACGACGACCGTTCCCGTCGACACGGCCGTCAGCGGTGACATCTACGTCATCGGCGGCACCGCGCGAATCGACGGGGCGGTCGATGGTGACGTGACGCTACTCGCGGGGAACCTCTCCATCGCCGACGGGGCGACAGTCCGCGGAACGGTACAGACTATCGCCGGGGACTCGTCGATCGCTCCCGGTGCGACTGTCGGTCGCGTCTCCGCGCTCGAAGCACCGACACCGTCGAACTCCCCAGCACAACGGATCGGCGCGTTTCTCCTGCAGTTCCTCGTGCTCGGGGGTATCGGGTGGTGGCTCGTCAGTCGGCATCCGGTCCTGCTCGAGAACGTCGGGGCCGCGGTCGCGGACCACGCACTCGTCAGCGGCGTCGTCGGGTCACTCGGGGCGGTGACCCTGCTCGTTCTCTTCGTGTACATGATGTTCACACTCGTTTTGATCCCGCTCGCTATCGCCGGCCTCGTCGCCGAACTCCTGGTCGTCCTCTACGGACAGGTGGTCTTCGGCTATCTCGTCGGCACACACCTCCCGCTCGAACGGTCGTCAGTCGCGACGGTCGCAGGCATCGGGGTGTTCCTGCTCGCACTGGAGGTACTCGGCGTCGTCCCGTACGTCGGCGGCATCGTTCAGGTCGTGCTCGCCGTCGTCGGATTCGGCGCGGTCCTGAACACGTACTTCGGGCTCCAGCGGTTCGAGCCCGTGACAATCCCAGGGGGTGGGTCGTGATGGCGGGACTCCGCTGGACCGGTCTCCCAACGCGTACAGGAGTGGTCGAGCGATGGTGACGTCGCTCCACATGGGGTGGCGCCACGTCCTGTTCGCCAACTGGCCGGTCGACCCGTCCGTCGTTCGACCTCACGTTCCCGACGCACTGACGGTGGATACCTACGATGGCGACGCGTGGCTCTCCGTCGTCCCGTTCACGAACGTCGACGTCCGCCCGTCGTGGATTCCGACGGGATGGGGCGTCCCGTTACCCGAGCTCAACCTCAGGACGTACGTGACTCACGACGGTCACGACGGCGTCTACTTCTTCAGTCTCGACGCCCAGGGAATAGTCGGCGTGCTCGGCGCACGCATATTCCACCACCTCCCGTACTTCTACGCACGAATCTCGCTCGACGTGAATGGCGGTCGCGTGCAGTTCGAGAGCGATAGACTCCATCCTGGCGCTCGTCCTGCCACCTTCGCGGGCAGCTACGCCCCAACCGGTGACCAACTGGACGTCGGACAGGGGTCGCTCGCCGAGTTCCTCACTGCGCGCTACCGCTACTACACGGAAACTCCTTCGAGGGCGTTGCGGTACGCACGCATCACCCACGAGCCCTGGCCACTCTACGCGACGGACACGGTCATCGACGAGAACACGCTGTTCGAGGCCAACGGATTCGCTCATCCGAGGACCGAACCGGTTCACTACTACAGTCCTGGCGTCACGACGATCGCATCACGGAGCCGCCGAGTTCACTCGGACGAGAGAGTGTGACGTGAATTTGTTCTCGGAAACTGCGTAGTTCTTGTCGGAGTCATGGCGTGGTTCCCCAATTAATGTATACGAAAATACCTATAGGATAGACTATGTATTTCAGACTGCCTTTTCGAGATGGCGACAAGTCCCGCCCACAGTGTCAGCAAACATGACCGGTACACATCCCCAGTACCCTGCCGCCTCGGTTCCCTGCCCCTTTCTTCCCCCCCAAATCGCCGACCGCAGAGCACAGGCTACGGTGACGACTCACCGGCCCACCACTCCAGTTCCGCAGCGACGGACAACTCGTCGGTGTCGAGAACCGCGTCGATCTCTGGTGCGGTCAGACTGCTCTCACTCCGGCAGTGGCGAGCAACTAGGCGACCGCGCTCGTCGAGTGCCCGTGGTTCCCCGACCATCGCTACTCGAGAAAACTGACCCCCGTTACATCGAAGCGAGCGCCTCCGGAGTCACTCTCCGTGACACGGATCTCCCAGCCGTGTGCTTCGACGATCTGTTGGACGATAACGAGGCCGAAGCCCTCGCGCTCGTGCAGTTGGAGCGACCGCTGTTCGAACATCCGGTTCAACTGCTGGCGCTGTTCGTTCGGGATACCAGGACCGCCGTCCGCGACGAAGAACCCGTCCGATAGCCCGCCAACCTCGACAGTGACCGCCGATTCGCCGTGTTCCGCGGCGTCCTCGCGAGCGTGCGAGCGAGGGCTCGTCGAGCTGTGCTCGACGGCGTCGTCAGCCGTAGGCTGACTGCTCGTGGAACCGTGTTCCACGGCATTCCGGAACAGGTTCTCGAACAGGGTCTGGAACCGAGACGGATCGGCCGAGACCATCCCGAGCGACTCCGCAACCGAGAGGGACGCCTCACCGGTCGCACTCGTCGACCACGCCTGTCTGGCCACGTCGGCAACTGCAACCGGCTCGCGGTCGTCGAGCACCTCCCCCTCTTTCGCGAGCGTCAACAGGTTCTCGGTCAATTCGTTCATCCGGTCCAGTGCCGTCTCGGCCTTCGAGAGGTGCGAGAGATCTCCGGACTCTTTCGCCAGCCCGATCATTCCCTGGGCGATGTTGAGTGGGCTCCGGAGGTCGTGTGAGATGACGCTGCTGAACTCTTCGAGTCGTTCGTTCTTCCGTTCGAGTTCCTTCGTTCGTTCGAGGTTCTTGGTTGCGGCCGAAGTGTGTGAGACGAGCAGTTCGGTCAGTTCGAGGTCCGTTTGGTCGAACGCGTCCGGCTCGGTGTCGACAGCCTGGAAGTTCCCGCGGTCGTCGATCGGAATGCTGATCGCCGACCGATAGGGACTATCGTCCGAGATTTCGTCGACGGAGGCCGTATCGTGGATCACGTACGACTCTCCGGTTCGATACGTCTTGCCAGCGAGCCCTTCGTCCATCGCTTGCGTCTGTTCGTCTACCGCTATGTCTTCGGATGCAGCCCGAACAACGAGTTCTCCGTCGTCTTCGATGCCGATGACGCACATCTCGAAGTCCAGGATCCGTTCCAACCACGGAATATCCGGCTCACCAACCCAAGCATCGCGACAATAAACGATATGAACCTGCTGCGTGCCTGTGTCGCTGACGAGAATACCCACTAGAATCGTATCTGGATTCTTCCGGCCCGAGCGACGTGCAGAAGAACTCCGGTCAGAGTAGGCGTACCACTCTTTCTTTTGGAGCGGTTTTTTGAGCCTCGAATAGTGGAGGCTCGGAGAGCATGAGCAATCGACCAGAGATAGAGATTCACTAACAGAACGCGTTTGGAGGCGATGGTCGGCTCTAAGTCTTCGAAGAGACCGCCGAAACCCCTAGTGGATTTCGGCGCGCCAGCCCTTCATATGCGGTATTCTCCTCGCTACAACTGTAACAAACATCCCAAACAGCTATGGGTCAACGGTACCAACACCAATGTATGTCGAGCGGCACTATCGATATCGACGAGTTCGAGAACGCCGACGATGACGAGTTTGAGGAGCAGAACGATACCGAACGGATCGTGTTGTTCCTCGACGAGAACGACGACTGTGCATGGAAGGCGGCAACGATCGCCGAGCAACTCGAACTAGATACGGACGCCGTTAGTGCCATCCTCTCGCGATTGAAGGAACGAGGCCTCGTGCGGCACAAGCGCCCGTACTGGGCGATCACAGACGATGAAGAACGGCTCCGAGCCGCCTACCGGCTTCACCAGTACCATCAGACCGCAGACGAGCAGTACGGCGAGGAGCATCTTGAGGAGTTGAAAACCGACGAGATGGAGGAAGTGCAGTGACCGCATTCGAGGAACTGAAGCGCGGCGACATCATTTGGGGAATTGATCCACTCTCAGACAAAGGCCGGCCGATGCTCATTCTGGGAGCACCTCGGTTTCCGAACCACGGCTTGCAACTCATCACCGTCCTAATCTCCACGAAGACCTACCATGAGGAGTCACTCACGCTCCGCGACGATGATTATGAGGACAATCCACTCGACAAACAAAGTCACGTTCTGCCGTGGGCGCTCGCGACTCTCAATAGTGCTGCAGAAGTAGAACTCCATATGACCTCCCTCGTCGACGAACGTACCGCGGATGTGGCAAGACAAGTAAGTGGCTACATCTCCTCTTAAGTGGACCTTCCTGTGTCAACGACGATACCATAGAATGCCTAAGGATACGCCGTTTATAGTCTCTTGAGGAGTTTTAAGTTCATAACCAGTTATGAAGCCAGAAATGGGTCGGACCATCCGAATATTTGAGGGCACGATTACGAACTCCTATTAGAGTTCAGAATATTATAGCCCAGACTATTATAGTTCGTCCCCTAACTCCGGAACACGTTTGTATCTCCCACCACGACTGAGAATATGGACCAGTTCGTCAATCGTATCGAGGAACTCGATCGGTTGCAGGCCCTTTATGAGAGTGACGCTGCAGAACTCGCGATTATCTATGGACGCCGCCAGATCGGCAAGAGCGAACTCGTCCGCCAATCGATTGCCGACCGCGACGATGCCGTGTACTATCAGGCAGTCCAAGGAACAGCGACGACACAGCTCAGGCGATTCGTCGAGGCAGCAGCGACGACCTATCCAGACATCACGGCCGTCAAAGAGGAATGGGAACCGCTCTTAACGTACCTCACCGACAGAGACGCCGTCATTGTCATCGACGAATTTCCGTACCTCATTGAATCGAACGAGGGGCTTCCGTCGGTCATTCAACACCTGTGGGATACAGCTGTCGACAAGAGTCAGGCGACGCTCGTACTCACAGGCTCTGCAATCGGCATGATTCATACCCACGTCCTTGATGGCGGTGCGCCACTCTACGGCCGAGTATCCCAGACACCGAATGGCCGCCTCGAACTCACCCAGCTGCCGTTTCGCTCCATCCAAGAGTTCGTGCCGACGTACGATCTCGAAGAACGGGTGTTCGTCTATGGCGTCTTCGGCGGCACACCCCGATATCTTAGCCCACTCGATCCAGCACAGAGCCTCGGAGAGAACATCACGCGCCTGCTGTGCGACCCCGATGGCCCACTCCACGACGAGCCCGAAACCGTCCTCCAGATGGAACTCAACGAGGTGAACACATATTTCTCCGTACTGGAATCGATGGCTAGCGGGAACCGCAGTCGAAACGAGATCGCCCAAGGAGCCGGCATCGAGAGCACCAACACGTCGTACTACTTCGACCGACTGGAAACACTCCAGATCATCGAGAAACACCATCCAGCACTCGCCGACCCGGCACACAGCAAGCGGACGCGATACCAGATTCGAGATCCCGTGTTCCGGTTTTACTTCCGCTATCTCTATGGCCGCGGGGGACAGTACGAACTCTACGGCGAGAACGCCTACGCGGATCTCATCGAACCGGAATTGCCCGACTTCGTCAGCGAAACGTTCGAATCGCTCTGTCACCAGGCGGTGCCAGCGCTCTATGCAGACTACCAGCTCACACAGGTGCCAAGTCAGTGGTGGTACAAGGGCCGGGAGGTAGATGTCGTCGCACCAACTGACGAGTCGACGCTGATCGCTGGCGAAGCGAAATTCACCAACACCCCCCTCGGCTATGACGTGCTCACGGATCTCGAAGACGACGTGGAGCACACCGACTGGACACCCATTGGAGGTGGTGAGCCGACGTATGAATTCGCCTTGTTCAGTCGCTCTGGGTTCAAACGCTCCGTCGAGGAAGCTGCAGACGAGCGTGATGATCTTCGTCTCTTCGATCTCTCTGATATCGTTGCTATTCTTGAGAGTAGAGCCGACCAATAGTCTGATTGTTGCTGGTTCGGAGAAACGAATGGTTTTTTGAGGAAATTATTTGTCTCTGGGGTGCGTAGCACTCGGTGTGACTGAGACGTGGGATGACATCAACGAACAGGTCAAAGCCGACTGGAAAGACGACACCACGCCGTTCGAGCGGGTGTACGAAATCATCGAACAAACCCACGAGGGTCAGTCGGCAGCCGAGATTGCCGACCGGGCTCTCGTGAGCGAGCCGACGGCGCGTCGACACTGTAAGTCGCTCGTGAACACGGGTTTCGCCGAGACGGAGCAGGACGGCCAAACAACGCTGTACAAGCGAAATAGCGACCGGATTCTGATGTCCCGAATCCGAGAGCTTCGCGATGAAGCGAATCGGACTGAATTGCTCGAGGGCATCAAGGACATGAAAGCCGAGATCCGGGGCTATGAGGAGCGCTACGACGTGGTGTCTCCGGAGGAACTCGCTCAGCAACTTGACGCCGGCGAGACGGAAGGCTGGGACGATCTCACCGCGTGGCGAACGACGCGGCAGAATCTCGCCGTCGCCCAAGCAGCACTCGCCTACGACGAGGCCAGTCACCAACTCGCTGTATGAGTGGGGACGACCGAGCCGGGAGGTTCGGACCGATCTATCTCCCATCTCTCCAGCGGATTCGTGACCTCTGGCTTGAGCTTGAGCCGTTAGTCGACGCAACCTCATACGATGACGTCGTCGCACCCACGGAACTACATATCAGTCTCACCGACGGGCTTGAAGACGCCGACGCTGCACGAATCGATATCCAATGGAGCGAACTGGGGATGTATTCGTTTCATTACGTCGATAGCGACGGCGTCAACTGGCGATTCGAGCGCCACCCGAATACACACTCACCCGAGATCCACTTTCATCCCCCGCCCGATGGGGCCACCACGGCAGCCGAATCGTCCTGTATCGATGTGACTGAAGTGTCACTTGTGGCCCGTGCAGTCCACGCATTATGGCGAACAGCGTACGAGGACGAAGATGTGGAGCAGCTGAATAGCGCATCAAATCCACCGTGAGGCGACATTAGCGCATAGCGCGGTTAGCCACGTGGGCCATCTGGTCGCGGGCGGCTTCGAATCCGAGTAGAGTTCCAGTGTGTGCTTGATGAGGCGGCGATCCTCCTCGTTTTCGCGCCAGAACGCGATGATGTCGCGCCGTTCGCGGAGCTCCGCACTTGCGAGGTTGCCGTCGGCGAGGGACTGTTCGAACTCCTCCCACGTCTCGACGTCGTAGGTGGCCTGCCCCTCGATCTCCTCGGTGATCGCGACCAATTCGTTCCGCAACTCCTCGCGCATGTTCTTCTTGATGAGCGTGCGGATTTCCTCGAAGAGCAGTCGCGTGTAGTCCGGCTGGTAGCGCGTCGTCTCGCCGCCTGACGGTAAAGGGACACTCAAGTGACATCACGCGTACCACGCCGCTTACTGAGCGCCCGAGCTAGCCAAGGAACAGGACAGTGTAGCTGCGGTGAGTTTTTCACGTTCGAAGGATGCGGGGCACTCGATTAACTAGACCGTACAATGTCGTCAATCTGAATGGGACTGGCAATTGAACTGGGACAAGGAATGCTTCCGCTACGCTACTATAGTAACCTTGACCTCCTCGCGAATCTCATCGGTGCCAGTCTTGTCATACCTTGGTTGCTCATCGATAGCCGTGTCCGGTACGCCGGACTGTGCTACTCGTGATGAGTAGTGGAGAAAATCGACGTTGACAGTCGTCGCTGACTGATACGTTATCGACTAACTATCGTCACTTAAGTCAGTGGCTCGGACCGTCAAACCCAATACGCAGGGTCCAGATATACATACTCGTGATTCCGCTGGAGCTGTATCGAAACCACCCATGACCAAGTACGACGATCTGTTCGACGCGACGGCCCCCGACGACAGCGTGTTCGCCGACAAAGGCGCGCTCGACCCGTTGGCTGACTCGCCCGAGGTGGTCGCGCGCGAGGCCCAGGAAGAACAGCTCGCCCGACTGCTGAACGGCATCCAGGACGGCTACCTCCCGACGTCGGTCTCGATCTACGGGCCACCCGGAACCGGGAAGACCCTGACCACGCGCCGGGTCTGCCAGGAGTTCGCGGACCGGACGACTGAGTTCGGGGCGGAGTACGTGAACCTCAAGGAGTGTCGAACGCTGTTCAGTGCCGCCAACGAAATCCTGGTGGGGTTGACAGGCGAGCAGAAGCAGGCCTACGAGGGGCTTGACGGCGTGTTCAGCGCAATCTGGGACGCACTCGAGACGTACCCGCGGTGGACGGTGTTGATCCTCGACGAGATCGACCACATCCAACACGACTCCCATTATGACCCCAACGACTTCTTCTACCGCTTGTTGCGCGGCGAGGGACGGCTGGCGCGCGGGCTCAACCTCTCGTTGTTCCTCGTGAGCAATGAGTTGCTCGAGGTGGACCTCCGGCTCGATAGCCGGGTCCAGAGCGCAATGAGCGGCGAGGAGGTGTTCTTCCCGCCGTACGATGCCGACGGGTTGGCGGCGGTCGTGGGCCCGCGACTCGACCAGGCGTTCCGGGACGGGGCACTGCCGGCTGAAGTGCGAGCGTACGGGGTCCGCCAGGCCGCGGACCGATGGGGCGACGCGCGCAAGACACTGACGCTGTTCCGTCACGCGGGCGAGACCGCGACCGAGCGGGGACGCGAAGCGGTCACACGCGCGTGTCTCGACGACAACCTCAGCGCGACCGACAAGGCGGCCACCGTCGAGAAGCTCACCCAACTGCCGTTCAACCACTTCCACGTTCTCTCGGGGATTACGGGCTGGACCAACCGCCAGACCGGCGCGGTGACCCAACCGGTGACGACCGCGAAGATTGCCGACTTCGTCCAGAGCGAGGAGTTCCCCGAGGAACAGCGCCTCGGGGAGCGGGCGATCCGCGAGATTCTGACGGACCTCGAGACCAGGGGGCTGGTCGAGACGTGGATCGACTCCCGGGGACGTGAGGGCCGCGTGAAACAGGTCCGGACCACGTTCGAACCCCAGTGGGTCCGCGACGCCCAGTCGGCGTTCGTCGAGCAGTTCGACCATGACGGTGCGGACGCGGCCGAGTGACTAGCGTCGGGGCGGCGTTCACTTTCACCACGCTTTGCGGGGACTTATGCCGTTTCCGGGCCATACACCCGCGTGCGGCCACCCACAGTCGGCGTCGGCGAGCGCGACACTACGAAACGGACGGGTGGCCACACGAGCTATGAGACGACAGCTTTCGACGCACACGGGTGATCGACACTGGCTGCCAGGTCAGGTGGGTCCCCGCGACGACGCCGAGGTGAGGGTCGATGCGTGACGACCCGGCCGCCCAGACCGAGCGCGAACAGGTCCTCTCGATTCTCGCCGACCAGATCCGGAGCCTCGATGACCGGATCGACGACTACGAGATCGAGAACTCGGACGACGAGCGGATGTTGATTCGGTGGACGCGGGCGCTCGGCTATCTGAGCGGGCAGTATCGCAAACTCATGAAGGACGAGGACATCGACGAGATGGAGGCCGACCTCGACCTGGTCAAGGCCGCCCAGGAGGTGGGTGACCGATGACCAAGCGCCGCCTCGAGAACGAGATCGACGAGGTGAGCAAGGAGGTCCTCGGCGACCTGTCCCCCGACGAGCGGCTCCAACTCGTCCTCGAAGCCCAGGCGGCGGGCAACGATCGGTGGGTCGAACGGCTCGTCGGCACCTGTCCACGGTATCACTATCGAGCCACGGACCGGGCGTTCACCGAGCGCGGACGGTTGGCACTGCTGTTGGGGCGGCACGCGCTCTACGACCTCCACACGACGCTGCTCCACTACGAACTCGTGAAACAACAACAGCGGTTCACGACCATCGTGGGGATCTCCCGCGATGAGGGGCTCTCCGACGCAGCCCGTGACCGGGCCGCCGAGCGTGCCGACCACGTCAACGGGTTGTTCGCCGACCTGTATATGCAGTGGCATGCGTATCAGCAGTTTGCCGAGGCGGTGTTGGGCGTCGACCTCGAGACGTGGATTGGCCGCCACGACGAGGGTGCACTGGTGCTGGATGCCGTCGAGGACACCCTCGACGACTCGCTGGCGGTGGAGTTCGCGGAGGACTGGCTGTCCGACGAGTCCGATGGCACCGGTGACGAGGACGACGCGGGGTCGGCCGAGACTGCAGACAGTGGGGAGTCGGGAGTGGCGCCCGACGAACTGGCGGAGCTGCGGTTCGAGGGGCTGCAGGCGATGTGGCGCGAGGGTATCGCGGAGATTACGGGATAGTCAAGGTAGCAAACAACAGATGGGCTTACCATCGATCCGTAAGCGGATGAAAAAAGATTCTAGATGGCATAGAGACCCCTATTCCTCATACTCCTGAACAGCCTCACTCATATTCGCGTGGATCATTAACAAGCTCATATAACCCCGTTTCGAGCAAATTCTCTGCATGTTCATGTTCGACGAATCTTGAGAGTCGTTCTTGAACATATCCCCGGGAGTATTTTTGACCTGATTCTTCGAGTCGTTTCTTACAGTAAACGGGTGTGACTCGACCTTCTACCATGTATTCCAGTATCTCCTTGTCGACATCACGTAGATCATCCGTTTCGAGCATATCTGCTGGTTTGATTGCCTCCGTAAGAAGGGTTACTACATCAGCCCCCATTGTAAAATGATATTGTGGGCCCTCAATGTAAGCTTACAACGCTATCTTTTTGGCGGTGGAGCATGAACTAGCGAAGGAAGCGCGAGACTGCTGAAAACGCAGTCAGGCGTTGCAGCGCCCGACTTCGCGCTTCACCTGGAGTGAAGCATAAATGAATTCGAGCCAACCGGACTTGAAGGGTACGGTTTACGGAGTATCGACCGATGAGTTGTCAGCACTGCGGCGGCCGATGCAAGGGTCGCTATTGCACTGAGTGTAAGCGGGCCATCCGGCGTGACATAATTCACGACTCGAACACCCCCAACCAAGATGATGTGCATGACGAAGAACTCCATCATGAATGTACTGCGTGCGGCGAGACGTACTATACGGATGGGTCAGAACCGTGTCCTGAATGCGGTGCCCGACGACGCCGGTATATCGGACCACTTGCTGGAGGGGAGGCCTAATGGACGACCCGTCTACCGAGTGTGGACATGCGGGAACGGGACGGGACCAGCCAGTCATCCAGAGTACGCCAGCGCAAGTGCTGGCTGGTGTTCAGGTCGGACTGCCGGATCTTACGGCGGTCTGTACCTGTTGTGGCGAGTCGATTACCGAAGGCCAGGCCACTTCTGTGTACGCGTACCAGCCAGCCGACGAGCAGGAGTGGTATTTGGCGCGGTGCTACTGTCAGGCGTGTGCTCCTGATGAGATTCCCACACCGACCGTCGGAACCAGCGAGGTCGTCGTGCAGGCGTGGCTTGGCGTAGTCTCGCGGCCACACGATCGGAGTCATCGGCTGTGTCTTCTCGAGGTCGAACTGGTTGCGTTCAGCCCGCCAGCGGAGGGACACGATCCATGACGGGAGACACCTCGGAACTCGAGGCTCGACTTGCCGCACTCGGGCGTGACGTGGCGACGCTCCGGGAAGACCTGTCGACGGTGGTGAACCGGGATGTGCCGGTGTTGAAAGGAACTATCCGTCAGATATCAGGCATTGACATCGACACCGTCGGCGACCTTCCCGACGCCGGGCGCGCGTTCAATTTACAGTTTGAGGAGCAAAGCGAACGACTCGACAAGGTGGAACAGCGGCTCGCGCAGCTCGGTACCATCGGCCAGGAGCCGACCTCGAAAGAGGAGAAGTTCGCGGCGATCCTGGCGTTCGCCCAGAACAAACGAAACGGGGAGTCGAAGGTTTCGGTGACGCCGAATGAAGTACGGGGCTGTGCCGGTGTATCGCGACGCTACGCCTACGACTTGATCGAAGCGATGGCAACGGAGATCAAGGGGGTGAGCGTGCGCGACCCCACACGTGTTCAGACCGGGAACGGGACCAAACGGAAACAGAAGGCCCTGCTCGTCGATTGTGAGCAAGTTCGCACTGAAAGCGGGAGTGTGAACCAGTTCACCACAAGAACGTCCCGGTAAAGAACGCAGAACCGTATCTGCGCGGACACTCGCGAGATGGACACCGGCCAATCGCATCGGTGGTCTCGAATGCGGAGGCCCTCTCACGGGTCGGCTACTACGCAGTGGGTCAGCTCATCTCTTACATCTGCGAGATGAACATGAGATGATAGTCGTTCATTCACTCAATCGAGTGTGGTGAACAAGTTCACAGCAAGACCCACTGCTCGAAGGAAGGGTATCAACTCAGAATCAGGGGTACCGTATTGGCAATCCCGGTTAATGGCCAGATAACGCGTCACCACCGCTAGCTCGGATTTCTAATAGGCCGATAGTAGAATGAATCGTCCTCGGTTGATTTGGTGAAGTCGCGTTACATCCTCCCACTAGTCATGCAGGCTATATATTAGTATTTAGACTATAGGGCGTTCGCAGAACAAGGACACGGTCACGGTCGAAGCTTGGTTACTCGACCGCCGGAATGGGCCCCTATCCACACGAGTGGCCATGATGGTTCTATCGGTGCTCGACAGCGTCCGCGTGAATAGCGGGACGGTCACGCGCACGGTCGACTTATCACCTGACGTCCTACGGCACGACACGAGCCAGCCAATTGGTGGAAGCATCCAACGGACTACGTCCTCGACAATATGAGCATACACAGTCACGATTCCGGGCTCCCAGTTTACTCGAAGCTGTATCACCTCGGTATTCTAGTGTCAGTGTACCTCTTCGCCGTGCTCGTCATCACACGATTCCTTGGGTGGAGGCTCTGGCCACCGTAGGGGCTCTGAATAGGAGGACGAGTACGGAATCACGATAGCCGAGGGAGGTCGGTGCTGTCTCTGTCGCTAGGGTGGTCGTGCTCGATGAGTTCACGGAGCGTGAACTCGATGGGTGATCGACAGTACTTGCTGCCTCCTTCATTTAAACTCATATGGGTGTGACCAAAAGCATCTCATAGTCACTAACAGGCGAAATTATTCGATTAGAAGAAAGCACGTATGTGGACCTAACGATTCAGGGACTTACATCAGTTCCGTCATTCGTATAGTTCCGCTCTATTACCCAGTCTGATTGCATAGTAATATTAAACTCTGTTGTTACGTTTTTGAGGACGTTATCCATGATCCGCGGCCAATCGGGTCTATTTTGACTCTTAATTCCAACGTCCGCTTCGCAGATTGAGTTCCCGGTGATAAGGAGTCCATCTTTCGTCCTATCAAGTAGAACCCCGATAGATTGCGGAGAAGACTCGTTACCTTGGAGCGTATTTTCAGACACCCGGCCGGTCGTGTTCGCAAGCAGGATTGCGGTTTCAGGCCAATCATAGATGTAGTTATCATTTATATGAACAATTGTGTTCCCAGACCCGATACTCCGGATTGCTCCGCTCGGACTATTGTTAATTGTAGTATGCCCCCAACAGGTATTTCCGGATACGATGCACGCTCGGATTTCTTGCGTTTCTGCAGATTCATCATTATCGATAGAGACATGTGCCGTGCCAGCATCCCTTGACCGATTGTTTTGGATGGCAGAGTTAAGAACATGCCCGTCCATCACATAATTCCATTCGCAGGATTTTACAAGATTATCTGTGACCGTGGCATCCCGAATACACGATGTATCCGTCAAGTCGTTCCCATACAACTGAATCCCTGAGTCCGAAGTATCTCTGACGAAGTTATTGGTAAATTCGATGTTATCCCCGCCGAACGCTGCGATTCCAGCGGCGTCTTCACCCTGTCCGTCAACGCCAAGAGCCGTTATCGACATGTCGCAGTCCTCTCGCGTATAAATGACGGCAGTCGCGTTCGATGGGCCACCTGTTTTCCAAACCCCACCTCTATCTGCAATAATAGTACTGGTGTGTCGGCCAACACCTTTGAGCGATCGCCCCTGTAGTTCGAAAGATTCGGAAATTAGGAAGTCACCGTCCGGAACGAAAATAGTGTCACCAACGTCAACCGCATCGCGGGCGTCGCGGAAAGTTTGGGTATCGTCGACAGAGCCATCGCCGACTGCGCCGTAGGCTTTAATGTTTGCGTGAGGCGAGATGACAGTGGATTGCTCACTTGTACGGACCCATTCGTTGTTCACTGGGCGGGTTAGCTCGCCTCTTTTGTTAGACTGTTGTGAGGTCCGATCAATATTGTCGGGCTTTTTCGTTTGTTGACCTTCTGAGGGATTCGTTTTAGGTTCGGTACAACCTGAGAGTCCCGCCAATCCGGCGACAGCGAGAATTGCGCGCCGCGTAAATCCCATACGTCGAGCGTCGGAAGACTGCTATAAATCAATTCCGCCACACCGTAGAATCACGAAATAATCCACAATCTTACTCAGAGACAACGAGTTAAAAATGTAGGATAAATGATGGTAGTGTGGTGTAGAGTGCATACCGAACTTACTGGTTGCCTTCTATTATTACGTTCGTCGCGTCCGGATGAACTGAAATCGACGGTGCTCGATTATTCTTAATCCAGGCTCTGTTGAGGTCCTCTTCCTGGATGTTAATTTCATTGCCCTCTCTTGCATTAAGGTAACAATCCGTAATGCAGACGTTTCTTAGGCTATCGAGGCCATCACGAATCTCGACACTCATGTCATTCGTGGTTAATGAAACACCCTTAATATTGAGGTTACGAACCATCCCACCCTCTTGAGGAGAAATCAGTACCCCGTGACCACCTCCACTGTGGTCGTATGCTATACTAATCGACTTCCATAGATCGCCTGCCCCTGGTGTTCCATACAACCCATGCCGGTCGTGTGGATGGAAGAACGACCCCTTAAGGTTGATGTTTCTGTAGTTTGCGGACTGCATCCGAACTGGAGGCACATCACCGTGGAGATTCAAGGTGACGTTGTTGTGCGAGTGGCCCCGAAAGGATGCCGAGTACGCAAGGTCATTCCCTGGGTCTTGAACCGCAAGCTCAACGTTTGCGTCCACATTTGTATTCAATCGAAGGACATCCCCTCTATCACCCAGCCCTTTATGCGGTTCTACCGTCACGCCATCAATATGGAGGTTCTCGGCGACCCCCTTGACGTTAACTCCCGCTCGTCGAGGCACGATAGTAGTTCCAGTAATGACCATTTTCCCTCCGCGATGTTCAATACCATCACCTGCGATGGTGTTCGTTGGATTGGCAGTGAGATGACCGCCGATAATCGTGATGTCATTCCCGAGGTCGTTGTGCTGACTGATCCCCGTACTCTTAAAATTATAGACGTGGGGATTGAAGACGGTGACCCCATGAGTTCCTTTCGTTAAGTCCACACCTCGACGGCAATCTTCGACGTGTGGCGAACTTACAAAAACGTCGTTACACCGGCCGAAGTATATCATCTCTCCTTCCCCGGGCCCCTCACTATCGGCGTGGCTTGCTTTCGGGCGGATGTTCTGAACGCCCCAACTATTATTGAATCTTTGGATGAACCGTGATCCGCCCCAAGTAGTGATATTCCGATAGGTCCCATCTTCTACCCATTCCATCAGAAACCAGTCTGCTGTCCCGGCCCCTGAGTCGGCTTTTAGCCCTTCGATTGACGGATTCTGAATAAGCTTGATGATTTCAACTTCTCCATTTGCGGCACTAATATCATAACCGAGATTATCTGTTAACCAAATTTTACTTTTTTCCGTGTCAACCTTTTCGATTTTTCCTAATTGGAATTTGAAAGCGGGAACACCTTGACCAAGCTCCCCCGGCTGACTACCTTCTCGGACTTGCACTCGATCACCAACTTGGAACAAATTTATGTTACTTACCGGGATTGAACTATCGCCACGCGATACATTATCAGATAGTTGTGTTTTTTCTCCAGTCGGTCCGCCCCCACGAAACGCGATTGCTGCCTTCCCCCACCCTTGTGGTGTCATCTCCCACCCATGGGTAGACCGGAGAAGGGTCGCATTTACCCCCTTTATCGTAAGTGATTTGTTAATCACATGTGTGTCGTCCTCGATCAAAAACTCTCCGTCCTGAAATAGAATTGTATCCCCTTCATCTGCGTCAGCGATTGCGGCCTCAAAAGCACTATCGGATTCCACTCTACCTGTTGGATCCGCATCGTATTCTCGAATGTCTAAAATCGCTCCGTCACCCCCAATGTCCGCATCTCTCTCATCGATAGTCGCGATCTTGCCGTTATCGCTACTCAGAAGAAGTGTGCCAATACTCAACCCGCTACCCACTTTGAGAATATCTCGACGATTCATCCCGTTCGAAGTTTTTGATTCGCTGGGCTCCTTATTGGTCATTCCTTGGTTATTTCCTTACTTTACTACTAGATAGAATTGTTACTAATGTCGACCTTGTAACAGTTAAGCGACTCAAATGAATTGTGAATCACGAATGGGCCCCGCGTCTTTGCGTACATCACATTGTTTGTTGGATTTTACGCGAGCACTTGTGTGCCATCGATTGCTACTGCCCAAAATGACGGGGGTCATCAATATAGTTACGGAAGCCATTCCTCGGGCCGGCGACGCTTCCTGTCAGGTAGTCGTTCCCGTTCGAATTCAACGCTGTATCCGCCAATCTCCAAATCCGGTTTCCTCTGGTAGTCACACCGGTCATATCTTGGATTTTGACACTCCCGTTCGCGCTGTTCGGGTTTCCGTTTCAACGAGAATAAGTATTCTCGTGCCATCGAAGTTACTACTCCTATTTTCAGTTGTGACTATCGCCCGTTCGTATTCATGGGTCCTCGATAGAATATCTAGAATCTCGACTTTAAAGGTATTGTCAGCTTAGTCGGGCGGTTGAAAACGGAGTAGGTTATCGAGGTCGTTTTGTTCTCCATTCTACTACTAGATTATTGATTGACGGGTGGATGTTGTTGGCGTCGTCGTTATTGACGAATAGTGAGGTTCCAGAGGTAAGAGATATAATGATTATATGTGGTGGACTGGTTATATATAACAATATCTGAACGAAACAATATTCCGAACAGTGATAAAAGTAATCGTCGTTGATGAGGTTTCTGGTTAGATTGACTAACTGGAGCATTATGCCGAGAACACCGTTATTTGAACTAAAAACTTCAATAATGGGGGTGTACAAGTCCCTCCATATCCACCGGGTGTCGTAGGGTTTATGCGCCCTTCACGTTATTCGACCACCATGACCGACGTACGCGAGGCGACCGACGACCTCCTCGCGGAGAAACCCCATCTGGAATCCGACCTCCGCGAGGTCCTCGCAGTCGATGCCGACGCCGACGGGTGGACCTTCGACGAGGTGCCCGTCGACTCCGGAGCCTTCGGCGAACTCGTCTCCCGGGACATCGTCGCAAAGGACAGTGGTGAATACGAGATCGCCGACCCAGCTGCCGTCCGATCCAGTCTCGACGGCGACGCGGCGGTCGAGGCCGAGGCAGACAGCGAACCGACGCTTCCCTCCGGACCGGGATTCTCGCTGTCGTTACCATCGGTGTCCCGCGCGGAGGCAGGCGCGCTCGCTGGCGCGTTTGCGTTTCTGGTCCTCGTGCGCACCTACATCTTCCCGAGCGTCTTCCGCGGCGAACACGTCGTCCTCCCCTCGAACGACCCCTACCTCTATCGCTACTGGGTCGAACAACTCGCCGCCGAATCTACGGGCTCGTTCGACTTGAGCGCGCTCTCGACCGTCTCACAGAACATGGCCCACGGCGAACCCCTTCTCGTCGGGACGCTCTGGTGGGCGACGAGCTTCCTCGGCGGTGCCGACGCCTCGGGCGTCGTGCTGGCGTTCTACCCCGTCGTCTCGGCGCTCGTGGTGGGCGTACTCGTCTATCTGCTCGCCAAACTGCTCACGGGCGACCCACGCGTCGGCCTCGCGGCGGTCCTCCTGCTGGCGGTCGTCCCGGCGTTCGCGTACCGGACGGGGCTCGGTTTCGCCGACCACCACGCGTTCGACTACCCGTGGCTCGCGCTGACTGCCGTCGCGCTCGTCTCGCTATCGAGAGTCGACCCCGAAGCCCTCTCGACGCCGCGACCGTGGCTCGCGAGCGGCGTCCTCGGCGTTGCGGTCGCCGGACAGGTGCTGGCGTGGGAGGCCGGACCGCTCCTGATCGGAGCCCTCAGCGTCTACGTCGCGGTTCGGGCGGTCGCCGAAGTCAGGGCCGACCGCTCGCCGCTGACGTTCACTGCGCCGATTCTCGCGGGACTGGCGCTCGCCTCGCTGCTCTCGCACCTTGCCCACACCGGGTTCGGCTGGCAGACCGATGTCGTCGCGTACTCGTCGGTACTGCTGTTCGTCGGCGTCGCTGGCGTGGGCGTCCTCGGCGAGGCGTTCAGGCGGGCGAACCTCCCAGCGTTCGTCTTCGGCACGGCAGAGGTTGCTGGCGCGCTCGGCGGACTCGCAGTGATTTTCGCATTTCTACCGTCGTACGCGAGCGTGCTGAGCGGTCGACTCGACTTTCTGCTGTTCCGGACCGGGGTCGCCGAGAACAACTCCATCTTCGCCGGGGGCCCGAGCGGCATCTTGCTTGGCCCGATACTCGAACTCGGACTTGTGTGGATTCTCGGGGTTCCGGTGCTGGTACTGGCGAGCAGGCGGGCCTACCGCCACGACCATCCCGCGTGGCTGGTCGTGGTCACCTACGGCTGGTACTTCGTCGCGCTCGCGACGCTCCAGCGCCGGTTCGTCGGCGAACTCGCCCCGTTTATGGCTATCGCCGCTGGCTGGGGATTCGTCGCACTTGCAGCGAAACTCGACGTGACGCGACCGCCGGTGTTCGACCGGAACGTCGTAAATCCGAACACAAGCGGGTGGTTGGAGACCGCCGAGCGGTCGAGTGCCGACGAGTCCCCGCCGTTTGAGTTACCGAGTCGGAGTACGTTCACTGCGCTCGCGATACTCTTTCTGTTCGTCGCCAGCGCTGGCGGGGTCCAGACCGCGGTCCGCCACGAACAGGTGAAGATCGACGATCAGCGATTCGAGGCGGCGACGTGGATGGACGGCTACGCGGAGGATCAGAGCTGGGAGTACCCTGAGGACTACGTGTTCAGTCAGTGGGGCCGCAACCGGATGTACAACTACTTCGTGAACGGGGAGTCGCGGTCGTACACCTACGCGGAGGACAACTACGAGCGGTTCCTCGGTGGGACTGACTCCGCACGGTGGTACGAGGAACTCCGCGACCGTGGCAACTTCGTCGTCACGAAGAACGTCGAGACGAACGGTCGAGTCTCGCCCGAGACGAACTACGCGAGGCTCCACCAGCGGTACGGAAGTAGCGGCTCAAACGGTGCCGACGGTGCGGCACACTACCGAGCTGTGTACGCCAGCGACGACGAATCGGTGAAGGTATTCACGCTCGTTCCCGGTGCGACGATAACTGGGAAGGTCCAGCCAAATTCGAACCTGACGACGAGCACCGAAGTCGATATCGAGGGCGGATCGTTCACCTACGAGCGAACCGTCTCGACCAACGAGTTCGGTGTCTACGAGCTCACCGTTCCCCACCCGGGTAGCTACGAGATCGGCGATCGAACCGTCGAAGTGTCCGAGGACGACGTTTCGTCGGGCGAGCGAGTGAACCTGCTCGGCGACTCGGGCGCGTACTGGCCGTTCGAGAATCCCGGTGACGGCACAGCCTACGACATCCGATCCGGGAACCACATGAACGCCAGCAGTGGCGAGTGGGTCGAGGGCCACAACGGGAGTGCGATTGCACTCGACGAGAGCGACAGACTGCGTGCGGACGCCTCGCCCAGCATCGACGGTAACGGGAACGTGACGCTGTCGACGTGGTTCCGGACCGAGGAGGGCGTCGACTACGAGAACGACGTGAAGTACCCGCGAATCGCACTCAAGGGCGAGCCGACGGCGTTCGAGAACACGATGGGGTACCAGATATCCATGTCGCGCGGCACGTTGCTCGGTGGGCTCGGCGACGGTCCGGGCGCGGCGACGGTTCGCGGACCGCGAGTCGACGACGGGGAGTGGCACCACGCGGCGCTGACGTGGAACGGGTCGACCGTCACGCTGTACTTGGACGGTACCGTAGTGGACCGGGCGCAGTGGAGCGGGGACGTCGGCAACGACGATCCGCTTATGGTCGGCCGCGGTTTCCCCGGGGCAATCGACGACCTCCGGATTTACGAGCGTTCGCTGTCGGCCGACGAGGTCGCAAACCTCTACTCTAGCGGGGACGAAAACGAGACGGCAGATTGAGTCGATCGTCTTTCGAGAGTGTCCCGACTCCTACTACGTCAGCCCTTCGTAGGTGATGCCTTCGTGAGGTTCGACGATTCGGCGACCGTCCACGACAATCGGCGTCGCCATACGGTCAAACTCCCTATCGAGCGCTGCGAACTCGTCCCAGTCGGTGACGACGAGTGCGGCACTGGCGTCGTCTAGAGCATCACGTGTAGAGTCGGCGTACTCGATATCAGGAAACCGCTCGCGCATGTTCTCGGTTGCGACCGGATCGTAAGCCACGACGTCCGCGCCGCGCTCTCGAAGGCCTTCGATGACTGGGATGGCCCGCGAGTTTCGAACGTCGTCGGTGCCGGATTTGAACGCGAGCCCGAGGACCGCCACGCGCTTTCCAGTAGGGTCGAGATGGGTCTCGAGCAGATCGAGCATGCGCTCGGGCTGGCGGTCGTTGACTTCGACCGCAGCCTCCAGCAGGGCCGGCTCGTACTCCGCGTCGCGGGCGGCGGCGATGAGCGCGGCCACGTCTTTCGGGAAACAGCTACCGCCCCAGCCGACGCCCGAACGAAGGAAGCGTTCGGAGATGCGGTCGTCGAGCCCGACGGCGTCCGCAACCTCGTAGGCGTCGACGCCGTACTCCTTGCAGATGTTCCCGAGTTCGTTGACCAGACTGACCTTCGAAGCGAGGAAGGCGTTGTTGGCGTACTTGATCATCTCTGCCTCCCGGATTCCGGTCTCGACGAGTGCGGCCTCCGAGTCGGTGAGAAGCGGATCGAACACGTCACGCAGACGTTCGCGGGCCAGATCGGTGCACGCACCGAACACTATCTTGTCGGGATTCCGGAAGTCCGCGACGGCGCTTCCTTCCCGGAGAAATTCCGGATTCATCGCGACGTGGAGGTCGTCGTCGAGCGTCTTGCCGGAGATGTCGGCCAGCAGTGGCGCAACGGTGTCCTCAGTAGTGCCCGGAACGACGGTAGACTTCACGACGACGAGATGCGAGTCGTCCTTACTCGCGAGCGCCTCTCCCAGCGACCGGACACCGGATTTGAAGATGTCGAGGTCGATACTGCCGTCCTCTTGTGGGGGCGTTGGGAGCGCGAGAAACGTGACGTCGGTGTCCTGAATTGTAGCATAGTCGGCCGTCGCGCGTAGTCGGTCGCCCCCGTACTCGGCGACGAGGTCGTCGAGCCCCGGTTCGTGGATCGGCGTCTCGCCCTCGTTGATGGCGGTGACGATATCCTCGTCGATATCCACGTTCGTCACCTCGTGGCCGTAGTCCGCAAAGCAGGCGGCGACGGTGGTGCCGACGTATCCGCTACCGACGATGCTGATATTCATCACTCGGTATGTGTTCGGCCCTTCTCTTGAGGCTTCGGATAGAACCGAGGCTAAAACTATTTAACACTCCCGTGAGGGTGGAACGTGTATGAAAGCAGTCGTGCTGGCGGCGGGGGAAGGAACGCGCCTGCAACCGTTGACCGAGGACAAACCCAAGGGAATGGTCGAAGTGGACGGCAAGCCGATCCTGACTCACTGCTTCGAGCAACTGGCCGACCTCGGTGCCGACGAGTTCGTCGTAGTGGTAGGCTACCGAAAGCAGGACATCATCGACCACTACGGTGACGAGTTCGATGGGATTCCGATGACGTACACGCACCAGCGCGAACAGAATGGACTCGCGCACGCCCTGCTGACCGTCGAAGAACACATCGACGACGATTTCATGCTGATACTCGGCGACAACATCTTCGACGCGAACCTGAGTGACGTCATCAATCGCCAGCAAGAGGACCGAGCGGACGCCGCGTTCCTCGTCGAAGAAGTGCCCTACGAGGAGGCTGACCGGTACGGCGTCTGTGACACGAACGACTACGGCGAGATTATGGACGTGGTCGAGAAGCCCGAAGATCCGCCGTCAAACCTAGTCATGACTGGATTCTACACGTTCACGCCCGCCATCTTCCACGCCTGCCATCTCATCCAGCCGTCGAACCGCGGCGAGTACGAGATCAGCGAGGCTATCGACCTCCTCATCCAGAGCGGCCGCACGATAGACGCAATCCGGATGGACGGCTGGCGCGTCGACGTGGGATATCCGGAGGACCGCGACAAGGCGGAACAGTTGCTCGGCGGAGAGGACGTCGATACCGAGGCGACCGAAGCTTAAGCCCGCTAAAGTCGTGGGAGACTAGTCGGATCGCTGTTCTTCGAGGCTCTACGATTGTGTCCCCGACGGGTTCCGGAAGAGAAACCGATTCTGCGAGTAAAAATAGCCATATTATTGGCACCGAACGCTGAACTAACACCCAATGAACTTCTCGGTCCTCATCTCGACGTACTACGGCGAGGATGCGGAGGAAGTCGACGAGTGTCTCGAGAGTACGTACAATCAGACTGTCGTACCGGACGAAGTCGTCATCGTCAAGGACGGACCGCTACCGGCGGATCTCGACGGCGTCGTGGACGATTGGGCAAATAGGTATCCCGACCGAACGAAGCTCGTCTCATTCGAGGAGAATCGCGGCACTGGGGAAGCACTTCGGGTTGGGCTCTCCGAATGTACGCACGAGTTGATTGCCAAAGTCGACTCAGACGACCTCTCCGTCGAAGACCGGTTCGAAAAGCAAACAGCGTATCTCGCCGACAACCCAGACGTCGCCGCCGTCGGTAGCTACATGAGAGAGATACTACCGAACGGGGACGAACGGATTCGAGAAGTCCCGGAGTCACCCGAGGAGGTCCGGTCGTACGCTCGATTCCGAGCGCCGATCACACATCCGACGTCGATGTACAGAAAGTCCGCCGTGGAGTCGGTCGGTGGATACCGTGACCTCCAATCGATGCAGGATTACGACCTCTGGGTTCGGTTGCTGGTTGCGGGCTACGACCTCGCGAACATCCCCGACGTGCTCGTCGAGTCGGAAGTCGGCACAGACTGGCATGCTCGCCGCGGCGGTTTCGAATACGCGAGTATCGAGTTCAATCTTCTCCGCGAGTTCCGGAGGATGGGTTTTCTCGACAACCGCGAGTTCCTGCTCAACGTCTGTACGAAGATGCCTGTACGGATGTCCCCGAACGTCGTCCGAAAGCTGCTGTATTCGACCGTTCTCAGGGGATGACCCGTCTGGGATATACGAAACGTTCGACTGGCTCGGGGGACGCGCGGCGTGCGGTTACCGGTAGTTTCCACTCGTTGACCGGGGGTGCCGTCTCACTGCCACCCATGTCGACAACTTCATTCAGACAATCAATGCTTAAGTAAGCGTGTCGGAAACCAAAGCACGAATGGTTAGAGTGGCGATTGTCACACAGGACGACCCCTTCTACGTCCCGTTGTTCTTCGAGTCGTTCTTCTCGCGTCTCTCTGACGGTATCGAAGTGGAGTCGATAGTCGAACTCCCATCGTTCGACGAAAGTGGAGTCGAACTCGCCCGTCGGATGTTCGGTTTCTACGGGCCCGTCGGTTTCGTTCGCAGAGGCGTCGAATTCGCCGGCCGAACCGCGCTCGACGCGGTCGGCGTCGGTCGTTACTCGGTCGCGTCGGTCGCCGACGAGTACGGAGTCCCGGTCGAGCGGCGCGAGAGCGTGAACGACCCCGCGTTCGTCGAGCGTCTCCGAAAACGCGACGTGGACGTGTTGCTCTCGGTGTCGGCTCCGGAGATATTCGACGTTGAGCTTCTCGATGCACCGAATTGGGGCTGTCTCAACGTTCACACGGCGGACCTGCCGAACTACCGGGGGATGATGCCGACGTTCTGGGCGCTGTACCACGGGGAGGAGGAAGTGGGGGTCACCGTCCACACGATGGCCGAGGAGATCGACCGCGGGGAGGCCGTTCGGAGAACCTCGTTTCCGGTCGCCGACGACGACACGCTCGACGACGTGATTAGCCGAGGAAAGGAGGTCGGAGGGGAGCTCGCAGCTCGGGCGTTGGACGATATCGAGGAAGGTCGCGTCTCGCGGTCGCCGATAGAGGGTGAAGGGTCGTACTTCTCGTTCCCTACCCCTGACGAGCGGCGCGAGTTCCAGCATCGAGGCGGTGAGCTCCTGTGAGCCAGTACCTGCTGTCGTTCGACGTCGAGGACTGGTTTCACTCGCACAACCTTCGACAAGCCATCGCTCGTGACTCGTGGGACGAGCAGGAGTTCCGGGTCGCGGACAACGTCTCGCGACTGCTCGACATGCTCGACGAACACGACGCACGCGCGACGTTCTTCGTGCTCGGCTGGGTCGCCGAGCGCGCGCCCGAGATGGTCGAGGAGATCGTCGCGCGCGGCCACGAGATCGCCAGCCACGGGTACGGACACGAGCTACTGTACGAACTCTCCCCGGAGGAGGCTCGCGAGGACATCGAGCGGTCGGCCGCGATACTCGAAGAGTTGAGCGGTCAGCAAATTCGAGGGTATCGCGCTCCCAGCTTCTCGATCACTGATTGGGGGGCCGACATTCTGGCCGACGCGGGGTTCGAATACGACTCCAGTCTGTTTCGAGCGACCGCACACGACCGGTACGGATCGATGTCAGTGGAGGCCGACTCCACGTTCGCGACGCTCGACAACGGACTGGTAGAGGCCCAACTGCCGGTCGTTAGCCTTCCCGGATTCAATGTCCCTTGGGCCGGCGGTGCGTACTTTCGAGCTATTCCGTATCCGATCTATAGAAGAGGGGTGAAGCACGCGACGGGCGACCAGCCGTTCATATTCTACTTCCACCCGTGGGAGATCGATACCGGACAGCCGAAGCTACAGGAACTATCACTGAACTACCGGTTGCGCCACTACACGAACATCGAGAAGACCGAGGCTCGACTCGCCCGTTTGTTTTCGGAGTTCGACTGGGAGCCGATAGAGGCGGGCATGGCGTAGCAGAACGGGACTAAATACGAGGACGATTCTTCCGACCGTTCGTGCAAACGTTGCCGGCCCAACAGTAGTTCACAGCTTTTAAGCAAACCCCCTGCGGGGAATAGCGTGATGGTCTCCGGATACCGGTACCGGGTGGCGAGCGTCGTCGGTACCGTCCTCGCGTCGGTCGCCGCCGTGGTCGTTGCGAATCTCTCGGCAGTTCAATCGGCAGTGTCGACTACTGTCCCATTGGTGGGGCGCCTCCCCGCGTCCGTCATCAGTGGAAACGCGCTGATTCTCGGAGTAGTAACGACCGTCGTCGTCGTTCTCGGCTGTCTCCTCCCGCTGTTCAAACCCCGTCCCCGTGCGGCGTTCGACACGGTTCTGATCACGCAGAAACGAGTCGTCGTCGCCGGGTTCGCGATGGCGACCGCCGGGTACTTCGACTATACCTACCCGCTGCCACGGCTGACGCTGGCCCTGACGGTGACGATTCTGCTGGTGGTGCTTCCCGTGTGGTTCGTCGTCATCCGTCGCCAGCCAACGGGCCGAGAACGAGTAATCGTCGTTGGCGACGACCCCGGGGAGATCCACGACGTGCTCGAATCGACCGACCTCTACGTGGTAGGCTACGTCGCGCCGCCGAGCCCGTACTATCTCGACGGTGAGTCCGAGGACGCTCCTGCGGTCGTCGCCGACGGGAGCGGTGAAACCCAACTGAACGACCTCGAATACCTCGGTGGCCTTTCGCGCCTCGACGAGGTGCTCGTCGAGCACGACGTCGACACGGCCGTGCTGGCGTTCACGCAGGCCGACCGGGCGGAGTTCTTCGGCGCACTCCACGCCTGCCACGAATTCGGGATTCAGGCGCTTGCACCCCGCAAGCACTCCGATACGTTACTGACGTCGCTGGATACTAACGATACTCTCGTCGAAATTGACATCGACCCGTGGGACTGGCAGGACCGGCTGTTCAAGCGACTGTTCGACGTGGCGTTCGCCGGAGCGGCGCTGATCGCTGTCTCGCCACTCGTCGTCCTGATCGCGCTGGCGATCAAGATTGAAGGACACGGCCCGGTGTTCTTCACGCAGGAGCGAACCTACAGATTCGGGGATACGTTCCGAATCTACAAGTTCCGAACGCTGAAGCCCGAACCAGCGGGGGACGTCGACCTCGACATCGAAACCGACCGGAAGACGCCGCTCGGTGAGTTCCTCCGGAGGACCCACCTCGACGAGATCCCGCAGCTCTGGTCGATCCTCGTCGGCGACATGAGCGTCGTCGGCCCTCGTCCGGCGATCACCGAACTGGAACCGGACTACGTCTCGGAAGTGAATGTCTGGAAGCAGCGATGGTTTGTCAAGCCGGGCCTGACGGGGCTGGCCCAGATCAACGACGCCACCGGAAAGGAGCCCACCCGGAAGGTCGAGTACGACCTCGAGTACATCCGCCAGCAGTCGTTCCGGTTCGACTTGACGATCATCGCCCATCAGTTCTGGCAGGTGTTCCGCGATATCGCCGACGTCGGACGGAACGACTGAGAGAACGACGCTTCGACAGGACAAGCGAAAAGCGACCGACGAACGCTACGGGGTCCGCTATCTCCCCGGCTTCGAATCGATCTCCTGCTCCTCAGCCACTTCTCCGAATCGGTCAGCTGCTCCCGTCTCGTCACCGAGCCTGACGACCTCGGCGTCGCCGTCAGTCGGCACGGCGTCGCGCGCGTCGAAGACGAGCGATGCGCGTGACGTCACCTCGTCGAGATCGAAGTCGTCGTGATCGACGAGCAAGGCGACGACGTCCGCCTCTTCGAGCGGCGCTTCCGAAAGCGAATTTGCGATCACGACGTCGCCTTCATCGGGGTGCACGTGCGGGTCGACCGCCACGAGGCCCGACTCCTCGCTCAGACGTTCCGAGATTTCGAGTGCGGGCGAACGACGAGTATCCCCGACGTTCGGCTTGTACGCCACGCCGAGGGTAACGATGGACGCCTCGCCGGATTCGATCCCGCGCTCGGCGAGCATCCGCTCGATTCGGTCGACCACGACCGAGGGCATCCACTCGTTGACACGCTGGGCGTTCTCGATCATCGAGAGTTCCGTCCCGAGTTCAGAGGCTCGCCACGTCAGGAACTGCGGGTCGATGGGGATGCAGTGACCGCCCACGCCGGGACCGGGGTAGAACGCCTGGAAGCCGAACGGCTTGGTCGAGGCGGCCTCGATGGCGTCCCAGACGTCGGCGTCGAACCGCTCCGCGAACGCGGTGAGCTCGTTGACGAGCGCGATGTTCACCATCCGGTAGGTGTTCTCCAGCGTCTTCGTCAGTTCCGCGGTCGTCGTCGAGTCGACGGGATGGGTGTCGGCGACGAACGATTCGAACAGCGTCCGTGCTGTGAGGCGGGCGTCGTCGTCGTTCGCACCGACGACGAGCGGGATGTCCTCGACCGCGTGGTCGGTCCCGGGATTGAGTCGCTCGGGTACCATCGCGACGTGCGTCCGGCCGGAATCGCGGTACTCGGCCAGTAGCGGTGCGACCACTTCGTCGGTCGCTCCCGGGTAGACGGTGCTGCTGACGACGACGAGCGTGTCCCGGTCGCCGGCCTGCTCGCCGACCGTCTCGGTCGCGGCTCGGACCGCGTTCATCTGGGGTTCGCCGTCGGCGACCCCTGTCGGCACGGCGATGACGTAGGCGTCGCAGTCCGCGACGACGGTGGGGTCGTCGTCGGGCGTGAACCCCGCGTTGAGGGCGGCCACGAGTTCGTCGTCGGTCACGTCGTCGACGTAGCTCAGCCCGTCCTGCAGGTCCGCGACGCGGCCGGCGTCGATGTCGAAGCCCGCGACCGCGTAGCCTGCACGCGTGAGTTCGAGACTCAACGGAAGGCCGACGTAGCCGAGTCCGATCACGCCGACTCTGGCGTCCCGGCCCTTAAGTCGCGTCTGGAGGCTCGTCATCGGGCAGAGGCCTCCTCCTTGTCGGACGTTCGGTCGTCAGTATCAGACGTTCGGTCGTCAGTATCAGACGTTCGTTCGTCGATGACGTCGGTTAGGATTCTGTCGAGGTCCGCCTCGGGAGCCCAGCCGAGCGTGTTGCGAAGTTTCGTCACGTCGGGTTCGCGCTGGTCGGGCTCCTCGAAGTCCTCGCTGTACGCCTCCTCGAAGGGGACGTGGGCGATCTCGGAGTCGCTATCGGTGAGTTCGATGACGCGCTTCGCGAGATCGTTGATCGAGGTGGGGTTCGGTGCGCCGACGTTGAACACCTCGCCGTGGGCGTCCTCGTTCCCGAGCAGTTCGTGGGTGATCTCGACCGCGTCGCCGACGTGCGTGAAGCTCCGGGTCTGCGTGCCGTCGCCGTAGACGGTGAGGTCCTCGCCCGCGAGCGCCTGGTCGACGAACGTGGGGATGACCATGCCGTACTGGCCGGTCTGTCGCGGGCCGACGATGTTGAAGTATCGCCCGACGACGACTGGAAGGTCGTGCTTTTCGTGATAGGCGAGTGCAAGAAACTCGTCGGTCGCCTTCGCGGTCGCGTACCCCCAGCGCGGAGCGGTCGTCGGGCCGTAGACGGCGTCGTCGGTCTCGCTGAAAGGGACGTCTTCGGACTTGCCGTACACTTCCGACGAGGAGGCGAGGAACACCGGAGTTCCGTCCTCTGCTGCGGCTTCGAGAACGTTCTCGGTTCCTTTGAAGTTGGTTTGAAGGGAAGCGAGCGGGTTCTCGACGACGTTTTCTACACCAACGGCAGCTGCAAGATGATACACTGTCCCAGCGTCGATGACGGCGTCGGCGACGGTTTCGGCGTTGCGCACGTCGCCATCACGCATTTCGAGTCGGTCGGTGTCGAGATGTGCGAGATTGTCGGCGGTTCCTGTCGAGAGGTCGTCAAGGACGATGACGCTTTCGTTGGTCTCGGAGAGCAGGTGGTCGACGAGATGCGAGCCGATGAAACCGCTACCACCCGTCACGAGGATAGTCATGTGAGTACCTCCATCTGTCGTGGCTGTCGCGCACTTCGAACAGAAAGCAGTTCTGGAATCACCTTCGTTCTCTTGTCGTCGACGTGAGACGGAGGGTATATTTCAGAATAGGAAACCGCAAGGTTGGAGTGCTTATTCCACTCCTCCGCCTCAGCGTGTCGGTCCGGATGACTACGTAGCTTTCCTTTCGGGGTAAATGGCTCATTTCCGCCCCAAGGTACTGTGTTTCGAATCAATAGGAGTAGTTTGGTGAATGGCACCTTATGAAGCTTACCATTACCGAAGGCCGGGCGAAGAAAGCGAATCGTAGAGATCGAGAAGACGGTCCTTTTCGATGTTCCAATTGTACTTCTCCTCGACGTACCTTCTGCCATTCGCTCCAACTTCATCTTCTCCCTCCCCCTTTTTTTGGAGGATATTTGCTACGACTTCGACTTGCGTTCGAGTATCGGTGTATGGCACCATACTCCCGCAATCGGACGGTAAATACTGCTCGGTAGGTTCGGTGCCCGATGCGACGACAGGTAGATTCACATACATATACTCGAAAATTTTCGTCGCTATCGTTTTTTCTGTTTCTTCGGGATCCAAAATCGCAAGCCCAACGTCGGCTTGTGCGAGATAGTCAAAGACGTCCAGATAATCTATCCAACCGAACGTGCAGACGTGGTCGTCCACTTCATCCTGCTTGACTAAACGATTGAAGCGTTGCTCGTCTGCTTCTGATTCGAATGGACCGACGAGCCAAAGACCTACATCTAACCCTTGCTCTCTCAATCCCTTCAGTAAGCGAACCATCTGGAAGAGCCCGCGATTTTCCCGTAGTCCGCCAACGTAGACGAGAACGTGGTCGTGTGTGCGCTCCACTGGCGACTCTTCAGAAACGTTTATCTTATCAGTAAGTGGGAAATTCCGAATTGGGACTATATGTTCGACGCCACTCTGTTGCAATGGTTCTGCCATCCACTCTGTTGCTGTGATGACTGCGTCAAACCGACTGATGAGTGCTCGCTGGAGTTTCGGAAAGCCCCACGATAGTACGGGACGAAGCGGGCTCGGAATCCACTTCCGCTTGAGTATCTTCCCCTTGTAATACTCGTGTACGTCGTAGATAACTTTTCCAGATGTAAACTCAGCTAGTGCGACACCGACGGGTAGCAGTTCGGGATCATGGAAATGGTAGATATCCGCCGACGAGTTCTTGGCTATCCGATAGAGTTCCGGGATGCTCTGCCAACGTTCAAGTCGTGCGTCCGCATTACCGAGTGGTCGTATCCGAATTCCATCCACAGTTTCGTCTGCGTCATGATGGACGACGAATGAAACGTCATAACCCGCTCGGTCGAGTGATTTCGCCTGCTTGTGGAAGATACGGGTATCGAACGGTACGTGTGCCGTGCTCAGATGAACGACTTTAGTCACTAGTAGCAACCCGTGTGAGCGGAACATTAAGATTGACGGATTTAACGTATCGTAAGGTATTATCGCGAAGTTTGAGTACGAATTGGAATCGTCCAGTATTTTCTTCTAAACACGGGCTCTATGTCGAATCTGAGCCCTTGTCATCCCCTTCCTGACGTATTATGGCAATCACAAACACGACAAGAATTAGATATAGGGTGAAGACTCGACGGCTTTGAGGAAGCGGCTTAATGGGCCATAAAGCGAGTGATCCAAACGTCCAACCAGTAACTGCTACCCCTGCGGACCACCCGACGGGACTCTTGTCGAGTATTCGTGTATTGGTAAGTGTCTGTGTTCCAAGAACAAAAATAACGATCATAAGGCCAAGAAATGAAACGACACCGAGGAGGCCATAATGAAACCACCATGCCAATGTACCACTGTCGATTATAGATACGGGTATGGAGTTTAACTCTAGTTTTGAGGGACCGTAGCCGATAATCGGGGACTCAGAGATAATCGGTAGAATTTGTTCCCACTTATCAAAGCGTACCTGTAACGATCTAGCTTCCATTGGATTCGTAAGTTCCGAGAATCTTCCTATCCCTTCCCCAATTGAAAGGAAAGCAACAAAAGCGACGAGAAAACTAACTGAGCTAACTGCCACAATCCTCTTCCGCCAATTGACCGATCCTACTCCGGTCAGTAGAATAAGAGCAATTACCATCAGAGCCCCGAGAATATTGATTAGGAGCCCAGTTCGGGAGTACGTAGCTAAGACACCTATCGCTGTGAAAATGAAGGACGTGAAAAAGAATGCTGCTCTTCTCCTTAGCCAAGCTGACGCTTCGGGTCTACCACTCGCTAGTGTCAATGAAAAGGACACTAACAGTGGTAATGCGAGAAACTGAGCATAGATATTCGGATTAATTGTAGTAGCTGTTGGGCGGCGGGTTAGATCCTGCATATGTCTTTCAGTGGCGTACAGCGGGGCAATTACTTCGCTCGCTATAGGAATATTTAAACTTTGAAGTATAGCAAGGACGACGGTAGCTACACTTAGTACCAAGATTAGAAGAATGCCCTTCTGAGCAGTAGATGACGGAACAATTGGCGCAATGACCATGACGAATAGCGTGTAGCTGAGCCAAATTATAACGTCAAAAATTTCACTCATTCGTGGTGGATATTCGTGAGACACGATGCTGAAGAGCACAGAAAGGGAAATTATGGATGTACAGATTATGAGTAAAACACTGATGGACGACATAGAAAGACGAAGACGAGGGATTTGGCTAAGTACAAAGCCGAATATCAAAAGAGGGAGGATAACCTGGTCTAGACGAATAATACCTTGTGGGCCAATGGTTGTTGGTGGAGTAAAGTATGGGCCCCAGATAGTAACGGTGACGAGAAGATAGATTCCAAGGTTTGTGGCTTTTCCCCAGTTCGACGTAAGCATTCTAATGGGTGAATGCTCTTTCCTTGATTTAGTGATTGTGATTTCAGAGGTGCTAAACGCTCTCCCCTTATAGAAGACGCCCCGGTGAGCACTTTACGGGCCCCGAGTAGAATATAAAAATTATATTAAAATATAATAAAGTTCCAATAAGAAGGGCGAGCTATTAGAACAAATCAAATAGTATATCCTGGTATCTGGGGCTGTTTATTATTGGCTGTATTATCGTTTATCGTCAGATTTAGGGTTTGATGAGGACATGAGCAAGTGATGAACGTAGTTGTACTTTCGCATATGTATCCTTCACCGGCAAAACCGGTTAACGGAGTATTCGTTCATAGGCACGTACGTGAGCTTTCGAAAATGGGTCACGACGTACGCGTCATCTCCCCAGTTCCATGGACTCCCCCACATTTGCCACTGCCGGAAAAGTGGTCCGCTTACCGGAACACACCTGACAAAGCTAGCATCGATGGTGTACCGGTTAGATACCCTCGCCACGTTTCCTTCCCGGGAGCGAACACCCAACCGCTAACCTCCTATCTGTACCGACACGTCGTTCTAGATGCGGTAAACGACCTCGCGGCAAGCGGTTTCGTTCCTGATGTAATTTGTGCCAACACTCTATTACCGGACGGCTTTGGAAGTATTCGAGCTGCGAACCAATACGATGTTCCAGTAGTGACGACTATTCACGGTCAGAGTTTACAGGTCTTTCCGGATCAGGTCGGGTGTATGCCCTTACTAAAGCGAACCGCTGACTATTCGGCACACGTGATCGTTAACAGCACGAAGTTAGAAAATCTTGCAGAAGAGTACTTCGGACCGTCTGAGCATCGATCAACTATCCCATATGGTCTCCCTTTTGACGAAATTGATGCTGCGAGGGATTGTACACCACCAGAGGAAGTCGACATTTCAGATCCTACTCTCGTCTCTGTTGGGAACCTGTTTACCAAGAAGGGGCACCGATACGCGCTACGGGCTCTCGCTTCGTTGTCTTCGGACTTGGATTTCGACTACGTATTAATAGGTGACGGACCTGAGCGTGAACGGCTTGCAGATGAAGCAAATGAACTCGGAATCGCTGACTCCGTCACTTTTGTTGGGGAGATTCCAAACCAAGAGGTCTTCAAATATCTTTGGCACTCCGACGTGTTTGTCCTCCCGAGTTACCAAGAGGCATTTGGTGTCGCATATATCGAAGCGATGGCGTGTGAACTGCCCACAATTGGTTGTTCCGGGGAAGGTCCAGAAGACTTCATCGAACATGGCGAGACCGGCTTTCTCGTCCCCCCGGAAGATCCGGATGGCTTGTCCGATGTTCTCAGAACTATTCTTCTCGATACAGACTATCAAAACGAAATCGGTCAGCAAGCTCGTGCATTTGTCGAACGGGAGTACACGTGGAAACGAAATGCTGAACGCGTTTCGGAGATCCTAGAAACGGTAGTTTAACTCATCCCCAACTGCGTCTTTCTGTCTTACTATCTGCCAGCCTTCTTCATAATTTCTATTGAGCTTACCTAACCCCACGCAACGTGGAAGCGGGGTCTTTTTACGCACGTCGAAATAGGCTTCCTGTAGAGCGATATGCCCGTTCTAGTAGTACGAGGGTTCGTCTCGGTTCTCGGAAGTAAAGTTGGAACTCTTCTTCTCGGTTTACTCATTTCACCGTTACTCGTCCGTTTACTCGGTAGTAGTTCCTACGGTGACTACGCATTCGTTCTTTCCCTTCTCGGGATAGCGATGATCCTCGTGAATGCAGGTATCTTCGACGGGATGCGAAAGTACATTGCCGAAAATCGCGAACAATCGGGGTGGACGGAGCAAGTATTTGGCTTCTATTTTCGCATAGGTACCCTCTTAGCTATGGCTGCAGTATTTGGATGCGCCATTTTTTCTTGGTTCGGATTGTCCACACAGCTCCTTGGAGCCAAGTTTGACGTATATCTCTACCTTCTCGGCGGTCTAATTCTGAGCCGTCAAGCGTACTCTCTTGCCCGTGCAGGATTGATGGGCCTCGGATTTGAGGAGCGGAGTGAACCGCTCAAGATTCTTCAAAAGATACTGTTCGGTGTTGTCGGTCTCTCACTGGCATACGTTGGTTACGGAGTTGTAGGTGCCCTCATTGGTCAAATTGTAGCTAGCCTCACCGTCTCAGCAATCGCATTCGTTATACTATCCCGACACTTGAACGTCAGGGCGGTCTTTAGCAGAGTTCCGATGGGGTTTCCGAAACGGGAGCTCCTTTCATTTAATGGACTAAGCGTGGTCCTAATCCTGTTGACAGCGTCGTTGTATCACGTCGACATCCTACTCCTGCGGCCTATTGCCGGGAGTCAAGCAACGGGTTACTACAGGGGCGCGCTCATGATCGCCGAATTCCTCTGGTTCGTGCCAAATGCACTGCAGATGGTGTTTCTCCATTCGTCTTCGGAGTTGTGGTCCAAAGGAGAAACAAAACGAATCACGGCGCTCGTCTCCAGAGCGACCAGATACAACCTCTCCCTGACGCTCCTCCTTGCCCTCGGTCTCGCTGCGCTCGCTTCCGATTTCGTCCCGCTGTACTTCGGGTCGGAGTTCGAGGCGTCCGTTCTCCCCCTGCTTCTTCTCTTGCCCGGTGCACTCGGATTCGCACTCGCTCGTCCCATCTTCGCTGTCGGACAGGGGAAGGGCGAACTTCGCATTCTGATCGCAGCAACGGGAACTGCTGCTCTGATGAATCTCGTCATGAACCTCCTGCTAATTCCACGCTTCGGGATGGCGGGTGCGGCTGTCGCCACCAGTACGAGTTACGGCTCTATGATTCTCTTCCACATCTGGGCAGCGCGCCGAATCGGATTCGACCCGATAGACGATCTCCGTTTGACCAGAATTACTGCTGTGGCTACGCTCTCGGCACCGATCATCTTCGGAACCGCTTCCTTACTCGACTCGTCAATCGTCTCGTTGCTCGTCGTTCCGCCGGCTGGATTCGTGGTGTACACCGTGTTAGCAATTAAATTCGGAGTCGTCTCTTTGAGCGAGTTCCCGAAAGTAAGGGAGCGATTGCCTGTGTACGTCGAGCAAGCGATCTCGTAGGTAGTTTATGGAATCCATGATTCGAGGCCCTTCCCGCCGTCTCCGATATCGTTCCTCGGATATTGCCTTCGTGACACTCCAGCTTTGTCGGTAATCAGAACCACGAAACACAATAGTTTAGCATCCCCACTGTCCACGCTTCTAACCACGAACAGGGAGGCACCACTTATGAACCTCATCGACGACAAGGGCCGGCTCTTCGGCACCGTCAATGTCATCGACGCACTCGTCGTCCTACTCGTCCTCGCCGTCGTCGCAGCAGGCACGGCATTGGTCCTCCAGTCGGGCGACCAAACTCCTGCGGAACCGGACGCGAACGAGGCCAACGCGACCGTCGAGAACGCGACTCGCTACGCCACCCTCGATCTCGGCACCCAGCCAAGCTACACCGCCGAACGAATCACCGAGGGTGACAACGCTACAGACGCTAACGTCACAGTAACGGACGTTTACCGAGTCCCCGCAGAAGGAGGCATCCACGTGTGGACGCGAGTCGAACTCGACGGCCAGCTCGTCGAGCGCGAGAACACCTCTGAGTTCACGTTCGCCGACTCCCCCGTAAACCCCGGACGCTCGCTCGCCTTCGACACTCGAGAGTACCCTGTCAACGGAACCGTCCACGATCTCGCAACGCGCAACTCCTCGCTCCCCGGCGACACCGCAAACGTTGTCCTCCAGACGAACACCAACGCGGAGGAAGCCTCGGCCATCCAGCAGGGCGACACCTACGAGGTCGCCAACGACACCGTCGCGACCGTCGAATCGGTTGCGGTTTACCCCACCGGCAACGCCAACGAACAGCGGGTCGTCCTCGGCGTGACGCTCCAGACGCTCACTACGAACGGTCACCAGCGCTTCCTCGGAACGCCGGTTCAGATCGGCAAGAAGCTTCCCTTAGACACGGAGGCTTACTATCTAACGGCGAACATCGTCGAGCGCGGGACTCTCGAACTGCCGACCGACACCGCGGACGTCGTCGTCCAGACCACTACCAGCGCAGAAAAAGCCGCGAACATCGAGGAGGGCGACACGTTCGACGCGGGCGGGCGCTCGCTCGCGACCATCGAGTCCGCCGAGATCTACCCCACTGGCGACGCCACCAAGAAGCGCGTCGTGCTCGGGCTCACCCTCGAAACCTATTCGAGGGCAGGCAACGAGTCGTTCCTCGGCACGCCGATCCAGATCGACCGGACGATTCCCTTCCGAACTGACGGCTACCAGCTCTCCGGGAAGATCGTCCATCGCGGAGCCACGACCCTACCTGGCGAGCAGACCACAACTACGGTCACGCTCAAACTCTCGAACCTCTCGCCCGACATCGCCGACGGCATCTCGACGGGCATGACCGAGCGCGTCGGCGACCGAGTCGACGCCCGCATCACCGACAAGCGCGTCGAATCCGCGACGGTCGTGCTCCGGAGCCAGAACGGTACCATCCACGAGCGCGAACACCCCCGGAAGCAGGACGTGACCCTGACCGTCGAACTCGACACCAGACAGACCGACGCAGGTCTGTACTTCCACAGTAGACAGCTCCAGGAGGGCAACGACCTCGTCCTCGACCTCGGCTCGATCACCGTCCACGGACAGGTCACCGACCTCCAGCAGGACGATGAGTAGATTCATGGGAGAACGGGACTCCACAGCCACCGAGAACTCAGTCGCCGTCGCACTCGTCCGCGACCTGAAGGACCTCGCCGACTGGCTCGAATCGTCGGCGGTCGTCCGCGCGTACCGACGCGCCAGCGCGAAAGCCAGAGCCGCAGCAGCGAACTCCGCACTCGCAGGTGTCTTCGCGCTCCTCGCGGCGTGGATTCGCCACTCGTTCGTCTACCGCTGGCTCACGAAGGAGCCCGACCCCGATATCGTCGTCATCGACCTCCGCGAGACGTACACGGTCGGCCCGTTCATCGCCGTCCTCGACCGCGCCGCTCCACGATTCGAACGCTGGTGGTACGACTCGGCGTTCAACCGCACACTCGACCGAACCGCGTCGGCACTCCAACGCGCACCGATTCGCGTCCTCAGCCTTATCGTCGCCGCCGGGGTGCTGACGAACCTACTCGTGACCGCCCTCACCGGGTCGCTCTCTACGACGGCCGTCCTCGTCCGCGTCGCGATACTCGCCGTCGCACTCGCTGGCACACGCGTCCGGACGTCGTGGGGTGCGCTCGCACAGGCACGAACTGTACAGTTGCTCGTCGCAGCGTTGGAACCGCCGGAGCCGCCCGAGCAAGAACGTCGGGAGTAGTGTGCCCTCCGAGAAGGACACCGCTCGTACTCTCCGGTATTCAACTGACGGTCACGGTTGGCGACCTCCAGACCGGGTTCTGTGTCGCCGACGGCGGCTCTGGAATCCGAGACGAGGGCCGTGATGCGGGCCACAAGACTGCGGGCGGCGAGGTCGGAACCGGGCACGGACTCGCGTTCGTCGCTCCCCTCGCACGCGAGCCTCAGTTCTGGTATAACTATTAGTGTGAGTACGAACGTTCGAATTCGCCCCGCGTGCGGGTTACGATCGGCCAGTCGACCCGGACATCCATCACTCCGGAGTCCGTACTACGTTCAGAGAGGACGAGTCATGGACGACCACGCATCGGACGAGCATTCGACTGAGAACCATGAGGACCATCAACGCGAGGAGGAACCTCGAGTAGAGCAGTCGATGCTCGAAGAACAAGCGGAGGAGGCCGACGAAGCCGAACGGGAGCTCCGCGAGCGGACTGAACAGAGGACGGACCACGGAGAGGAGGACCACAAGCACGGACACGGCGACCACGAGCACGGTGACCCCGACTCCGAAGACCACGAACACGGAGATCACGGCGGGATGCACGAGGGCCACGAACAGATGTTCCGCAGGAGATTTTTCGTCTCGACGCTGCTGTCCATCCCGGTCCTCCTCTACAGCGAGACGCTTCAAGAGTGGCTCGGCTTTTCCGTCCCGGCGTTCCCCGGGAGCGAGTGGATCAACCCGGTCTTCGCGGTGGTCGTCTTCGCCTACGGGGGCGTGCCGTTCCTGAAGATGGCCGTTCCCGAACTGCGAGACCGTGCGCCCGGGATGATGACGCTCATCTCGATGGCCATCACCGTGGCGTTCGTCTACAGCCTCGCGAGCGTCGCGTTCCCCGCGCAGTCGGCGTTCTTCTGGGAACTGGTGACCCTGATCGACATCATGCTGCTGGGCCACTGGGTCGAGATGCGGTCGGTTCGGCGGGCCTCCAGCGCGCTCGACGAGCTGGCGAAGCTCATGCCCGATATGGCCGAGCGCATCACCGACGAGGGCGATACCGAGGAGGTCCCCGTGAACGAGCTCGAAGACGGCGATCTCGTGCTCGTCCGCCCGGGCGCGAGCGTCCCGGCAGACGGCGTGGTCGAAGACGGGGACTCGGACGTGAACGAAGCGATGATCACCGGCGAGTCCCGGCCCGTCTCGAAGGAGCCCGGCGACGAGGTCATCGGCGGCACCGTGAACGGCGACGGGAGCCTCCGGGTTCGAATCGACGCGACCGGCGAGGAGACGACGCTGGCCGGGATCATGCGGCTCGTCGAGCAGGCTCAACAGAGCACGTCCAAGACGCAGATGCTCGCCGACCGCGCGGCGGGCTGGCTCTTCTACGTCGCGCTCGCGGCGGCCGTCGTGACCGGCGTCGCGTGGACCCTCGCGGTCCAGTTCGACGCCACGGTCATCGAGCGAGTCGTGACGGTGCTCGTCATTGCGTGTCCGCACGCGCTCGGGCTGGCGATCCCGCTCGTCGTCGCGATCAACACCTCGCTGGCCGCGAAGAACGGCATGCTCGTCCGCGACCGGATCGCGATGGAGCGAGCGCGGGACCTCGACACCATCGTGTTCGACAAGACGGGGACCCTCACGGAAGGCGAACACGGCGTCGTCGGCGTCGAGACGACCGACGAAATCACCGACGAGGAGGCGTTCGAACTCGCTGCTGCGGTCGAAGGTGACTCCGAGCACATGATCGCACGGGCGATTCGGGCGGCGGCGGACGAACGTGGGGTCAGCCCACGGGAGCCGACGGACTTCGAGGCGCTCAAGGGACGCGGCGTGCGCGCGACGGTCGACGGCGAGACGGTCCACGTCGGCGGGCCGAACCTCCTCGACTATCTCGATAGCGACGTCCCCGAAACCCTCCAGCGGTTCGCGGACGAGGCCGGCGAGAACGCCCAGACGGTCGTCTACCTCGTCCGCGAGGGCGAGCGAAGCGAGCCCTCGGAACGAACGAGCGGCGAAGCCGCGGGCCGCGAGGGCGAGCGAAGCGAGCCCTCGGAACGAACGAGCGGCGAAGCCGCGGGCCGCGAGGACGAGCGAAGCGAGCCCTCGGAAAAAGCGAGCGGCGAAGCCGCGAGCCGCGACAGGCGACTTGTCGCCGCGTTCGCCATGGCGGACGTCATCCGCGAGGAGAGCTACCGGGTCGTCGACGCGCTCCACGACCTCGACGTCGAAGTGGCGATGTTGACCGGGGACTCCGCGGACGTCGCGCACGCCGTCGCCGACGATCTCGGTATCGACACCGTGTTCGCCGAGGTCCTGCCGGAGGACAAAGACGAGAAGATAATCGAACTCCAAGATCAGGACAAGCTCGTGGGCATGGTCGGCGACGGCGTCAACGATGCGCCCGCCCTGACGCGGGCCGACGTCGGAATCGCCATCGGCAGCGGGACGGACGTCGCCGTCCAGTCGGCGGACATCATCCTCGTCAAGAACAATCCGATGGACGTCGTCCGGCTCGTCAAGCTGAGCCGGGCGAGCTACGAGAAGATGCGCGAGAACCTCGTCTGGGCCGCCGGCTACAACGTCTTCGCTATCCCGCTGGCCGCAGGCGTCCTCGCTCCGTGGGGTATCCTGCTGTCGCCGGCCGTCGGGGCGCTCCTGATGTCGTTGAGCACAGTCATCGTCGCCATCAACGCGCAGTTCCTCCGGCGAGCGGACCTCGACGTCTCGGGCCTCCCCGAGGTGTCGTCGCCAACTGATGCGCGTCCGGCCCGGACGCGATGACGTAAGACCCTCGGAACACTACGCCCGTGGCAAGATCGCCGGTGCGTTCGTCTCATGCTCGGTCCTGGCCGGAACTGACCGTTCGTTCGCTACTCGCTGACTTCGGTCTTCACGACGGTCGCTGGGCGGGTGGTCAATCGAAGGACGCGGTCGGTGACACTCCCGAGCAGCGCACGATATTCGTCCGGCCTGCGCTTAGTCCCAAGCACGAGCACGCCCGCGTCGTGGTCCTCAGCATACTCCACGATGGCCTCCGCAGGGCGGCCGTGTTGCATCGCCGTCTCGATGTCGACGTCGGCCGCTGATGCTCGGCGACGGAGCTCCGAAAGCGTCTCCTCCCCGTGTTCTTCGAGGCCGTGTTCAGGGCCTTCAGCTTCGTCGACGTACTCGTCTCCGCTGTACGCAGTCACGACGTCCTCGTCGACAACGTAGAGCACGTGGAGGACAGCGTCGTGAGCGGCTGCGAGGTCGAGAGCGTGCGCCTCAGCGTTTTCAGACGCGACTGTTCCGTCCGTCGACAGCAAAATCCGGTCGTACATACAATCGGATTTCAGAGGGAGATACAATAAAACCGGCCTCCGATTCCCAGTAGTCAGGAGGTACGCAAACGCGTCCGATACGCTCCAGTCCTCGTATCAGCCGACATGGGATCCACGGGCGAGTCTCTGTACAGCTGTGAATCTTCGATGAAACGCCTGTTAGTGGTCGTGGTCCTCCATCACCATCGGATGTTCGGTGGCGTATTCGTCGGGCTTCTCCTCGAAGGTCTCTTTGCAGGCCTGTGAGCAGAAGTAGTACGTCTGGCCCTCGTGTGCCGCTGCTGGCTTGCTGTCGTCGGTCCGCATCCCACAGACTGGGTCACGATACTGTCCTGGCGCACCGAGGCCACGGCGGTACACGTACAGGAGAAAGCCAGAGAGCGCGAAGGCGATGAGGTTGAGGTAGAACGTGTAATTGAGTTCGAAGTACGTCTGCTCGGTCGCCGTCTCCCCGCCCGCCAGATCCGGGATGATACCGAACGCGTCGAACAGCAACTCCATGAGAAAGCCGGTGAACGCCATCGTCACGAAGAAGACGCCGAGGATGTACAGCATGATCTTCCAGCCGTAGTACTTCCGGTAGACGTTCAACACGGGAATCGTGATGAGGTCGGCGTAGACGAACGCGATCACGCCCGCGAAGCTGATGCCGCCGCCCCAGAGCGCGACGGCGAACGGGACGTTGCCCATACTGCCGACGAAACTGAGGACGGCGATGGCGACGCCCATGATCGCGTTTTCGGCGGTCACCAGCAGTCCGTCGCCCTGAATGAACAGGGCGTTCCATACCCACTGCGGGACGAAGACGATGACGAACCCGGAGATGAGAAAGCCCGCGATGACATCCTTCCAGATCATCGACCACTCCTTTCGGAACTGATTGGCCACCTTGTACCAGCCGCCCCACGACAGCAGCTCCTCGCGCCACCCGCCGCTACTCGACGCCTCCTGTCGATAGGTCTCCAGACAGCCCTCCGAGCAGAACTTGAGCGTCTCGCCGCCGTCGGTCGTGAGCGTGTACTCGTCTTTGCCCTCCATCCCGCACGTGGGATCCTCGGCAACGCCCGACTCGCGGTCGCGCTCGTTGAGGGTCTCCCGGACCTCGTCGAACAGGCTCTCGGGGAGCGTGAGGTGGACGATGACGGCCATGACGGCGATGAGGATGAGGCCGCCGAGCAGTTCCGCGACGAGGAACTCCCAGCCGAGCAGAATCAGGATCATCAGCCCCAGTTCGACGATGAGGTTCGTCGACGCGAACATGAACGCGAGGAAGTTCACCGCGTGAGCGCCCTTCTTGAACAACCCCTTCCCGATGGCGACGGCGCCGAAACTGCACCCGCTGCTCGCCGCTCCGAACACGGTCGCCTTCGTGAGACCGCTCAGATCGCCGTCCCCCAACACCTGCGCCATTCGATCCTTGGAGACGTACACCTGGACCAGACTCGTGACCGTGAGGCCCATGATGATCGCCCACGCCGCCGTCCAGAGAAATCCGACACCGATACGGATGGCTTCGAAGACCTCCTCCGTCATCGTCGGCTCCATAGTTGTATAATCGGAGGGACCATCTATTGCAGTTGTCCTTCAGATACCACGATTCGAGAGCGCCTGTATTTTGGATTCGAAATGTAGTAACCGCTATTCCAGATGTTTCTAAGGCATAACCGCATTGAACCGTGACCGCGTACCTGACAGTAGGGACGGATTCCCGGAGGAAACAATTATGGCAGAAAACACGAACGACACGCGGCTGGTCACGATCCTCCTCATCATCATCGGCGCAGTCGTCGTCTTCCCGATGTTCTTCATGGGCTTCGGGATGATGGGATTCGGACCGATGATGGGTGGGACGTGGGGCGGTGGCATGTGGGCCGACGGAGCGATGCCGAGCTGGATGTTCATCGTCGGAATCGTGATGCAACTGCTGTTTCTCGCTGCCCTCGTCGGTGGTGGCTATCTCGTTTACAAGGCGGTTGCAGGGAGAGAGACCGACTCCGACCGGTCGCTCGAGGAACTCCGACTCGCATACGCTCGTGGGGAGTTGACCGACGACGAGTACGAGCAACGAAGAGAGGCGCTCGAAGGCGACACGAAATCACGGTAGGACTGACCCGAGGAATGTCGAGGGAATCCGACAACTGTCACGCAACGGCGCAACCGTCGCTCCCAGCTTGGCTCGACCGATCTGCGACAGTGGGGCTGTACGGACTACTCGTCGGAACAGGACTCTGTCTCGTCGCGTTCGTCACGAACCCCGTGCCCGACCCGTCGTTCCCGTGGGCCAGCCTCCCGGCGTCTCTTCGACTCCCGATTCGCCAGCCCCGGATCGAACACTGGCCGGTCACGTACATCCTCGGAATCTGGCTGTGGATCCTCTTCTTCCCGGCGCTGTTCTTCGCCGGCTACCGACGCTTCGGGTCGTCACGACGGTCGGACTCGACGCTGTGGCTCGTCGGCCTTCCAGTGCTCGCGATGTTCGGCTGGACGACGTACTGTCGGTTCTTCTGGCCGAAACTGGCGCCGCCGACGTGGAACGCTCCCTCGTACACGTTCGCGTGTTGGCTCTACTGCTCGTCGTACGAGGTCGTTTGGAGTAATACCGCATACGCCATCGCGACCTTCGGCGGTATCGTCGCCTTACTCGCAGTCCGCCGGAAGCGCGGCCTCAGTTACGGACTCCTCGCGTTCGGTGTCCTGTCGCTTCCGCTTGGCCTGCCGGTGCTCTACGAGGGATACCGACGACAGCGATCCGTGACGGACTGACGCGAGAGTTCGTGGCGACCACTTCCCACCTCGCAATCGCCCGCGACGCCGAGTTCTTCGAGAACCGAATCCGGAACACCGTCTGCAGCCCGACGGACAACTCGGTACAGGAGGTACCCGACGCCTCCCACCACTCCAACCGTGGAGGGCCACATAAGGAGCCACGTCCACGTTCCGCCTGCGTTACCTCCACCTATCCCTCAGCCATCTTTTAAAATCAGAGAATCTCGGCCTTTAGGCTAGGAGGAATGTGACTCGATACTGACCAACCGCTACTCGGTGGCTGAGCCGGAATCCAACTCTCGTTGCGCGTGGAGTAGCATCCCCCGCCACGTCAGGCCGTGGCGCTTCTTCGTGTCCTTCAGACTCTCGTACTGTTCCTCCTCCACCTCGATGTTAATGTTCTTCACGTCTCATGGTCAGTGACCGAGGGTGTTAAGTATAACTAACACTATTGTAGCATTGTGTCCGAGACGGTGACGAAGACGCTGCAGGCCACGCTCACCACGCCCACTACGCGCAAAGAGCAACGCCTCCAGCGACTCTTGGACACCTACCGTGACGCACTCCACGACGCCTTCGACGCCGGGGCAAATACGATGTCTGCTGTCAATGACGTTGTGACGCCGTACGACCTGCCGTACCAAGCCAAAGACGCGCTCAAATCCTATGTCCCGAAACTCCGCAAGACGTACAACGCCGAGGAGTTAGACGACCAGCATCCGCTTCGACTCGTCAATCGGGCGGCGACGTTCGACTACTCCGCCGAGCGCGAACACGGCTTCGTCTGGCAGGTCCCGCAACCCGGACGCGGTACGAATTTCTGGATTCCGCTTCGGATTAACCCCGAGCAGGAGTCCCTGTGGTTCGACCTGCTCACTGAAGATGCGACGGCGGGCGAGCTCCGCCTCCAGCGACACCGCACGTCATGGGAATTGCACGTCACCGTCGAGTACGCGGTCGACGAACCGACCAACTCGGACGACCCGACGTACATTGGCTTCGACGTAGGCGAGAGCGCGTTAATTACGGGCTGTGCCCTCAAACGCGACGTGCCACGGAAGCCGATGCTCGTCAGCGGCAGTCGAGCTCGACACCTCCGCAAAGAGATGTTCACCACGCTTCGGCGGCTCCAGTCTCGGGACGCTGCCGAGTGGCGCATGGACGAGCGATTTGACCACTACCAGAACGCCCTGACGGATATTGTCGAGAAGGCGTCTCGGCAGGCTGTCGAGTACGCCCGTTCCTTCGAGGACCCGGTTATCGTTCTCGAAGACTTGTCGTACATCCGCGAGCGATTGGACTATGGCAAGTTCATGAACCGCCGCCTTCACGCATGGGCGTTCGCTCGGCTACAAGGTCGGATCGAGGACAAAGCGACCGAGGCAGGGATTCGAGTTGAGTACGTCAACGCGGCGTACACCTCGCAGACGTGCCATGCCTGTAAGCGTCTCGGTCGGCGGAGTCAGCAAGCGGAATTCGTTTGTCCACACGACGACTGCCACGTTTCAGAGTTCCAAGCAGATATTAACGCGGCGGCGAACATCGCCAATCGCGTCAACCCGTGGGGAGAGAGCGTCCGTTGGGAACCCGAACGCGATGACTCGCCACGGGACGGGAGCGCCTGTGACAGCGCCACAGTCCACCGAGAGACGAGTCCGAGACCCGGACAAATGACGCTCTCGACGTACTCGGACTGAAACCTGCCAGATCGGATTCCCCTCGTAGGGGCCCCTTGTTTACCGCGGGGAGGATGTCACGGAAGGTGGGTGAGTTTTGGTCGTGGAATCCGAACGGAACGACGATGAACCTTCGAGAGCACTTCGAGACCCCAGTCCCGACCATCGTCCTCGCGGAGGGCGAATTCGGCGAGACGGGCGGGAAGACGGCGAACGGCGTCGTCATGCACAGCGAGGTGTTCGACGCCCAGGCGGTCGTCGACACCGAAACCGCGGGCCGAACCCCGGCCGACGTGCTGGGCAAGCCCGACGCACCCGAAATCCCCATCGTCGAGTCGGTCGAGCGAGCGCTCGCTGAAGCACCGGACGCCCAAGCGCTCGTCATCGGCGTCGCGCCCGCCGGCGGCGACTTACCCGAGGCGTGGGTGTCGGACGTCGAGGACGCGATCCGCGCGGGCTGTGACGTCGTCTCGGGCCTCCATGTCTTCCTCTCCGAGGAGCCCCGCTGGACCGGCCTCGCCGACGAACACGGCGCGCGGCTGTTCGACGTGCGCAAGCCACCGGAGGGCGACCAGTTGCGCGTGGGCGACGGGTCGGTCGACGACGTCGACGCCGACGTGGTCCTCACGCTCGGCACCGACTGTGCGGTCGGCAAGCGAACCACCACGTTCGAGCTCTACCGGGCCGCGCGCGACGCGGGCCTCGACGCCGGCTGGGTCGCCACCGGCCAGACCGGCATCATGGTCGGCGCACACGAGGGCGTCGTCGTCGACCGCGTCCCCGCGGACTTCACCGCGGGCGTGGTCGAGGACATGGTGACCGCGGTCGGGGCCGACCACGACGTCGTCTTCGTCGAGGGCCAAGCCTCGCTGACCCATCGCGCGTACTCGGGCGTGACCCTCTCCATCCTCCACGGCGCGTGGCCGGACGCGGTCGTCCTCGCCGACGACCCCGACCGCACCGGCCGCACCCACTTCGAGTCGTTCCGCGTCGACGGCGTCGAGAAGGAAGCGCGACTCGTCGAGGATCTCTCGGACGCAGCCGTCGTCGCAATCTCGACGTGGGGCGACGCCAGGGCCGAACGCGAACGCCACGGCCTCCCCGCGGCGAACGTCTACGACGAGGAGGGACCGGCCCAACTCCTCGACGCCGTCCGAGCGGAACTCGAAAGCGACACCGTCACAACTGACGGCGGGAGCGTGACCGACGAATGAGCGAGATCACGTCACTATCGGTACGACCGCTCGACCTCCCGCTGAACGAACCGTTCGAGATCGCGCTCGGGACGCAACGCGAGGCGTCGAACCTGCTCGTGACGGTCGACACCGAGTCCGGCACGACGGGCTACGGCGAGGGGTCACCGATTCCGCCGGTGACGGGTGAGACACAAGCGGCCGCCATCGAAACGGCCCGGGCCGCCGCCGACCTCGTGGAAGGCCGCGACATCCGCGACTATCGGACGCTCGTCGACGACGTCCGGTCGGCGTTCCCCGGGATGGTGTCGGCACTCTTCGCCGTCGAGACCGCGATCCTCGACGCCTACTGCCGGGAGCGCGACCTGCCCCTCTCGGAACTGTTCGGCGGGTCGCCCGAACCGGTCGAGACGGACCTGACCATCCCCATCCTCGGACCCGACAGCGCGGCCGACCGGGCGGCCAGCGCAGCCGAGGCGGGATTCGAGCACCTGAAGATCAAGACCGGCCCCGACCCGATGGAGGACGCGGACCGCGTCACTTCGGTCGCCGACGCAGCTCCCGACGCCGCGCTGAAGGTCGACGCCAACCAGGGGTGGACGCCCAAGGAGACCGCCCGATTCGCCGACGAGGTGCGCGCTCGCGGCATCGACCTCGAACTCATCGAGCAGCCGGTCCCCGCGGCCGACGTCGCCGGACTCGCGAGCGCCCGCGAGCGCGTCGACGCCCCCATCGCGGCCGACGAGTCCGTGTTCACGCCCGAGGACGCAATCCGAATCGTTCGCGAGGAAGCCGCGGACGTTATCAACGTGAAGCTCGGGAAGTCCGGGCCGCTCGCGGCCGCCGACATCGCCGCAATCGCGCGCGGCGCGAACCTCGACCTGATGATCGGCTGTATGCTCGAGAGCGCGGTCGGCATCCACGCCAGCGCCCACGTCGTCGCCGGAACGGGCGCGTTCTCGTACGTCGACCTCGACGGGAACCGCTTGCTCGCCGAAGACGTCATCGAAACACGTGGTGGCCCGATACACGACATCTCGGGGCCGGGACACGGCGTGACGCCGACGAAATAATCACCGCGGTGCTCTCGCGCTTTACTGAGCCTGTTGTCCTGCGTGCGTGAGATGGGTGCTTCAGTGTTCCTGCCGATGTAATGGGCTCGGGTGGTAACGTCGTGGCCGTCTCGCAGTAAACGCTGGCAGTCGCGGCCTCACCGTGACGTACGTTTACTCGGTCGCGTCGAAGTTCTCCAGCACGGCGTCCGAGAGCGCGTCGCCGAACGGGAGCGAGCAGGTCAGGCCGGGCGACACCGCGTTGAGGACGTGCGTCGACGAGTCGGCGTGCTCGAACAGCGGATCCTTGATGAGGTCGCCGTCCGAACTCACCAGTTGGGCGCGAATACCCGAATAGCTCTTCCGGAAGTCCCGGGCCTCGACTCCCGGAACGAGTCGCTGGGCGGCCTCGACGAACATCTCCTTGCGGTAGGACTTGTTGAGCTCCTCCCACCCGACCCTGAGCATCTTCGGGTCGGCCATGAGCCGGCGGAACCCTGAGTACCCCAGCGTCTCGGCGAGGTCGTCCAGATCGAAGTCGGTGTTCTCGTAGGCCTCGCGGCCGAACGCCAGCACGGCGTTCGGGCCGACGATGACTTTGTCGTCGGCTCGCCGGGTGTAGTGGACGCCGAGGAACGGCAGGTCCGGGTCGGGCGTCGGGTAGATCATCGACCGGCAGACCTCGCGCTTCTCCGGGACGATCTCGTAGTACTCCCCCCGGAAGGGGACGATCTGTAGGTCCTCGCCCACGCCGAACTCGCTCGCGACGCGGTCGGCGTGCAGGCCCGCGCTGTTGACGACGTACTGGGCTCGCAGTTCGCCCGAGGAGGTCGCCAGCTGGAAGCCGTCGCCGCGCCGCCAAACGGCCTCGACGCGCGTGCCGGTGTAGAAGTCGACGCCGCGGTCCATCGCGTCGCGGGCCAGCGAGTAGACGTACTGCTGGGAGTCTATCGACGCGGCCTCTGGCGCGACCAGTGCGGCCTGTCCATCGGCGTGGTGTTCGTGCTCGGCGATGGCGTCGGCCCCCCGGATCAGCTCGGTCTCGACGCCGTTCTGGTCGGCCTGGTCCTGAAGGACTTCGAGACGCCGTTCCTCGCGGTCGGACTTGGCGACCACGACGACGCCGAACTCCTCGATGGGCACGCCCTCGTCCGCGGCGTACGCTTTCATCCGACGAGTGCCCTCGGTCGCGTACTCGGCCTTTAGCGACCCCGGCTCGTAGTTGAATCCCGGATGAAGCACGCCGGAGTTGCGCCCGCTCTGGTGGGCCGCGAGGTGGTGTTCTTTCTCGACGACGGCCACGTCGAGAGTCGACTTGCCCGCCAGCGAGCGCGCGACCGAACAGCCGATAGCTCCGCCACCAACGACGACGATGTCATGAACTGACACACCGCGGGCTATGCAGTAGACCACAATAAGTCCACACGGGAGGAACTCGCAAAAGCCGAGGTGTGGCAGTAAAGCCATACCTTTTACGTCTCTACTCCACGGTCACGCTTTTCGCGAGGTTCCGCGGTTTGTCGATGGAGCGGCCGAGTTCGTTCGCGACGTGGTAGGCGACCAACTGGAGCTGTACGTTCGCGAGCACGGGCGCGACCTGCGGGTGTGTCTCGGGGATCTCCAGCACCGCCTCGGCGTACCGGCTCGCGTCCGACGCGCCGTCGGTCACGGCCACGACCGGCGCGTCGCGGGCTTCGACCTCCTTGACGTTCCCGACCGTCTTGGTGGCCTCCTCGCCGTCGCCGGTCACCACCGCGAAGACGGGCGTTTGGTCGGTGACGAGCGCGAGCGGGCCGTGTTTCAGCTCGCCCGCGGGGAACCCTTCGGCGTGCTTGTACGTGATCTCCTTCATCTTGAGCGCGCCCTCCAGCGCGACCGGATGGTGGTGGCCTCGGCCGATGAAGAAGTAGCCCTCGCTGTCGACGAACCGCTTGGCGACCGACTCCGCGCGCGAGGCGTCGAGCAGTTCCTGAACCTGTCCCGGCAGGTCACGGAGCGCTTCGACGATCTCGCGGGAGTCGCCGCGGTCGGCGATAGTCGCGGCCAGCAGGTTGCACGCGACGACCTGTGAGGAGAACGTCTTGGTCGCGGCGACGCCGATCTCCGGGCCGGCGCGGATGAGCAGCGTCCGGTCGCACTCCCGAGTCGCGGTCGAACCGACGACGTTGGTCATCGCCAGCGTCTCGACGCCGCGGCGCTGGGCCTCCCGGAGCGCCGACAGCGTGTCGGCGGTCTCCCCGCTCTGGGTCACCCCGACCACGAGCGCGTCGTCGCCGACCGGCGCGGGCGCGGTGGCGTACTCGCTGGCGAGGAACGCCTGCGCCGGGATGCCCGCGTCGCGCAGGGTCTGAGCGCCGTACAGCGCGGCGTGATAGGAGGTCCCGCAGGCGACGAACTGGACCGAGGAAGGCGAGAGGCCCTCCAGCGAGTCGACCTGTATCGAGCCCGTGAGTTCGTCCACGCGGCCGCGCAGGCACTTGCGGAGCGCCCGGGGCTGTTCGTGAATCTCCTTGAGCATGTAGTGGTCGTAGCCGCTCTTGGCGGTCTCCTCGGCGTCCCACTCGACGCGCGAGACGGACTTGTCGAGCAGTTGCCCGTCGGCGTCGGTCACCGTCCACGCGCCCGATTCCAGCCGCGCGAAGTCGTCGTCCTCCAGATAGACGACGCGGTCGGTGTACTCCAGGAACGCGGGCACGTCGCTCGCCAGATACGCGGCGTCGTCGCCCACGCCGAGGACGAGCGGCGAGTCGTGACGCGTCGCGAGGATGGCCTCCGTGTCGGCCGTCACCGCGGCCAGCGCGTAACTGCCCTCCAGCCGCGAGACCGCCTCGCGGAACGCCGCCTCGAAGCTCGCGCCCTCGGCGAGCGCGGCCTCGATGAGGTGGGGCACGACCTCGGTGTCGGTGTCGCTCTCGAACTCGTGGCCGCGAGCGTGCAGCTCCGCTTTCAGCTCGTCGTAGTTCTCGATGATGCCGTTGTGGACCACCGCGACGTTCCCGGTACAGTCGGTGTGCGGGTGGGCGTTCGCGTCGGTCGGCGGGCCGTGCGTGCTCCAGCGCGTGTGCCCGATGCCGACCGGGCCGCGAAGCGAGTTCCCGACCGCCTGCTGGAGCCGGTCGAGTTCACCCTGTCGCTTGCAGATCTCCAGCGACCCGTTGGCGAGCGCGACGCCCGCCGAGTCGTAGCCGCGGTACTCCAGGCCCTCCAGCCCCGACAGCAGCACGTCGAGGGTGTCCTCGGCGCGCCCCGTACAGCCGATGATGCCGCACATCAGCGGCCACCTCCGGACGACGAGCCCCCGGTCGCGTTCGTCCGCCGCCTGCTACGCGTGGTCATGTCACCGGAACACCTCGGCGTACTCCGTAACGTTTTCGGAAACCGTCACGCCGGTGTGGAGGGTCGCGTTCGGGCCGACGAGGGTGCCGGGCGCGACGTTCACGCTGCCCTCGGCGGTCACGCGGTCGGCCAGCACCGCGCCGAGGCGCTGGTCGGCGAACACCCGGTCGTCGACGCGCACGTCGCCCGGCCCGCCGGGCACCGTGGAGTTCGCGCCGAGCGAGACACCCTGGCCCGTCACGCAGTCGAGCAGGGTCGCGTTCGGCCCGACCCGCGCGTCGGTGTCGAGCACCGACTCGGCGACCACCGCGTTCTCGCCCACGGTCGCGTTGCGTCCGAGCGCCGCGAACGGGCCGACGACCGCGCCCGGCCGGACCTCGGTGTCGGGGCCGACCACGACGGGACCCTGTAGCGTGGCGTCGTCGTGGACCGTCGCGCTGTCGGCGACCCACACCGACTCCTCGCGCTCGGGTTCGGTGACGCGAGCGTCGAGCAGGAGTTCGCGCGAGACGTCGAGCAGGTCCCAGGGGTAGGTGGCGTCGACCCACAGCCCCTCGGTGGTGACCCCACGGACCGCGACGTCGTTGTCGACGGTGTCGGCTTCCGCTTCGATGAGCCGGACCAGCGTGTCGGTGAGCGCGAGTTCTCCCTGCACGCGCGGCGTCTCCGCGATGGCGTCGAAGATGGTCGGGGCGAAGGCGTACACCCCGGCGTTGAGCAGCCGGTAGTCGTCGGTGTCGGGCTTCTCGACCAGTTCGGTCACGCGCTCGCCGTCCATCACGACGCCGCCGTAGTGGGAGACGTCGGCCTGCTCGGTGACCGCGAGCGTGGCGCTGGCGTCGTCGTCCTCGAACGCCGCGAGCACGTCGGCGACCATCCGGCGCTCGATGACCTGATCGCCGTTGACCACCAGAAAGCCGTCCTCGTCGTCGACCGCTTCGCGGGCCTGCAGGAGGGCGTGACCGCTCCCCAGCTGCTTGTCCTGATGGACGTAGTTGATCGGGAGGTTCCGGTAGGTCGGCCCGAAGTGGTCCTGCACCCGGTCGCGCTTGTAGCCCACGACCACGTGGAGGCGCTCGATACCGGCCGAGATGAGCGCGTCGAACACGTGTTCGAGGATGGGTCTGTCGGCGGCCGGGAGCATCGGTTTGGGGCGATTACGCGTCAGCGGCCGCAACCGGGTCCCCTCCCCGGCGGCCAGCACCACGGCGGCGCGTACTGTCATGGGTACAGCAACGACCACGGACCGTATGAACGTTGGCGTTTCTTCGGTGGCGCTTCGCGACTGCAAGCCGGTCCGCTGAACGACCAGCGGCGCTCTGTCCGCTTAGTCGACCGTTCTCAGAGCGCCAGCGCTGCGCCACCGACGGTCGCCAGCGCGCCGAGTCCGACGCAGACCCCCCAGAAGGGGACGCGCTCGACCACGCGCATCAGGGCGTCGATGGTCAGATAGCCGACGAGCGCTGCGGTCGCGAGCGCGAGCACGGCGGGCACGGGCGCGACCGCGGGCACGCCCGCGTCAAGGAGCACGAGCACGCCAGCGCCGAGCGCGGCCGGGATCGACAGCAGGAACGAGAGCCGGAACGAGGCCGGGCCGTCGTGGCCCCGGAACAGCAGCGCCGACGCCGTGGTGCCCGACCGCGAGACGCCGGGCAGGATGGCGAGGCCCTGAAGCCCGCCGACCAGCACGGCGTCGACGAAGTCCGGCGCGGCCTTCCCACCGAAGTCGAAGCCGTCGGCGACCCGCTGGAGGACACCCGTCAGCACGAGCAAGATCCCGATGAGCGCGACGAACGCGCCGCCGGTCAGCGCGGAAACGACGTGCTCCAGCGTGGCGTACGCCGCGAGGCCGACCACGCCGGAGGCCAGCGTAGCGACGCCGAGGAAGGAGAGGGTCGCGCGCTGGCCGCCGGTTCCGCTGTTCTCGACGCTGTCGGTCGCGCCCGCCGGTTCGACCGCGAACGCCGAGCCCGGCCGCCAGTCGGGGAGCGCGCCCAGCACGTCGGCGAGTTCGTGGCGGTAGTACACTGCAGCCGACACCGCGGTCCCGGCGTGGAGGAACAGCGAGAACTGCACGGCGACCTCGGGCGACTCGCCGAGCGCGGTCAGGAAGACGGTGAGGTTGCCCTCGCTGGAGATGGGCAGCCACTCGAAGACGCCCTGCACCGCGCCGGCGACGAGGGCGACGAGTACGGACCGGTCCATGCTCGGTGGGCGTCGGTGCGGAGTGAAAAGTCGGTCGGTTCGCGCGCCGAGTCAGCTGGAATATTGGCCGGTCACTCGACGAATTTGGAACTGACAGACGACGGGACTGACAGAGAGCGAACAGTATGATTTATGTCTCGCATCTCTGAAAGACCGATGTGACCCGCGTCTCGCTTCGAAAACCGCTCATTCTCCTTCTCTTAGTCTGTTTACTGCTTCCGGCAGGCCTCCTCTCGACGGGAGCGGTGGTGGGTCAGTCGACCGCCGACATCACCTTCGTCGAGGACGACGTCACGGAGTCGACGACGTGGTCGCCCGAGGACGGTCCGTATCGCATCGCCGCGGACGTCACCGTCCGGAAGGGAGCCACGCTCACCCTCGAACCCGGGACGACCGTCCAATCAGCCGAGGACATCACCATCACCGTCCGCGGGAACCTCACCGCGAACGGCACCGCGGGCCGACCGGTCACGTTCACGACCGCGCCGCAAGCGCCCGGCAGCACCGACTGGGCGTCGATCCGGTACGACGGCACGTCCCAATCCCGTCTCTCGCTGGACCACGCCACGATACGGAACGCCAGAGACGGCATCACGCTGGCGAGTAAGACCGGGACGGTCGCCGTCACGTCGTCGACGATTCGCGATATCGAGCGCAACGCCATCCGCGCCGCGGGAACCAGCGGAACGCCCGGCGTCACGGTCGCGGACTCGACGTTCTCCGAGATCGGCGACCGGGCAGTCATGATCAGTCCGGGCGACGGCGCTATCGCCGACTCGCGGATCGTCCCCAACCGGAGCGACCTCGGCGAACGGGCGTTCCACAACGCCTCCGTGACGCCCAGCGCCGATACGACGTTCCGGACGATCCGATTCGAGTATCGCACCCACGGGAGCGTCGACCCGGTCGACCTGAACTCGATTCGGCGGTTCGGAATCGACGAAGACGACGACGACGAGATCGAGCGCTTCCTCAACTCCTCGATCACCTCCATCGGCCGTCCCAGCAGCGACGTTCTCGCGATAACCCTCGACCGGGACGTGACCCTTCCAGCGGGAGAGACGCTGATCGCGAACTACACCGACGTCCTGAATCCCGAGACGTACGGGACGTATCCGGTTAAGCTACGGCTACAGCGGGACGGGGTCGACCAAATCTCGCCGACGACGCTGCCCCTCGACGTGCGCACGTCGCCGGACCGCCCCAGAGCCACCGGCGACCCCCAACCCGAGCGCGCGTCGTGGCTCCGGATCACCGACTCGACGTTCCAGTCCGTCGACGGTCAGGGGGTGTTCGTCGCCGCGAACGTCGCCGCGCACGTCGACGTCGACGGAAACACGCTCTCGGGCGTGCAGGGCAGCGGCGTGACCGTCCGGAGCGAGCGACTCAGTTCGGCCAGCGTCGACCGGAATCGCGTCTCGCGAGTCGGCGCGGGCGGTGACGGCGTCCGGCTGACGGCCCAGCGGATCACCGGCACCACGGTGAATCGGAACCGCGTCACCGACGCAAACGCCGGCATCCGCCTCACCACGAGAAACCACGGTCTCGACGAGGTCCGCGTCGCGTCGAATACGGTGACCGACAGCACGACCGGACTGGCGGTCCACGGGCGGACGGGCTACATTCGGTCCCGCATCTCGATGGCGGTCGTGAACAACGCGTTCACGAACAACGCTCGCCACGGAATCGCCGTTACCGGCCGCGACGCCCACCTCGGCCGGACCGAGGTCCGCGGCAACGAACTCACCGAAAACGGCCGTAACGGACTCCGAATCGCTGTCGAGCAGGTGACCCACTCGACGCTGACGGACAACACCGTCGCCGACAACGGGAACCACGGGCTGTCGATGCAGACCGGGTTCGTCGTCCACAACGTCTCGGTCGACGCGAATCGCGTGCTCGACAACGCGGGCGTGGGCCTCGACTTCCGCAACCGACTGACCCACGCGGGCAGCCTGACGCTGTCCGAGAACACGGTCGCCGCGAACGCGTACGGGGTCCGCGTCGTGGGCTCGCTCAACACCAGCATCGAGAACAACTCCATCGTCTACAACACGTACGGGTTCGGGTCCCCCGACGAACTTCGGGGCTACGAGCCCAACTCCGGAATCATCGTCGAGGAGGGTCCTGGGGGCGCGCTCTTCGAGGCGACGGGAATCCGCGAGGAACTCGAAGCCCTCGTCGACGAGGACGACGACGTGTACGAGTATCTGCCTCGACACTCCGACGAGCCGTACACGGTGGTCCTCCAGCGAAACGCGGCGGGGGAGATCCGGCGCGGCGACGGCAGCGCGTTCTCGGTGGCGTCGGTCTCGACGGACATCCCGACCGGTATCGCCCTCCAGAAGGGCGACGAGCGACGCCCGGCCGTGAACGTCACCGGGAACAACGTGTACGGACACGACCGCGGACTGGTCGTGAACGTCGACACGCTCGTGGACGCCAACACGACCACGCGACTGCTGCTCGACGCGACCCGGACCGTCCGCGCCGAACGCAACTACTGGGGCGCACCCGACGGCCCGACCCACGACTCCATCCATCCCGAGGGGAACGGCGACCGCGTCGTGACCGATAACGGCTGGGTCGACTTCATCCCGCCCGCCGAGTCGGCCTTCGAACCGGCATATCAGCGACCGCTGGCCAACCTCACGATTCCGTCCAACCCGGTTCGACCGGGCGAGACCGTCGTCGTCTCGGGTCGGGATTCGACCGCTGGCAACCGGTCCATCGCGACCTACAGGTTCCGGATCGACGGGTCGACTCGAACGACCGCCGACGGCGAGGTCGCCGTCTCGTTCGACGAGCCCGGAAACTACAGCGTCTCGCTCGCCGTCGAGGACGACGTGGGCATCGAGAGCGACGCAGACGCCCGGCGGACGATCAACGTCCGCGAACCCCCGGAGACGACGACCGTGGACGAATCCCCAGAGACGACCACCCCCGACACTCCGGCGACGACCAGCGAGCCGACGCCGACCACGGCCGAGACGACGGCCCAACCGACCACTCCCGCCCCGCCCGAGGAGTCGAGCCTGTTCCGACCGCTGTTCACGACCGTCGGGGGCCTGCTCGGGCTCGTCTTCTACGGGCTGGGGCTCGCGCTGGGAGCGTACGGAACCCTCCAGACGATGTTCGCGAGTTCGATCACCGTGAGTGGTCGGACCATCAACGGGCTCGCCGGTGCCGGCGTGCTCACGTGGGTCGGGTTCGGGATGTTCGGCACCGACGGCCTCCTCTCGGTCGGACTCGGCGGCATCGTCCTCTGGGTCGGGCTCGTGGTCGTCCTCTGGCTCGTCACCCGCGTTATGGACTGATCGCGTCGCTTTTCGATTATCGGCCCGAAGAAACCGCAAGCCGGCCGCAACTCCAATCCCGGCCGCAACTCCAATCCCGGCCGCAACTCAACCCCACTCGCACTGCTACCGCTACCGCGACCGCTGCTATCGTTGAACAAATGAGAACGGCGAGCGCAGCCGCAACTGCGACCGCACCCGCAACCGCGACCACAGCCGCAACTGCGACCGCGACCGCACGGAACCCGTCACGAACCGCGGACGAGGGTGACTGCGTCCGCACGAGTGCCGTAGGTATTTGAGCCGCGGCGGCCAACGTCCGGGCATGGAGCAGATAACGCTGTCCGTACCCGACCCCATCGTGGAGTCGCTACCGGCCGACGGCGAGGACGCCGCCCGCGACATGCGGGAGGCCGTCGACGGCTGGGAGCGACGGCTCAACCGCGCCATCGAGGACGCCGAGAGCGACGACGACGCCGCGGGCGCGGTGGTCGACGTGCTCGAACGGTTCGAGGAGCGGTGGGAGCAGTACGACGACTTCGTGGCCGAACTCCGCGCGTGGGGCCAGTCGCCCATCTACGCGATGGCGTGGCGCGACCTGATGGCGTCGCTGCTTCGCCAGCTGTACGACCACGAGGACCTCTCGGAACGCATCGACCGCGAGCGCCACGCCCGCATGGTCAGCGACGGCATCCGGCCGGGGCGATAGGATGGAACTCGAACTGCGCTTCTTCGCCAACTTCCGCGAGGCGGTCGGCCAGAAGACGCTCGAACGCGAGTACCCCGAAGGGACCGCGGTCGGCGAGGTGCTCGGCGACCTCGCCGAGGAGTTCGACATGAACCTGTTCGAGGACGGCGAACTCCGCCAACAGCTCTCGATCATGAAGAACGGCAAGGACGTGGTCCACCTCGACGGGGTCGACACCCCGCTGGCCGACGGCGACGTGCTGAGCGTCTTCCCTCCGGTCGCCGGCGGGAGTCCACCTCGGGATGGAAGTCTCCCGTCGCAAGCGACAGGTGAGTAGATGCGCGTCGAGAAGTCCTACCGGGGCATCACCGAGCGACTGGCACGCCACTACCTCTCGAACCTCGGCGGCGAGATCCAGCCCGGCGACGCGGGCGAGGCGACCCCCGAGGAGGGCGGCGACGTGGTCGGCGACGGCTGGCGCGCCGCCATCTCCTCGGGGACGGTCGCCATCGGTCCGTCGGTGACGCTCACCGAGGTCACTGTAGTTTTCGAGGGCGACGAGGACGCGCTCGACGACCTCGTCGCGGACTTCTCGCGCAAAGCGATGCGAGCCGGCGGATGAGCTCTCTCGGACCGACTCCGAGGACGCGACCATGACCGAGAACAACCCCATCGAAGGGCAGGTGCTCGTGCTCACGGCCGCGAAGGCCAGCGTGGGCGGTCGGCGCGTGCCCGATCTCGTGGCCGAGGCCCGCCGCGAACTCGAACCGCGGACCGAGGAGTTCCGCAGGCTGTACGAGTGCGTGCACGAGGACGAGGTGCGCGCGGTCTTCCTCGTTCCCGAGGGGTTCTGGTCCGAGGTAGCCGACGACCTCGGGTGGACCGACCGCGAGCGCGACGCGGTGGCCCGCGCGCACGACGAGCAACTCCTCCGGATCGGCAGGCGCGAGGACCGCGAGGCGGAGTTCGAGGCCGCGCTGGAGGTGCGCGACGCGGTCGTCGTGGGCGCGTCAGAGCGGTGAACGGCTGGGTAGCGTCGGTCTTCTTGCTCGCCGACCAGGGCGGCACGGCCTAGTTACGCAGGACCGGCAGACGGCCGGAGAACGAACCGCACGTCGCTGGGGCAGACTCAGCGTCTACCCGGTGAAACGACGAACCGCTGGGTCGCGAGCGGTCCGCTATCCTGGGATTGAAGTCCCTCGTCGTCGAAATGTGGGGTGAAATGTCCCTGAAACGATCCCCTGTCGTTCTCGGCGTGGTCGTGCTCCTCCTCACCGCATCCCTGGCCGGATGTATGGGAGCCCAGGAGGCGTCGCCGACCCAGGAGACGACCACGTCACCGCCAACGACGACCTCGGACGCACAGCCGTCCGAGAGCACCATCGAACAGCACGCGCTCGGAAACGAGACGACGATAGAGAGCATCACCGGCACGGTCACGATCACGACCGACGCTGGAAACGAGACGCAGACGATGCGCGCGAACGTCTGGCAGGAGCCACCGAACAACGTGCGGTACGAGTACGTGTCCGGTCCGACTGAGGGAACGACCCTCGTGGCGAACGAATCGACGTTCTGGATGTACAACGAAACCACGAACACTGCACGCCAGATGCAGTACGACACCGGGGTCGTCCAGAATCTGACGCGAGCGTTCCAGAACCTCTCGTCGCAGTTCACCGCCGACTATCAGGGCGAAGCGACGGTCTCGGGCCAGCCGACGTACGTCGTCTCGATCCAGTCGCCGAACGAAACGCTCGGTGGCGTCCACGCCAACCAGACAGTCTGGCTCGATCAGGACAACTGGTTCCCCGTCCGGACGCAGGTGACGACCACGGTCGGCAACCAGACGTCGACATCGACCATCACCTACTCGGATATCACGTACAACGCTTCGATTCCGGCCGACCGGTTCACCTTCGAGCCACCGGCGAACGCGACGGTCGAGAACGTAACGCTGCCGGAGACGACGACGTTCTCGTCGGTCGACGCGGCGGAGAGCGCGGTGAACTTCTCGATCCGCGAACCGACCTCGCTGCCCGGCGACCTCCGACTGACGAACGTCACCACCACGCGCTCCGGGGACACGACCTCCGTGTCGCTGAGGTACGCGAACGAGTCGACGACGCTACGATTCAGCCAATCTACGGCCACTCGGTCGGCGACACAGGGAGAGAACGTGTCCGTAGCGGGCCACGAAGGAACGTACCTGGAGGTCAGCGACCAGGGCATACTGCGGTGGCAGAGTGATGGCTTCACGTTCTCGGTGAGCGGGCCGTTCTCGCAGTCGACGCTCGTCGAGATCGCAGAATCGATTTCCAACTAATCCTCACTCGTCTCAGTGCAGGTTCGACATCCTCCCCGCCTGGCGGGCGAGGATTCCCGCGTTGGGATATCGTGGTTTACGACGTGGTCTTGAGGTGCGACTGTCCCAGTTTTCCTGTCGAACGAGAAGTCTAACCGGTAAAGACCACGGTCGAAGCGGCGCTGTACTCGCCGTATACCCGAAGGTCGCGTAACGAGACCGTGCCACGCGGACCGACGTGTCGCTAGTCCGTCGAGGCCGGCGCCTCCGAGGCGTCGGCGGCCCCGGACGAGTCGGACGCGTCGGTCCGGCCCGCGTCCATCGCCTCGAAGCCGCGTTCGAGGTCCGCGAGCAGGTCCTTCGGATGTTCGACGCCGACCGAGGCCCGCAGGAGAGTGTCCGTGATCCCGAGTTCCGCGCGCTCCTCGGCCGGCAGCGGCGAATGGGTCATGCTCGCGGGATGCTCGATCAGGCTCTCGACGCCGCCGAGGCTGACCGCGAGGGTGAACTCCTCCAGCGCGGCGACGAACCGTTCCACGTCCGCGAGGTCGCCGTCGATTTCGAACGAGAGGACGCCCCCGTGGCCGTCGGTCTGCTCGACGGCGAGGTCGTGCTGAGGGTGGCTGTCGAGGCCCGGGTAGTGAACCGATGCGACGCTGTCGTGCGATTCGAGATAGGTCGCGACCTCCGCGGCGTTGGTCTCGTGTTGGCGCATACGGAGCGGCAGGGTCTTCAGCCCGCGCAGGACCATGTAGGCGTCGAACGGCGCCATCACGTTACCCATCCCGACCTGCTGGAGGAAGCCGATCTCGCCGGCGAACTCGTCGTCATCGGTGACTGCGACGCCGCCGAGCGAGTCGCTGTGGCCGTTGATGTACTTCGTGGTGCTGTGGACGACCACGTCGGCTCCGAGTTCGAGCGGGCGCTGGAAGTACGGCCCGAGGAAGGTGTTGTCCACGCCGAGCAGTGCGTCGTGGTCGTCCGCGACGGCGGCCATCGCCTCGACGTCACAGAGCCGGAGTAGGGGGTTGGTCGGCGTCTCCATCCAGAGCAGGGCGGTCTCGTCGGTGGTCGCGGCCCGGACCGCTTCGGGATCGGTCGCGTCAACGAACTCCACCGCGACGTTCAGTTTGTCGCGGAACAGTTCCTTCAGCATCGTGTTCGTTCCGCCGTAGAGGTCCTCGAACGCGACGACGTGGTCGCCCGGTTCGACCGCCGCCATCACGGTCGAGACGATAGCGCTCGTCCCCGAGGCGAACGCCATGGCGTGGTCGCCGCCTTCGAGCGCGGCGATGCGCTTCTCGACCGCGTGGCGGGTCGGGTTCGACAGCCGGGTGTACAGGAACTCGTCCGAATCGGGGTCGAGGTCTTCGAGCGCGACGTCCATGTCGATGCCGTCGACCGCGTAGGTCGAGGCGAGATGGATGGGCGAGGTCACGTCGCCCATCCCCGTCGAGAGGTCCGGCTCCTCCCCGTGGGTCACGGTGAGGGTTTCGAAGCGTCTGTCGTCGTCCCGAGTCGGTTTTTCAGAGGACATACACAACTATTGTGTCTCCGACGTTCGGCCATTTGATTCCTTCGACTGTATAATGCGCCGAAAGAATGGATGCCCGCGAATCATTACCGAGACGAATGCCAGGTGGAATTGCTGCCCCGAGTGTAGAAATTTCATGGCCGTGCAAGACTGGATAGAATCGGCTCGCGGTCGCGCGCTAGCGCCGCAACCGCGTACGCGTCCGAGGAAGCGTGTTCGCACGCTGCCCGCCTGCGGCGGCACCCTCGCGTCGGTAGGCTCAGCGCGCCTTCGCGTACACGTTCTCGGTCCGGGTCGCCCCGTCGAGTTGCGTCTCGGCTTCGCCGGTCTTCTCGAAGCCCTGGTCGGCGTAGAAGGCGTTGCCCATCTCGTTGTCGGCCAGCACCATCGCCTGCGTGCGCTCGGCTCCCATCTCCCGGAGTCGCTCCTCCATCGTCTCCAGCAGGTTGGTTCCGATGCCCTCGTCCCATCGGTCGGGGTGGACGTACAGCCGGAGCACGTCGCCATTCCCATTGTCCGTCGCGCCGTGCGCGAACCCCACGATGTCGCCGTCCTCGTCAGTCGCGACCAGACACACCTGCTCGTCGTCGCCGATGATCCGGTCCATCGTCTCGTCGGCGTACCACTCCGAGACCGCGTCCTCGATGACCGATTCGGGGACGGTGTCGGCGTACGCTTCGGTCCACGCTTTCCGGGAGACCTCGCGGACGGTCGCTACGTCGTCGGTCGTGGCGGTGCGGATGTCCATGGTAGGTACTCGCTCGCAACGTAGATAGCGTTAGCGTCGAGTTGCAGCCGCCAACCTCACTGAGGGATGACCGCTCGCACTATCAAGCAAATCGGGAAGCTCTCAGAACCGTTTTCGTCCGAACGTTTTTATGTCATACCGGGCCAATAATCGGGTATGGCCGCCGATTCGGAACGCGACGTGGAAGAAGTCGAACTCGCTGACGGTGACACCTTGCGTGATCGTCTCGACGAGATCGAGTTCGACGACGAGAAAGCTCACTCCGTCGCTGAGATGCGCGAGAAACTGAATTTGGAGGACTGAGCAGGCGCTCAGTCGTTTCTTCGCTGGTTCGTATGCACAACGTCGATTACGTACACGTACACGAGAGTGTCTACGACGATCTCGAACAGTTCGACCCTCCCGAGCAGGAGCGAATCCTCGAGGATGACGACAGCGGAATCCGAAAACCGGAGTCGAAAGTCGAAACGTGGGACGCGGACTTTCGGAACTACGTGACCCCGCTCACGACCGGAAGCAACGAAACGCTGTACCGCCAGCGAATTGGAAAGTCGGACTACCGCGCGGACTACGTCAGAAGGGCCGACACACTCTGGTGTATCGGCGTCGGCGAACGCGATACGACGTACGAGCGCGATCTCGACGTTATCGTCAAACGGGCAGAGACGTTGTAAGCAATCAGCTCTCGAAAAGAGAACGCGTTTTAGTCGTCGCTGGATGCTGCCGCACCGCCGCGACTCACACCGGTTCCCGGCCCTACGTCGATGCCGAGTTCGGTCAGTTTCTCGTCTGGCACCACGCCGTCCTCCCAGTCGCGCACATCGTAGTACTCCTGCTTGAGTTCGTCGAGTTCGACGAGTTCGCCCTCGGAGCCGCCCTGGCCGGGGATGGCCTCGGCCTCGCCCTCGACGAACCGGACCGGCAGGTCGTCGTCGCTGCCGTCGAAGCCCGCGAGGTTGTTGAAGTACCGTTCGAGGTTGTAGATGCGCTCGCCCGCCTTCATCAGTTCCTCCTCGCTCACGTCGAGGCCGGTCATGCCGTTGTACTGGAGCACGTACTCCTCGACGCCCTCCGCGAACGCGTTGAACTTGCAGATGTCGAACGAGTCGCTGATGGCGTGCATGTTCTGGAAGGTCGCGCAGAGTTCACCCTTCCCGTCGGGGTCCTGCGGGTCGACCTTCTCCGGGATGCCGAGGATTTCGGCGGCGGGGGTGTACCCGCGGAGGTGGCAGGCACCGCGGTTCGAGGTGGCGTAGCCGATGGCCATGCCCTTCATCGAGCGTGGGTCGTAGGCTGCCATGGTCTGGCCCTTCACGTCGAGGCTCATGTCGGGGTCGCCCAGTTCCTCCGCGGCGCGCATCGAACCCTCGGCCAGCAGGTCCGCGAGGTCGTCATCGCGGTGGGCGATGCGCTCGATCATCTCGATCATGGTGTCGGCGTCGCCCCAGTCCAATCCTTGGTCGAGGTGGCCTTCTTCGGTGGCCTCCATCGCCATCGCCATCGTGTTCCCGGTGTCGATGGTGTCGATGCCCATGTCGTTACAGCGGTCGATCATCATCGCGACCTTGTCGCGGTCGTCGGACATCGAGTTGGGGCCGAGCGCCCACGCCGACTCGTACTCGTAGGACTCCATCCGGACGTTGTGGTCCTCGCCCTTGTGGTGGACCTGCACCTCGACCTCCTTCTTGCACGCAACCGGACAGGAGTGACAGGTGGGCTCGTCGACGAGGATGTTCTCGCGGACGTTCTCGCCGGAGACGTTCTCGGCGTCGATGTTGGGTTCGCTGGGGTCGTCCTCGGCCTCGCTGCTGGTGGAGGTGTACTGGGCGTTCCGCGTCGGCAGCCCGTCCATCTCCTCGGTGACGTTCATCAGGACGTTCGTGCCGTACATCGACAGCCCGCCCTCGTTCGGCGCGGTGACGTCCGACTCCTGGATGACCTGCATCGCCTGCTTGTGGCCCTTCCGGAACGTCTCCTGATCGGCGGGCTTGGGCATGTCGGTCGCGGACTTGACGACGACGGCCTTGAGGTTCTTCGACCCCATCACCGCGCCGGTGCCCCCGCGACCGGACGCCCGGTCGTCCTCGTTGATGATACAGGCGTACTTGACTCCGTTCTCTCCGCCGGGGCCGATGGCCATCGCCGAGAGGTTCTTGCCGTACGCGCCCGCCATCTCGTTTTCGATCTCGTCCATCGTTTCGTGGACGCCCCAGCCCCACATGTGCGAGGCGTCCCGTAACTCGACTTCGCCGTCCTCCACGACCGCGTAGACGGGGTCGTCGGCCTTCCCCTCGAACAGCAGGCCGTCGAAGCCGGCCCACTTGAGCCGCGCGCCCGACCAGCCGCCGTGGTGCGAGTCGGTCACGGTGCCGGTGAGCGGCGACTTGGTGACGACCGCGATCCGACCGCTCATCACGGCTTGCGAGCCGGTGAGCGGGCCGTTCATGAACGCGAGCAGGTTGTCGGGGCCGAGCGGATCGACGTCGACCCCGTTGTCGAACACGTACTTCACGCCGAGTCCCCGCGCGCCGATGTACTTCCGGGCGTCGTCGTCGTCGACGCTCTCGTAGTCTACTCCCTCGTCGCTCAGGTCGACGCGGGCGACGTGGTCGTGGTATCCGCCTAGGTCAGTCATAGTAACGTCCTATAATTATATTGGGCCGCCAATGTGTTAGTGATTCCCTTGATCGGGTAACCAAATCCGGTTACGCCGACTGCACCGGACGGGCGGCGGTGGACCCTCGTCTACGACCGCCGCGCCTCCGAACACCGCTGCCTTCGACCGTCAGCTTCGACTGCTGGCCTCGACCGCCGCCTTTTACCACCGGGGTTGCGAACCGCTGGTCGATGAACTTCGACGCAGTGCGCCCGCCGCGCTGGCTCCGCTGGGCAGCGGTCGCGTTCGTCGCGGGGGGTATCTTCTACGCCTCGGTGCTCGCCTCGCCGTCGAGCGGCCTCCCCTCGATGGGGCCGCTCGGCGTGCTCCGTATCGACAAGTGGCTCCACGCGACCGCCTACGCCGGGCTCGCGGTCACGCTCGCGAACGCGTTCGCGCCGCGCGCCCGCACCGCGCGCGTCGTGATATTCGCGGTGCTGCTCTCGGTCGGCTACGGCGTCGGCGTCGAGTTCGCGCAGGCCCCGCTCGCCGAGCGGTCCTTCTCGCTGGCGGACATGGCCGCGAACGCGGTCGGTGCGGGACTCGGCGTGGTAGCGTGGCGCGCGCTCGTCGGCGTCCTGCGCCAGTCGGGCGTGGAACCGGCCGTGGAGGCGGAGTTGTAGTTACTACTGGAGAGTCCGCGAGACGACGTTCTGTGAACGCCGAGGAGCCGTCGTGGACCGGGGCGTAGTGACCGGCGAGTATCCCGAAGCCGCTTTACACGCCCGACCACTACCCTCTGGCAATGAGCAAGCCGAGTCCCGACGCGTACGAGCAGGGGCGCGGGATGGACGCCCACAACACGGTGATGCGCGACATCCGGGCCCAGAAGGACGAGACCTACGACCCCCACGAGCCAACGCGGGTCTGGATCGACGAGGACCGAACGCCCGGCGGGGTGTACCAGAGCCTCACCATCATCCTCAACACCGGCGGGTGTCGGTGGGCGCGCGCCGGCGGCTGCACGATGTGTGGCTACGTCGCGGAGTCGGTCGAGGGCGGGTCGGTGGCCCACGACGCGCTGATGGACCAGATCGACGCCTGCCTCGCCCACGAGCGCGAGCAGATCGACTCGGGCGAGGCCGACGGCGAGTCCGGCCTGATCAAGATCTACACCTCCGGGTCGTTCCTCGACGAGCGCGAGGTCGGCGCGGAGACCCGCCGCGCCATCGCCGAGACGTTCGCCGACCGCGAGCGAATCGTGGTCGAGAGCCTGCCCGACTTCGTCGACCGCGAGAAGCTGGCCGACTTCACCAAGCAGGGACTCGACACCGACGTCGCAATCGGCCTCGAAACCGCGACCGACCGGGTGCGCCACGACTGCGTGAACAAGTACTTCGACTTCGCGGACTTTATCGAGGCCAGCGAGCACGCCGAGGCCGCCGGAGCCGGCGTGAAGGCCTACCTCCTGATGAAGCCGCCGTTCCTCAGCGAGTCCGAAGCCATCGAGGACATGAAGTCGTCGGTCCGGCGCTGTGCGGAGTACGCCCACACCGTCTCGATGAACCCGACCAACGTCCAGCGCTACACGATGGTCGACGAACTCTACTTCCGGGACGGCTACCGCCCGCCGTGGCTCTGGTCGGTCGCCGAAGTGCTCGAAGACACCGCGGACGCCGACGCCATCGTGGTCTCGGACCCGGTGGGCCACGGCAGCGACCGGGGGCCGCACAACTGCGGCGACTGCGACGACCGCGTCCAGACCGCCATCAAGGACTTCGACATCCGGCAGGATCCGAGCGTCTTCTCGGAGGTCTCCTGTGAGTGCGAGGCCACGTGGGAGGTCGTGGTCGAGCGCGAGACTAGCTACAGTCTGCCGCTGGCTCGCTAGACGGTCGAGTCTGGACGCTACTGAGGGCCCTGTTTTCGCCCGCCGAACTGCTCGACAGAGACCTCTCCACCCCGGCGCGCGTTTGGGCGCGGTGCACGCGCCGCGCCCTAGCGTGCGAGGGACGAACGACGAGCGAACGACGTGAGCGTTGGAGTGAGGAGGCTGGGGACGCGTGAGGCCCGCGGTGGCGGTGCGGTCTCTCATATGCCTCGGCAGTAGCTAGCTCCAACGAACTAAACACCGCTATCGCCACGAGATCGAACCGCAGCGTTCGTTATCGTGTCGTTGCAGTCGAGCCAGTTCGCCGGAACCGACGGTCTCGCCCCGGTCACCGACACGAACCGAGATTTCGTAGTCGCGAGCCGTCCGTAGGCTGGCGGCAGGGTTCGGCTCCGTCCCGAAATCGGTGCGCAGCCGGAGCCACGCCTCCGCGTCGTTGTCGTCGTCCAGACCGACCATTCTCCACGGAGGCGTCGGCTTACGACGCTTCAACGAGGCGTTCACTCGGCTAAGGCCGACCTACACCCCGGCTATCCACCGGATAACAAAGTCGTCGTCCGTCCACCGATTCTCTCGGGGGTGGCACGTCGGCGGCGACGCGCGGCGACCGGGGAGTGCGCCGCGCCGCCCACACGGCGTGTCGGATACGATGTCCGAGGCAAGGGGCGACTACGAAACTATCTTCTGTTCGAACGGCTGGGTAGAGATCCGCAACAGCGCGGAGACCGACGACCAGTGGATCGCGACCGACGAACCAGTCTCGATAGAGCGATGACGGAACTGGAGTTCGACGCATGACGGTATCGGTCGAACCCATCTCGGCGTGGTCGGCGGTCGTCGTACTGGCGTGGCTGCTCGCGGTGGGCGTGGTCTGGTTACTGCTGGTCGCGCGCGGTCGGCGCTCGAAGGCGTGATCGACTGTCGAATCGAAATTGTCGCGGAACTGCAAAATAGAGTCGATACTCAGTTCTCGAATCCGTGGAGGATACCCTGTCCGTCTGTCGGGGCCACGTCCGGCAGGCTGGCGCGCTCGGGATGGGGCATCAGCACCGCGACGTTCTCGCGCTCGCCGGCCACACCCGCGACGTTCTCCGTCGAGCCGTTGGGGTTGGCCTCGTCGCTGACGGTCCCGTCGGCGTCGCAGTATCGGAAGAGAACGCGGTCCTCGTCGTTCAGGGCGGCCATCCGGTCGTCCGTGATCTCGAACCGGCCCTCGCCGTGGGCGATGGGGAGTTCGAGCACCGCGCCCTCGTCGTAGGCTTGGGTCCACGGCGTGTCGGCGTTCTCGACCCGGACGTGGACGTGCTCGCACTGGAATCGTGCGGACGCGTTGGTGGTGAACGCGCCGGGCGTGAGCCGCGATTCGGAGCCGATCTGCGCGCCGTTGCAGACGCCGAGCACGGGCGTCCCGGCCTCGGCGGCTTCACGGACCTCCCCGACGATGGGGCTGTTCGCGGCGATGGCTCCGGCCCGGAGGTAGTCGCCGTACGAGAACCCGCCGGGGAGCACGACCCCCGAAGCGTCGTCGGGCAGGCCGTCCTCGTGCCAGACGAGTTCGGCGTCGATTCCGAGATGCGAGAGGGCCTGCTCGGCGTCGCGGTCGCAGTTGCTCCCGCCGAATTGGACTATTGCAACCGTCATTCTCGGGATTCGACCGCGACCTCGTAGTCGTGGATGGTCGGGTTCGCGAGCAGGCGCTCGGCCATCTCCTCGGCGCGTTCGGCCGCCGATTCGGCCGACTCGGCGTCGAGGTCGAGTTCGAACCGGTCGGCCGACCGGAGCGCGTCCAGCTCGAAGCCGAGTCGCTCCAGCGCCCGCTGGGTCGTCTGGGCCTCGGGGTCGAGGACGCCCTGCTTGAGGCGCACGGTGACCGTGGCGGTGTAGCCAGTCATCGTGTCGGTGTGGTCGTCCATGCTCAAAAGCCCTTTCGGAATCCGAGTTCGTTCCACGAACGTGAATACCTCTTCGAGGGCCTCCACGTGAGGAAGTCTTGCACCAAGCCCGCCCTTTTTGGCTCTCCGGCCCGTTAGAACCTACACTCATGCCCTCCGAGCAGGCTAGAATCTCTATGCAGTTAGCGACCGCCGAGCGGATGCCTACGCAGAAAGCGACTGCAGATCGGGTGAGACGATGAGCCGGCGCGAGTTGACCGAGATCACCGTCGTGGGCGACGACGACACCGGACTCGTCGCTGGCGTGACCTCGCTGCTCTTCGAGCGCGGAATCAACATCGAGGACATCGATCAAGCGGTTCAGGACGGGCTGTTCCGGATGACGATGCACGTCGACACCACAGGGATGAACGCCACCGAGGAGGACCTCCGCGCAGAACTCCACGGCCTCGGCGAGGACCTCGCGGTCGACGTGCGGGTCCGGTTCCCAGCCGACCGGGAGACCCGCCGCATCGCGGTGCTGGTCACAAAGGAGTCTCACTGCCTCGAACGCCTCTGCGAGGCCCGCGAGAACGGGACGCTGGACGCCGAACTCTCGGTCGTCGTCGGCAACCACCCCGACCTCCGACCGGTCGCCGAGGAGTACGACATCCCGTTCCACCACGTTGGCGACGAGAGCGGCAACCCCGACGAGGACGAACTGCTCGACGTGCTCGCGGAGTACGACGTCGACCTCGTGGTGCTCGCCCGGTACATGCGCATCCTCGGGCCGAACGTCGTGTTCCGATACGAGGGCCGCATCATCAACGTCCACCCGAGCCTCCTGCCCGCGTTCCCCGGCGCGAAGGCCTACCGGCAGGCCCGCGAGGCCGGCGTCCGCATCGCGGGGGTGACCGCCCACTACGTCACGACCGACCTCGACCAGGGGCCAATCGTCGCCCAGCGCGCGTTCAACGTCCCGGACAAGGCGGCCGTCGAGGAGCTCAGGCGGCGCGGCCAGCCCCTCGAAGCCGAGGTGCTGCTGGAGGCGGTCCAGCTCCACCTCGACCGCGCGGTGACGGTCCACCGCGGCCGCACCGAACTCCGCGAGAGCACGAACGGCTACCAACTCGGCATGCCGTCCGAACTCGACCGCGAGACGCCCGACCGGCCGACCGACGACGGGCTCGCCCCGCGAGAGGCCGACGGAGAGGTCGCCGAGACGGAGGCTGACGAGGAGCCCACCGACCCCGAGACTGCCGAGGAAGTCGCCGAGTCGACGGCCCGGCAGTAAAATACCCGCCGCCCTCGGGCGGTAACGTGACGATGGGTTCGACTAGTCGGTGGATAACAAAGACGACACGCCCGCAACCGGGAGGCGATGCGTTCTCGGGATGCCGTGAGAGTGCTGTTCGTCGCGCTCGTCGTGGCGTCGTCGTTCGTGGTGGCCTCGGGATACCTCTCGGCCGACACCGCCGGGTCGGAGGCGGGTCGCCCCGCGTTCGACGCCGGGGCGCGCGACGACGTTACGGTGATCGCCACCGACTCGAACACGTGGCTCGGCGAGTCTGCTGAGGGACCGCGAGCGCGAGCCGAACTCGTGGCGTTCGCGCCGAACGGGAGCGTGCTGTACTACGACGATTCACACACGCGCTACTGGGACGTCGACCCCGTGGATCCCGACCTGAGCCCCGTCGGAAACGAGAGCACGACCGTTCTCTCCGTGGCGGCCGACCACCTCCCGGCGTCGGAGTGTGGCGGCAGCGGAGAGGCCTGCACTCGAAACGTGGTCGAGCGCGTGAACCTCTCGACCGGCGAGGTGAACCGGCTGTACGCCAGAATCACGCCCGGCAAGCACTCGACGCGGTGGCACGACGTCGACCGCGTGAGCGAGGACCGGCTCGCGGTCGCCGACATCGCTCGCGACCGGGTGTTCGTGGTGAACACGACCACGGAACTCGTGGAGTGGTCGTGGGACGCCCGGAGCCACTTCCCGCTGGAGAGCGGCGGCCCGTACCCCGAGGACTGGACCCACATCAACGACGTGGAGGTGATCGACGACAGCCCGCGGTTCGACGACGGGACGCTGATGGTCAGCGTTCGCAACCACGATCAGGTCGTCTTCCTCGACCCCGAAACGGGCGTGATCGAGAACATGACCCTCGGCGAGGACGGCGACCACGACACACTCTACGAGCAGCACAACCCCGACTACATTCCGGAGTCGCAGGGCGGGCCCGCAGTCCTGATCGGCGACTCCGAGAACGACCGGGTGGTCGAGTACCAGCGCACGAACGCGAGCGACGGCAGCGGCGGGAGCGATGGGGGCGACGGCGAGTGGCGGACCAGCGGCGAGTGGGAGCGGTCGTGGGTCTGGTCGGACGCCCGAGCACAGTGGCCCCGCGACGCCGACCGACTGCCGAACGGCCACACGCTGATCACCGACTCGAACGGGAACCGCGTGGTCGAGGTGAACGAGGCGGGCGAGATCGTCTGGCAGGTCGACGTAGCGTTCCCCTACGAGTCCGAACGACTCGGGACTGGCGACGAGAGCACGGGCGGCCCCTCCGCAGCCTCGGCCGACCTCCAGTCGCAGAGCGGCGGTGCGACCGGTGACGGTAGTGCGAGCGGGGACGGCGGTGAAGCAGGTGGGCCGGGCGAAGCCGAGGCCAGGGACAGCGCCGATAGCGAGGACGGACTGGCGGTCGAGTCCGGAGTCACGGGTGCGCTCGAACGCGCGTGGCAGGTCGTCGAGAGCCTGTTGCCCGGTCGGACCGCGAACGCGCTGATGTACGTCACGCCAGTCTGGATGGCCGGCCCGGAGCTGCTCGCGCTCGGCGTGCTGGTGCTCACGCTGCTGCTCTGGCTCGCTGCGGAGGCCTACTGGTCGTCGTGGACCGCGTCGGTCCGGAGTCCGGTGTCGCTCTCACGGCGGAAGTAGAGTCAGTCTCACGCTGTCAGTTCCGCACCGACGAGCGACCAGTCGGCAACGCGTGACTCTCCACGTAATTCGCGGTAGCTCGGCAACCGATCTGGAGATGGATACCTCGACGGAACGGGAAAATTTATCGACACGTGTGAGGTTGCTATCGTATGGATCAGTTCCACTGCTCCAGAACCGTCCTCGCCCTCGTTCTCGTGCTCTCGCTCTTTTCGGGCTGTCTCCAACCGTTCGGCGGCGACGACCCAAGCGAAACCGAACTCGGTTCGTACCTGTTGACCGCCGAGAAAGAGTCCGTCGCTCCGACGCCGGACCGCGTAATCGACTTCGAGGAGCTAACACCTCGCCAGCAGAACACCTTCGAGCGAGCGATGAACGGATCGTATCCCTCGGCGAGGGTGCCGACCGGCGTCGACCACGAGGTCTGGGTCGAACACGAGTACGTCCGGTATCGAAACGAGACGTACTCCGTGAGCGTGGCCGTCCCCTGAATCGACCGGTCGAGGCTCGGTCAAGCTATCGTCGCGCCTCACCCAGACTTCCGGGCCAGCACGAAGCAGGCCTCGCCGCCGAACGAGTCGTCGACGACCCGCCGCCAGATCACCTCGAAGCCCGCGGCGTCGAGCAGCGACGCGCTCTCGCCGGGGCCGGGAACGCTCCACTGCATCTCGACCCCGGTGTCGAGCCAGTCGTCGTTGGCACCTTCCCACCTCGCGGAGCCGACCGTCATCAGCAGGTGGCCGCCCGGCCGGAGGACGCGCGCGAACTCGCGGGCGGCGTCGGGGTGCTCGTCGCTCGGCACGTGGATGACCGAGTGGTAGGCGGCCACGCCGTCCACGGCGTCGTCGGCCAGCGGGAGGTGGGCGAGGTCGGCTTGCGCGAACCGGCCGCGCGGCGCGTGCTCGCGGGCCAGCCGGACCTGTTCGCGCGAGATGTCGAGCCCCACGAGGTCGAGGTCGGAGTCGGCCGTGAGGGACGCCGCGACCGGCCGCCCCGCGCCACAGCCCGCGTCGAGGACTCGGGCGTCGGCGGGCAGGCGCTCGCGGAATTCGTCGAGGAACGCAGGGTCGTCGCTCCGCCGGGAGTCGTACTCGTCGGCGAGTTCGTCGTAGCCGTCCTGGACTGCGCGCTTCTGGTCGGTCATGAGTCTTTTCGGTGTCGGAATTCTCGTGAGGTCGGCTGGTAAGCGTTTCGCGTCTCTGAGTTGCGTTATCAAAAGTCACTGGCTGCTGTGGGAATTGTTGCTGCACTCCGAACGCGGGAAACGACGGCCCGACGCTAGCTATCGCTTGAGCATCGGAGAAACCGCATAGCACCGCGACCGCGGGCCTCAGACCTCCCCAGCCTCCTGCGCTTCTCGGCCTTCGGCCTGCGATGCTCGTCCCTCGCACGCTAGGGCGCGGCGCAGCCGTGCGCCGCGCCCAAACGCGCGCCGGGGTGGTACGTCTAGGGTTCGAGAGATACCAAAAATCAGTGGCAGGCTCGCCGTCAAGTCGATTACTTCCCACTCAGAGGTTCCGAACCGCCGCGACGGCCTCGTCGAGCGGCGGCGCATCGAACAGGTCGCGGTCGATGTACGCGTTCGTCCCGGCGGCGTAGAGGTCGCGGGCCGCCTCGATCACCTCGTCGGCAAGCGGTTCGGGTTCGCGGTCGCACAGGGTCTTCCAGTCGGCGCGGTGGCGGGCCTTCGCCTCCGCTTTGGCGTCCTCGACGGCGTCGACCCAGTCGGGCTGGGTGCGCTTGTGGTACTGGCGGAGGAACTCCTTGCTGACCTGCTGGCCGTGGTAGCTGAAGCGGTTCTCGTCGAAGGTGCCGACCACGTCGGCGACCCGGACCTCGCCGTTCAGGTAGAGACACTCGATCTTGCCGTCCTCGTGGACGAGGTCAGCCTCGGCCGCGCGCTCGGTCACGACGCGGTTGACCTCGCGGGCGAGCGATTCGAGGTCCTCGACCGCCGCCTTCCCGGCGATGCGGTCGGCCGCGCTCGGCGAGAGGTAGCGGTCGCTCTCCTCGTACTTGGTCGAGAACTCCACGATGGGCTCCTCCAGTTGGACGACGCCCTCGGGCCACTCCGGGAAGTCGAGGCCGTGGTCGGCGGGGTCGGTGCGCTTGCGCAGGCTCGACCCCGGCGGGACGCTGTTGCGGAAGACGACCTCCAGCGGGACGAGGTAGTTGTCTCCGGCGTCGGCGAAGTAGGCGTCGTAGTCGTAGTCGCGGCCGTCGCGTGGCAGGTCGGGCACCTGCGTGAGGTCGATTGCCATCCCGGTCGGCGGCTCGTCGGCCTCCGCGAGCGGGACGACGTCGCCGGACTCGGTGTCTTCGTCTCGCGAGTCGGAGCCCCCCGCTCGACCCTCCGAGGCGCTTCCCGCCTCGCTCACCACGCCCCGATAGTGGGTCGGCACGCCCTCGGCTTCCAGTAGCTCGAAGTTGTACGCCCCCATCGAGCAGAGGCTCGCCCCCTTGTCGGTGATCTCGTCGGGCATCTTGCCCCAGTCGAACACCGAGTAGTCGTCGGTGAACTCGAACGCTCCGGAGCCGAGCGAGTCCGCCGTGGGCTCCGACTCGACCCGGAACTCCTTCACGCTGGTCACTGCGACCGCCTCCGTGCGGTGGCGGCTCTGGGCCGCACCCGCTTGTCGGTCATGTGCGAGGGGTCGCCGCCGCCGGACTAAGGCGTTTCCATTCCCGTGTGGACTGCCGCCCCGAGCACGGCCGGACGTATGCACGTTCGCGCATGAACTGGCCGTAGAGTCGGCCATAGATTGCCCCGGAGCCTCTAGCGATCCAGACCACACTGCCGTAACCCGGCGGTTTTTACCCCTCGCACTCCTCGTCCCCGGTGATGGAAGACGCGGTTCCGACGAACGTTCCGCGGGAAGCGTTCGACTTCGAGCACGTGCCCGACACCGACCGGTCGTTCGAGACGGCGCTGGCGAAGGCCAGAGACGGCGACCGACTCGGCGTCGACGACGCCATCGAACTGCTGACCACGGGCACCGACAGCGAGGGCATCGACCTCGCCCGCAAGGAGCGGGTGCTGGAGGCCGCGGACCGCCGTCGTGAGGCGGTGGTCGGCGACGCCGTCACCTTCGTCGCCAACCTCAACAACAACGTCACCACGGCCTGCAACACGGGCTGTCTGTTCTGCAACTTCAAGGACACCGCGGAGAACTTCGAGAGCGCGTCGCAAAGCGACGCGGACGGTCGAGCGGCGGAACCGCGAGACGCCGATGCAGAAACCGACCACGCCGGGTTCACCAAGACGCCGGCCGAGTCCCGGGAAGTCGTCGAGTCGGCCCGCGAGATGGGCATCTACGAGGTCACGTCGGTCAGCGGCCTCCATCCCGCGCTGGCGCTCGACGACGAGCACAAAGCCATCCTCGAATCGAGCGACCGAGGCGACCTCAACTACAAGTCCGCCGACGCCTACGTGACCGACCCCGGCACCTACGTCGAGCAGATGGAAGCGATGAACGTCGAGGGCGTCCACCTCCACTCGATGACGCCCGAGGAGGCCTACCACGCCCGCCGGGGCACCGACTGGTCGTACGAGGAGGTGTACGGCCGCCTCGCCGACGCGGGCCTCGACAGCGTGCCCGGCACCGCCGCCGAGATTCTCGTCGACGAGGTCCGGTCGGTCATCTGCCCGGGCAAGATCGGCACCGACGAGTGGCTCGACGCGATGGAGGCCGCCGCGTCGGTCGGCCTCGACACGACTGCGACCATCATGTACGGCCACGTCGACAACGAGGCCCACCGCGCGATGCACCTGAAGCGAGTCCGGGACCTCCAGGACGAGACGGGGGCGATCACGGAGTTCGTGCCCCTTTCGTTCGTCCATCCGAACACGCCGCTCTACGAGCGGGGGATGATCGAGGGCGGCGCGACGGTCCACGAGGACGAACTCATGATCGCGGTCTCCAGACTGTTCCTCGACAACGTCGAGAACGTCCAGTCGTCGTGGGTCAAGTACGGCGACGAGCAGGGGCTCAAGATGCTGTCCTGCGGGGCGAACGACTTCATGGGCACCATCCTGAGCGAGGAGATCACCAAGCGCGCAGGCGGGGAGTTCGGCGAGTTCCGGAGCGTCGCCGAGTACGTCGAGATGATCACCGCAATCGGCCGAACGCCCGTCGAGCGCTCGACCGACTACCGACAGCTGCGCGAGATCGACCCCGACGACCCGCCGTTCGGCCCCGAACTCGCCCCGGCCGCCGACGGGACCCCGATGGTCGACGCCGAGGCCACACCAGCGACCGCCGAGGACCCCTCGCCGGCGGACGACTGAGATGCCCGTCGAATCCACGCCGCGACCGGAGGACCAACGCGGATGATGAACACCACCCACGCCGCGATGGGGGTCGCACTCGCGGCCCCGCTCGTCGTCGTCGCGCCCGAGTTCGCGCTCGCCGCCGCGCTCGCGGGCTTTTTCGGCGGCTCGTTTCCCGACCTCGACCTGCTCGGCGGCCAGCACCGCCGGACGCTCCACTTCCCGGTCTACTACTCGGCGGCCGCGCTCGTCGCCGCGCTCGTGGTCCTGTTCGCTCCCCAACAATCGACGGTCGCCGGCGCCTTCTTCCTGCTGTCCGCGGCGGTCCACTGCGTCGCGGACGCGGCGGGCGGCGGCCTCGAACTCCGACCGTGGGAGGCCACCGACGACCGCGGGGTGTACGTCCACCCGGCGGGTCGCTGGGTCCGGGCTCGCCGGTGGATCCGTTACGACGGCGCTCCCGAGGACCTCCTGCTGGCGGCCGTCTTCTCGCTGCCGGGACTCGTGCTGTTCGACGGCTGGGTACGCCGGCTAACGGTCGCCGCGCTCTCGGTGTCGGTGGTGTACGTGGCGGTCAGGAAGCGACTGCCGGACGTCGAGATGCGGTACCTGCGCTAATCAAGATGCAGTACCGTCGAGAACGTCGCGGTAGCGCTCGCCGGCCTCGTCGTCGGCACCGAGCGCGTCGCGAATCGGGTCGGAGATCCACTCCTCGTTCGGGTCAGAATCATCGCTCGTCCTAGAATCGTCCTCGGACAGAAATCGCTCGTACACCGGCAGGCGCTCGCGCAAGGGGACGCCGGCCGACTCGGCGATGTCCTCCAGTTCGCGCAGCGCGGGCCACTCGTAGTCGGGGTTGATGTGGTCGTCCGTGATCGGCGACACGCCCCCGAGGTCGTCGACGCCGCAGTCGAGCAGTTCGCGGGTCGGCGAGAGATTCGGCGGCACCTGCACCGAGACCGCCTCTGGGAGACAGTAGCGAGCCATCGCGACCACCCGGCGCATCGTCTCGACGGAGGGCTGGTCGAACGTCGAGCGCTCGTTCGGCACCACGTTCTGGACGATCACCTCCTGAATGTGGCCGTAGCGCTCGTGGAGGTCCCGGATGGCGAGCAGGCTCTCGGCCCGGTCGCGCCAGTCCTCGCCGATGCCGACCAGCAGGCCCGTGGTGAACGGGACGCCGAGTTCGCCCGCGTTGCGGAGCGTGTTCAGACGCTGGCCCGGCGACTTCTCGCGCGGGCCGGCGTGTGCGGCCACGTCGGCGGTTGTTTCGAGCATGACGCCCATCGAGGCGTTCACGTCCACGACCGTCGCCATCTGCTCGCGCGTCTGGTCGCCGGGGTTGCTGTGGGGAAGCAACCCCGCGTCGAGCGCGATCTCGCAGACCTCTCGGAGGTAGTCGTGGATGGAGTCGTGGCCCCACTCGTCGAGTTGGCCGTGGATGCGGTCGTAGCGGTCGTCGGGGTCGTCGCCGAAGGTGAACAGCGCCTCGGTGCAGCCGGCGTCCGCGCCCGTCTCCACGATGTCCCGGACCTCCTCGGGCGAGAGCAGCGACGCCTCGCCCGGCGGGTCGAAGTAGGTGCAGTAGGTGCAGGTGTACCGACACGCGGTGGTGAGGGGGACGAACACGTTCTTCGCGAAGGTGAGTTCGTCTGCGGGCGCGACGTCTTCCGGGCCGACGTCGAGGAGTCGCTGGACATCGGACTCGTCGATGGCGACGCTCACGTCGTACTCGTCGGCTCCCGGAATGTCGGCACCTGCCATCGGCTCTCCATTCCCGTGCGGACCGGAAAACGATTGCTACTCCCGGACCACGCCCACTCGACTGTCGTCGCTCGACAGCGCGAACCCCGCTGCCTTCAGCCACTCGAACGACTCGCCTGCTCGCGGTTCCACCGTCTGCTCCCGGGCCTCACCCGCTCGCACGGTACGAGGGACTCCGTCCCTCGCTACTCGCGTTTCCGAGGCGCGTCGCGCCTCGCTCGAGGAGTGGATCAACACCTCCGCCAAGTCAGCGCGCTCGTCCACGTCGGTCGCCAGCCGATGGGAGTCCACCACCTCGACCTCGGCCCCAACCTCACTCGCTCGCTCCAGATGATCCAGGAACGAGGTTCCGTGGTAGTCGACCCGGAACTCGCTACTGCGGACCACCAGCGCGTTCGTGCCGCCGCCCCGACCCGGCGCGATGGTGACCTCGCCGTCGGTTTCGAACAGCCGCGCCAGCGCGTCGGGGGTCGCCAGCGCGAGGTCGGCCATCACTATCGCGACCGGTTCGTCCATCCCCTGCTCGCCCGTCGCCTCGGCCAGCACGGCGTTTACGGCCTCCGTGAGCGGTCGGTCGTCCACCGTCACCGGCGCGTCCACGTCGACCGGCGCGGTCGCCAACACTTCCGGGGTTCGACCGGCCGCTCGCACCGCGGTGAGCACGTCGGTCAGCATCGCCGCGGCGAACGCCGAGCGCTCGTCGGGCGACAGCACGTCGGCTAACCGGGTCTTGGGCTCACGCGCGGCGTACGGCACGACGACTCGCATCTCACCTCCATCCTCGCTCGCCACGGGTTAAGGACCTGTGGAATGCAGTCGCGAGAGCGAACGCGCGAAGAGCGGAGCGGCCGTCCAAGATTTTAAATCCGAGAGCGGGACGAAACGGTGGTGTGCCCTGACCGCAGTCGCGAGGGGTCGAGGCGGGAGCGCGGCGCGCCCCTCGCGGTGACGATTCCACGCGCCGCCTGCAAGCTCCTCGGCTCGGCTCTGGCGAAAAAATGGGACTCCACCGTCGCGTTCGAGTCCATCGCGACGCGAAAAGACGGTTCGGAAACGAAGCCTCGTCAACCCAGTTTGTCGTAGTCGTCCTGCTGGGAGCGGTACCAGAACACGGCACCGACCACCAGCACCAGCGCGACCAGTCCGAGGCCGCCGTACAGCAGCATCTGGGTCTGCTGGCTCGACTGCTGGGCCGAGTTGGCGCTCTCCTCGGCGTCGCCGGCGAGACTGTTCGCGTTCTCGAAGTTGCCGTGGTCGAACGCCGAGATAGCGCGGTCCAGCAGATTGGTGGCCTCCGAGACGCTCGCGCCACTATCCTCGGCGTCGGCTATCGTCCCTTCGGCGCTTGCGATAGCGTCGCGGGCCTCGTCGCTGTCTTGGGTGTACGGCCGGAAGGCCCAGGAGTCGAGGGAGTCGCTACTGCCGCCTTCGCGGACCTGATTCAGCTCCGCGAGCAGCGTCTGCTGGGGCGGGTCGTAGTTGAACGACTCCACCTCGGCGACCGTCCCTTCGACGACGACCTCGATCTCGAAGGCGTCGCTCTGCTGGAGCGAGTGGTTGAACGACTGTCCGTCGTAGGACGTCTGGTTCAACTTGTCGCCGCCTTGGTCGTACAGCTTGACGGTCCACGTCACGTCGGTGAGGTTCGTTTCGCCGTTCAGCGTCCACGAGTCGTACTCGCTGAACGGTCGCTCGACGGTGAACGTGGTCTCGACGCTCTCGCCGACCTCGGCCTCGGAGGGCGCGTCGCTGGCCGACACCGACAGCGCGGCGGCGGGGCTGACCGCCGATACGAGGAGGGTGGCCGCGAGCAGGAGCGTGAGTAGCCTAGAATAACGGTTCGAGTTCATCGTCATCATCCTCCACTAGCTCTTCCAAGTTCTCTTCGCTCTCCTCCCGGATGTCGTCGATGTTCTCCTGGGCCTCGATGGCGACCTCCTGGAGCTCCTTGATGCGGGGTACGTTGTTGACCCCCGACAGGAGGACGACGCTGGCGACGTAGTTCGAGTCCGCGACCGGGTAGTCGCCACCCCGGACCTCCATCGAACCGGTCTGCTCTTCGAGCCACTTCCGCCCGCGCTCTATCCCTTTCCGGTTGAGGTGCTGGGGCGGACCGCTCAGAACGAGCAGGGCGCGCTCGGACCCCTCGATCTCGCAGGGAAGGGTGAGCCGGCCGAGCGCGGCCTTCCGGACGAGGCTCGTGATGCGGTTGGTGGTGTTGGCGCTGTCCATCGAGTCGTCCTCGTTACCGGTGAATCGCGAGAGCAGGCCGCCGCCGGACTTGTTGTTCTCGACCTCCTCGGCCGCGTAGCCGATGGTCGAGACGCCGCCGCCGGCGAGCGTGTTGATAATCTCGCTCGAGTCGACCACGCTCTCGGCGACCTCCTCGTCACCGTCGATCTCCCCCGCGCCGAACAGGATGCCGAACCGCCGGACGATCTCCTCGTTGATCTCGGCGTAGCCGCTCTCGATGGACTCGCCGGACTGTCGCCACGCGTCGTTGTCGAACACCATCAGGTTGTCCACCTCGCGGACGAACGTCTGGAACGACCGCGCGGCGTTGAGGGTGTATATCCCACCTTCGTCGCCTCCGGGCAGGATGCCGAGCCCGTACACCGGCTCGGTGTAGATGCGTTTGAGGTGTTTGGCGAGGACCGGTGCCCCACCGGAACCGGTACCACCACCCATCCCGGCGACGATCAGGAACGCGTCGACCTCGTGAACCGGGATTGTGTCGACCGCGCCCTGGATCTCGTCGATGTCCTCCTCGGCGATTTCCGCGCCGAGCTCGTTGTCTGCGCCGACGCCGTGCCCCTTGACTCTGGACTGACCGATGAGGACACGTTGCTCCTGGGGGATCCGGTCGAGCCCCATCAGGTCGGCTTTCGCGGAGTTAACCGCGACTGCCGACCGTACGATGGAGCTGCCCGACCGCTGGTCGTGCTCCAGGAATTTGTCGACGATCTTCCCACCGGCCTGCCCGAAACCGATCATTGCGAGCTTCATTTTCCGAACCGTACTCCGTTGGGAGAAACACAACCACGAAGGCCTCATAATCCTTTTGGTCCGTTCGGCGATGGTCGGCGTCGAACGGAAACGACCGATTACTCCAAATCGCCCGAGGGAAACGGGTCGTTTCCCAACGGTTGGAAAATCACCAACAGCTAGGGAACATGTCCCTTTAAGTTTATCCGCGCGGCGACGTATCACTGACGGACGGTAACTGCGCCCGCGTCAGACGCTCGTCTTGCCGGTCGCGGCGGGATCCGTGGCCGCCGGGATGCCGAGGTACTCCGCGAGCGTGGTCAGGGCGGACTCGTCGACTCCGAAGGCCGAAACGTCGTTGTCCGCGACGGTGTTCGAGACTTTGAGCGACCGGTACTGATCGCTCCCGAAGGGGACGAACGGCACCGGGGCGGCAAACGCCAGTCCGAGGCGGGCGAGCGCCATCGGAACGGGCAGAATCTTCACCGACTTGCCCTCCGCGCGGTAGGCGAGCCGCGTCACGTCAGCGAGGGCCAGCACCTCGGGACCGCCGATCTCGTAGGTTTCACCGTCTCGTTCGGCCTCGACGCACGCCGCGAGCATCGGGGCGAGCTCCTCGACCCAGATTGGCTGGAACGGCGTGCGTCCGCCGCCGGGCAGCGCCGTGACGTACGGCGTCGTGAGGAGCTTCGTGAACGAGACGAACTCGCCGCCGTCGCCGAATATAACGGAGGGCCGGAAGATGGTGTGGGCCAACTCCGAGTCCGCGACCACCTGTTCGGCCTGTCCTTTCGACCGCAGGTACTCGGTCGGACCGGTCGCGTCCGCGCCGAGCGCGCTCATCTGGACGAACTTCCGCACGTCGTTGGCCTCGGCCGCGTTCACGAGGTTCTGGGTCCCGCCGAGGTGGACCTCGGTGTGGGATTTCCCGCCCGAGGGCTTGAACAGCGGCGAGAGCGACACGAGGTTGATGACGGCGTCCTGGCCCGCCAGCGCGCCCTCGATGGAGTCGTAGGCGGTCACGTCACCGCGAGCAGTCTCGACGCCTTCGGGAAGGTCGGCGTCTGTCGGGTCCCGCGCGAGGACGGTCACGTCGTGGCCGTCGCCGTCGAGTTCGTCCACGAGGTGCGTGCCAACGAAACCAGTTCCGCCCGCGACGAGTACGTTCATACCTCATGATAGGTATCCACGGAAGGTAAAGCTACTGCTGCGGACCTGAGATTCGGTGAACCGCCCGGTTCCGGATGGCCGGAAAGCCACCGCCCTGGTGGACTGAAAGGGCGAGGCGGGTCGCGTTCACTTCAGTCGTCTCAGCGACCACTATCGGCGCGGGCGGTGCGGAGAGCGCCGATATGTCGCTGAGCGACCGCGAGCCCGCCGAGGGCTTTCGAAAACGGAGTATCCGGGCTGTAATCCTCTATGCCGTCGTTTTCTCAGTAGTGATCTCCCGAGCGACGAGATCAATCTGACTAATTTAATTCTGCTAGGCGCGACCCACAGCGCTTTATACCGAGCCGGAACCACCTCGGAGTATGCTCGTGACTCTGGAGGGTCTCGACGGGAGCGGCAAGACGACGGTCTGGGAGGTGCTCCGCGAGGAGTTCCCCGATCACGTCTACACCCGCGAGCCCACCGACACGTGGTACGGCGAGGCGGTCGACCGCTCGGTCGAAGACGACGACGCCGACCCCATCGCCGAGCTGTTCCTCTACACCGCCGACCACGCGGCCCACCTCTCGGAGACGGTCCGGCCCGCGCTCGCCGAGGGGAAGGTCGTCGTCTCGGACCGCTACTCGGACTCCCGGTACGCCTATCAGGCGGTCAGCATCGAGGAGCATCTCAAGCGCCCGCTGGAGTACATCCGGGGCGTCCACCAGCCGTGGACTCGCCCGCCAGACGTCACGCTGTACTTCGACGTGGACCCCGAGACGGGCGCGGCCCGGAGCGGCGCGACGAACAAGTTCGAGCAGACGGCGTTCCTGAGCCGCGTGCGCGAGAACTACGAGCGGCTCGCCGACGCCGAGCCCGAGCGGTTCGTCCGCATCGACGCCACGCGTTCGCCCGAGGAAGTCATCGACTCGGCGGTGGACGTGTTCGAGCGCCTGCTCGACGAGCACGACACCGCGGACGGCGCGGACGAGGCAGACGCGAAGAACGGTCAGGACGGCCCCGAGGAGTAGCTCTTTTGCCCCCGGCGGCGTACCCGGACGCATGGCCGACGAGGACGCTGGCCGGGTGGACGAGGGTGCTGGCCGTGTTGGCGACCGCGAGCGCTCGGGCGCTCGCGGTCGCCAACACGGCGAGACGGAGGGTGTCGGCGGGCGCGCAGCCGGGACGCGTCCCGAGCGCCCGGGCGCGCCGCGCAGTCACGGCCGCGAGACTGACGGCCCCGACACCACCGATCTCGGCTTCTCGCTGCCGCCCATCACGCTCCCGGAGATGCGACTCCCCGAGCGCATCCGGCTCGTCTTTCCGATTCCCGACCCGCCGGAAAAGGTCAGCAAGCCCGTGCGCATCGAGGCGTCGCGGGTCCTACTCGCGGTGGTCCTCGCGGACGCGCTCGACGCATTCGTGGTCGCGTTGGCGGGCCCGGAGACGCTCGCGTGGGCGCGAGGCGCGGTCGGAATCCTGGTCTCGGTGGTGCTGGTCGGCGGGCCGGGCCTGCTGTACGCGTGGGAACTGTTCGCCATCCTCGGCGGGATTGGCGTGCTGTCGCTCGCGCCGACGCTGACCGCGCTCGTGCTGGCGCGCCTCCTTCTCTCCCAGTAGTCCGTATCGTTCGGGAGGAGCCCAGCAACAGGGTCATGGGCGCTCGGCGAGTAGAGGGCACAACGAGACCGACATGCTCGACGAAACGCAGGACGCCGAGAGCGACCGCGAGTCCGCGGGGGACGGCGATTCTCCCGCCACGGGCGCGACGGACTCCACGACTCCGACTCCGGCCAACTCCACAGCGACGACCAAGTCCGCATCGGAGGACTTCGACGAAGCCGCCCTCTCCGTCCAGGGGCTGTCGAAGACGTTCGGGAGCGGTGAGGACGCCGTGACCGCGGTCGACGACATCTCCTTCTCGGTCGCGCCCGGCGAGGTCATCGGGCTGCTCGGCCCAAACGGTGCCGGGAAGACGACCACCATCAAGTCGATCCTCGGGCTGATACTCCCCGACGAGGGCGAGGTGAACGTTCGCGGCATCGACGTGTACGACCGCCCCCGGCAGGCCTACGAGCACGTCGACGCGATGCTGGAGGGTGCCCGCAACGACTACTGGCGGCTCACCGTCCGGGAGAACCTGCGGTACTTCGCGGCCGTCCGCGGGCAGGACCCCGACGCGCTCGCCGACCGCCATGACGAACTGCTCGACGCGCTCGACCTCGCCGAGAAGGCCGACACCGCGGTCCGGGACCTCTCGCGCGGGATGAAGCAGAAGGTGTCGCTGGCGAGCGTGCTGGCCGGGAGCGTCTCGGTCGCGTTCCTCGACGAGCCGACGCTCGGCCTCGACGTGGAGAGTTCGCTGACACTCCGGCGCGAACTCGTCCGGCTGGCCGAGGAGCGGGGCCTGACGCTGGTCATCTCCAGCCACGACATGGAGGTTGTCGAGGACGTGTGCGACCGCGTCGTCATCATGAGCGAGGGGCGCATCGTCGCCGACGACACGGTCGAGAACCTGCTCGCGGGCTTCGAGACGCAGGGCTACCGCATCACCGCGCGGAACCTCGACGAGGCGGCGCTCGCCGACCTTCACGAGCGCTTCGACCTGAGCGCGGTCGACCGAACCGGCGGTCGCACCCGCTTCGAGGTGGCCGCAGACACCGCGGCGTTCTACCGCCTGACCGACGCGCTGGAGCGCCACGGCGTCGAACTCGACGGCGTCGACACCGTCCAGCCGGATCTGGCCGAGGCGTTCGTGGAGATGACGGCAGCGGGCGGCGGACGGGTCGCCGAAGCCGGCCCCGAGCTACAGGGTGGTGAGAGCCGATGACCACCGCGACGCGTCAGCGCCGGGCCCGCAAGTACTATACCCTGCTGAAGGCGGTGGTGTACCGTGACCTGCTCGTCTGGGTCCGGTACCCCGTCAACGCCGCGCTCGGGCTGTTCATGGGCGTGTTCTTCTTCGGACTGATGTTCTACGGCGGGACGCTGGTCGCCGGCCAGGCCATCTCCGACACCATCGAGGGGCTCATCGTCGGCTACTTCCTCTGGACGCTCTCCATCGGCGCGTACTCGGGTATCACCAACGACGTTCGCTCGGAGGCGAGTTGGGGCACGCTCGAACGCCACTACACGACGCCGTTCGGCTTCGGGCCGGTGATCCTCGCCAAGGGACTCGCCATCGTGTTCCGGACGTTCCTGACCTCGTCGGTCGTGCTCGCGCTGATGCTGCTGATGACCGGAACCAGCCTCGACCTCAACTTCCTCACGGTCGTTCCGGTGGCCTCGCTGGCAATCGCGTCCGCGCTCGGCCTCGGCCTGGCGATGGGCGGCCTCGGCGTGCTGTACAAGCGCATCGGCAACGTGGTCAACCTGCTCCAGTTCGCGTTCATCGGCCTCATCTCGGCTCCGGTGTTCGACCTCTGGTGGGCGAAGTTCCTCCCGCTGGCCCAGGGGAGCGCGATGCTCCAGGAGGCGATGACGGAGGGCGTCCGCCTCTGGGAGTTCGAGCCCGCGGCGCTGGCTATCCTCGTCGGAACGGCGGCCCTCTACCTCGGCGTCGGCTACGCCGTCTTCGGGCTGACGACCCGGCGCGCACGCAAACTCGGCGTGCTAGGTGACTACTGACGGCGAGCGCAGCTCTTCGACCGAACTTGTTCGGCCCGTACTATTCCCGGACGGGACGCCTACCTTCGACCATGGAGACGGAAGCCACGGGGACCGCCGAGCGGTCGACTGGCGACGGGGTTGGCGAGCGCAGCCAAGGGGCTGGCGAGCAGGCGAAGTATCCTGCGAGAGAGGAGGAGTCCGCGAGCTCGACCGAGACGACCGTCGAGGTGCGCTGCACCGGCCACGTCCGGACCGCGGTCGGCGAGCCCAGCATGGAGTTCACCTTCGAGGGCACCACGCTCCGGGCGCTCCTCGACGCCTTCTTCGCCCAATTCGACGTGAAGGACCTCCTTATCGCCGAGACCGAGGCGGAAGCGACCACGAGCGGGTGGGCCGACGCGCCGGAGGACCTGCCGGGCAAGTGGGAGAAGAACCCCGAGGGCGAGCAGACCCGGACCTACGCCCGCGTCGCAGTCAACGGCACGTTCAACGAGCACCTCGACGGCCTCGACACCCGCCTCGCCGACGGCGACCGCGTGGCACTTATGTACCCGTTCATCTTCTGTTGCTGATATGGGCGCGGGCGTCGTAACGAGATGGGCGCGTCGGTTCGTCGCCGCGAGCGCGATCTTCCTCGTGGCGTGGCAGACCGCGGCGTTCCTCGCGATACTCTCGCAGGTGGACAGCCTCTCCGCCGGGACCGTCTCGGTTCCCCGACAGTCGCAGGTCGCGCTCGCGGTGTACGGCTTCGTCCTCCACACCGTCTTCGGCAAGGCGTACTCGCTGGTCCCCTCGTACTTCGACCGGTCGCTCTCGGTCGAGCGCGCCCCCGCGGTCCACCTCCCGCTGACCGCGGTCGGTGTGGTCGGGCTCGCTGCCGAACCCCTCTCGGGCGTCCCGGCAATCGTCGGTCTGCTCGGCGCGCTCTGCTGGGTGGCGGGCGTCGCGGTGTTCGTCGGCGCGCTCGGGTGGACGCTTCGGGGCAATCTCACGGGCGGGGAGACGGGGACGGGCGGGGCGAACGCTCACCGTCGGCGAGTCGACCGCTTCGCCAACGCCTTCGTCCCGGTCGTGTTCGCCTACCTGCTGGTCGGCTCGCTCGCCACGCTGACGCCCTACGCGGGTCTCCTCGGCCTCGACATTCCGGCGGTGGCGTTCGCCAGGACCGCCCACCTGCTGGCCGCCGGCACCGCCGCACTCCTCGTCTTCGCGGTCGGCTTCAGACTCTTCCCTCGGTTTCTGGTCGCTTCGCCGCCAGTTCCGCTGGTCGCGGTCGTCCTGCCCGCGGGAGCCGTCGGTCCCGCGGTTCTCGCGTGGGGGCTCTACCGCGGCTGGTGGTTCCGCGCGGGTGCCATCCTGCAGGCGACCGCCGTGATCGGCTTCGCGCTGGCGTACGCCGCCCTGTTCGCCCGGTCCGAGCGCCGCCGGGCCGGCTTCTACGCGGTCCTCGCGGGGACCGCGGCCGGGGTTCTCGGTGTACTCGTGGGGCTTCACTTCGCGTGGGGCGGCGTCACCGCCGCGTTGATCGAGGCCCACTTCCGGCTCAACGTGCTCGGATTTCTGGGCCTCACCATCGTCGGCGCGACCTACCAGTTCTACCCGCCGACGGTCGGCACCTTCCCCGGCGCGTCGGACAGAACGGCCCTCGCCTCGGTCGCGCTGATGGGCCTCGGCCTGCTCGCGGAACTCGGCGGTGCGCTGGCGGGGCTGGCGACGGCGACGCTCGCCGGGCGCGCGAGCGCGCTGGCCGGCGCAGTCGCGTTCGCGTGGCTCGTCCTCGGCGTGTTCCGCGAACGCGGATAATCAACGCTGGTCGGCGAGCTACTCGTCCAGTCGCTTCGCGAGTTGGACCTCGTCGACGAGTTCGCCTTCCACCTCGTAGTGGTCGGCGCGAGTCGCCTCGCGCTCCCAGCCGTGCTCGTCGAGCAGTTCGAGCGCCTCCTCGTTGGTCGCCGGGAGGCTCTGGTACACCTTGATGCACTCTTCCTCGTCGGCCCACGCCATCCCGCGTTCGAGCAGGGTGCCGCCGACCCCCTGCTCGCGGTACTTCCGGGCGACTCCCACGGTGAGTTCGGCGGTGTGGCTCCGGGCCGGGAGTTCGAAGCCGTGGACGTGGACCCAGCCGATTATCTCGCCGGAGTCGTCCACCTCGTCGGCTCCGTCGGCCTCGTCGGCGGTCGTTTCCGCGACGAAGAACATCCGCGACTCGCGCTCGTTGTGCCGGATCAGCGCGCTCTCGCGTTCGATGGCGTCATCGGACCACGTCCGATTGCTCGTCGGACCGTGTCCGACGGCGTCGGCCACGCGCTCGTCCACCACGATGGCCCCCTCGGCGGCCACCTCGCGGATGCGGTCGGCGACCGCCTCGCGGTCGTCTTCGTCGGCGGACCTGACCACGTACTCGAACGACTCCGCTTCGTGGATTTCGTCCTCGGCGCCGGGGTCGACGTAGAGTCGACCGTCGCGCTCGACCATGGACCCACTATCGAGCAGTTCCGCGACGTACTCGTCGAACTCCGGGACCGAGAGCCGGGCCGCGGGCTCGGTGCCCGACCGCGGCGGTTTGGCTCCGGCGCTTTCGGCGACCCGGACCGCGTCGCGGACCTCCTCGCGCGTGGCGGCCCCGTGGCGCTCGACGTAGCGGTAGATCCGCCCCGCCACGTCGCTCTCGAACTCCAGGTGCGGCGTGCCCATGTCGGCTGGGGATACGTCGCGAGTCATCAAAATTATTCACCGAGTACGCGTGAGTATGCGGCGGATAGGGTCCGTTCGCGAGTCATCGGCGTGCGGAATCGTCCCGCAGTGGTGTCGAATACGGAAGCACGGGCACGCCGACGGTATCGGAGAACGTGGCGAGCGTCCCGTCGAACGTGAACAGGGAGACCGGTCCCCGGTTTCGTCCCGCCTTTGGAGTTGAAACCTCGGGCGAGCCTGCTACTTCTCCTCGACGTGGCGGACCGACGCCGCGACGCCGCGCGTGCTCTCGGCCATCTCCGGGCCGGACATCTCCGCACGGCCGACCGCGAACGCTTTCGGCCCTTCGATGACCACCTCGTCGCCGACTCGCACGTCGTCGTCGGCGTCCACGACGCCCGGCGCGAGCACGCTCCCGTGGGGCGCGAAACTGTCGATCTCGACCCGCTTGGTCGGTGCGTCGCTCTCGACCCACCGGCGCGCTCCGGCGAGAGTGAAAGATAGCACGCCGTACTGGGGCACCATCGCGGCGAGTTGCTCGTCGTCGCTGTCCCGGACTCGGAGTTTGGGATACCGGCTCTCGGTCTGTACGTCCTCGAAGAGGTCGTCTCCGGCTCCGTCACCCAACTGGTAGTCGGCGATAGCTCGGACCGTGTTGTGCTGGCGCTCGCGCTTGCCGTACTTGAGTTCGCCGTCGAGGGTCCGCATCAGGTTGCCCAGCGACTCGGTCGTGGTGGGGTGGTCCTCGACGGTGTACTCGAACTCCATCCCGAGTTGGGCTTCGACGCGCTCGCACACCTCGCGGTACCCTTCCGGCGGGACGTGCGCGATCACGCGGGGGTAGTCGTTGCGCTCCAGATACCGCCGCAGGACCGAGGCCACGAACTCCTTCTCGTCTTCGGACCAGCGGCCGGTCACCACCGCGTCGTAGTGCTGGGCGGGATACGTCAGTTCGAGCTCCTGTGGAACAACGCCGATGGGCGAGGTCATCGAGACGGTGTGGCCCCGGAACTGGATCGCGTCGTGGAACTGGCCGTGGCTCTGGGACTCGCTGTAGGGCTTCTTCGCCGAGCAGGGCACCAGCACGAGCGGGTTGTCGAACCGGTTCGTGTACCGAGTCGTCACTCTGTCGGCGAACCGCTGTATCTCGACCCGGCGCAGGCTGTCCTCGGTCGCCGCGGCGAGTTCGGTGTCCCGGATGACCGGCGTCCGCTGTTCGAGGTATCCCCACTGCTGGTCGAACTCCCGGAAGGCCGCGGTAAGCCACTGCTCGTGGCGGGCCTGCCCCTCGACGTAGTCGCGGAGCCGTCCCGCGCGGACGCGCTCGCGGACGACGCCAAGCTCCGCCCGCAGGCGGTTCTCGTTGTGCGCGGCGCAGTCCTCGCGAGTGAACTCCGAGAGGGGCTTCCGGCACGCGGGACACGCGCAGGGCAGTTCCGAGAGGTCGTCGAGGTAGTGAGTCCCCTCGCTCGTCAGGTATCTGCCCTGGGTCCCCGCGACGACTGCCCGGTCGGTGTCGACGAGGTCCACGCCAGCGTAGACGAGCACCGCGACGTTCGCGGGCGTCGCGACACCCGGCATGTAGAGCGCGCTGTCGGCCGGAATCGCCTCCCTCGTCTGGAGGATGGCGTCCACGAAGCCTGCGCCGTGGCCGACGAACCCCTGCGCGCCCGAGAGGACGTAGGCGTCGGTGCCGTGGTCGTCGGCCGTCTCGGGCGAGACCACGGCCGCGCTCGGATATTCCACGTCGGGGTACTCGACCGCGAAGGAGTCCATCACTTCCTCGTCGGTTCCGCTCGGGAACCCGCGATGCGGGAGGATCGTCAGTTCGCTCTCGGTTCCGTCCAGTCCCTCGTCGGGAACCTCGCGGTCTGCGGTCCAGAGGCTCCCCGAATCGGCGAGCGGGACGGTCGCGTCGGCGTCGCCAGCGTCGGCGGCCGCCGACGCGACCGCTGGCGTGGTCACCGACTCGGAGAGCCGCAACTCGGCGATCCGAGCCGGGCCGTCGCGGTGGTGAATCTCGAAGTAGTCGGTCATGTATCCCCGTCGGGGACCGAGGGTGAACTATCTTACCTTGTCCGGCAGGACCGCGAGTGAGGGACGGAGACGTTACTCGTCCAACGCCGGTGTGAACGCGTGAACCGTTCCGGAGTCGGTCCAGACGTAGACGCGCTCGCCGGCGCTTGCCAGCCCCGAAACCGGCTCACCGATCGCGATTTCGCCGACCGACTCGCCGTCCCGAACGAACGTCACGGCGTGACCACCGTCTTCGGTCGCTCCGGCGACAGCAACCGCCTCGGCCACGACGACCGGACCGACGACGGACTCGGCGGGGGTGGACAGTTCGTACCGCCAGTTCTCGACGCCCTGAATCGCGAACGAGCGCAGAACTGTCTCGGTGAGGACGTACATCTGCGTACCGTGCGAGCGTATCGGTCGCGTGACCTCCCTGTCGAGCGAGAGCGACCACCGCTCCGTGCCGTCGAGTCCGACCGCGAACAGGCCGTACTCGTCGTCGGAAAACGAGTTCTCTTCGGTCCGAACCGCGGCGACGAGGGTGTCCTCGTGGCGCACCATGCTATCGATCAGTCCCGACGTCGAGTGCTGCCAGTCGACGCCGTCGGCGTCCAGCGCGTAGATACCGCTCCCGTGCCACGTGTCGTTGAGGCCCGCGTAGACTGTCCCCGACTCGACGAACGGGGTCGTGGCTCCGCCGTACGAGGCGTAGATGGAGGAGTCGCCGACCCTGTAATACCACTGCTCGGTGCCCGACTCGGCGTCGAACTGCTGAATGCTGGCTATCTGGCCGTCGTCCAACCCGACTGCGGCGTAGAGGTTGGCACCATCGACTCGGAGTTCGGGGCGGCTATCGCTCGAAATGTTTGTACTCGTTCGCCACTGCGGAGTGGCCTCCCAGTCGAAGCGGACGATACCCCCCTCCTGGCCGACGTAGAACCCGTCGGCCGTGGTCTCGATAGTGAGATTCGACTGGCCGACGCCGGTTTCGCCCGCGACGGACCCATCGTTGGTACTGAGCACGCTGATTCTCCCGTCTTCGGCGGTTGCGAGTAGCGCGTCGGCCGCCGGTTCGGTTCGGAGCGACTCGGGCGTTCCGAGGTCCCGTTCCCACTCGTGAGTCACGCCGTCCGGGATGCCACTACTCGCGAGTGCCACGGACTCTCCGGCGAGAGCGGTCCAGTCCACGAAGACGGTCGCGTCGTCCGGAATCTCCTCGCCGAGTTCGGAGATCGGAATCGTGGCCGGCTCGGCTGCCGAAATCGTCGCGCTCGACGTCACCGTCTCCACGCCCACGCTCGTGACGACCTCGCCACTTGTGGTTTCGACGGTCACCGTCAGGTCGGCGACGGGGAACGAATCGTCTCCCGAGTGGGCGAGTTCGAGCAGATTCTTCCACGCCGGTTCGGCGACCGTCAGTTCGAAGTAGTCGGGACTCGGCACTTCCTCGACCGCGGCGAACTCGTTCCCCTGTTCGACGATCTCGCCTATCAGGTCGAGTTGTCGCTTGCAGAGACCCACGTACGCGTCCATCGTGAACCGGCAGAAGTCACGGAGGTCTCGGTAGTACTGCGTTTTCTGAGGGTCGTTGAATACGACCGATAGCCTCTCCGAGGTGGGTGTGTGAGTTTTTCCCTCGATGCTGTCCGCGTAGCTCTTCTGGGTCTGGATGTGGGCCGTCATCGCGGTGAGCGAGTCGCTGCGCTCGCCGAGTGGCTGTTCGGACGGGTCGGGCACCGAGAGGACGCTGTTCGAGCGCGCGAGGAAGCCGTAGAGGCTGTTCCGATCGACGTGGTCGTTGCCCCCGACCGCGATCCTCACGAAGTCCACCGCGGTGTTCCGCGGGACCGAGAGCTGTTCGAGTTCGCGGAACACCTTCGAGAAGCCACAGGCGCTCGCGAAGGCGACGCCGAACCCGTCCACGAACGCCATCATTCCGCCGGTGTAGACGAGCGAGGTGAGGTCCAGAACCAGTGCCGCCGTCTCCATGCTGACCAGCGTGAGAACCTTCGCACGTTCCTCCTCGACGTTCGTCCACGACATACTGAACAGGTGGACGAGTCGGGCGGCGCTGTCGCGCTTGAATCGCTCGATAGCCTGGATCTCCGCAAGTTTCGGCGAGTGATAGTGGGTTATCTCGGGGAAACCATTCTGCCCGGTTACCTGATAGTGGCGTCGCGACCCGTCCGGCAACTGGACGACGACGGTCGTTCCGGCGTCGGGTATCGCCTGCTCGGCCACGCCGAAACTGGAAAGCACGTAGGTGGTCTGGGTTTCGCGGTCGCGCCGCGTGGCGAAGTTCGGAAGTCGTGCGCCGAGGAGGTCGTCGCGGTCCGCGGTGTCGGCGCGAATCGGCGACGGGAGTTGCTGGCGATAGTTCCCGTTCCTGCTGTCGGGGTTCTGCTCGGCGTACTCGTGGAGGTCGCGGATGGCGTCCTCGCCGAGTCGGACGAAGTCACCGGGGCCCGGAGCGCCGAGGTCCGCCGCCCGACAGAACTTGCTCTCGCTGTAATCGGTCTCGGGCGGTTGACCGATGCCGTACTTGCTCTCGAAGTCCGATGGAAAGTCGAACTCGTCGACGAGGAAGTCGAGTGTCACGTCGTCCGTCTCGACTGCTTCCGCCCCCGGCCCCTCGATTATGGCCTCGACGGCGGTCTCGGAGATGTCCGCACTACTGCCCGAACTGAGTCGCGCCGCTGCCCGCTTCTCGACTCCGTCGCCGGAGTCAGACTCCTCACTGGTTTCTGACTGCTCGCCGGTGGCGTTCTCGCCGTCGGTCTCGACGACGCGGAGCCAGAGGTGGGTAACCTTCGGTGGTGTCCCATCGTCCCCATCTCCGCTCTCTGAACATCCCGCGAGCGTTCCTGCGGCACCTGCCGAGAGCAACGAGAGTGCGTCGCGCCGCGACAATCCTAACTCGGACATTCTGTCGCAAACGTGTTGTAACGGAGTTTATAAACATTCGCTTTGACATCAGGAAACTAAATGATAGACGGATATAGGGACAAGTAAATTAATATTTCAATTCAATATCGGGGCAAAGGCTATTCTGCTAAATCGACGGTGTCCACGCACTCGGGAACCTGCTTCAGCGCGCTCGCGGGCCAGCCGTGGTGGGCCAGCGCGAACTCTGTCTCGGGATTCGCGTCCACGAGTCGGGCGACCCCCTCGGCGGCCGACCGGTACCCCTTGCCGTCCATGCGCTCGGGCACCTCCGCGGTCAGGGGGTAGCTCTCCGAGAGGTCGCGGGGAAACGGACCGAACGGAGCCACGACCCGCCACGACTCGTCGTAGCGATCGCTCGGCCCGCCTTCGGTGAGCAGGACCTCGTCGGCGGGGGCGAGTTCGAGCCGGTCGAGGCGAGCGTGGTGGCGCACGACTTCGGGCCTGCGGGCGCTCTCGCCCGAGAGGTAGAAGAACGCGCCCTTCGAGGTCGGATCCTCGGTTTCGAGCAGGTCGCCGTGGTCGACGAGCGCGCGATAGCCGTCGAGCATCGCGGGGTGGGCGCGGGCCCGCGTCTCGACGAGTTCGAGCAGGTTGCCGGCCCGGAGCGCCTGCTTGATGGTCCGTATCTCGCGGGACGTGACGTGGAGGTTGTGCTCGGCGAGCAGTTCCTCGCGCTCGCGGTCGCCCAGTTTGCGGAGTTCGGCCGGGGTGTAGTCGGCACAGATGGGACACGAGCAGGGGAAGTAGTCGAGGTCGTCGAGCTGTTCGGTGCCCCGGACGGTGAGGTAGCGGTCGTCGCGGGCGTACAGCGCGTACGCGGCCGAGTCGAACAGGTCACAGCCCATCGCGACCGCAAGGGCGAACATCATCGGGTGGCCCGCGCCGAACAGGTGGACCGGCGCGTCCCGACCGAGTCCGCGCTTCGCTCCCGCGACCACGTCGACCGCGTCGGCGTACCGGTAATCGTTCAGCAGCGGGACGACCGCGCCGACGGGGAACACGTCGAGGCCGGTGGCGTTGGCGTGGCGGGCGGCCTCCTTGCGGAGGTCGGGATACGTCGAACCCTGCACGGGCGCGTTCACCAGCATCTCGCCGGTGTCGACGCCCTCGGCGACTTCGAGGCGCTCCTGCGTGGTGGTAAGTTCGTCCGCGGCGCGCTCGCGGTCGACGTCCGGCGGGGTCGGGATGTCGACCGGGGTGCCAATGTCGCTGCCGACGTCGCGCTGAAATTCCAGAATCTCGGGCGTTGTCACGTCGATCTCGCCGTACTCCGCCAACTGGAACGATCCGGAGTCGGTCATGATCGCCCCGTCGAAGTCGAGCACGTCGTGGAGGCCCTTCTCGAGGGCGGCGTCGCGGTACTCGTCGCTGCCGTAGAAGATGTAGGAGTTGGTGATGAGGATCTCCGCGCCGAACTCCGAACGCATGCGGGACGGCTCGACGGTCCGGACGTGGGGGTTGACCACCGGCATGAGCGCGGGCGTCTCGACGGTCACGCCCGCCCGGGGCACGTCCAGTTCCCCGATGCGACCGAGCGCGTCCTGGTCGCGGATCTCGAACTGTTCTCTCATTGCCCCGGAGTAGCCCGACGAGGTGGGTAAGGGTTCCGTTCGCCGGTCGCAGGGGACGCTGCCGGTCGAACGGGAACGCCGCCGGTCGAACGGGAACATCGCCGGTCGAACGAGGAATGCTTATGCCCGGGGCGTTCGACCCCGCGACCATGCGACGCCGTGCCCTCCTCTGCGCCGTCGGCGCGACCGCCCTCGCCGGTTGTGGCGGTCGCCTCGGCGACGACGGGACAGACTCCGAGACCACGACCGACTCCGGGACAGTGACGAACTCCCAGACGACCACCTCTGGAGCGACGACTGCCGAGACGACGCCCGAGACCACCACCGAAGAGCCACCTCTCGAACTGACGGACCACGAACTGGTTCGCTCCGAGGAGGGGTCGGCAAGCGAACTCGCAACCGTGACCGGATCGGTTCGCAACCCCACCGACGAGACGGTCGCGGCGGCGACGGTGACCGCGACGTTCGAGGGGAGCGACGGCGCGGTGCTAGACCGGGCGAGCGCGGACGCGTCGGACCTCTCGCCCGGTCAGACGTGGTCGTTCGAACTCGTCTACCCCGGTACCGGCGAGGACGCCCGCGCGGTCGCGGACTACTCGCTCGCGGTCGAGATCGAGGACTGATCGGTCGAACTCGTCGATAGAGTGACTCTGCTCGAAAAAATGATTCTGCGGGCGGTTACTCCGCGCTTTCGTTCCGGGTGATCTCGTAGCTGAATCCGATGACGTTCTCGGGCATCACGCGGAGGTCCCAGTTGCCGGCGTCGGGGTCGTCGATCCGGTAGACGAACTGCTGGCCGCCGTTCCGGACCGAGTACTCGCCCTGCTGCTGGGCGCTGCCGCGCGTCGAACTGCTCAGGTCGACCGACCCGCGGTCGGTCACCTGCACGCGCTCGGCGGTGACGGTTTCACCGTCGGGCGTGACGAAGGTCACGTCGAAGCTCGCGCGGTCCGAACTCGAACTGCCGTAGCCCGCTCGCGGCGAGAGCGTGAGCGTGACGTTCTCGGCGTCCTCGCTCACCGAGAAGGAGGACTCGAACGCCTGCTCGGGCTGGTTCCAGACCTCGAAATTCATGCTGACGCGCTGCCAGTGGTTGCGGTCGTCGTCGCGGTTCGGGTCTTTCAGGCCGAGGTCGAGTTCGCCGCGGTAGCGCATGCTGTCGGCGCTCTCGGGCGGCGACACCGTGACGGAGACGGTCGCGGTTTCACCGGGCGCGATACTCGACGGAGCCTCGATGTCGACCCACGAGGCGTCGATGGTCGAGGAACTGCCGCCGTAGCGCACGTTGCGCTCGCTCTGGAGCTTCGGGCTCAGCGGGGCGGCCTCGTCGCCGGTGTTCTCGACCACGATCTGCTTGGTCGTGGTGTCGCCGGCTTCGACCTGTCCGCGGAGGTAGGTGGACGAGATGATCTCGACCGTCGGCTCCTGCCAGACGCGGACGTTCACGCCCGCGGCGTGGACCGGGCGCTCGGGCCGACCGGGGTAGGTCACCGTCTCGTCGGTGAACGCGACCTGTCCGCGGTAGTGGCCGATCTCCGCGTCGTCGGGGACGGAGACGCTGACGGTGAACTCCGTCTCCTCGCCGGCTGCCACGGTCGAGTCACCCTCGATGGTGACCCACGACTTCTCGATGAGGTTCTCGCCGACCGGGGGCACGTGGACGTGCGGGTCGAGGTCGACCGCGGAGTCCTCGCGGTTGGTCACCGTGACGGTGAACTCGGTGGACTCGCCCGGCTTGAGATCCGGGTGGTCGTACTCGCTCTCGACGTAGAGCTTGGTGTAGTCCGAGGATTCGGACTCGTCCGACGAGTTCGCGTCAGCGTCGCTCGTGTTGGTTTCGTTCGCGGCGCTGTCCTGGACCGACGATACGTCTCGGTCGTTTAGGGCGGTCGAGTCGGCGGCCGGCGGCGCTTGGGCGGCCACGGCCGGCAGCGCACCGACGACCAGTACGATAAGGGCTACTACTCGTAGTTTCATGGTTGTTGTCGCAACTCGCGCTCGCGGACTGCTCCCGAACGTGGAGGGCGGTTTCTCCGGGTGTGGAGGGCAACCACTCCGAATGCGGAGGGCAGGTCCGCGGCGGAGCTGCCTACTCCAATCCAGTCACCTCCCGCATAAATGTTTAATGGGTTATGTTTTCTCGCGTTAATTGCCTGAAGAAATCGTTCTGAGGCCGGATACGTCCGGAATATTTTATTTCGGCGGCCGAACGGGCCCCCGAAATTTCAGTCGCCGAACGCCTCGTAGTAGAGCACCCCGAGCGTCGTCCGGCCGTCCCGGACTTCCCGCGAGGCCACGTACTCGCGGAGGTCGTCCATCGTCGTCGTCTCGACCCGGATCGACTCGTTGAAATCCAACTCCTGTTCGGCGGTCGGGGTACACCCGCGGGCGACGAAGTAGTGCAGGACCGCGTTCGCCACGCCGTTCGCTGGCTCGACGCTGGTCAGGAACTCGACGCTGTCGGCCTCGTAGCCGGTTTCCTCCCGGAGTTCCCGGTGGGCCGCGGCGGCGCGATCTCCGTCTTCGTCCTCCATCCCGCCGGCCGGGAGGCTCCGGTTGACCCGCCCGACGGCCTGCCGCCACTCCTCGATGACGACGACCTCGCCGTCGGGCGTGAACGGCAGGACGACCACGCTCGGCGGCTCCGCGAGGTAGTCGAAGTCGGTCTCGGTACCGTCCGGCAGGCGGACCTGTTCGCGGCGCACGTCGAATCCGGGACAGGAGTACGCGACCTCGCTGTCGAGCAACTCCCACGCGAGGGGGTCGCGTTCGGCCGCGGTCCGCTCGCCAGTGGTCCGTTCGGGACCGTTCTCGTCGGTCATGCTTGTGGTTTCGAGTCGAGTCCCGAAAAGGGACTTCGGTTCGCGGGTGCGTGCTCGTGGTGCTCAGGACCGGGAGTTCGACCGACTCACCGATCTGCGAGTAGGCTCATCGGTCGGCGAGGACGGTGATCGCGACCAGTAGGAGACCGCCCGCGCCGAACCCGAGCAGGAACGGCCCGCTCAACACGAACCCGAGCAACAGCAGTGCGACGCCCGCCCCCAGCAAGCCCGTCCGAACCCGCGACCAGCCCTCGACCCGCCGGTCGGCCCACGAGGGGTACCAGCCGGTCACCATCGCGAGCTGTGCGACGCCGAACAGCCCCCAGACGATCCCGAAGCGGACGAACTGCCCGCCTTCGGGCGAGTCGGCCCAGTACCACAGGCCGAGCGCCGCGAGGACGCCGCCGCCCGCGAGCCACGCGGCCGCCATCGCGGTCCTGCCGAACATTCCCGACATCGTTGCGTACCGAGACGGCGTCCGCCACCAAAAGTATGCGACGCTATCTCATGGATAAGCCGGGGCTGTCCGGGCTCGTCGCGAGCTACGCCGCCGCGAAAAGCGCGCTATTCGACCGCCGGCCAGAGTCAATATAGCGGGATTGGATTTGTCAGCCGCTATTCGACCCCTGCAGGCCGTCTCATCACACGCACTCGACTCGTCGGCAGGAAGCGCGATTTCACCCTACCTGTGTCGCGCCATCGAAACGGGCGGGCTATCAGTCAGCACGCGATTCGAGGTCGATTCGACTCGGTCGGTGGTTCGACTCGGGGGGGCCGGGGCGCGCGAACGCGCGAATCTCGATATTTCACTGCGCCAGCCACCGTGCCCCACAGCGTCTGCACCCGACCGGTCCGCCCTCGTCGTCTGGTGAGCAGTACACCGCTCGGCCACGCCGAAGCTCTATCCGGTCGCGAGGGTGAGTCGTCGGAGTGAAGCGGACTCCCCGTCCGTTTGCGGGAGCGAGTTGACCGCGACGCCCTGTCGAATCGTCCCGTTTCCGAGTTAGGCGAGGGTCGGCGCGGCCGGACGTCCGTCCGGTCGCACGAGTGTAGGCCCCACTCCCGCTCTCTGCACTCGGCGACCGGCAGCGTTCACGATGGGAGTCTCATTCCGAGGTGCCGTTCGCGTCCGCGAGGAGAGCATTCCACGTTGAGCACAGTGAAGGAGCACTGGGTTGGACCGATGCGGGGTGCGACAGCGTTCGGCCGTCGCTTTCGCCCGATCCACACGATCGCGGTCTACCCCCCGAACGCAGTACGTAAACCCGATACTGCGATATCAAAACGCTATGTCGCCCGGGTATAACTATTCAGGTACAACCCCGACAAACAGAGCGCCAGCTGGCAGGTCCTCTGACAACTCAGGGACCAGATCGAATCATTTCACAGGGAACGCTGATTCACGCCCTCCAGCACCACCGTTGGCCTCACCGACTACTCACGGTAGTTGCTAACGACAGAATCTGTCCAAGCGACCGCATCAAAATCGCTAGGCCCGGTGCAGGGAAGTTTCCACCAGAGAGTACGATACTGACCACGTTTGATTCGGAGTCACGATAACTCCGCTCCGAGAATTGCTCTGGCCCACTCGACACGTCCCAGCCCCAGTTACATCGCGTCACTGTAGCACGATTATAATCCAGCGTATTACCGGGCGCAGTTATAGGGTTACGAGAAGTCGTCCAACGTGCTGACCCCGCCCGCATTTTCTCCACCGAAATACTCCGCGGACCATTCCGTTGCAGCGTCAAGATCCCGAAGCAGTACCTCTGATTCGAACTCACCCTCTAACCGTTGATGCGTCATTATCTGGCGCATTTCTTCGAGTTCGTCTGGTGTGATCTCGTCGACCCCGACTGCATCAAGCACAGCTTCGTTAAGTTGCTTCCCCGCACCGTCTTCACCAGCCAATAATGCGTCTGTTGCGTCACGGATAGCATCGCACGCTTCATCATCGAATTCCCGGATGTCAGGCACCGGAATACTCTTCGTTTCGTACGTCATCAGTTGCAAGACACCGTTCCCTTCAACGCGTCCCCAGCACTCGACGACCGCAGCGTAAAGACTAGAGTTCATCACCCCGGTCACGACTTTCGAGTCGTACTCGGGGTTCACTTGGACGCACTGTACAGCGTCCGTGGTCAGCGCTTCAGCGCGGTTCACGACAGTGAATAGCCGCCACTTGAAGAACCGCGGATGGAAGAGCTCCGGTGGAGTTTGTTCGCCGAGATCGAACCACACCGGCCGGGATGCACACGTGCTTCCTTCGTGCTCACCGTTGTTTTCACCTTCGCCGATGTATTGCAGCAACCCAGTGTACCCGTCACGTTTCAACGCGTTCTTGACATCGTCTTCCAACCGTGTATCTTCACCGAACTCGCCGGTTTCTCGCTTGACTTCCTCAACGTAGTCGTGCACGTCGATGAGGTACGTATCAGCATCCTCGGAGTCGAATACTTCCGAGTCCATCCCTTTGATGCTTTTAACTACCGGACTCAAGAATCGGTCTTCGATACCCCGTTGGTGTGCTTCATCTTGATCGAGTAGGAACCATCGATTCGCGCCAGTCTTCTGTCCGTACGACACATCGACGAATTCGCTGACGGGGACGAAAGCATCGCGCTCGATTAGGTTGATGAGTGTAAGCGGTGCGTTGAGGTAGTATCCAATCTTCTTCGGGCCGGTATCCTCCAGATACGCTTGCCGGACTCCGACGGACCGGTAGTTCGGCCGAGTCCGGATATCGATCGGTTCTTGTTCGAGTGTCACGCCGTAAGTCACGGTGTCGTACAGGTCACCCGGTTCCATCTCATCTTGTACGCGGACGAACTGCGTGGTCGTCTCTCGCCGCACGTCCTCGTCTTCACACCGTTCGATGAGGAGGAGGCATGTATCGACAAACGCATCTTCGAAGGCTCGTTCTGCGAACTCGACGACTGCGTGGATACGGTAGTGATCGAACAGGAACTGTTGGAAATCCATTCCGTACCGGACACTCATCCACTTCGGTGGGATGACGAACCCGAGCCGACCCCCATCTCTGAGGAACTGTGTAGCGTGCGTAACGAAGTACACGTACGCATCGCTTTTCTTACTGAGTTTCTTCGACCCGTCGAGGTACGGTGACTGGTTTTCCGGTCCCAATCGTGAGAGGTGTGCTCTGAAGGCGTCTTTATCTGGGATGTCGCGGTTCCGGATGTACGGAGGGTTCCCGACGACACCGTCGAAATATCCGACCTCCCCCGCGTCGCGGTTATCGAGCCGTGCGGATAACAGCATCGTCGAGTCCGGTTCGATATCGAAGAACGAAGCATGATAGGCGTGCAGTGTATCGATCTCCTCTTCGATGTTTTGACTCGCTAGATTGAGTGCGGTAAGATGTAGCGGGAATTTGTTGATGTCGATAGTGGTGATGGCGTCGAGAATATCTTGATGTGAGGCAGTTGGATACTCGTGCTTCAGTTCGGTGTAGACTTCGACGGGGAATGTCCCACTACCGGATGCAGGATCGAGGATTTCAGGAAGTCCGTTTTCTGCTGGCGCGTCGAGCACCCATTTCGAGACGGCATCAGCTATCGTCGGTGGAGTGTAATATTGGCCGAGTTTCTTCCGTTCGCTTTCCGGAATGAGTTCTTCGAATACGTCACCTAGTAGGTCTTCGTCGATTCCGGATATTTTGCGTTGTTCGATGTTTTCTGCGAGCGACTGAATGTTTTGCAAGGTTTTCTTGTTGTGAGGGAACTGCTCGAACAAGTCACTGTTCCGGAAGATAGGTTCGTAGTCGATTTTCTCGATGATTTCTTCGAATCGTCGACGGATATGCTCGTCGAGGAAATCGAGACTGGAGACACCGACGAGCGATTGGAGTTTATCCCCGTCGCTTGGCTCGATTGGGGAGGGTGTTTGTTCCCGGACGACTTCGTAGAACAGGATTTTATTCGTCAATAAGTAGGCGTACTGCTTCGCTGCGGTATCTAACTGTTCGTCAGTCGTGAGGTCGGTGAAATCGTTTTCTCGAACCCAATCGTCGAGAAGGTTGATGAATTTCTCATTGCTTCCGTATTTCTGCTGTGCAAGTTCTTTGTACGCCGGCCAGATCGTCGAGTGGAACGTTCGGAGTAGCCCGACAACTTGTTCTTTCTTTTCCTGTTCGGGGAGTTTGCCGCGTTGGTAGAGATGGTCGATGCTAGCAAGGAGTTGCGGAACAAACCCGTCGAGTTCCGGGTCCGAAAGGGAGATTGGTCGAAGATTTGCGTAGTTGTATGGGACGTTCTGTAGTTCGATCTCACCGCTGTAGTTGAAGAGGTAAAAGTCGTTACTGTTGCAGGTAGCGAAGAAGTCAGCACCGATGTCTCGTGTGTAGTCACGAGCCTGCTTTATCACGTCCTTGTCGTACGGGGAAATGTCATCTCGCTTGACCTCGATGACGAGACTGCCAGTGAGATTACTTGCGAGATGGATGTCCGCCCGTCGGCCCTTGACATCCTTCTCGATAGTAACGTCAGAAAACTTTGTATCGGTATTCTCAACATATCTGTAAAGCGCCGAGTAGAGGAGACTATGGAATTTTTGCTCACTCGGTTTGTTACCCATATTTAAATCTTTTAATCTATTGTATAAAGTTCCAGCGGATATGGTTCTATGTTCGTTCGGGACCGATTGAGCCCGGCTCCTCCACGCGAGTACAAACGCAAGAAGACCTGCGTTTGGTGACGAGCAGATGGTAGCAGTGATCGCTACCGGTGGTAGCCAGTCGACTTATGCCCGTGAACACGAACTCTAGATGGGGGAAAACCAATGAGCGAAAATACGACAACGACGACGCGGAGCGACCGCGACAGCGACGGCACCATCGGGGGGTACATCTCGGCGGCGGTCGCGCTCGTCGGAGCGTGGATACTCATCTCCGCGTTCCTCTACTCGCCGCCCGCGGCGAACTTCTGGAACGACGTCATCGTCGGGTCGGCCATCGGCATCATCGCAGGGTACAACGCCCTGCGGACCGACGACTACGAGGAAATCAACACCGGGGCGGCGTCGCTGGTCGCCCTGCTCGGGCTCTGGATGGTCGTCGCGCCGTTCATCTTCGAGGTGTTCACCGACGGCGCGTTCTGGAGCGACGTGATCTCCGGGGCGGTCGTCGCAGTGCTCGCGGGGTACAACGCGTATCAGGCCCGCTCGACCGAGCGCCGGACCCGGACCGCCGAAGCCGAACCGCGTTAGACCCACTCGTTTTTCGCAGCCGTTCGCGACGACAGCAGTCGCTTTCAGGAGTCAGGGGTGTCCACAGCGGACGGCCCGAGAGCACTTCCGACAGCGCGCGGTACTCCACGCGAGGGATACCCGTGGCTTCCATTCCGCCGATTCTCGACGTTCGGGACGACCTGTACCGCGCGCTGGAGGCGACCGACGAGGACGACGACCTCGCCGCGGAGATAGAGACGGTGCTGGACCGCTTCGACGACTTCCAGGAGCGCGACTCCGGCGCGGACCCGGAGGGCGTCGTCGACGAGATCGACAACCAGCTCCTCCGGGTCGAACAGCAACTGATCGAGCGCGACGACGAGGACGCCGCCCGGGCCATCGGGTCGGCGCGCAACCGCATCCACATCTACCGGGAGTCGGTCGAGCAGTCCGGCGAGGACTTCGCGGTCGTGGACTCGGGCGTCCGCCACGCAGAGACGACTGACGACGAAGGTCTCCTCCCGGTCGGCGAGGCCACCATCACCGCCACCGTCGCGAACGCCGGCGAGGACAGCGAGATCGTCCCGGTCGTGGGGTTCTACGACCGCGACGGCGACGAGGTCGAGTCGGTCCGCGGCCCGACGTTCGAGCTCCCGGCCGGCGAGCAGGGCCAGATCGAACTCGACGTGGACGTGCCGAGCGACGCGGAACGGTACGCGGTGGCGGTGCGCGAGGCCGGGCCGTAAGTGTCGGGGTGCGGAATCGGGTGGTGTTCAGATATGCGTGACTAGTTCCCAGCTTCGCTCGGTGAATCAGCCGACCATCCTGGTGGACTGAAAGGGCGAGGTTGTTCGGCGAACCCCGGCGACTCAAGCACTGCAGCGACCGAAGGGAGCGAAGCGCGCAGCGAGCCGCGGGAGCCGAACGACCGAGGGCTTTCGAGGATATCTTGCCAGATCCACCGCTCTATCTGACACTACCTAGGGCCGGGCCGTAAGTTCTCAGACCTCGACGTACCGGATGCCCTTCCGAACGTCACCGTCGGCCCAGTCGAGGTGGTAGGTCATGTCGCTCTCGTCGTCGCCGATTCGCTCGTCGGAGTAGTCGCCCGCCATCAGCGAGTCGTCGGTGAACTCCCACGTCTCGGACTCTCCGGCGGGCACGAGCATCGAGACGCGCGCGACCGGCGCGTAGGCGACCCGCGGGCCGATGCGGTTCAGCCCCGCGACGAACCGACCGGGGAGGTCGCCCTCGTTCTCGACGGTCACTGAGACGGTGGGCGACTCGTGGGTCGCGAGCGTCTCTGGCACGTCGAGCGACACCGATAGCGGCGGCTCCGGCGCAGAGAGTCGCCGCCGGAGCGTCTCGTCGGGCTGCCACTCCCCGCCGGGCCACGTCAGGGGGAACTCTGGGACCGAATCGAAGTCGCCCTTCTCGGCCTCCGGGAACTCGAACACGAGCAGCCCGCCGGAGCCGCGGTCGTACAGCGCGTCCTCGTCGTCGTAGAACCGCCAGACGCGCCACGGTTCGTCCATCGGCTCGGGTCGGTGGGTTGCTCCGTCGAACTCGAACGCGAACTCGTCGCGGGCCGGCGCTTCTCCGCCTTCCCCGGTCGAGACGTCGACCAGCAGGTAGCGCTGGTCGCGTCCCGAGACCCCGATGGAGTCCGGCGTGTTCATCGTCACCAGCCCCGGCTGGAGCGCGTCGAGTTCCACGGCGAGGTCGGCGTACTCGACGGTCGAAGTCGTCTCGGTGCTGGTCGTCTCGGCGGTGGTCGACCTTTCCGTGGTCCTGTGCGATTCCGTGCTGGTCGTATCGGTCGATTCGGGATCGGTCGCCTCGGGCGCGGACGCGGAGAGGCATCCGGCGCTACCGGCGAGGAGGGACCCGGAGAGGGCGAGGAGCTGGCGGCGTCGCATACACCCGACTTTCGTACGGGGTTGTAAGTGCTTTCTGTGGCGCGGGCTGAATCCGTGGGGTCTCGATTTTGGGAGTCTCCGGTCCTTCGAGACGGACCAATCGACCTCCGGTTTCGGCCAGTCGAACAGCGGATCTCCTGGCGGACTGAAAGGGCGAGGCGCGCTCGCGCATCGCTTGGTCGCCTCAGCGGGCACTATTCGAGCGAGCGTAGCGAGCGAGAATATCCCGCTGAGCGACCGCGAGCGCGCCGAGGGCTTTCGAAACTCCGTTTGCTGTCGTGGTATCTGAGAGCGCGCCGAGGGCTTTCGAGTCGTTTTGTTTTTTACATCTGAGAATTTCTGCGGGTGCATCGAGCTAGCTACTGCTTGAGCCTAGGCGTGACCGCGACCGCACAACAACCGCACCACGACCGCACCGCAGCCTCGACCCTCCCCAGCCTCCTGCGCTTCTCGGCCTCCGGCCTGCGATGGCTGCGGGCGACCCACGAGTCGCCCGCACGGCACGCGAGGCGCACTGGGCCTCGCCATGCTCGTCCCTCGCGCGCTTGGGCGCGACACGAGGTCGCGCCAGCACGCGCCGGGTCGGATGGGTCACGGGTGCGCCGGGCTGGAAAGGTCACGGGCGCGCCGGGCTGGAAAGGTCACGGGCGCGCCGGGTCAGATGATCCACGAGCGCGCTTCGGATGGAAGAGTCACCGGGAGCCGCCAACAGTGAGTATTCACACGTTTCGCGTATCGCAAACCTTTCGGGCGAGCGCTCCGCGAATTCGGCCATGGTGCTTCCAGAGGGGTTCGCGCTCCCGCCGGTCCCCTACCTCGTCGGCCTGCTCGTCGCGGTCGCGGCGGTCGTCGGCGCGCTCTACCGGGCCAGCCCCTACGTCTCCGACCGGACCGTCCTCGCGCTCGCGCCGTGGGTGGTCGTCGGGTCGAGCCTCCACGTGCTGTTCGTCGTCGGCGTCGCCCCCGAGTCGGTCGCGCCGCTGCTCGGCACACCCGCGGTGTACCTGACCACGTTCGTCGTCGCCGGAATCGTCTGGCTCGCGGCGCTCCGGGCGGAGGTCGACGCCGAGCGCCCGCTGGTCGCGGTCGGGACGGTGCTCGCGCTCGCCGTGGTCGCCTACGCGCTCGCGTGGGGTGCCGGGGAGGGTGGCCTCCGCCTGCTGTGGCCCGCCGTCGGCCTGCTCGTCGCGGTCGCGCTCGCGGCCGCGCTCTGGCTCGGAACGCGACTGACCTCCCCCGCGGTCGCCGCGGCGACCGGCGGTGCGGGCGCGCTCGCCCTCTTCGGCCACGCGCTCGACGCGGTCTCGACCGCGGTCGGCGTCGACGTGCTCGGCTTCGGCGAGCGCACGCCCATCTCGCGGGCGGTGATGGACCTCGCGGCGTCGCTCCCCACCGCGGAGGTCATCGGCGTGGGCTGGCTGTTCGTGCTCGTGAAGCTCGTCATCGCGCAGGTCGTGGTCGTGCTGTTCGCGGACCTCGTTCGCGACGAGCCCACCGAGGGCTACCTCCTGCTCGGTGCGGTAGCGGCGGTCGGGCTCGGCCCGGGCGCCCACAACCTGCTACTGTTCGTGATCACCGGTTGACCCTCAGTTGAGTCCCGTACAGACTCTACCGAGCTTCGCAGAATATAATTCAGAGCTGAATCATTATCTTCGGAAAGTATCGAAATTTGCCGTGTGGGAAATATTCACAATCACTGCTCGCCCAGTGTTCGATGGCCTCCCGGAGGAGGCTAATTGCATCGACCCGAACTGCACCACCGACAACCAGCAACCTGCGCTGGTATGGCACCCAACACACTGCGCCGAACTTCGGGGTAGCGACCGTCCTACCCCACCATATCTGTCGCTTTTCCGATCCGTCGCTCCGCCCGATTCCACGGATCGTCCTCGGTGATTCGACCGCCCGGACGGATACTCGATGGCTCAAACGCTTCTTTCACTCTCTGGAAAGCTTATCCCGTCGGCTCTCGACCCCCGAGGTATGACCGACGTAACGCGACGCTCGCTGCTCGCCGCGACGGGCGTCGCCCTCACCGCGGGCTGTCTGACCGACTCCGGCGACGGACCGGGCGGTGGCGGGACGACCACGACCGCCCCGGGCAAGACCCCCCGCACCGAGTCCCGCGAGCGCGAGACCACGGATTCGGGCGGCGAGACGACGACCGGCGACTGGATCGAGCACGCCTCGAACCAGCCGAACCCGGACCACGAAATCACGCTGGAGAACGAGTCCGACGCGGCGGAGGCGGTCCGAATCCGAGTCGAGCGCGACGCGACCGGCGAGACGGTGTTCGAGTCGACCGAAACCGTCGACGCGGGCGTCGATATCTCGGTCTGGAATCTGAAGAAGGCCAGCCCCGACGGCGTCGAGGCGTTCACGGTCTGCGCGGAACTTGTCGAGTCGGATACCTCGACCGTCGGCTCTCGGACGACCACCACCGACTCGAAAGAGACGATTACCGACTCGGAAGAGACCACCACCGACTCGGAAGAGACCACCACCGACTCCGAGCGCCGGGACTGCGCGCCGCTCCACACCAACGAGTGCTACGGCAACGCCTACGTCACGGTTCGGGAGGACGGCAGCCTTCAGATTATCTACACCATCTGCTGACGCATGCCGAACAGGTTCCTCTCCGCGTCCGGCGACCCGGCAGCGAAACTCCGAGAGGCGCTGGCCGACGGCGCGACGCGAGTCCGGGTCGCCGTGGCCGCCATCGCCCTGCTCGCGCTCGCGGCGCGGTTCTACGGCCTCGGCGCGCGGGTCGCCCATCAGGACGAGGCACGGGTCGCCTACTGGGCGTACCGCTACGCCGAGTCGGGCGTCTACTGGTACCGGCCCGCGGTCCACGGCCCGTTCCTCGCGCTGACGGCCAGCCACCTGTTCGACCTCTTCGGCACGTCTGACCTCGCGATGCGGTCGCTGGTCGCGCTCGCTGGCGGCCTGCTCCCGCTCGTCGCGCTGCTGTTCCGCGGTCGGCTCCGGGACTCCGAGACGGTCGCGATGGCCGCGCTGCTCGCGGCGAACCCGCTCTTACTCTATTACTCGCGGTTCTACCGCAACGACGTGCTGCTCGCGGGTCTGATGCTCGCGGCGGTCGGGTTCTTCGTCCGGGCGTACGACGACCGTCGATCCGTCTTCCTCTACGCCGGGACGGCCGCCCTCGCACTCGCGGTGACGACCAAGGAGAACGCGCTCGTCTACCCCGTCTGCTGGGCCGGGGCCGCGCTCCTGCTCTGGGATCGGCGACTGCTGGTCCAGCAGGCCGGCCAGCGGGCCGGCCAACACACTGCCAGCGGTGCGGGCGGCCA